>JAFQCT010000002.1 GCA_017399405.1 Clostridia bacterium | reverse complement strand
CCTCTGACGAGGGAGCTGTCGAGCGTTAGCGAGACTGAGGGAGAGATACGAGCCGTTAAGTACTTTATCTCTCCCTCCGTCAAAATCTTCGATTTTGCCACCTCCCTCGTCAGAGGGAGGAAAGAGGATGTCTTTCAAACACCCCGACAAACTCAAATTTGTTGGGTTGATTTTTGGTTTTGTGTGTTGTATAATGTGCGTGTGAAAATTCACTTATCTAAGCGAGATGATAATTATGTCAAAACCAATTACTGCTATTATTGTTGGTGCAGGTCACAGAGCTTTAATTTATGCTGAACTTAGCTTAACAAATCCTGAACTTTTGCAGATTGTGGGCGTTGCTGACCCTAATCCTGTAAGACGAGAAATGTGTATGAAAAAGTTCGGTTTCAGCGAAGATATGTGCTTCCAGACTGCACAAGAATTAGCCGAAAAAGGCAAACTTGCTGATACAATTATTAATGGTACAATGGACCACCAGCACCTTGAAACATCTATTCCCCTTTTAGATGCGGGTTATGATATGTTACTTGAAAAACCATTTGCACCTAATGAGGAAGAAATGCGTGAACTTGTAGAATGTGCAAGAAAGAATAACTCAAAAGTTATGATTTGCCATGTGCTTCGTTACACTCCATTCTACTACGGAATTAAAGAAAGAATTGTAAGTGGTGAAATTGGTGATATTATCAATATTCAGACACTTGAACATGTAAGTTATCACCACCTTTCAACCTCATATATCCGTGGTAAATGGGCAAACAGTAAAGAATGTCACACATCAATGCTTCTTGCAAAATGCTGTCACGATATTGACATTATGATGTGGCTTATGAGTGAAACAAAGCCTACACAAATTGCAAGTTTTGGCGGTAAATATCAGTTCAAACCTGAAAACGCACCTGAGAATGCAGGTACTCGTTGTCTTGTTGACTGTCCGCTTGTTGATGAGTGCAGATATTCTGCAAAACGGCTTTATATTGACCAACCTGAAAGATGGGCGTTTTATGTATGGGACAAATTAGAGCATATTGAAAACCCCACAATTGAAGATAAAATCAATCTTCTTAAAGGTGACTCACCTTATGGAAAATGTATTTACAAGTGTGATAATGATGTTGTTGACCATCAGTCTGTGCTTGTGAATTTTGAAAGCGGTGCTACGGGCACACACAACCTTGTTGGTGGTAATTCAATGTCACTGCGTCGTATACATATTACAGGTACTAAAGGTGAAATTTACGGTAACTTTGAAGAGTCAAAATTCTATGTTTCAAAAATTCACCCAACTACTACTGACGAAAAAATCGTTGAAGAAGTTGACCTTAAAGTTACAGGCGATATGGTTGGTGCTTATGGCGGTCACGGTGGCGGTGACGAAAGATTAGCCGCTGACTTTGTATCGTTTGTAAGAGGAGAAAAGCCAAGTCTTGCTTGTACTTCAATATTTGATTCTGTTGCAGGTCATTTATGCGTATATCTTGCAGATAAGTCAAGAGAAAATGGCGGTATGCCACAGGAAGTAATATTATAATTTGAATATAAAATAGAGAAAGCAGAACTGAAAAATCACTTCTGCTTTTAGTTTTTATATTTTAGTTGATAGCCTTTTTATAGTAAACTTATAAAATTACACTATACTAATTTATCATTACTATTGATACATTTCTTTTAATCGAATTAATTCTTCTTTCGTTAATGTATCATTGTTTTCCAAATATTCAATTACATTATCAATAAACTCTGACTTCTGAGCATTATCATCATCTGACACAAGATTCAAAGTAGTAAATATAAAATGTGAAGCATTAGGATTTTGAGCCATCTTTTTAATTTCATTTATGCTTTCGTCATATGCCCCGCTATTGAATAAAGCATATACATAAAAGCTCCAGCTTGAAATCATATGTGCATTTTTCAAATCTCCTGATTGATATTCATTTTTTATTAAATCTTGATAAAAATCACTTTCAATAACCTCTTTCGTCTTTGCAAGTGACCAATCCTTGTCTTCTTTTTCATCAAGAGTATAATATATTGTACTCAATGCTGATGCAACTTCATTCAGATTGTTTTCATTAAGATTATCGTCAATATATTTATCTGCTTCTTCAATTTTGTCGTTTGTCACAAGATATAAAATATAAAAATAATCTAATTGAGTATATGCACTCACCTCTAAAGTATCCTGATTATAATTATCTCTAATTTCAAAAGCATCTTCAAACAACGGCTTTAATTCATCATAATTATTGCCATGATAAGAATATGATTGAAGTGTGTAGTTTAAAATTTGTTCGGATTTTGTGATTTTGTAAAGAGTTGTGTAAAAATTTTGATACTTGCCACTTGTGTCTTCTTCATTAAGATGAAGTAATGGTGTTTTTATTAAAACCACAGCAATTGTTAATAAGATAACAACCAATACAACCGCAAATATCATCTTTTTCTTCATAATAAAAACCTCCTTTTATGTTGCGTCAGGAAGACTTGAACCACCACCTATTGCGTAAGGTGTTGTACAAGACAAGGAACCGTCCCCTGTCCTATCCTGTTCCTATGCATATTTCCGCACCATCCAAAAAAATAGAGTATTGAGCATTAAAACTAGGAATATAAGCATAATAAGTATACTGTGTTTCATTTAGTGAATCGTTATATTTACTTATTGAATAAAATTCAGAGTTAAACTCATCACTTATTTCAAAATTTCCACCGTCAACTTTTAATACAGAAAGATAATATTCATCAGAATTTTCATATTGATATACGCAAATGGAATATCCTTCAATATTTCTTTGAAAAACTCTTTTTATATCTTTGCCCAACCCAATTTTCCAACCATTGTCCGTTTTAGGAACAATTAAATTAATATTACTATCAGCATCTCCGCCTACAACGAAATCTGTACTTTCACCTTTAATTACCAATTT
>JAFQCT010000021.1 GCA_017399405.1 Clostridia bacterium | reverse complement strand
TTTAACTCAAACGCTTTGCGTTCTTTTTTAACTCTTCTGTTATCCAAAAGAATTACTGTTTCTTGTACTTCCATCAAGTATTTTCATACTCTCATAGAAACTACAGGGTTCCTTTTACTTATCTCGTCGTTGTTTAATTTTTAAGGTTCAGTCTGTCCAACCCGTTTTTGCGGGTGGAGTTTTATTGTACCAAAACTCCACGAGGTTGTCAACAGTTTTTTGAAACTTTTTTAAGTTTTTTGCTGTTGAGCTTTGCTCTCTCGCAGACAGCTTGCATATAATACCACAACAAAATCCACTTGTCAACAACTTTTTTGAATTTTTTTGAAAAATTTTTTCAATTTATTTTTGTAGCAATATATATTGTATATAATACGCATTTTGACCACAATTACTCCTATTTTTTGAATAAAAAATCCTATAAAGGAAAACATAATATCGAATAAAACGCTCGGAGTGATATATAAAATGGACACAAAAAAGGAAATGCGAAGTAAAAAACAAGTGTTGTGGCAGATAGTTGCCATTATTCTTGTAAATGTATTAGTGATTACAGCCATAGCGTACACATACGGTGAAAGTGCACAGACATTATCTCAATTAGGCTCACGGGGACAAGAAGTGCGACAAATTCAAAGCAAGTTGCGTGAACTCGGTTTGTACTCAGGCTCGATTGACGGCATTTACGGAACTGCAACGCAAAAAGCAGTAAGACAATTCCAGAAAAACTGCGGGCTTACTGTTGATGGTATTGCAGGACGCAAAACATTATTATATTTAGGACTCGGTTCAGGTGGTAGTTCGTCAGCGGGCGGATACAGTTCAAGTGATGTGTATCTTCTTGCAAGAATTATTGGTGCAGAAGCACGAGGCGAGAGTTATGTGGGGCAAGTTGCAGTTGGTGCGGTTGTGTTGAACAGAGTTAGGCATTCATCGTTCCCCGACTCTATTGCGGGAGTAGTTTATCAGTCAGGTGCTTTCTCGGCAGTTCGTGACAGCAACTGGAGTGTGCCACCAAATGATACAGCAAAGAAAGCAGCACGAGATGCAATAAATGGTTGGGACCCTACAGGCGGTGCTATATACTATTATAATCCTGCAAAAACAAGTAACCAATGGATTAGAACACGACCAGTTGTGACAACGATTGGCAGGCATGTTTTTTGTAAATAGTGCAGAGTGCAGAACGCAAAGTGCAAAGTGATATAACAAAACCCCATTCTCGATTGAGAGTGGGGTTGTTTTTTAATATGTAATGGTAATGAAAGCTCTTAATTGATATGCTCTTGAAAATATTTATAATTTTCTTCAGTATAAAAAACTTTAAATAAGTACCTCTTTTTGTGGTTTCTAAAAACTATATATTGGGTTGCACTACTATTTATTTTATCCCCACGCACTTTAAAAGAATGTCCAAAAAGCACTTGCATTTCAGCTATTTCTTTAACATTAAAACACTTTTCTTTTTTTCTATGGTAAGAATAATCAACTACCAATATTTCGTCATTATTTATCTCAACATAAGATTTTTCAAGATTTGAGTTTCTTACTATCACAAATTCAAACAACAAAAAAGTTATAATTATTTCAATTATTCCACCTGCTACACTTTTCGCAAAATAAAAAAGATAAAATGCAAGTCCCACGCCTACAAGAATCATAAAAGCATATAGTGCTATTAGAAATGCTTTTGAAAATGTACTAGTTTTAGGTTTAGGAGTTTCACTGTGTGTATAAAATCGCATAAAGCCACCACCTTACCATCTACTATTTGTATTTCTTGCAAAGATACTGCATTGCAAGATGATAGCCCTCTAATCCTTTACCGATTATATGTTCTTCGCAAGCCATACCTGCGTAAGAGATTTGGCGAAAATCTTCACGCTTGGTTACATCTGAAATATGAACTTCAACTGCAGGGATACCCACAGATTTAAGAGCATCTAAAATTGCAACGCTTGTATGGGTATAGGCTGCAGGGTTTATGACAATTCCGTCCACTTCGCCATAAGCCTGTTGAATTTTATCAACTATATCGCCCTCATGATTTGATTGAAAACACTCGACCTGGCAACCGAGTTCATTTGCCCAAGCATCAATATCACAAAGTAAAGTTTCGTAATTCTGGCTACCATAAATGCCCGGCTCACGAATACCTAACATATTGATGTTTGGCCCGTTGATTACAAGAATTTTCATAAAAGCTCAATCTCCTTTATAATTCTGTCGGCTACTTCTTCAACTGTGCCATTACCGTCAGCCTCAACATCGGCAAACTGACGATAAAGTGGCATTCTTTTTTCATAAAGTGCTTTTACACCGTGCATTTGTGAAAGAGGTCTGCCATTGGTTGGGAGCAAATCCGCGTCACGATTGATAAATACTATAATTCCGTTTTGCTTTAACGGATTGTAATTTTCAGGTCGAGTGATAACTCCCCCACCCGTTGCGATTATGCACTCTTTTTCTCTGCCTGCCAAGATTACTGCAGCATTTTCACAATTTCTGAAATGCACTTCACCAAACTTTTCAATTATTTCGGGGATTGGCATATTTTCAACATTTTCTATCATTTGGTCCGTGTCAACTAACTCTTTATTAAGTTTTTCTGCAAGGACTTTACCAATTGTTGACTTACCGCAACCCGCCATACCAATAAGCACAATATTGCACATCTGTTTTTTAAGAATGTTTTCAATATTTTCACAAACTGATGTTTCGATTTTTGTATAAAAGAAAATCTCGTGTGCTTTTTTTGCCTGAGCCACAAGCATTGAAAGACCTGCAGAACAAGGTATATTTCGTTCTTCAGCATCTAAAATCAGTTTTGTTTTAAGTGGATTATACACAACATCAAGCACGCCTGAAAGATTTTTGAAATCGTCAAGATTGACAAGCGATTTCAAATTGTTTGGGTACATTCCAACAGGGGTGGTGTTTACAATAATTTCACCATCATAGTGAAGATATAAATTTTGATAGTTATTTTCTGTATTCAAATCAACAACAATAACTTCTTTTGCACCAAAATCGTGTAGCACTGCCTGAACGGTTGCAGATGCACCACCACCGCCAAGCACAACTGTTTTTTTGCCTTTAACGCTGATACCTGACTTTTCGAGCATATATACAAATCCAAAATAATCAGTATTATCACCGTAAAGTTTACCGTCACGAACAGTTATGGTATTAACTGCACCAATTTTCTGTGCCTCGGGGGAAACAACATCAAGATACGGTATAACAGCCTTTTTATATGGTATTGTAACATTTATACCCTTAAAATTATGTTCTTTCATAAAGGCTTCAAGATTTTCGGGTGCAACCTCAAAAAGATTGTAATCGTGATTGCCTAAAGCCAAATGAATTTGTGGTGAAAAACTGTGTGGCAAATGCTCACCTAAAAGTCCGTACATTGTTACATTACCTCCGAATAACTACCTAAATAGTGGAAATATTCGCACTCGTCTTTTAACTGTTCAAGAATTTCATAAAAAGCATTATCGTAAACTGAAACAGACATATCAAAATAAAACATAAATTCAAAATCTTTGTTCTGTATAGGTCTGCTTTCAATTTTATGAACATTTATGCCCAACGCATAAAATCTTGCAAGTGTATGATAAAGCGAGCCCGGATGATGTGGCAAAGTCAGTACAAAACTTGTTTTGTCCGCTCCCGGATAGATTTCCAAATCTTTTGAAATGCAAATAAAACGGGTGTAATTGTTATCTTTATTCTGCACATCGTCAGAAATAAGAGTCATACCATACAAATCACGACAATTTTCTGATGAGATTGCCGCAACATCAGTACGACCGCTTTCCATAACCATTTTTGCTGCTACTGCAGTGTTTTCACAAACTGTAACTTTAATGTTACTATGCTCACGCAAAAACTCACTGCATTGATTGATTGCCTGCTCATGAGAAAAAATTTCTTTAATACCGTCAAGAGTTGCACCTTTATTGCCTAAAAGACAATGGTTGATTTTAAGACGAATACTTTTAACTACATAGAAATTGTGTTCTGCCATTAAATCGTAAACAGCGTTTACACTACCCGCTGTACTGTTTTCAATTGGCAATACACCATATTTGCAAAGCCCTTTTTCAACAGCATTTACAACATCATACCAAGTTTTGAAGTATGAAACAGTTGGATATTTGAAAAGTTTTTCGCAAGCAAGCCCTGAATATGCACCCTCAACACCTTGGCACGCAACCATTGCTTTTTGAGGGAATAATTTCTGTGTGTTTTCAACTGCTGACTTGATTTTCTCTGTAAGTTCACTGTCAGTATTAAGATAACGGTGCTGATATGAACGGGAAACTGACATAATTGTATCATAAAGCACGCGGGAATAAACTTCTAACTCCTCACCTGCCATATTGCCGATACGATTAAGAAGTTCACGCTCACGCTTTGAATCTAGCACAGGAAGATTATTCTCTTTCTTATACTGTGCAACAGAAAGACAAGTTTCCATTCTATCTTTCCAAAGTTCAATTATCTGATTATCTATGTTATTTATTTTTTCTCTTATGATTGAAAGGTCTTCCATAATATCACCTTATAAAATTATGTCTAATATCGTAAATGCAGTTACTGCCTCTACAACCGGTACTGCTCTTTGCACAATACACGGGTCGTGTCTGCCTTTTATTTGTAACTTCTTTTCAGTTTTATCTGCAAGGCTTACACTATTCTGTTCTTTATAAATTGACGGTGTTGGTTTGATTGCAGTACGGAATACTATTGGCATACCATTTGTAATTCCACCGTTTATTCCACCTGCATTGTTTGTTGCGGTTTTAATTTCATCATTTACTATACAAAAATCATCGTTGTTTTCACTACCATAAAGGTCCGTAGCAGAAAATCCGTTACCAAATTCAATACCTTTAACTGCAGGAATTCCAAAAATGTTTTTTGCAAGTTGGTTTTCAATGCCATCAAACATTGGGTCACCGTAACCTGCTTTAACACCTGTAACCACACATTCGATTACACCGCCAACAGAATCGCCCATTTCCCGTGCCTTTTCGATTTCGGCAATCATAAGTTTGCCTTTTTCATCGTTGATTACAGGAAAATCTTTTGATGCGGTGTTCCAATTACCAATATTTACAAAATCAATTTTATCGTCACATACATTTTTAATTTTTTGAATATGAGCTTGAATTTCAATGCCCATATCCTCTAAAATCTGCATACATACTGCACCCGCAAAACAAAGCGGTGCTGTAAGTCTGCCTGAAAAATGTCCGCCACCCGAAACATCGTTAAATCCATTATAACGAATGTTACCGCTGAAATCTGCGTGAGATGGGCGTGGAGTATCCATAATATTATTATAATCAGCCGAATGCTGATTTGTATTTTTGATTACTGCACAAAGTGGTGCACCACAAGTTACACCATTTACAAGTCCCGAAATGATTTCAGGAATGTCTGCCTCTTTACGCCCCGTTGAAAGGGAGTTTTTGCCGGGAGCACGACGAGACATAAACGCCATAACTTTTTCCATATCTATTTTTTTGCCTGCGGGTAGTCCGTCAACCACAACACCGATACCGTTAGAATGTGATTGACCGAAAACTGATATTTTAATTTTATTTCCCGTCATTGATGACATTTGCTTTCCCTCCTAAACTATTAAAATCATTAAAGAAATGCGGGTAAGATTTTTCAACCGCTTTGTAATCTGTAATATCAACTGGCAATGAACATTCACTGCTTAAAATTGCGGCTGACATTACTATTCTGTGGTCATTGTAGCCATTAACTACTCTACCTACCATTTCATTATCGCTCCAAATTACAAGTCCGTCATCAGTTTCACTGACTGCCACACCGACTGTATTAAGCATATTAAAAACTGACTCTATTCGGTCACTTTCTTTTATACGAAGTCTGCCTGCGTTGATAATATGCGTTGCACCTTTTTCACAGCAAGCACCAAGCACAGAAACTATCGGCACTAAATCGGGAATATCACCTGCGTCAACAATTGTACCGAAAAGACGATTTTTCTTAACGGTAATGTCAGTACCAATTACGGTTACATCCGCACCCATTCTACGCAAGATTTCAAGAATTTTCTTGTCACCTTGTGGTGAATTCACATCAAGTCCCGTAACGGTAATGCCCTCTTTTGAAAGTGCCCCTGCACAAAGGAAAAACGCACCATTTGACCAGTCACCATCTACTGTAATTTCACTTGGAGATTTGTATTGTTGATTACCTTTTATTATATAAAGATTTTCTTGTTCTTCTATTTCAATCCCGAATTTGCGAAGTGCGGAAATTGTAATATTCAGATATGACCGCGACTCAACCGGCGGAATAAGTTTAATTTTACTGTCACCATTAAGAAGTGGAAGTGCAAAAAGAAGTCCTGTAATAAACTGTGAACTTATATTCCCTGCAATTTCATATTCTCCTGCTTGTAATTCACCTGTCAAGTGAAGTGGGAACTCGCTACCCGTATGGAATGTTACACCTTTTTTCTCCATTTCTTCTTTTAATGGTGAAATTGGTCTTTCGGGCAATCTGCCTTGTCCCTTGAATGTGGCATCAATGCCAAGTGCAGATACAACGGGCAATAAAAATCTTAAAGTTGAGCCACTTTCAATACAGTTAAGCGTAGCTTTCTTATTAAAAGGTTGTGGGGTAACAGTAATTGCACTGTTACCCACAGTAATATCTGCACCCATACTTTTAAGGCATTCTGCAGTTGCCACAATATCTTTTGACAAACAGTTACAATTGATTTTTGTAGGTTTGTCAGATAAAGTAGCACAGATTAAAAGCCTGTGTGCATCTGATTTTGATGAAATTGCATTTATTCGTCCCGAGAGGCGTGACGGAGTGCATCTCATTTCCATTTAATTCATACCTTTTTCAATAAAATTCAATAAATCCTCAACGGGAAGTTTCATAATTTTGCAAAGTCCGTATTCTTCAGGGACTATAAGTGCCATTGTGTCAAGACTTCTCTTTTTATCTGAAAGTGATGCCTTGTAAAGTTCCTCTGCTGAAAATTCACAGGTTGTTGGTAAATTATTCGCTTTAAGAATTGGCAAAAGCACATTACTGTAATCCTCGTCAGACAGGCTGGTTTCATAAGCACCTTTTGTTGCAATAACCATACCGATTGCAACTGCGTTACCGTGAGAAATTGTAAGATTACTGCACTTTTCAATTGCGTGGCCTATTGTATGACCAAAATTCAATAGCTTTCTCTCACCTTTTTCAAATTCGTCACGGTCAACAACATCACGCTTAATCTCAACACAACGCTTGATTACATATTCTATGTTTTCTCTTATGCTATTTTCACTTAAATATGTAAGGAATTCACCATCTAAAATCATACCGTATTTTATGATTTCAGCACATCCCTCGTTAAAGGTTTCTTCGGGTAATGTGTTAAGGGTTTCGCAATCTGCATAAACTGCGATAGGCTGATAAAACGCACCGCAAAGGTTTTTGCCTGCATTAAGATTGATTGCGGTTTTACCGCCAACAGATGAGTCAACCATTGAAAGTACAGTTGTAGGAATTTGCACAAAGTTAACACCACGAAGATATGTGCTTGCTACAAATCCCGTAAGGTCACCTGTTACACCACCACCAAGGGCTACAAAAAGGTCAGTTCTTGTGATGCTGTTTTCAGCACAAAACTCTTGCATTTTACCAAAATTTTCAAGAGATTTTGCATCTTCACCGTGTGGGAACACAAACTCGCAAACAGAATAACCTGCCCTGGTTAAACTCTTTTTCACTCTTTCACCATAAAGTGCAAATACTGTATCGTCAGACACAAGCACTACTCGGCAAAGTCTTTTTATTTCTTTGATTTTCTCACCTATTGTGTCAAGAAAACCCGAACCGATATGCACAGTATATTCTTTTGATGCGGTTACTTTAACTGCTTCCATTTTCGTCACCCGTCAATTTGTTCTTTCAAGTTTTTGCCATCCCGTAAAAGTTCCTCTAACTTTTCACGGTCATTATTTTCCATTGCTTCTTTATATTGTACCAAATTATTCACTATGGAGTCAATTTCATTTATAAGATTATCGCGGTTTTCAAGGAACAATTCAGACCACATATTTTCATTAAGATATGCAACACGGGTCAAATCCTTATAACTGCCTGCTGAAAAGCCTTTATGAATAAGGGCATTCGGGCTTTTAACATAAGCATTTGACACCACATGTGCAAGTTGTGAAGTAAAGGCGATAATTTTGTCGTGTTCCTCGGGAGTTGACATTTGAATATTAGTAAACCCAATTTTAAGAAAAAGTTCTTTAATTGTATTTATATGCCCCCACGCTGTATCTTCATAAGGAGTAAGAATCATTGAAGAATTATTAAAGATTTTTGCAGTTGAGTGTTCAAATCCCGACAAATGCAAACCTGCCATTGGGTGAGCACCTATAAATACAAAATCATTTTCTTTTGCAACTTCATAAAGGGCATCACAAACATAGCGTTTTACACCGCTTATATCCATAACGATTGCACCTTTTTTGAAATTCTTTGCATTTTCTTTAATATAGTCAACAGTAGCTTCTGGGTAGAGAGAAACGATTACCAAATCGCACTCTTTCAAATCTTCTTTTGTAAGTTCTTTCTCAATTGCACCTACAAAAAGTGCTTTTTGTACTGCCTCGGGACTTCTGTTAGTACCCCATACAGTATGCTCTGTTCCAAAACTTATTGCCTTGGCAAGTGAGCCACCCATAAGACCTAAACCGATTATTCCGACTTTCATTTAATCACCTTATTTTACTGCGTCTAAAACTTTATTTACACAGTTTACAACATCTGTGAACTGTGGAGGTGTAAGTGCCTGAGGACCGTCACAAAGTGCTTTTGCAGGGTCGTTATGCACTTCAATCATAAGACCATCAGCACCGCAAGCGGCTGCTGCCAATGACATTGGTTTTACAAATCTTGCAATACCTGATGCGTGTGATGGGTCAATAACAACAGGCAAGTGTGACTTTTCTTTAAGCATTGGAACTGCTGATAAATCAAGAGTGTTTCGGGTAGCAGTTTCAAATGTACGAATACCACGCTCACAAAGGATAACTTTTTCGTTACCACCTGCCATAATGTATTCTGCACTCATAAGAAGTTCTTGGAATGTACTTGAAAGACCACGCTTTAAGAAAACAGGCTTATCAAGATGACCAAGTTCTTTCAAAAGTTCAAAGTTCTGCATATTACGAGCACCAACCTGAATAACATCAACATTCTCGAAAAGCGGAATATGAGATGCGTCCATAATTTCAGTTACGATTGGCATACCTGTTTCTTTTTTAGCTTCAAGCATTAACTCAAGACCTTCGCCACGCATACCTTGGAAAGCGTAAGGTGAAGTGCGAGGTTTGAACGCACCGCCACGAAGAAAATTAGCACCCGCTGCCTTAACATCTTTTGCGATGCTTAAAATCTGTTCTCTACTTTCAATTGAGCAAGGGCCAGCAAAGAATTGGAAATTGCCACCACCGATTTTATAACCTTCAACATCAATAACTGTGTCATCAGGATGGAATTTTCTGTTTGCACACTTGTAAGGTTCTGAAATTCGTCTTACATCCTCAACAATGTCAAGACTCTGAATAAGGTCAATATCAACGCGACTTGTGTCACCGATAAGACCGAGAATTGTTTGGTATTCACCAACAACCTCATTGATTACAAGTTTCTGTTCGTGTAACCAGTTAGTTAAATTTTCGACTTTTTTAGGGTCAACCTCATTTTTAAGAATTACTACCATTTTTCTTACTCCTTTAATAAAAAAATCTCACAGTGTTTCACTGTGAGATAAAAATTACAGATATTCAATCAGCATCTGTTATTTTTCCGCAGTGAAACAAGCCTTTGACTTTGTAAAGTAAAAGCTAAAGTAAAAGTATTCAGCTGCGAAATTAAGAGTTTTCATAAATATTACCTCTGTTTGCTGATTGTAGAGTATTTTAGCACAGTAAAGTGATGATGTCAACACAAAAATTGAAAAAATGTGCAAATTAAAAGAGTTCAACAAATTTGAGTTTGTCGGACTCAATTCGTAATGCGTAATTCGGAATTCGTAATGTCGGAACTGCGTTGCGATTATAGATTCCCCCCCTCAGTCAAATGCTACGCATTTGCCAGCTCCCCCTCAAGGGTGGAGCCCAATATAGCCTTCCCCCTGGAGGGGAAGGTGGCACGAGCAACGCGAGTGACGAAAGGGGGCAAAAGAGCCCGACAAACTCAAATTTGCAAAAACAAAGGCGGGAGAAACAAGCCCCCGCCATACAATATAAATCAAAGTTGATAAAGTCCTGATTTCTTCATTGCCTTATTGAGTGTTCTCTGTGCAAATCGGCTTGCTTTTTCTGCACCGTTTTTTGCACATTCGTTAAGGTATGCTTTATCATTTATAAGTCTATTAAACTCTGTCTTGAATGGGCGGAGTTCTTCAACAACTGCTTCTGCAACTGCAGCTTTGAAATCGCCGTAGCCCTTGCCGTCAAAATCCTTTTCAATCTGTTCATAAGAAAGACCTGTGCAACAAGAGTAAATACCCATAAGGTTATTGATACCATCTTTTCCGTCGGCATATCTTACCTTTGCTTCGCTGTCAGTAACCGCACTCTTGATTTTCTTAACAATTACATTGTCATCATCAAGCATTGAGATATAACTCTTTGGATTAGGGTCAGATTTACTCATTTTTGCAGTAGGGTCCTGAAGTGACATAACACGAGCACCAACCTTACCAATAAATGGTTCAGGCATTGTAAAAGTGTTGCCGTAAACCGTGTTAAAACGTTCTGCTATATCACGTGTAATTTCAAGATGTTGTTTTTGGTCAGCACCAATCGGCACATAATCTGCTTGATAAAGAAGAATATCAGCAGCCATAAGTACGGGATATGTGAAAAGACCCACATTTACATTTTCAGGGTGTTTTTCGCTTTTATCCTTAAACTGTGTCATTCTTGCTGCTTCACCGAACTGTGTGCAACAATTTAAGAGCCATGCCAACTGTGCGTGTTGTGGCACATGGCTTTGAATGAAAACAATGCTTTCTTCAGGGTCAAGACCGAGTGCCAAAAGAATTGCATACAATTCCATTGTATTCTTGCGAAGTGTTGCAGGTTCAGGACGAACTGTAAGAGAGTGCAAATCTGCAACTGCATAAAGACAGTTGTAATCGTCTTTCATATTTTTCCAGTTTTTAAGTGCACCAAGGTAGTTGCCCAAAGTTGGAGTACCTGTTGGCTGAATAGCACTTAAAACTATTTTTTTCTTTTCTACGGTGTTTTCCATTATGTATCACCTATTCGTAAAATTTTGTATCTTATATATTAAACTATTTTTTTAATATTTTGTCAATAAGTATTACGGGCGATTCGTGAATCGCCCGTACAAAACTTTTATTTATTCATATAACTTTCAGCAAGGACTTTAAGTTGTTCAAGTGTATCAAACTTTGCACCTGATTCTACAATAGCAGTGCGTATTGACGCTGGTAATGTATTGAAATACGCACGAACATCCATACTCATATTGTTAGTCATAAAAAATCACCTCAGCAATAGTATGCCGAGGTGACAATTTTTTATTATAAAACTTTTGACAAAAATTCTTTGAGTCGCTCGTTTTGTGGATTTGCAAAGAAATCTTTTGGGTTGCCTTCTTCAATAATTCTTCCCTCGTCCATAAAGATAACGCGAGTACCAACTTCACGGGCAAATCCCATTTCGTGAGTAACAACAACCATTGTCATACCGCTGTCAGCAAGTTCTTTCATAAGTTCAAGAACTTCACCAACCATTTCAGGGTCAAGGGCAGATGTTGGCTCATCAAAAAGAATAACATCAGGATTCATAGCAAGTGCACGAACAATAGCAACACGCTGTTTTTGTCCACCTGACAACTGACTTGGGTAAGCGTCTGCTTTATCTTCAAGACCGATACGCTTAAGAAGTTCAATTGCCTGTGCTTTTGCATCTGCTTTAATTTCTTTTACGCTCTTTACAACTTCGTTATTTGGATTTTTGCGACGAAGTTTTTTCATTCGTTTTTTCTCAACATAAACGGGAGCGAGCATAATATTTTCAATAACTGTTTTATTATTAAAAAGATTAAAATGTTGGAAAACCATTCCCATTTTCTGACGATGAATGTTAATATCAACTTTCATATCAGCAATATCAACACCATTGAAAATAATACTACCTGATGTTGGGTCTTCCATACAGTTAAGACAACGAAGAAAAGTTGATTTACCGGAGCCTGACGGTCCAACAACTACAACTTTTTCGCCTTTGTTGATTTTAATATTGATATCGTGAAGGACATCTATTTCGCCAAATGATTTATTAAGGTTAACGACCTCTATCACTTTTACTCAGACTCCTTTCCATCAATTTAACAAGACCGCTGATAATAAGAACAAGCACAATGTAAATGAGAGCCATTACAAGATATGGCACCATAAACTCGTAGCTGTTTGAACCGATACGGTTAAATGCAACATACAAGTCAAGAGCACCAACGAAACTTACAACAGATGTTTCTTTAATAAGTGTGATAAACTCATTACCGAGTGTAGGCAAGATGTTCTTGATTGCCTGCGGAATAACAATTTTTATCATTGTTGTACCAAAACTTAAACCAATAGCACGACCGCCCTCCATTTGTCCGGGGTCAACTGACTGAATACCGCCACGCATAATTTCTGATATGTAAGCACCGGAGTTAAGCCCGAAAACAACCAAGGCTACCGTTACTGACGGAACATTGAGTCCCATAAGCGGAAGTGCTACATAATATGACAAAAGAAGTTGCACAACCATTGGTGTGCCTCGGAAAAACGCTACATAAAAACTACAAATACCATTAAGCACTCTTGGTAAAAGTTTATATTTTGGTAAAACTCTTACAATAGCAATAAGTGTACCGATAACAATACCAATTAAAAGACCACAAATTGCTATTTTAAGGGTATTTTGTAAACCCTCTATAACAGTTTTATAGCCATCATACTCAATGAAAAATTCTATAAACCTGTCAATTTTTCTTTCAAAATCACTCATAAGTCAATATCCTTAAAAAACGCCATAGCCCTACCATGAGGCAGGGTTATGGCAAACATTTATTTTATTTGAAATTATGCTACTGCGTTAATTGCGTCTGTAATGAATTTTGCTGGGTCAGCGTCAATAACAACGAAATCAATATTGTTGTTGATAAGGTCCTGAACAGCAAGTGAGCCGTTTGAATAGCCTTTGCCTTCAACTTTAAGACCTGCAAAGCCCCAGTCTTCATCACCTACAACATACCAGTTACCTGTTGTACCGTTCTGGAAACCAGCTTTTTTAGTGTTGTCATAACCATTAAGGATTGTTTCAACATCTGCCAATGTCTTGCAAGCATCAAATGTTGTGTCATCAGCTTTTACAACGAGTTTCTGGTTAGCTGTGTAGTATGATGTTGAGAACTCAACATATTCTTTTCTTTCTTCGTTAATTGTAAGACCTGCCATTGCAATATCGCATTTGTGCTGACCAACTGTCATACAAACTGCATCGAATTCCATATCCTGAATAACAAGTTCCTGACCAAGATATTCAGCAAGAAGTGCTGCAATTTCCATATCAATACCATAAAACTTATCGCCTACTTTGTATTCAAATGGTTCGAATGCTGCGTTTGTAGCAACTACAAGCTGGTCTTTTGTTGTGTCAAGAGAAGCTGATGTAACGCCTTTCTTTTCGCCATCGCCGAAGTATGCGTCACAGATAGCGTCAAATTTACCGTTCTTTTTGATTTCATCGATAAATGCGTTTACTTTTGTGAGAAGTTCTGGCTGATTTTTATCAACACCGAAAGCATAAAGTTCTTCTGTAAGGGCAATATCAATAACCTTTACTTTAGCTTTAGGTGTGTCAGGTGTATCATTACCGCCACAAGCTGCGAAGCAACCAACGATAAGAACAAGAGCGAGAACAACTGAAATAATTTTTGCTGATTTTTTCATTTCTTTTTACTCCTTTATGTAAATTGATTTTTATGGCTTCATTATACAACCATATCCAAAAAAGTCAAGTATTTATTCATAAAAAGCAAAAATATTCACTGCTTTCGTGTATTTTTATACATTATACAGTGAATATTTGAATATTATGCATCTTTTTTGAATATTACTAATTTACTGAAAATATAGTTGGAAAGAACTATTACTACTTGTGCCGATGTTTTTACAATCAACTCGCCTATGGGGATTACCGTATCAACAAAATCAGGTTGCCATACAAAGCTGTCAGCGTGAGCCAAATCAATAAATATAAACGAAACAAGCAATTCAAGCCCGTATGAAAATACCCTTGCACTGATAAAAAGTGCAAACTCTTTAACTTGTGCTTTGCCTTTTGTTTTGCTTTCAAACACAAAAATTCGATTTGCAACATAAGCAAAAAGTACAGAGCCAATCCAAGCCACACTCAACGCAACATAATAATTTGCACCTAAAAAGCGAAGTGAAAAATGAATTATATAGTTTGCCACAGTTGTAAGCCCACCAACTATTATATATATAATAAGTTCACGGTGTTTCTTAAAAAATTCTTTCATAACCGAATTCCTTTCAGTTGATGAAAGTATTTTAACACAAGAATGTGAAAATGGCAAATAAAAAAGTTATTAGATAAATTTGAATTTGATGAAGTGAATACTTTTTCTTTTCTTGAATCACCATTGTATTTCTTCGTCCTGTAATCTCATAATTGTCAATGAGTCATATTCGGTTTGTTCTGTAATTGCAGTTGCAAACCATTCTTCTGCAGGAATACCATCCATATACAAGCCGAGAACTTCAAATTCGCCTTTATAGACATTGATAACAATATATGCTGTTTCTTCTTCTATTCTCCAAGCGGTGATATCAGAATCAATCTTGAAATCTGCAAGCTTTGCTTTATTGTCCATTGTTACGCGAATATAATCATCGGTTTCAGGTTTTGATTTATCAACATTTGAAAACAAGTTGGCATATCCGTCATCGTCTGCTTTAACAGTGGCATAATAGCCTATGTCATACCAATTATAATAACCTTCTGCTCGATAACCTATTGAACCATCATAAATATCAATTACATCAACTTTAACCTTAAATTCTTTACCATATTGAGGCAAAGCACCTTCAATGTTTTTACTATATGCAATCATACCAACAGGCACTGACAACTGAAGAATTATTGATAAAACAAGAACAATTATTGTTAAATTCTTACGCATTGTCATCACCTCCTGAAGTTTCTTCTTTCAGTGATTTTTTAAGGGACACCATTTTACTATTTAGAATAATAAGCCCTACGCCAAAAGCTACAAGAAGAATACCAAGAACAAGAATATTGATGTCACCAAACCAACTGTAAATACTTAAAATTTGTATAAATGCTGTAATTACACCAAAATTCAATGTGAAAATTTGCAATTCTTTTACACCTTGATAAATGAGTATTGCACCGAAACCAAGGGTCAGCAATCCTCCTATGCTCTGTGTTATAGGCAGTACACCCGGAGCAAAATCAACCATTCCGTTTTCTGTTTCAACCCACAAGAAGTATTCTCTTATTATTGCCATAATGTAACTCCATACAATCATCACCAAAGGTAATGCAGTTGTACCAATTCTGATTTTATCATCTTCAAAAGTATCGCTTTTAATAAATCCTGCCACAACAGGCGGAACAATACACGCTACTGCAGAAAGAACAAATGGCAGAGTATTGTTTTCAATATCGGCTTCATCGTAAATGTAGCTTACCGACATATAAAGCATTGACACGCACAAGCCAATAATAGCTATTGGTTTATATGGCAATTTGAATGAGTCTTTTTCGGGAGCAAAAATAAACATACACAAGAAAAATGAAAGTAAGAAAGCAAAAATCACTGATAAATTCTGTGGGAATATTTCAACTTCAAACCCTGCAAGCACATAAATCACAAACAATGGTATTGACGCGAAAACTGTAATCCATTGTGCTATTTTGCCTCGAACATCTTCTTTATTTCTTGAAATTAAGAAAACAAATACGCTACCCACAACAAACAAAAGAAGTGACGCAAAGATGTTTGACATATACACATTGGCGGTTATTGCAATATGTATTGTCATATAATAGTAAAATCCCAAAGGTGCTACTGCACCCATAATGAACATTACAGGAATTATAAGAAAAGCATCAACAAAAAGATAATCTGTATAAACCCAACTTATATCATATATTATCAATAAGGGCGATTGTTGAAACTATACCCACAATCCAGCCAAGTGATGCACATTCACGCCACAACACATTGCTTTTCTTTTTCAAGAACACATAAACTGCAAATGCCTGACCTGATATTATTGGCACAACAGAAAAAACCGTTTGCATGGAAACTGATAAATTCTGCCAAAAGCCAAAGAACACAAGTGCTAAACCGGAGGCAACAAGAAGTGAGCCCACAATTGCAAGAATTATTTTTATGCGATTTTTCTCGGTTGTTTTTTCTTGTGAGATTATTACTTCTTTTTTCTCGCCATAAATGATTTCTTCAATATCTACCCCGAAAACTTCTGCAAGATTTTCAAGGGCTTCAATATCAGGTTTGGTTTTATCATTCTCCCAGTTTGATATTGCCTGTCGTGTAACATGAACTTTTTCCGCAAGAGCATCTTGGGTTAAATTACGTTCTGCACGAAGTTTTTTAATGTTTTTTGAAATTTTAGGCATACATCTCGTCTCCTTTTCAACTACATTATTGCATAATAATTCGAAAAAGTCACGCAATGATTTGTTGCAATGGGGATTTTACTATATAATTCTTTCTTGACAAACTATTTTAACAACTGTATAATAACTCTTGCATTTCAAAATGCTGCTATGGCTCAGGTGGTAGAGCACGTCCTTGGTAAGGACGAGGTCACCGGTTCAAATCCGGTTAGCAGCTCCAAAAACACAGGAATCTCTTTTGGGATTTCTGTGTTTTTATTTATAATTACGGATTTGAACCCTTGGGTCTGTGCGTTAAAAAACAATTCGGCGAATTGTTTTTAGCACAGAGTGGTGAGGCGGGTACCGAAATTTATAAAAATTTGGGTCGCCGAGCCAGTCAGTATGCGAGGCGTAGCCGAAGCAGACGGTCAAATCCGGTTAGCAGCTCCAAAAAAATCCGTTCTCGTAAGAGAGCGGATTTTTCATTTTATTTAGTACGAAGACCTTTAGGATAATGATTTTTTGCTCGACCGTTTGAAACTTTTACTCCACCAAGGGTGCAACCGTCAACCATTACTACTGCCCAACCGTTAGGGCAATCGGTATTAAACTCTTCACCGTGAAGATATTTTTTGATTTCTTCGCTATTTGCAGTAAATTCAATTTTTCTCTTAAAATCCTTGCCCATTGCCATAAAAAATTGGTGATGTGGCACTACATAATTTTTGCGGATTTCACCTATTGTTACACCACAAGCAAAAGCCACTCCCCTCGGCACAGGAAAATCGGGTGTAAAATACACGGGATTGCCATTATACATTTGCACATTATCTTTTTTGTATGTTGTAAGCGTATCGTCAAGAAAATCAATAAGCGTTTTATCGAGTTTTTCTTTGCCGAATGGAACAGAAAAATGTTCGTTATCAATATTTGAATCTGCATAATGAAGCACTGCGACAAATTGACCTTCACCCTTTGTTTTGTGTGGGTAACATCTTCTTGTGTACTGCATATTCTCACACTTGCAACCATCAAAATGTAATCCGTCAGCAGTATTTTCTCGCACCTTTTCTGTTACGGGTACAAGTTCAAATCCAGGATGACGCTCTAAAAATGCATCAACAGTCATTTCATTTTCTTCAAGTGAAAAAGTGCAAGTTGAATAAACAATATAGCCACCAAGTTTTACAAGTTTTGCGGCACAGTCAAGAATTTCTGCTTGTCTTTCGGCGCACATTTTAACATTTTCAGGCGACCACTCATCAATTGCTATTTCTTCTTTACGGAACATTCCCTCACCCGAGCAAGGAGCGTCAACCATAATCATATTAAAGTAGTTTTCGGGGAACATTTTTACAAGTTTTTGCGGATGCATACAAGTTGTAACAACATTTTGAAAACCCATTCGTTCCATATTACCCGTTAGAATTTTACAGCGTGACGGTACAATCTCATTTGATACAAGAATACCGTCTTTGCCCAATTTATTTTTTATCTGACTACTTTTGCCACCGGGGGCAGCACACATATCAAGAACTTTCCAATTTTTCCCGATTTCTATGCTTTCCACAGGCACCATTGCGGCAGGTTCCTGCACATAAACCATTCCGGCGTGGTGATATGGGTGATTACCAATACCATCATAATCAAAATAAAATCCATTAGGAACATAAGGAATTTTCTCCCCACCGAACGGATTGATTTTCTCAAAATCTTCAAGTGAAATCTTGTCTGTATTTACACGAAAAGCACGAACAGGTGGCTCATCAAAAGATTTTTTGAAATCTTCAAACTCGTCACCTAAAAGTGTTTTCATTCTGTTTTCAAATTCTTGGGGTAATTGTTTCATTTTACTACTCACTTAAATTCATTTCTGCGTGCAACATACACATTGATACACTTGTAATCGCAGCGGTTTCAGTACGCAAAATGCGTTTGCCTAATGATATGACTTTTCCGCCTATTTCTAATGCTTCGTGGATTTCGTTTTCATCAAATCCGCCTTCAGGGCCAATTAAAATACCAACACTCATACCACTTTTTATTTCGTTAAGGGCATTTTTTGTGTCTTCCATTCCGTTTTTACTTTCATAAGGGACTAAAAGCAAATCAAGGTCTTTTGCTTTTGCCAATGCTTGTTTATATGTAAGAATTTCGCCGATTTCAGGAATTTTATTGCATTTACTCTGTTTTGCGGCACTTTCGGAAATTGCTTGCCAACGCTCCCGCTTATTTTTCTTTTTCTTTTCTTCAATTTTAACTACACAACGACTCATCTGCACAGGAACAATTTTATGGACACCTAATTCAACGCATTTTTGAATAATAAGTTCCATTTTATCCCCTTTGGGAAGACCTTGAAACAGATATATTTTAATTGGTAAGTTTGTATCGTTATAATTTTCTTGGAGTATTTTAACAATTACAGTATCACTTTCAAAACTTTCAATTTCGCAAAGACTACTCGTTCCGTTTTCGCTAACAAGAAAAGTGTCGCCTATATTCATTCTTAATACATTCTTTATATGATTAAAATCTGTTCCGTTTATGAAATAACGATTATTCTGTTTTTGATTTTCATTAACAAAAAAGTTATACATAAAAACCCCTCAAAATATTATAGGGGACAGATGTAGGCATCCGTCCCCTACGCAATCCATATCAAACAACATCAGTTGTGTAATTTAACATATTCAAAAAATCTGAATTTCGTGGTACTACAAAAGTTATTGCTTTTTCTAAAAGTTTGAATTCGCGTTCAGTAACATAAGCACATTCACCGTCAACATTTACTGCAGCGGGGTTACGGCTTTCAATTTTCACCTTTTTAGCACGCTTAAAATTGGTGATATCCCAATCAAGATGCTCACCTTTTTTATATTTAGGAATCAATGGTAAAAGCCCCAATCTTCCTCTGTCGCAACGCACCATAACAACATCAATCAAACCGTCATTTGGCATAGCGTTTGGTGCAGCCTTGTAACCACCGCCATACCAACGAGAATTACCTATGTAACAGAAAAGATAATCATCTTCATAAACTTCTGTGTCGTCAAGAGTAATCTTAAATCTGTTTTTGTATTTACCCATAAGGCAGTAAAGTGCGGCTACTGTATAAGCCATTTCACCATTTACACCGGGGATTTTCTTAAAATCACCTTGTTTTGCACAAATTTCAGAGTCAAGGCCCATAGCACACTCATTGATTGCAACAGTACCGTCAGTTTCAATAAGGTCAAGTTTTACCGGTATACCGTTTACATGGTCACTTAAATTTGTATTTTTACCGAAAAGTCGGCAAAAGTCATTACCTGACCCTAACGGAATATTAGCAACCTGACAGTTAGGGTATTTATAGCAACCATTTACCACTTCGTAAAGTGTACCATCACCGCCACAAGAGTAAAAACGAATTTCTTCCCCCGTTTTTGCCTTTTCTTCAACAAAACGCATACCATCGCGAGATTCTTTTGTAACATAAATCTCAGCATCAAGATTATGCTCTTTTATATAATTTTCAATTGTAGGAATATACGCTTTTGCGATTACACCTTTACCCGAAACGGGATTTACAACAAAAATATGCTTCATAATTTCACACCCATAAAAAGCAATTTATTTGTAATACATATATAATTGGCACTTAATCATACCATTATAAAGTTTTCTGCGTTTATCTGCTTTTCTGCCAAAGCATTTTTCAAAATCTTCGTCAGGACTAATCACATAATACGCCCATCCACGCTCAGGCTTGAATATTTTACCCATTGTTCTGTAAATATCTTCAGCAGATTTAATATCCATCATTCTCTCACCATAAGGTGGGTTACAGATAACTGTTCCCTTTTCACTCTTCGGTGCAAAGTCTTTCAAATCTTTTTTAGATAAATCGATTTTCATACCAACACCTGCACGGCGAGCATTTTCCCGTGCAATTTCAAGTGCGTGGAAATCTATATCAGAGCCATAAGCCATAAAATCAGCGTCACGGATTACAAGGTCAGTTGCTCTACCTCTTTCTTGTTGCCATACACTTGACGGAATATTTTCAAATCGTTCAGAAATAAAAGAACGATGAAGTCCGGGGGCAATATTAAGTGCTTTCATAGCACCCTCAATAAGGATTGTGCCTGACCCACAGCACACATCATAAAGTGTGTGATAATGGCGAAGACGAGCAAGCTCTACCATAGCAGCGGCTAAAGTTTCTTTAATAGGTGCTGCATTTGCAACAGGGCGGTAACCACGCTTGTGAAGTCCTGCACCAGATGTATCAATAAACACAGTTACAATATCTTTCATTATTGAAAACTGAATTTGATGTTTTGCACCACTTTCTTCAAACCAATTTATACTATATTTTTCTTTAAGTCTTTCAACAACTGCTTTTTTAATAATTGCCTGACAGTCGCTTACTGAATGAAGTTGAGAATTGAGTGAATATCCTTTAACAGGGAACTCGTCAAACTTACCAATCCATTCTTCCCAAGGAAGTTTTTTTACCCCTTGAAAAAGTTGTTCAAAGGTGATTGCCTTAAACTCACCCATACGGATTAAAATTCGTTCACTATATCTTGAGCAAAGGTTTGCACGGGCAAGAATATTCATATCGCCCTCAAAATCAACTCTGCCGTTTTTAGCTTCAACATTTTGTGCTTCCATATCTTTCAGTTCTTGTGCCACAAGACCTTCAAGCCCTAAAAGACAAGGTGCAGAAAACTTAATTAACATATACTTTTCTCCAAGCTAATAAAAAATCCATAATCATAGATAGTATAGACTTTTTTACGCTTTTTGTCAATTATACAAATATATACAAAAAAGCGGGAGTTTGAAACCCCCGCAAAACCATTTAATAATATCTGTAAAGTGCAACTACTTTACCAAGAATTATTACCTCATTTGTAATAATTGGTTCATAAGCATCATTTTCCGGTTGAAGTCTGAAATGACCGTTTTCTTTATAGAAACGCTTAACTGTTGCCTCGTCTTCAATCATAGCAACAACGATTTCACCATTTGTTGCATACGGTGTTTTTTCGCAAATTACAACATCACCGTCAAGAATACCTGCCCAGAGCATACTCTCGCCACGCACTTTAAGTGCAAAAAGTGATTTATCACGAGAAACTCTGCCATTGTAAGGAATATAACCCTCAATCTGCTCAACAGCCAATATTGGCATACCTGCGGTAACTGTACCTAAAAGCGGAACACTTGTTACATTTTCGGCTTGACCTAACACTCTGATTGAACGCTTTAAGAGTGGGTCACGCTCAATATAACCTGCTTCTTCAAGTGCATCAAGATTTGCCTGAACAGAAGATGTTGAACGAAGCCCCACAGCAGAGCCGATTTCACGCACTGACGGTGGAACACCACACTGCGAACGCTCACAAAGGAACTCATAAATTTTTTGTTGTGTATCATTGATAGGACGCATAAAAACTACTCCTCAATTAAAAATCTTTATAAAAATGCCTACTTTTTTCTATATTCTAACACATTATTTCTAAAAAGTAAACATTTGTTCGATAATTTTTTGAAAATTTTTTATTTTAATTATTTTTATGCTTGTTCATATTTCTTTTTCTGAATATTAAAAGAATATTCATTGTTTTTTCATATTTGTAAGTTATTATAAAAATGCACCAAGGGAGACTGCGGTGCACATACCCCATCCTCAAACAACCCCTCAAGACTGATGTAGGTCAGTCGGAAAAACGGACGGCTCCGCAACCGTCCGTTTTTTCTTGTATAAATTATGCACTTCTGTCAAAAATAGGTACAGAGGTGTTTTAATTGAAAAGAATAAAAAATCAAGAAAAAATCAAAAAAACTATTTACTCTGTTTCAGCATTAGCATTATGTGGTGTCACACTTTTTTCAATCTGGTTCTCTAACAAAGATAACAACATTACACCACAAGAGTCCGATACTACAATTACCACCACAGAGCAGACAACAGAAGATATAGAGGTTAATACCCCTGTTGAGAATGTCCGTGACGACAGAACTGACCCCATTACAACTACAGAAGAAACTCCTATAAGCGTGTTTTACTCTTTCCCTTTAGGTAACAAAGTTGCAAGAGAATACTCAAAAGGTGAAATCGTAAAAAATAAAACCACAGACGATTGGCGAACTCATAACGGAGTTGACATAAATGGTGCTGAAGGCGACCAAGTGAATGCAATATGTGATGGCACAGTTACTGAACTTGAACACAGTGAAATATGGGGAACGATTATTACAATTAACCACGGTAACGGATTTACTGCCAAGTACTATGGATTACAAAAAGATGGTGTAGCACAACCTGGTGAAGAAATAAAGGCAAACAGTAAAATCGGTGTACTTGGTGAAATCCCTATTGAGAGTGCAGACGGTATTCACTTGCATTTTGAACTTTATAAAGACGGAGTCACCGTTTCGCCATCAGATTATTTAGGTAAAAGAGTAGATATTTGAATTTCTTTGTGATAGAATAAACACGGTGATTTTATGACATCGGTTTATTTCTTTAATCTTACAGAAAAAACTGAATATGATAAAAGTCTTTTACCACAGAATATCAAAGACCATTGTAAAAAGCCAGAAAGTATTGCGGCGGCAACCGAACTTCTTAATATGGGTGTAGAAAATCTTTGGTATGACAGGAACAAACCAATGGCTGACAACTGTTTTGTAAGCATTTCCCATAGTGGCGATATGGTTGCAGTTTGCAGAAGTAACAAACCTATTGGAATTGACATTGAACTCATAAACGGAAAAAGGAATTTAGAAAAACTATCAAATCGAGTTTTTTGTGGTAAAGAGTTAGAAACTTTTAAGAATAACCCTACCCCTGAACAGTTTTATGAAATATGGACTCAAAAAGAGGCGTACAGTAAAATTGACGGACAAGGCGTAAACGAAATTATGAAGGGCTTTGACATTTTTGATTTACAAGATTACGAATTCCACACAGAAATAGTAAATGATTATGTATTATCAATTTGTGAGAAAATAAAATAGCAAAAAATTAAGGGACACATTTGTGTCCCTTTTTTTGTTGTTTTTATTTAACTTTGAATGAATTAAGGATTGCAAAAACATCTTCTTCTGTTAATACATTATTCATATCCGAAATGTAAATAGTATAGGCAGAATTAAGATTGTCTGGTGCATAAGCATCCATAGAATACCATTTTAAAATACTACCATCATCTCTAACCTTGCTTCTATCATAAATAAATCCTTTGTATGTATCTGTATCAACTTTATATATCGATTTAGGCGACATTAAAGGTGTTGCTGCAAGTGATTTCATCATTCCTGCTTGTGATACAACAAAAACTTGATGATGATTATTTGTGTCAAAAGTAGATACATTTATGCTATTCACTAAAAGGTTATAGTCATACTCTGTTCCCAATTCTATTCCATAACCTTTTTTAGATGCATGACCATATAAAATCTTTTGTATAAGTTGCATTGTTTTATAATCTTTTATTTCTTCCTCATACTCTGAATCTTCAGTTAAAAGCATTGGGTCTGATATCGAAACTATTGCCGATGGTTCTTCACCGTTTTTAATCCAAAATACATAATTACCATCACTTGATTCATCTTCATTAAAAACAAAGTTATCTGGTAAAGTTATTTCAAAACTATCTTTTGTGTGAGTTGTCGTTTCGACTGATAATACAAGATTTTGTTTATCATATTCTTGCCAAGAAACGCTCATTGCAGGGTTGTCTATGTATTCAGCTTTAATCTCTTCTCCATCCATAAAAATTGGTGTTATACGGAAGAAAAACACAAACAGTCCAACAGGTAACACTATAACTAATGAGAGTATAACTGAAATAATAATTATAGCTATTCTTTTGCCTTTGCTCATCTTTTTCATAAAAATACCCCTTTCAAACTTCCTTTCGGGACGCTGTGGTCAGCGTCCCTTACATTTTTTATTCTCCTAAAATATAATTAACAACTGCCCTTGCAGTACATTCGGGAAGGTCGATTTCTTCACTTGCTTCAAGCATATTTTCAAGGTAGTGGGCGTCGGAGTTGCGAAGATGTTTCATTCCTTTAAGCAAAGGATGTTTTTCTTCATACTGCGGAATGTACGCTTTATGGGTAAACTCGGCACAAGTAAAGTTCATTTCAGGGTACATAAAGCCCAAAACTGAAAGCACCGAATAAGATGCACGGTCAAGATGGGCAGGGAAAACTACTCCGTTAAATCGTGAAACTTCTGCTACAACATCATCAATGCTTATTCCCGATGCAGTTGTTAAAAGGATTTCTTCACTACCAAGTATCTGGTCAGTATCGTCCATTATATATTGATTACCGAAAATGCTTTCGTCATTTTTAACGGGTGGCATTGTGGTTTTTACATATTCTGAAAACTCCAATGCATTTTCGAGTGTAGGGAAAAGGCAAACTGTATGAATTTCTTCTGATGTGCAAAGTTCCATTCCGGGCACAACTGTAATACCCGCCTGCTCCCCCGCTTTTATGGCAGCAGGGCAATTAAGACAGGAATTGTGGTCTGTGAGGGCGATAATATCATAACCCATAAGTTTTGCCATATTGACAAGGTTGTATGGTGTCATATCGTTATCGCCACAAGGGGACAAGCAGGAATGCAGATGAAAATCATACTTTAAGTTCATAACAAATTACCCAATTTTGTTGCCAATGTATAAGAATTTTCTTCTGACGAAAGAATTGTTACACCTTGCATTTCTGCACGAGTTTTTGCGTTATCGTCAAGAGTTGCGTTTTCACAAAGAACTATACACGCACAATCCGCAAGCACACAAACACCAATAGCGTTTATGTTACCCATTACGGTAAACCAACAGTCACCGCCCTGTGCTCTGCCCATAACCCAACTTAAAAGGTCGCCACAGTAACCACCTGTGATTTCACGGTCCATGTCACCCTCAACGAGTATTTTAAGTTCTAATTTTTCACAAATTTCGCTTATTTTCATTTGTTTCTCCATTGTAATCGCTAATAAAATCGATGTGCAATTATCGACAAGATGTTTTTTCAACAGAGCCGTCATAAAACGCAGGCAATACTTTGTGTATTGGCGAGTATTTAGGACGAGCTATGGTGGGAAAATAACTGTTGAGAATTGTGCATAAGATTGCAATTAGTGATTACCCTTTAACTGTCATTATTTTTCTTCCTTATTTTCTGTACGGAATGGTTTAGGAATAACCACACCTTCTTTATCTTTTATGTTGAAAATACAGTCATTTATATCGGCCTTACCTGCAACAACATCTTCTGCAAAACAACGACAAGATGGTGAGCCACACATACCGCAGTCAAGTCCCGGCAAGGTTTTGCGAAGTTCGTTAATTTCGCTCATTTTCTGCATAGCTTCAAATACATTGTCAGCCAATTTCCAAGGAGCTGCCTCTAAAGGTTTTTCCCAATACATTTCTTTTGGAATTGACTCATATTCAAGGTGATTACAAGAAACAGGCATATATTTACGAAGTCGTTGAAGTCTTGCTTTTGCAACAAAGGGATTTTCAACCGTCAACGGTCCACCAACGCAACCGCCTGAGCAAGCATTAAGTTCAATAAATTCAAGGTCGTTAAGTTTTTCGTCCTCTAATTCTTCAAGAACTTTTATGACATTTTCAATACCATCTGCCGCTAAATATCTGTCTTTCAAAAGTGCTGCGGACTCACCGCCTGATGAAGCCCAACCAACACCGATAATACCTGAATCACTTAAATCTTCAAGTTCAATGATTTTGTCCATTTGCTGTACGAGTACGGGGTAAATATCTTTAATTGCAAGAACGCCATTGATATTTGATTTACCGTTACAGATTGGTTGTTTAATAGAAGAAATTTTTGCAGTACAAGGTGTAATGAAGAACACACCAATATCTTCATCTGAAAGCCCTGTTTCTTCTCTCGCCTTAATTCTTGCAAGGCGAGCCGCCTCTTCCATAGGTGCATTCAAATCAAGCACATTTTCAATAAGGTTAGGAAAACGCACACGAATCAGTCGCACAACAGCAGGGCAAGCTGAAGAAATCAACGGTTTTTTAGTCTTATTCATTGAAAGAATAAGACGAGTTGCCTCGCTGACGAGTTCTGCACCCTTGGACACTTCAAAAACATCGTCAAAGCCCATTCGTTTAAGCCCTGTCAACACATAATCAGTATCGTCAAGGTTATTGAACTGACCATAAAGTGAAGGTGCAGGCACAGCAATTCTGTATTTATATTCTAAAATTTCGTTTAATGAATACTTTTCAGCATACTTTGCGTGATAAGGGCAAATTCTTATACATTCGCCACAGTCAACACAACGCTCTGAAAGTATGTAAGCCTTTCCGTTACGAACTCTGATTGCATTCGTAGGACAGCGCTTCAAACAAGAAACACAACCCTTACATTTTTCCTCATCAAGTCGCACAGAATGGAAATAGGTTTCGTTCATAAATTATCACTCAATTTGTAAAAACTTTAAGATACATTGTAGTACCTTCGCCAACTACAGAATCAATTTTCATATCGTCGGTGTATTTTTTAATATTAGGGAGTCCCATACCTGCACCAAATCCCAATGAACGCACATTATCAGGTGCAGTTGAATAGCCCTCTTTCATAGCGAGTGCAACATCAGGGATTCCGGGGCCTTGGTCAGTTAAAACCATATCAATACATTCAGGTGAAATTTCAACATCAATTTCGCCACCACCTGCATGAATTACAAGGTTTATTTCTGCCTCATAAAGAGCAATTACGGTTTTTCTGACAACTTCAGGATTGAACCCCAAATCCTTTAAGGTCTTTTTGACTTTACCCGATGCCTCACCTGCTCGTGTAAAATCATCACCCGGTACATCGAAGTGGAGTTTCAAGTTGCTCATTTCATTGCTCCTCCTCGAAGACCTTTTTCATAGAGCATACCACAAGATGCAAACATTGCTTGCTTTGTAGTCATAAGAACAATATCACGGTCTTTTGCAAGGTCAATAATACCTTGGTCAGGCTGTTTACCGCGAACAAACACGATACACTGCATATCCATCATTTCAGCAGTACGAACTACCTGTGGATTAACAAGTCCTGAAAGCAAAACTGCTTGTTCCTTAACATAAGCGAGCACATCACTCATCATATCACTACCGCAAGCAGTAAAAACATCACGGTCCATAAATTCTTCGCCACAGATTACCTCTGCATCAAGGATTTCTTTAATTTCGTAAACTTTCATTATAATTCCTCCCGACATTTTGTCAGATATATACTATATAATTATACACTAAATAAAAAACCTTTACAATGATACACTTTACCGAATTATATTCCTTTTCTTTGTTGAAAAGCACATAAAAACGGGACGCTGTGGCCAGCGTCCCATGCGATTTTAATTATTCACCAATAATTGTTTTAATGTTTTTCTCCATAAGGTCGAAGAAGTTATTTACAATCTTTTTATCTTCATCATTACCGCGAACACACATTGAAAGGGTAATAACATTCTTATATGTTGTTGCGGTGAGAAGTACAAATGGTTTGTATTTAACAGCGCCTGACATAAAGGCATCAGTTGGCTCGTGACCATCAAGTGCTAACTGCTGACCATTAAGAATACCGATATTACTCATTGCCATATATGGATTTGAGTAACCAATCTTGATAATTTCTTCACTTGCTGCGTGTGGCATAATGCTGTAACCAAAATTAAGAAGCGGAAGTCCGTAAAGCCCCATAAACTTATCTTTCTTAAAACGGTTTGAACTGCGAACTACATATTTAATAGTTTCAAAAATATCACGACCGCGTTCAGGAACAGCACACTGCATCCAAGATGTATGATTTGTAAAGCCTGTGTCCTGAACATCGTCCATATGACGACGAAGGTCAATAGCACTTGAAATCATAACCTTGTCACTTGCAGGGAATCCTGCCAACTCATAAACGCTATAAAAATATGCAGCTAAAAGCAACTCATTTACGGTAGCACCAAGTTCTTTTCCCTTTGGTTTAAGTTTTGCAAGAGTGTCTTCACTGAACTTTCTTCTTGCAATAAATGATTTATCGCTAATATTATTAGGTGTAAGTGGGAATTTGTGGTCATCTCTTGCGTTAATATTCTTGAAAAGACGCTGTGCAACACCCGATTCAGTTTTTGAAAAACCCGAATAAACATCATTATATGCACGGGAACCTGTTCTGAATTCAACGGGGCTTACACCCTCTTGCACATACTTTGTATAGTTCTCACAGAACGCCTGCAAGAAATATTTAAGGTCGCCACCGTCCATACACATATGATTTTCAACAATACAAAGTGTGCTTTTACCATCTTTAATGAAAAGTGCAATTTCCATTTGATTATCTGCGTCAGGAGCAATATATTGAGTAAGGAACTGTTCAACTGCTTCTTCCACATTGTCAGGATATGCAACTGTAAGAATATCGTCAATTACATAAGGCTTAACTTCCCAATGAGTTGAAAGTTTTGTGTCAACAAATTTTGAGCGGAGTACAGGCACTTTTTCAAATGCACAAATAATAACGGTTTTAAGAGCTTCTATGTCGGGAACAAAATCATAATTGAGTTCTACATGCACCATACGGTCATTGAAGTCGCGGAAAAGATAATGCATTTTATCCCAAAGTTCAGCATTTAATCTGCGTTCCATTATTCATCGTCCTCCTTTTTATACATAAAGTATTTTGCATTGTGTGCAACCAATGCCAAGGCATAAATCACATCAACAATTAAGCCTGAAATAATAACAAGCCAACCAAGAGAACCCACAAATCCATAGGCATTAAGGATTACAAATAACATTGTTGAGATAATCGGCATATAAATCATTGTTGTAATTGTTCGGAACTTCTGCTTTGTTGCAAATGCAAAACAGATGTCAGCAACAAGGGCAAGAATAATACCCGCAATAACAATTGGCCACATTTTTGTTTCAAGAGGATTTGTTGAAAGCATAAGAGCACAAAGGAAAGCGAAAACCATAATAATCATTACGCAAAGAATAATAAGTGCTCTGGCAATTGGGTGAAAAACTCTTCTCATTTTACAAATGCGTTTAATTCCAAATCCTAAACAGAAAATGATAATTCCAAAAATCGCACCTAAAATAATAAGCCAAGCATTACGATATGCTGAAACTGTATGAAGTCCAAGAACATCATCGTTATAACCATAATAAGTAAATGTTGCGTTTTCACCAACAATAAAGAAAAGAATAAGTGATATGAAGAAAACAAGTACACCGCCAACACCATAAATTAAACGCATTCTTTTAGCGTGTTGTTTCTTTTTATATTCTTTTGCCCAAGCGTAATAATTACCGTCAAGGTTTGGGTATTCATCAGCCATTAAGTCAGCAAGAACTTTTTCATCTTTAAGTCCTGAATGAGTAACCTCGTTAGCACGGTCAGTCATCTCATCAAGAATTTGCTTTTTATAAAGGTATGTGATGTGATTATCGGGGAGCTTCGCACAAGAAGTCTCGATATATTCAATAAAATCTTTCATAAATGCACCTCCATTGAATACTAGTTAAATTTTAACAGAAGATTTTATTTTTTGTCAACACATTTAAGATATATGATGAAAAATTATTTTTCTATACACTCTGGTTTACATCCCTGTAACTTTTGGTTGCAAAAGTAAAAACCGCCGAGGAATCTCGACGGTCTTTGAGGTTATTTATTGTCTTTATCTTTTTTCTTTGTAAATTTGTTAAGTGCTGTTGTAATGAGAATAAGCACACCCATAACAACAATAATACAAATCATACCAATAACCATATATTTAATATTGAGAACGAAGTTCATTGGCTCAAACATAAAAGCCATTAAAGTTACAAATAAATTTTCTAACATTTTTAGCCCTCCTTATTTACCCATAAAGAAATTGAGGATAAGACCACCTGCAATAACAGATGCAATCTGACCTGACACATTTACGCCGATTGAGTGCATAAGCAAGAAGTTCTGTGGGTCTTCTGCGAGTCCCATTTTGTGAACAATACGGCCTGACATTGGGAATGCTGAAATACCAGCAGCACCAATCATTGGGTTAATCTTTTTGCCCTTTGGTAAGAATACATTGAGGAGTTTTGCAAACATAACGCCACCAACTGTGTCGAAGATGAAAGCAACAAGACCAAGACCGAGAATAAGAAGTGTATCAGGAGCCAAGAATGATTCATAGTGCATCTTTGTAGCAATTGTGATACCAAGGAAGATTGTAATAAGGTTTGCAAGCACTTTTTGTGCTGTTTCTGAAAGAGAGTTAAGCACACCGCACTCACGGATAAGGTTACCAAACATAAGGAAACCAACAAGAGATACTGATGCTGGTGCTACAAGGCCTGCAACAATTGTAATAATAATTGGGAAAAGAATTCTTGTAAGTTTTGTAACCTCTGTCTGTGAATAAGGCATACGGATTAAGCGTTCTTTTTTAGTTGTGCAAAGTTTAATAAATGGTGGCTGAATAATAGGAACAAGAGCCATATATGAATATGCAGCAACCATAATTGCACCAAGATACTGAGAGTTAAGTTTGTTTGCTACAACAATTGATGTAGGACCGTCAGCCGCACCGATAATAGCGATTGAAGCTGCGTCATTGATTGGGAAGAACATTGATGCCAAGCAAAGTGTGAAGAAAATACCGAACTGTGCTGCTGCACCAAAAATCATAAGTTTTGGATTTGAAAGCAACGGACCGAAGTCAATCATAGCACCAATACCAATGAAAAGAATAAGTGGGAACAGTTCATTTGCAATACCTGCATTGAAAAGCACATCAAGTGCACCTACTTCAAGTTCACCATTTTCTGCCATTTGAGTAATAGCACCTGAAAAAGGCAAGTTTACAAGAATCGCACCAAAGCCCATTGGTAAAAGAAGTGTTGGTTCCATTTCCTTTTTAATAGCAAGGAAAATAAGAATACCGCCAATAACCCACATTACGAGCATTCTCCAATCAAGTTCAAAGAAATTCTCGTAAAGGATTTCAAAATTTTTGAGAAACTCCATTTTTAATTCTCCTTCGTTTTTATGGTCATCACAAGAACAAACTGTTAAAAATACCCCAATCTGCTCCATTATAATATGTATTGTATCATATTATAAGTAATTTTCAATAGAAAAATTTTCAAATAAAGTTGTAAAATATTGCAAAAATTATGTGCAAGTGTTATAATTCATTCAATCTTTTTTCGGAAGTGACAAAAATGTTTGGTCTTGGCACAATTATAAACACAGTTTTAGTAGTTTTAGGTAGCGGATTAGGTCTTTTAATCGGCAAAAGATTTACAGAGCGTTATCACAAAACTTTAATGGCAGCGTGTGGTGTTTCTACAATTTTTATCGGAGTTACAGGTACTCTTCAGGGAATGCTTACAGTAACCGCAGACGGAAAAATCGAAACTGGTGGCACAATGCTTTTAATCTTTTCAATGGTAATAGGCGGACTTATTGGTGAGTTGCTTAACATTGAAAAGAAAATGGACTCATTAGGTGAAAAACTCAAAAAACTTTTCAAGGCAGAAAACGACAACAAGTTTGTTGACGGATTTGTGAATACATCACTTATTATCTGCGTTGGTGCTATGGCGATTGTAGGTTCTATGCAAGACGGACTTACGGGTGACTATTCAATGCTTACTGCCAAGGCAATTCTTGACTTTGTAATTGTGGCAATTATGGCGTCAACTTATGGTATCGGCACTATGTGTTCGGCTCTTGCAATTCTTGTTTACCAAGGCTCGATTACATTGATTTCACACTTTGCAGGTAATTTTATAAATGACGAGTTAACCGGGTATCTTTCATACATAGGCTCGGCACTTATATTCTGTGTTGGTATAAATATTACATTTGGCAAAAAAATCAGAGTTGGAAACCTCTTACCTGCACTTTTCATTCCTGCTTTTTATGTTTTAGGCAAATGGATTTTAACCTTAATATGAAAAAATAACCGACTTGATAAATCAGGTCGGTTTTTTGTATATTGTCATTTGTATATGAAAAAATATAAATGGTGATAATATGAAAAATGAAAAAGAAAAGTTCCCACATTATAAAGAACTTGAAGAACGCGTTACCTATGTGCCTGACAATCCCGAAAGCCCTTATGAAATGGTGAATAAATATGGCACTTATGAAATTCAGCCAACTGCCGAAACAGCAAACGATTTTCCTACCATAGCACAAGGCCTACCAAAACACCGCAAAAAGCCATCAGTAAAAGAACAGAAATAGGAGGTCAATCCCCCGCCCTACCCTTATCAAATAACAAAACAAAAAAGTCGGGCTTTTAACCCGACTTTTAATCTTTCTTTTCGATTTTCTTCACATACTCTTTGAGAGCGATATTTATGAATTGAGAAAGCGAACGGTCATCCTGCTCTGCCAACCTTCTTGCTTTTTCAAGAATATCACTATCAACAGTAATGCTGATTTTATCTTTCAATGGTTTCATAATATCTACTCCTTACAGACGATATTATATGATAAAAGATTGACAAATGCTTAAAAGTAAGATAAAATCTTTCCAAGTAAGATTTTACAAAATATACGGAGATTATATTATGGAAGAATTTATGAAAGAAGTAATAAGAGACCATTTCGATTTGTATTTTGAAGTGTGTATAGTGCCATATATAAGGAGATATGGTAAAACGCTTTTCCCTGACCTTGAGAAAAATCTGTGCTTTGAACATTATAATCTTCTCCATAAAACAACACTTTCCAAAAATGAGATTGAGCCGAATACCGAACAATGTTGGTTTTGCAAGCAAATAAAAGACAACGCGAATAACAAAAACTTATAAAAATTTTCAAAAAACACTTGACACTACCGTTTTCCTTTGTTATAATGTCTCTTGCGTTCGAAAGAACGACCGATATGCGAGAGTGGCGGAATCGGCAGACGCGCACGTTTGAGGGGCGTGTGGTAATCCCGTACGGGTTCAAGTCCCGTCTCTCGCACCAAATAAAGAGTTTACACTTTTGTGTGAACTCTTTATTTTTTGTAAAAATGTAGGAACTTGAACCCGAGAGGGTTTTTGCGTTAAGAAAACAATCTGGTAGATTGTTTTTAGCAAAAAGCGATTGGCGGGTACCGAATTTCGCAAGAAATTGGGTCGCCAAGTGGTCAGTATGCGAGCAAAACGCGAGCAGACGGTCAAGTCCCGTCTCTCGCGCCATAGTGAGTATTCATTACACAAGTGAATACTCACTTTTCTTTTTTACATTTCCTCATAATTAAATTTGTTATGTATTGAGCAGGTTTGTAGCCTGCTCTTTTTTGTTATGCCGTGAGATATTCCACGGCTACGCCTTGTCTTGCTTCGAGGACTATATTTTCCTCTTTCACAGGATTTTCAATAACCCCGATAAAGCGGTAGTGTATTACAATCCTCTGTGTTTTGTTCTTGCCCTTACCTTCAATGGAATGAACTTCAATTTTCTCAATGAGCTCATTCAAGAGTGCAGGTGTCAGCGTTTCCATCTGCATAAACTTACGGACCGCAAAAGTAAACTGCTCTTTGCTTGTACGCAGGTTTTCAATTTCTGAAAGTTCTTCTTGGTATTGCCTGATTTTCACTTTTAGCTCGTCACGCTCTGTTTCATACTTCTGAGATAACTGCATAAAGCTTTCTTCATTGACAATGCCGTTAATATGCTTTTCAAAGAGTTTTTCATACATCACGGCAATCTCTTTTGTTCTCGCAACAGATTTATCAATACTGCTTTCAAGAAATTTTTGCTGATTGAGTATGCTTTTATTGGTCTTTGCTTCAAGAATATCGGTGAAAGCTTCTTCATACTCAACAAGAAAACTTGCAAGATTTCTTAGTTCGAGCATCACAATCTGCTCCAAAGAATCTGCTCTGACATAATGTGTACCCTCGCAAGTACCTCTGCGACCTTTGTAGTTTGAGCACATAAAATATTTGATGTCAGTATTGGGATGGTTGACATTGAACCATAACGGACTTCCGCAATCGGCACAGTACAATAATCCGCAGAACATATTCTTTGCAGCGTGTTCAGGATTCGGTGCTCTGCGTTTTCCTTTTGCTTTCATCTTCTGAACAGTTTCAAAGGTATCTCTGTCAATTATCGGTTCGTGAACATTCTTAAAAATCTTCCAGTTTTCTTCGGGATTCTGAAGTCTTTTCTTGTTCTTGAAGTTCTTGGAATAGGTTTTGAAATTGATAACATCACCGCAGTATTCCTGTTGAGCAAGAATTTTCTGTACTGTTGTCTTACACCATTTATACGGGTCAGGCTGAGTTTTCTTGCCGCCCTTGTTAAGACCTTTGCTCTGCCAATATGCCATCGGTATCATCACTTTGTTTTCTTGAAGTATTCGGGCAATAGTTTCATTGCCTTTACCCTCAATGCACATTGCAAAGATACTCTTGACTACTTCTGCAGCTTCTGTATCAACAATCCACTTCTTTTTGTTCTGAGGGTCTTTCATATACCCGTAAGGTGGCTGAGATAAGGGTTCTCCGAGATTTCCTCTTATGCGGTGTGAACTCCTGACTTTCCTTGAAATATCCCTTGCATACATCTCATTCATAATATTTTTGAACGGAGCAATTTCATTATCACCGTCATTACTGTCAACTAAGTCGTTGACCGCTATGAACCTGATGTTATGATCAGGAAAGAAGTTGTCCGTATAGTGACCGACAGAAACATAATCTCTGCCCAGCCGTGATAAGTCTTTTACCATTACGGTTGTAACATATCCCATTTCAATATCTTCAAGCATTGCCTGAAAACCGGGTCTGTTGAAATTAGTTCCCGTATAGCCGTCATCAACATAATACTTTGTGTTGGTGAGCTTCAATTCTTTTGCTTTTTGTGACAGCAACTTTTTCTGATTACCTATTGAGTTGCTTTCGCTGTCTGTACCGTCATCACGGGACAAACGGCAATAGATGGCTGTTATGCCAAAATTATCTGACTGCATTTATCCTCCCTTCTCCGGCAGTCGAATTTACATATTCTGTATTAAGTGTATTTATATTATCGGCAATTG
>JAFQCT010000020.1 GCA_017399405.1 Clostridia bacterium | reverse complement strand
TAAAAGAAAAAATTTCTGAAAAATTTAAAGAAAATTAAGAGAAAAAACTATTGCGAACAGCAGAAAAAGTAACAGAAAATATGACCTTGCACACGATAAAAATTTTTGCCCTGAAGACGATAAATCGTTTTTGCTACGACACAACGAGCGCTGCCTGTGGCAGATGAAGCGAAGTTGATTATTATGTGAAAATACAGAGCGGTGCGACGCGCTCCAAGCGAGCAACGCGACAATATTTTCAGTGGGCAAAACCAATATTGAAAACACATTTTCAAGACGGTGAGTAAAAAACTTGCCGTCTTTTATTTTTGTTGTTTTTTGTTGAAGTTTATGGTATTATTGATTCATAAAAAGGAGTTGGGCTTATGAAAAAGAAAATTTTGATTATTGCTTTGGCAATTATTTTAGTTGGTGGAATTATTGCATCTGCTATTTTAATTCCGAAAATGGAATACGCAAAAGATTCAGGTGACACCGAAGAATTATTCAGACAAAATGTGGCTTTAGTCGGTTACGAAAACACTATTGAAAATGCTGTTCCTCAAACTGAACTATACAATATTATTAAAACTCACTTTGACTCCCCTCTTGCTGACGGTAAGACAGAAAAAAAGGCAATTATTATAGGTTATGACGGTTGCCGTGCAGATGTACTTACAGAAATGGTTGATGGGAAAAGTGCTGTTGATACATTATTAGACGATGGCGCATCTATAAATCTTGCATATTGTGGTGGTGTGAACTACCCTGCCCCTAACACTCAAGACACTTCTACTGCTCCGGGTTGGTGTTCAATTCTTACAGGTGTATGGGCAAGTGAGCATGGTATTACTGCAAATGGTATTACAAAATCACTTGAATACAAAACACTTCTTACAACTCTTGTTGAAGAAAACAAAATTGACAGTTCTTCATTTATTACCAAGTGGAAAGGTCATTTTGACAGAAACAATGCTACATATAACGAAGAAAAGGATTACTGCGAAGAAAATAATCTTAATGTTTCATTTAACAGATTGAAAAATGACGAGGCATCTCACGAATACACATTAAATGAAGTAAGCAAAAAAGATTGTGCAGACTTTATTTTTGTTATTTATGAGCCAACTGACAGTACAGGTCATAATTATGGTTTTACAATTAACAATCCAAGATACAAAGAGGCATTTAACACTGCTGACCAATATGGTTTTGAAACAATTAACGCAATCAAGCAGAGAGCAACTTATGACACAGAAGACTGGCTTATTATTATAACATCTGACCACGGTGGAATCGGTACAGACCACGGCGGTGCAAGTATTCAGGAAAGAATGACATTTATTATTACAAACAAGGAATTTGACTATGAATAATCTTACATTTGAACAATTTAACAATGCTGAATTTACTCTTTTTAAGGGTAATCCTATACTTAAAAATCCTTTGAACAGTTTTGTTATTGCGGACCCAAGTGTATTGACTCCCGATATTTCTCACGACGGGAAATGGCACTTATTCTGCCACACTTTTTTTGGTGTTTACAGATATGAGAGCGTTGACGGAATAAACTTCAAGAACAAGGGTAAGATTGTAAACCGTGCTATGCGACCGAATATCAACTACATTGACGGTAAATATTATCTGTTTTTTGAGCGTACAAGGCCTGTGATTTTTAATCTTTTAAGTCTTGTGGGTGCTAAATGGAAATCAGAGATTTACTGCACCCAATCAACTAATCTTATTGATTGGTGCGAGCCATACAAAGTTATTGGCAAGACCCATGATTATGAAGAGTACAACCAAGGCTTTGCAATTTCAAATCCGTTTTTGATTAGCGTTGATGGTAAGTATCGTATGTACTATTCTTGCGGACAGACTTTTATAAAAGATTGCGGTTTTTGCGAGCCTACGCACATAAGTTTTGCCGAAAGTGAAAACATTACAAATGGCTACGTTTCAAGGGAAACACCCATTATCAGTCCTGATAAAAACATTAAATATCTCAATCTTTGTTCAGGTTGTTTAAAGGTGTATAAACTTAAAGATTGCTACATAGGACTTCAAAATGGGCTTTTTGAAAAAGACGGAAAAAGTCATTCTGCAATTATGCTTTTAAAATCCCAAGACGGTATTAATTTTGAGTTTGTAAAACCATTTTTGGCACCGCAAAAATGTGGTGATAATGACTGGATGGCACAATATGTTTATGCTTGTTGTCTTACGTATCACGAAAATAAGTTAAGACTTTATTTTAATGCAAGAAATGTTTCAAACAATCTTACCGGTAGAGAGTGTATTGGATTTTACGAGGCTGAGGTGTGAAATTTAGTTTATGACTAATGAAGTTTCAAACAAAAGAAATACATCTATTGATTTTATTAAAGGTATCGCAATTTTTTCTGTAGTTCTGGCACATTGTTGGCTTTTAGACAAAGAGATTTTTCATTTTATATACTCATTTCACATGCCACTTTTCTTTTGTATTTCCGGTTATTTGTTCAGCACAAAGAAAAGATACAAGGATTTTCTTGTAGGTAAAATCAAAAATCTATTAATACCTTATGTATTATTCTTTATTTTCTCGTTTATTGTTTCAATTACGATTTTGCAAAGAGATATTACTATTCTTAATGGAATTAAATATTTAATTCTTGGCGGAAAGAACTGTGCTCGTGTTTGTAATTGGGCTTTATGGTATCTTCAGCTCTTCTTTATTGCATCAAATATCTTTTATTTTATTGCAAAAATCAAGAATTCTTTTGTCAGATTTATCATTATGATTATTCTGTTTATAGTTTCATTACCAATTCAGCAATATTGTAATCAGAATTTTGAAAATGAATATGTCCCATTTGCACTCAATGCTCTGTGCCCTGCCCTTTTCTTTATGCTTGTCGCTTTTGAGTTCAGGCGAATTAAAGAAAAAATTGCCCCAAAACTTAACAACAAGTTAATTCGTGGAATTATTCCTGTTGTTTCATTTGGGCTATTTGCCATAGGAATACTTTTGGCGGCAGGAAATTCTGATGAAATTATACGACTAAAATCATACACATTTCTCATTTATTCACTTTTCATCCTTCAATTTATTGTTTTAATTTGTCAGAATTGTAATAACAAATATATTGTTTACATGGGTAAAAATTCTCTAATGATTTTAGGTCTACACAGAATTTTGCTGTTTATATGTTCAAATATACTACCTGTTAAGGTTATTTTAGATTATCTTCACGCAACAAGCTTTGCAAGTGCATTTCTTGTGAGCAGTTTATGTGTTTTTGTAATTTGTATTGTGAATTATATAGTTGAATCTGTCTTGAAAAAGTTAAGAGTAAAAAACAATTGAAAATTTACATACAATAAAAATCGAGAACGATGTGGTGAACATCGTTCTTTTTTTCTTTAGTCTATTGAAATTTGAAATCAATGGGTATATAATTACTTTGATAAAAATTTGACAAATTGAAATGGGGTTATTTTATGGCAAGATATGCGATTTATGGTGCAGGGTCACTCGGTACTGTACTCGGTGCGTTTATTACAAAAAATGGCGGCGAAGTTGACCTTATCAACAGAAACAAAGCTCATGTTGAAGCACTTAACACAAAAGGTGCTAAAATTATTGGTACAGTTGATATGGTGGTACCTGTTAAGGCAATTACACCTGACCAAATGGAAGGCAAATATGATGTAATTGTTCTTCTTACAAAACAGTTATTCAACAAAGAAGTTGTAACAATGCTTAAAGATTATCTTACAGATGATGGTGTTATTGTTACATTACAGAATGGTATTCCTGAACCTTTGATTGCTGAAATTGTTGGTACAGAACACACAATGGGTTGTGCTGTTGAATGGGGTGCAGCGTTAGTTGAACCGGGTGTTTGCGAACTTACAAGTGACAAGGACTCACTTTCATTCCACATGGGTAAAATGGACGGTATTACAGATGCACAGTTCAATATGGTTAAAGAATTACTCGAAATGATGTGCCCTGTTCACGAAGAAGAAAATCTTATGGGTGCTCGTTGGTCAAAGTTACTTATCAACTCTACTTTCTCAGGTCTTGGCACAGTTGTTGGCGGTGTTTTCGGTGATGTTACTGAAGACAAAGCAGGTCAGAAAGTTGCTATTCGTTGTATGAAAGAAATTATTGATGTTGGTCACGCATCAGGCGTTGAGTTTGCACCTGTTCAGGGCAAAAACATTGTTTCTCTTTTCTATTGGAAAGGTGCAATAAAGAGAGCATTTGGTTGTTTCTTGCTTCCAATAGCACTTAAAAAGCACCGCGATATTGAGCCATCGATGTTACAAGATTTGAAGAAAGGTAAGCCTTGCGAAGTTGATGCAATCAACGGTGTTGTTTGTGATTTTGGTAAAAAATACGGTGTAGCAACACCAATTAACGACAGAATTGTTGAGATTATCAAGAAAATTCAAAATGGCGAACTTGAGGCAAAGAAAGAAAACTTTAAGTTGTTTGATGATATTTTATAATTGATTTAACAAAATTTTAAGGGACGCATGTAGCGTCCCTTTTTTTGGTAAAATCGGGTTCTTTAATTACCTCAATTCAATAAACTCAAATTTGCATAAATAAAGGCGGAAGTTAATTCCCCCGCCCTACATTTTATCCTACGCCGATAACCTGATATTCAACGATATAGCCATTTGCGTATTCGGTTGAGTTTATTACGATATTTTGTGACCAAGATGCAACATAAACAAAATCACTATCAATCCATTCGTCTGTATTCTCTGTTTTTTCACCAAGTTCTAACTTTAACATTGCATCTTCTTCGCTATAGTCTTTATCACGATAGAAATAACCCGTAGCACAACCATCGGTACAATCACCATCACCACAGTAAAATCCTTCTTTTAGCATTGCTACTTCTTCACCGTGAGCGCCTACACCTAATTCATCTGCATACTCTTCAATTGTTCTACCTGACAATGTGAAATCAAACTCATCAAGTGACGAAGTTTTAATAACAATACCTGCAAGGATTGAGAATACAATAATTTCTGCAAGGCAGATAGCAACAACTGTAAAATACAACTTTTTATAAATGCCTTCACCTTTTAGTGCTTTAATCAAGAAAAACACAAGGATTGCGAGCGGAATAAACGCAAATACAAATATAAAGAAAACTATTGAAATTGATTCTGTTGCGTTATCGTCATACAACACGCCATAATCGTCTTCATAGTATTCAACCATAGCATTGTCAATTTTTTCAAGCAACTGTGTATCTGTGATTTTGTGAATCGGTTTATTTGCAATTTTACCAATACTGCCACTATACCAATCGTCTTCGTCAAAACCTGCTTCTTTGAAATTGAGATAATAATACTCATCATCAATAATCAAGAGTTTGCCCACTACTACTGACATACTTCCATCACTGTTTTTTGCAATTACATCATAATCGTCTTCCAAATCAACAAGTCGGCTATTTGTAAATGATGTCATTTCGCCGACAAATTGATAATTCTGTGCCTCTACAGAATTAGAATATGGGTACATAAAATCTATTGTTAAAATTTCTGTCTGACCGCTTATGATTTTATTGTACTCATCAAGATAATTATCTTTAAGATATACAATTGTCATTTCAACATCATCAAAATACACAAGTGTTGCTTCAACAATAGTTCTGTCTTTATTACTTTCCAGTTTTACTGTTTTGATTTCTTGTTTTTGCTGATTTGTAAGCTCAATATAAATACTAGTACCTGTATAATAGTCATTATTATACTCATCTTCCACAATCCAGTAATGATTCAAATCCAATTCAACTAAAGATGCGTTAATTCGTGTGTATCGTTCACCATCTGCATAGAAATTTTCATATCTGTCAGAAAAAGTACCTATTGGCATTTTAGCGTTAAATATATCAAAATCTTCAATAGTATCTTCTGCAAAAACGGTTACTGCAAAGCAGGAGAAAATAAGGATAAAACTGATAATCAAAGATAATATTTTTTTCATATTTACTCCTCCTTAACTTAAATTAAGTTTCTTGTCAAGCATCCAGTACTGGAACGCATAAAGAACTGCACAGAAAATGCCACTGAACAGTAATCTGCATATAGACATAAGTACTGCTGTAGGATTTTCAAGATATATTGGCACACCATTAAGCCAATCTACGAGTGTTTCCATAGCAAAAAGGTTGTACATAACAAGACCGAATGTTATTGTGCTGTTTGCCACATAATAAATAGCAATTGCAGTAATTACTTTAGCTTTTTTTGCAATAATTGATGCAATTGTTATACAACAAGTTGCAAATAATACTGAAATTATAACTGTTAGAATTGCTGAAACGATTAGTTGAACAATAGCAAATACCACATAACCATCCAATGTTTCAAAAAAATGTTTTATTTCTTCACCAAGGGTTATCCAGAATTCTCTTGTGAAAATAACATCTGCCTCACCAATACACAACGCAACAAGCATATCAAAAATTATTACAAAACCTGTCATAAGTACTGTTGTAACACTTACAATAAGTTTTGAATTAAGCAAACTAGTGCGTGTTACGGGAAGTGTAAATGTAAGATAGCCTTCATCAGTAAAAAAGTTCTTATAAAATCTTGAGAACAAAAGAATTACTGTCATAATTGCAAAGGCTATTCCGCCAAGCACTGCTACGATGGCCGCAAGTGTTGCCACAACATAAAGCATTTCGGGGAACTCTTTCGGATTTTCAAAGATTGAAAAACTCCAACCGCCTATAAGAGCAAGTCCTACTGTAGATACAGCTGCAATCCACCAATATCTTAACACCGACTTAAAGTCGTATTTTAATAATTTCTTTAACATCTGAATACCTCCTTAAACAACTCGTCAAGAGATTTTCCTGTTTCGTTACGAACTTCTTCAGCATTACCTGAACGAAGAATGTTACCACCAAATCCAAGGAATACAAAATCGTCAAGCACCTGTTCAACATCAGTAATAAGATGTGTTGTGATTATAATTGTTGCTTCAGGGTTATAATTGCTTACAATTGTACTTAAAATGTATTCGCGGGCTGCGGGGTCAACACCTGCAATAGGTTCATCAAGAAGATAAAGTTTTGCGTTTCTTGACATTACAAGAATCAACTGTACTTTTTCTTTTGTACCTTTTGACAAGGCTTTAAGGCTTGCATTACGGTCAATACCTAAATCTGTAAGAAGAATATATGCTCTTGCGGAATCAAAATCTTCATAAAAATCTGCGAAATACTCAACAAGTTCACGAACTTTCATATTTGAACTGAAATATGTGCGTTCAGGAAGATAGGAAATAAGTGCTTTACTTTTCTCCCCTACAGGATTACCTGATACAAGAATTTCACCGTTGTCAGGTTGTAAAAGTCCTGAAATCAGTTTCATAAGTGTGGATTTTCCGCAACCATTTGGTCCTAAAAGTCCTACAATCTTACCTGCGGGGATTTCTAAATTGAAATTTTCAAGTACAGGCGTATATTTTTTATATGATTTGCTTAAATTTTTACATTCAAGAATGTTCATTCCATTACCTCCTCAATCATTGTTACAGCTTGTTCTTTTGTAATTGACAATTGCTCCATATTTTTTGCAAATTCACGGACAAGCTGTTCTGCCATTCGGCGTCTGCAAGCAGTAACTATCTCGGTATCATCAGTAACAAATCTGCCGAGAGTTCCTTTTGAAATAATAAGTCCCTCATTTTCAAGTTCTGAAAAAGCGTGTTGGACTGTATTAGGATTTACCGCCGCTTCTAATGCAATCTGACGAACGGTAGGTATTTGCTCACCTGCAGAATATTCTCCCGACAAGACCTTTTTTACTATTCTGTCTGCAATTTGCAAGTAAACAGGTTTGTCTGAAGAAAATTTCCAAGCCATAATATCACCTCGCTTGTATTATTGTGCTAATACAATAATACAACGATTGTTAATATTTGTCAATACATTTACTTTTGTGATTTTTATATAAAATTTTTTCTTATTTTTTTGCATTGTGAACTACATATAATCCTTGAAAAATAAAGCACTTTGGTATATAATATTGAATAGTGTGGATTTTTATAATCTTTTGTAATAAAAGGAAGTAAATTATGGAGTTTTCAAAGAAAAATATTAAGATAATTCTTGGAATAATTACATTTGGAATTGTACTTTTTACAGTTTCACAAAACTTAATTGCTGTTGCAGGATTTTTGTCAGGAGTTCTTAAAATTCTGGCACCTGTAATTGTAGGCTTTTGTCTTGCGTTCATTCTTAATATTCTTATGAATTTCTTTGAGAGAAAAGTGTTCAAAAAACTTGGCAAAAGTAAAAAACGAGTTGTGCGTTCACTTCTTCGTCCTTTAAGTCTTGTTTCAACAATTATTGCAACTCTTGGATTTATTGTTCTTTTAATGTTTATAATCATTCCGCAACTTGAAGATTCTATAATGTTGCTTGTAGAAAAAGTTCCTGTTTATTATCAAGATTTTGTATCTTGGGTTGACTCACTTGTTGAGCGTTTTGGTCTTGAAATCAGCACAGAAATGCTTCACAATCCGCAAATCAAGATTGAAGATATTATGGCGATGGCTGAAAAACTTTTCACTTTTGAGTCAACCGGTGATATTCTTAACACAACAATGGGTGTTACATCTTCAGTTGTTTCAGGCGTTGTAAATCTTGCTTTAGGTTTTGTAATTGCAATTTACATTCTTGCTGAAAAAGAGAAAATCGGTAAATTCACCAACAGAATCTTGAAAACAGTTTTACCACACAAACCATATAAACACCTTTGTGATATTTGTTCAGTTGCATCGAATTCATTTTCAAACTTTATTACAGGTCAGTTTACAGATGCATTCATATTAGCAATACTTACATTCATTGGTATGCTTATTTTTGGTTTTCCAAATGCTGCAGTTGTATCAGTTATAATTGGTATTTCTGCACTTGTTCCTGTAATTGGTCCGATTGTTGGCGAGATTATAGGTTGTCTTATAATATTTATGGAAAGTCCGTTAAAGGCATTACTTTTCTTAATTTTTGTTCTTATTTTACAGGCTATTGACAACAACTTTATCTACCCTAAAATTGTTGGCAAGTCAGTGGGACTTCCTGGTATGCTTGTACTCATAGCAGTAATACTTGGTGGTAATATTGGTGGTATTCTTGGTGTATTGCTTGGTGTGCCTACTGCGTCAGCCATTTATGCACTTGTTGTTGATTGGCTTAAAAACAGAAATAAAGATAATGAAAACACAGAAATTAAATCAGAATTGGTAACGGATAAAGAAGTAAACGCAAAAGTTGAAACTATTACAGAAAAAACGGAGGGGTGAAGAGTATGCGTAAATTAGGTTTTGATAATGACAAATATCTTCGTATGCAATCAGAGCATATCAAAGAAAGAATAAGCAAGTTTGGCGGCAAACTTTATCTTGAATTCGGTGGTAAAATCTTTGACGATTACCATGCTGCACGCGTACTACCCGGTTTTAAGCCTGACAGTAAAATGAAGATGCTTCTTCAACTTAAAGACGATGCTGAAATCATTATTGCTATTTGTGCTAAAGATATTGAAAAGAACAAAATCCGTAGTGATTTAGGCATTACTTATGACCTTGATGTACTCCGTCTTATTGATATTTATCACGGATTTGGTCTTTATGTTGGCGGTGTTGTACTTACTCAATATTCAGAACAGCCATCTGTAACTGCGTTTGAGCAGAAATTGCAAAATCTTGGTATCAATGTTTACCGTCACTACCCTATTGAAAACTATCCTCTTGATGTTGAACTTATTGTAAGTGAAGAGGGTTATGGTAAAAACGACTACATTGAGTCTGACCACTCACTTATTGTTATTACTGCCCCCGGTCCCGGTAGCGGTAAAATGGCAGTTTGTCTTTCACAGCTTTATCACGAGCATAAGCGTGGCATTAAAGCGGGTTATGCCAAGTTTGAGACATTCCCAATCTGGAATTTACCTCTTAAACACCCTGTAAACTTGGCTTACGAGGCTGCTACCGCCGACCTTAATGATGTTAATATGATTGACCCGTTCCACCTTGAAGCTTATGGTGAAACAACTGTCAATTATAACCGTGATGTTGAGAACTTTCCTGTTCTTAATACAATATTTGAAGAAATTTATGGCGTTTCACCTTACAAATCACCTACTGATATGGGTGTTAATATGGCGGGTAACTGCATAATTGATGATGATGTAGTGCTTACTGCGTCAAAGAAAGAGATTTTACGCCGTCATTGTAACTATCTTGTTCAGCAGAAAAATAACAAGAAAGTTTCAAGTGAGCTTTACAAAATCGAGCTTATTATGAAACAGTTGGGTATTACAAGTGATGACAGACCTGTTGTTGCAAAAGCACTTAATCTTTCAGAAACAACTAACGCTCCCGTTACCGCAATAGAACTTCACGACGGTAGAATTATTACAGGTAAGGCAAGCGAACTTTTAAGTTCTGCCTCTGCAATGCTTCTTAACGCATTAAAGGCACTCGGCGACATTGATGATGAAATATTGCTTATTTCACCTACTGTTTTTGAGCCTATTAAAGAATTAAAAATAAAAATGCACGAGCGTGACACAAGTTTGCACCCTGATGAAATTCTTATTGCTCTTTCAATTTGTGCAACTATGAATCCGCTTGCAAAACAGGCACTTGATGCAATCAAGGGCTTAAAGGGTTGCGATGTTCATGCTACAGTTGTACTTTCTGATACCGATAAAGAAACACTCCGCAAACTCGGTACAAACGCAACTTATGAACCATATAAGAAAAACGACAATTTATATTACAACTAATTTTAAGGCGGGTGCAGGGGGATTTTGCACTCGCCTTGTGATTTTTCATTGATTTGGGGATTGATGATATGAAAATAAATCTCAAAAATGCAAAAGAACTTCAAAAATTAAAGGGATTTGGTACATCTGCTTGTTGGTGGAGTCATTACTTAAAAGACGAAAAAACACAAGACGAAATCGCTGAACTTTTATATGGGGATTCCGGTCTTAAACTGAACATTTACCGTTACAATATTGGCGGCGGTACTGATATGGAAAATTACAGAGTACAAAACCCTTGGAGACGCACAGAGAGTATGTTTGTGTATGACCGCGAAAAAGAAGAAGGATATTGGGACTACTCTCTTGACAAAACTGCAAAAGATGTTATGAGAAAATGCTTAGACAAAGGTAACATTGACACTCTCATAGTTTTTGCTAATTCTCCACACTGGTCACAGACATCAACAGGACAAGCATCAGGTAGTTTAATGATGCACACTTGTAATCTGCCGAAAGCTAATTACAGAAAATTTGCAGACTACTTTTTAACTGCTACTCAAAGGCTTATTGACGAGGGATTCCCCGTAAAATTCGTAAGCCCTATAAACGAGCCACAATGGAAATGGGGTGGCAGTTATGTATGGCAAGAGGGTTGCCACTACGAGCCGGAAGAAATGGCAGAAGTTATGCACATTTTTGCAGAAGAAATAATCAATCGTAAAATGGATGTTAAACTTTACGGTCCTGAAAGTGGCGAAATGATGGGTTTAACCCCTGAATATCTTAACTTGCTTACAAAAGACGAACTTATTATGAGTGTAATGCCAATATTTGCATACCATTCATATCACGATGACAATAATCCGAAAATCCGTGTTGACTTCAAAAATCAATTAGTAGTCCCCCACCCTGAACTTCGTTTTGATATGAGTGAGTGGTGCGAGTTACCAAACAAGAGCCACACCAAAAATTTCAAAGGTGCACTCATTACTGCACGAATTATAGGTCAGGACTTAATTTATGCAGGAGCAGAAAGTTGGACAAGTTGGGTTGCAATAAATCAATATTCTATTAAAGAAGATGGATTTGACTACTCTGACGCTACCCTTACTGCAACTGATAATTATGAAGAATGGTATATTGCAGAGCGTTATTACGGGTTTGCACATTTTTCAAAATACATACCTGTAAATTCAATTTGTCTTGACAACGGATTTTTTCCTGATGACAACAATGATTTTAATGTATTTTCATTCTTGACTCCTGAAAACAAAACTGTTACGGTGATTGTTAATGAAGGAAAAGAAGAAAAAATCACACTTGATGGTGTTTTTAGTAAAATGGAAGTAATTGAATCTACACAAGAATATAAATTAAAAACCATTTACAATGGCGAATATAAAAGCACTTTAACTGTAAAGGAAAACAGTATTTTAACTATTATTTGCGAGGGATAAAAATATGAAAATAGCAGTAACTTATGAAAATGAACAAGTTTTTCAGCATTTTGGACATACTGAAAAATTCAAGATTTATGAAGTAGAAAATGACGATATTGTAAGTATGAAAATCGTTGATACAAATGGTAAAGGCCACGGTGCACTCGCTACATTCTTAAAAGAAAACGGTGTTGACACAGTTATTTGTGGCGGTATCGGTGGCGGTGCACAGAATGCCCTTACTGAAGCAGGAATCAAATGGTATGGTGGAGTTAAAGGCGACTGCAATAGTGCAGTAATTTCATTGCTTGTTGGCAAGTTAGATTATAATCCTGACGCTAAATGTGACCATCACGACCACGAACATGAAGAAGGACACACCTGTGGTGACCACGGTTGTGGTGGAAATTGCAGCCACTAATAAAGGAGTTTTATATGGATTTTGCAGTATCAAAACACCCAAATCCCCAATTTGAGAGAAAAAATATTGAAATTCTTAATGGTGAATGGGATTTCGGTTTTCAAAAAGCAAAAATAGGTTTCAAGTTTTCAACTGACGAAAAAAGAGCGGTTGAAATAAGAAACAACAATACATACACACATAAAATCAATGTACCATTTTGTGTTGAAAGCGAACTTTCAGGTATGGGGTACAAAGATTTTATAAATATGGTTTGGTACAAGAAAACTGTAGAAATCAAGAAAAATGATAATCGTGTATTTTTGTATTTTGGTGCTGCTGACCACTTAACAACAGTGCTTGTAAACGGTAAACTTGCAGGCAGACACAAGGGTGGTTACACATTATTTAAGTTTGATATTACTGATTTAGTAAACGACGGTAAAAACGAGATTTTTGTACTTTGCGAAGATGATGTGAAAAATCCGTTTGTTATTCGTGGTAAACAAAGTGAATGGAAAAAGAGTCACGCTTGCGACTACACAAGAACTACGGGTATATGGCAGACAGTTTATCTTGAATATGTGCCTGAAACCCGCGTTGAAAGTTTTAAGATTTACCCTGACCACAAAAACAGTCTGGTTACTGTAAACTTTTCGCTGATTGGCAAGGCAGACCTTACTTGTGAAGCGTTTTATGAGGGTAAAAGTGTTGGCAAATGTACATTTGCAGACGCTTGTGGCAACGAAGTTGTGCAAATAAACCTCTGCGAAACTCACCTTTGGGAAGTTGGTAATGGTCGTCTTTATGATTTAGAAATCACATTCGGCAAAGATAAAGTTTATTCATATTTTGGTCTTCGTAATGTACGCCTTGACGGATATAAATTTTTAATCAATGAAAAAAGTGTATTTCAGCGTTTAGTCCTTGACCAAGGCTTTTACAAAAAAGGTATTTATACCGCACCAAGTGACGAAGATTTAATGAAAGATATTGAACTTTCAATGGCACTTGGCTTTAATGGGGCCCGACTTCATCAAAAAGTATTTGACCCCCGTTTCTTGTATTTCTGCGACAAGATGGGTTACATTGTATGGGGCGAGTACGCTAACTGGGGACTTGATTACTCAAATCCAAAAAGTGTTGATGTATTCTTAAACGAATGGGGCGAAGCAATTAACCGCGATTTTAACCACCCTGCTATTATTGGTTGGTGTCCATTCAATGAGACTTGGAATTACAAAGGCAGACCACAATATGACCCGTTACTTTCAACAGTTTATGACTTTACGAAGGCTGTTGACTCAACTCGTCCTTGTATTGATACAAGCGGTAATTTCCATGTTAAAACTGATATTTTTGACTTGCACGATTACAGTTATGATGTTGAATTTTTTAAGAAAAATTACGACCGTTTTATGACAGAAGACTATCTTTATCAACATGTGCTTGTTGAAAATGGCGGAAGACAAACATATCGTGGTGAGCCTGTTTTCATCAGCGAATATGGTGGAATTAAGTGGGTAAGTGACCAGTCTATTAAATCTTGGGGTTATGGGGAAGATGTTAAAACTCCCGAAGAATTTGCAGACCGTTATGTAGGTCTTACTGATGTAATCGTAAGCAACTATAAGATGTTCGGATTCTGTTATACTCAACTTTATGATATTGAGCAAGAGCAAAACGGTCTTTACACTTATGACCGTGAAAAGAAATTCAGCGATGAAATCTACCAAAGAATTATTGATATAAACACAAAGGTTGCTGCTATTGAGAAGGAGTAATGATTTATGGGATTACTTGATTTCCTTGGCGATATTGTAGTATTTGTTTTTCCTGATTTAGTCAATGACAAAAAGATTTCACATAAAACCCGTAAAATATTTTTAGCTTTGCTTGTCATTGTGAGTCTATGTTATGTTGGCATATTTGCGTTCTGTATCTTTTGGGGAATAAAAAAAGATAATATTGTTTTGCCAATACTTGGAATTCTCGGTATTCTTTTATACTTATATCGACTACTTAAAACAGCAAAAGAATATAAAGAATCACAAAAAAAGTTAGACAAGAAAACCGTAATGGAGTTCTTTGATAATTTTGCTCACATTTGGGATAACGAGCCTGTTGCAGACAAAGAAATTATTGACACAATTCTTGATAATTCGGGAATTGTTAATGGTGTCAATGTGCTTGATATTGCTTGCGGTACAGGGGTACTATTCCCCTATTACCTTGAGCGTAATGTAAACAGTATTACAGCAGTTGACTTATCTCCCGAAATGGTGAAAATCGCAAAAAACAAAATTCCACAAGCAAATGTTATTTGTGGTGATGCTGAAGAAATATCATTTGACACTTCTTTTGATTGTATAATGATTTACAATGCGTTTCCACACTTTCCCAACCCACAAACCCTTATTGAAAATCTTTCAAAGTGTTTAAGTGTTGGTGGTAAGCTAACAATCGCACACGGTATGAGTAAAAAAGAACTTGACGAAGTTCATAAAAAATCGGCAGGCAAAGTTTCAAACATTCTTCCCGAAAGTGAAGAACTTGCAAATCTTTTAAGTCCATATTTTAATGTGGATATTACAATTTCTAATGATGAAATGTACTTGGTAACGGGTACAAAAAGGTGATTTTATGAGTTATTTTCCTGAAGTAAAAAAGAATTTTGGTTTTGGCTGTATGCGACTTCCTCGCAAAGGTCCGCTTATTGACTACGAACAGACAAAACAGATGGTTGACACTTTTTTAGAGGCAGGTTTCAACTATTTTGATACTGCTCACGGTTATATGGAAATGCGAAATGAGGCTACACTTAAAAAGTGCCTTACATCTCGTCACCCAAGAGAAAGTTACATTCTTGCAAATAAACTTTCAGAAGGATTTTTTAAGAAAGAGAGTCAGATAAGACCTCTTTTTGAAAAGCAACTTAAAAATTGTGGTGTTGAGTATTTCGATTTTTACTTAATGCACGCACAGAATGCTACAAACTTTGAGAAATACAAGAAGTGCAGAGCATACGAAACTGCATTTGAATTGAAAAACGAAGGAAAAATCCGCCATGTTGGACTTTCATTCCACGACAAAGCAGAAGTTCTTGACCGTATTTTAACTGAATACCCTGAAATTGAGTTTGTTCAAATCCAGTTTAACTATCTTGACTACAATGACGAGTCAGTTGAGGGTAGAAAATGTTATGAAGTATGCAGAAAACACGACAAACCAATTATTGTTATGGAACCTGTTAAGGGTGGCAGTCTTGTAAAACTCCCTGATGAAGCAAAAAAAGTGCTTGACGACCTTAATGGCGGTACTTATGCAAGTTACGCAATCCGTTTTGCCGCAGGGTTTGAGGGCATTTTTATGGTGCTTTCAGGTATGAGTGATATGGCACAAATGAACGATAATTTAAGTTTTATGAAAGATTTTGAGCCACTTGACAGTACTGAAATGAGTGCAATCAGCAAGGTTTGTGAGATTATGAACAAACAAAATCTTATTCCTTGTACTGCTTGTCGTTACTGTGTTGACGGATGTCCAAAAAATATTCCAATCCCTGAAATTTTTGCTTGCATGAATGACCGCAAGCAATTCAAAGATTGGAATGCAAAATATTACTATGAAGATGTTCATATTAAAGGCAAAGGCAAGGCATCAGACTGCATTGAATGTGGTCTTTGTGAAAAGGCTTGTCCGCAACACCTTGAAATACGCAAATTACTTAAAGATGTGGCAAAGGAATTTGGAAAATGAGTACAAGCAAAAACAAAAATCTGTTAAATTTAGTGCTTAGTGCAATGTTTCTTGCAATTGCACTGATACTCCCCTTTTTCTCGGCACAACTTAAAGAAATAGGAAGTATGCTTTTGCCTATGCACATACCTGTTATGCTTTGCGGACTTGTTTGTGGTTGGCAATATGGACTTACTATAGGTGCTATTGCCCCACTACTCAGGTCGGCGTTGTTTGGTATGCCTGTTATGTTTCCGTCAGCAATTGCTATGGCATTTGAACTTGCAACTTATGGGTTCGTGATTGGACTTCTGTTTCAGAAAGCACGTTGGAAATGCATAAAATCCCTTTACCGTTGTCTTATAATTTCAATGGTATCAGGTCGTGTTGTATGGGGAATTGTTCAATGTATTCTATTAGGACTTGGCGAAAACGGATTTACAATTTCAATGTTTGTAACGAGTGCAATAGTCAAGGCTGTTCCGGGTATAATTCTTCAATTATTGTTGATACCAACAGTTATGCTTATGCTTGGCAAAACACACCTTGTGCATATGAAGAAGTGAGAGATAAATTGAGGTTGACAAACTCAATTCGTAATGCGTAATTCGGAATTCGTAATTTGGGAACTGCGTTGCAAATATACACACATAAAACAACTCATATTTTTTAAGTAATAAACAAAACACCTGATTTACATCAGGTGTTTTTTATTTGGTGCGGACGATGGGACTTGAACCCACAAGGAAGCAATATCCACAGGAGTCTGAGACCTGCGCGTCTGCCAGTTCCGCCACATCCGCATATTAAATTTACGCTTGTTATAATAACATTTTAGCAAACAAAAGTCAATGAAAAAAGCTACGGCGGGGTCAAGACCCCGCCCTACTATTTTATTCAGTTTCTACTGTTTCTTGGATTTCTGTTGGTTCTTCCTTTTGTTTTTTCTTCTTTTTATCTTTTGTTACAAATCTGTCGCAAGTTGCAATAAGACCAGGAAGAATGAACAAGATAAGAAGAATTGCAGAGAGTGCACCAATTGAAATAATTCGACAAATCTGTGCGATTGTTGGGTCAACAGGGCTAAAACCGATTGCACCCGTTACAATTACCATAATAAGACCTGATGTAAGAATTGTATGGATTGAGCCATTATAAGCACTTAAAAGTGCACCCTGAATATCCATTGTCTTACGGTTTTCACGGTAATAGTTTGTGAAGAGGATACCATAGTCGATTGTAGCACCCATCAAAATACATTGAACAATAAGAAGTGCCAAGTAATAGATACTATAACCTGCAAGTCCATTTACAGTCATTGTTAAATAAACACCGCACTGAACAAGCAACACAAGTGCTGTTGGAATAAGCAATGAACGGAATGTGAAAAGAACAACTATAAAAATTGCAACTGCTGTAAGAAGTGTAATTGTAAGAAGTTCTTTATCAAAACTCTGTTCCATTTCATAACTCATTGGTGTATTACCGATTAAATAAACTTTGTTTTCAAGATTATTATTGAACAAATCTGTAATATCTGCCATAAACTTACTTGTTTCCTCTGACTCGGTAGGAAGTGATGTTTCAACCATCATAAGTGAATACTCTTTACCTAAAAGTTGGTTAATACCGTCATCAAGTTGAGTTTTCATACCTCTTATATCATTCTTCATACTATCGTCAAGAAGTGAAGAAAATCTTGGGTCATTCAACATATCTTCTGACACATAACGGAACATTTCTTCAATAGTAAGAGTCCATTCAGGGTTACCGTTTTTAAGTCCTGAATTATAAAGATAAAGCATTTCAACTGTACTTGCATTCAGTTCAGCGGAAAGACCCCCAAGAAGATTTGCCATTTCACTTGCAGTATATGATTTACCTGAAACTACTGCATTGATAATTGCTTTTGCACTCTTCAATTTGCTTGCTGTATCTGCATCAAAGAAACTTGCATAAGCTTTATTGTTAAGCACACTACTATCTACAAACTTTACGAAGTTCTGCACAGAAAGTTTCCAACTACTTGTGTCACCATACTGACAAGTATATAAAAGGTAAAGCTGTTTAATCTGTGTAGAGTCAAAGCCTACAATATCTGCCATTTGTGATGGTGTAAATGCTTTCCCCGAAACAGTTGCGTTTACAATATTTTTACCTGTTTCAATCTGTGAAAGTTGGTCTGCTTCCATCAATTCACCAAATGTATCTTTATTAGCATCTACAAATTCTATAAGTTCCTTAACTGACATTTTGTGAGTACACTCAACAATATTCCAAGCAACATAGTCTGCAATAACATCGTCATAAACCACATTACCGTTAGTCTTTACATACTCATAATGATAAGCATAGAGTAAAAGTAAATCTTCTTTCGGGATACCCATAACCTGTGCCATTTCATCAGGGCCGATTTTCTGTGTTACTGCATCTTTATTTGTAAGTGTTTCAAGCTGACCTAACTGTGCTTTTGTTTCTTCGTCAAACATACTTGCGTATTGCTCATTTGTTGCAACATCATTTACAACAAAACTTGCGAACTGTGGCATTGTTAAAGTACCGTAATTTGCCCCACCCTTTTCGCTGTAATAAAGCACGAAAACTTGTTTAAGGTCATCCGCAGGCATACCGAATGTATTTGCAAGTTCGTCAACACTTTTTGGAGTGGTAAGTTCGTTTGCGTCTGAGAATACTTTAATACTGTCAATACTTGATTGCATATCAGAACTTATAAAACTTGAGAACATTGGGTTTGTTACAACTTCGTTTGAAATAAAGTTCATAACTTCTGATGCAGTCATTGGTAAAAGTTCGCCACCATAATAACTGTAATAAATTACATCAAGAAGCGACGAATCAATACTCATTGGAATACCCATTGAGTCAATCATATCAACCATGCCCTTTGAGGTAAATTCACGACCAAGGGTTGTTGAATAACTCATAACGCTTTTTACATTTTCGTCTTTTTCAAGTTCTACTGCAAGTTCAGATATTTTCTGTTCGTCTTCATTATTATAAAGAACAACGATTGGGTTTGACGGTGTAAAGATTTCTGCGATTGGGTCTTCAGGTGAAAGTGAATAAACTGTTTTTGAAAGATTTTGTCCGAAGAATGATGCTATAAACAAGATAACAAAAAAGATTGCAATTGGTTTTCTTGCTTTGTACTGGAAACGAGAAAGAAGTCCCATTGGAATATGTATTTCTTTTTTCTCGGTATCTTCAATCTTTTCGTCAAATATAAGGATAAGTGCAGGAAGTACTGTAAGCACGCAAATCATACTGAAGAATACGCCTTTTGCAAGTACAATACCTAAATCCATACCAATCTTAAAGCTCATAAACACAAGCATTGAAAGACCGATAACAGTTGTCATACCACTACTCATTACCGATGAGAATGCACTTTGCCATGCAACCTTCATTGCTTCTTCATTATCGTCGTGATTTGCTTTTTCCTGACGATAACGGTTCATAAGGATAATTGAGTAGTCCATTGAAAGAACAAGTTGAAGAATTGCGGCAATTGACATTGTAATCTGTGAAACGCTACCAAGAACAATGTTTGTGCCCATATTCATTACAACTGCAAATCCGATAGCAATAAGGAAAAGGATTGGCTCAAACCAAGAACCACTCATAATAAAGAGGATTGCAAGAAGAATAGCCAACGCAACACCGATAACAACCCAAGGAAGTTCCATTGTACTTGTATTATCGTTCATAAGTTCCATATCATAAGCAGAAAATGCTTTTTCAATGGTATCTTCAATAGCAACTTCTTCAGGTGAGCCATAAGTAAATGAAGTATTTACAACAAATTTAGTGTAAGCATCTTTGTTATAATCTTCACTATCTGCAACATAAGAAACGCTGTCAACATTCGGGATGTTTTCAAGATAATCTTTAACAGCCACAATCTGTTCTTCGTTCAAATCTTTGAACATTACACGGATTGTCTGTGTTGTGGTCATATTATCAAAGTTTTCAGCCATTATATCAATACCCTGAGCCATTGATGAATCATCAGGAAGATATTTGGTCATATCCGTATTGATTTCAACCTTTGGAATAAGCAAACCACAAAGCACTGTAATTATAAGCATAAATACAAGAAAAAACTTATGCCCGTTTACAATAACACCTGCTACCTTTTTCAATTTATAACACCTCAATTTCTTGGGATTTTTTGTTAAACTATATTATAGCACAAATTTTAACGAATTGAAAGATACATATTTTTAACATCTTCATAGGTAAGTTTTATCATATTCTTTTCAAGTAATGGTGTCATACTCATTTCTGTAAGTTTTTCGATTTCGGCATCAGTTTTAACACCGATTTCTGTAAGAGTACAAGCCATACCCATCTGTCTTTTAAGGTCTGTAATTGTATCTGCCACAGCGTGTGCATCAGTAAATCCACAATTTTGTGCAAACTTATTAAGGCGACCATTTTCGGCATCTGCGTTAAAGTGACAGAAATAATCAAGAGTCATAGCACAAGCCTCACCGTGTGGCACGCCATAAAGATTAGTTAATGGGAATGAACAAGCGTGACTACCGGCAGTACGAGGATTACTAAATGCTACACCAGCAATAATTGATGCCTCTGCCATTTTTTCGCGGGCTTCTAAATTATCGGGTTCTTTATATGCTTTATAAAGCCATTCAAATACTAATTTTGTAGCAGTAACCGAACAACTTTCACAGATTGGTTGGTGAAGGATTGTCCAAACGCTTTCAAGGGCGTGGGCTAATACATCAAGACCTGTTGACGCAGTAACTTTTGGTGGCACACTTAAAGTAAGACGAGGGTCAACAATTGCTGCTTTTGGGTACATAAGTGGGTCATTCATTGGTGCTTTAACACCTTTTTCTAAATCGGTAAGCACAGAAATATTTGTAATTTCGCTACCTGTACCACTTGTTGTTGCTACTGCAAACATTGGAATTACTTCATCTTTGTTAATTGGTTTGCCACCCGTATGGTAACTTTCGATTTTATCTGTACCCTTTGCTATTGCACAAGCTGCTTTACAACAGTCCATTGGTGAGCCACCACCAAGGGCAACTGCAAAATCCGCATTGTTTTCTCTTAAAACTTTAACGCAATCATTTACATTGTAAGTTGTAGGGTTTGGTCTTATATCATTAAAAACTGCAACTAATGTACCATTTGATTTTTTAACTATTTTGTCTGCTGTACCATTCTTTTTAAGTGTATTAGAGCAGACAAGTACTCCCCTCCTAAACCCGAACTCTTTTATAATTTCTGGTAACTCGTTAATTTTATCTGTACCAAAATAAATTTTTGTAGGCAAACTGAAATTCCAACTCATAAAGCATACCTTCCTTGCATAATATCTCTTTTTTCTAACTCTTTATTGATTGTATTAAGCACCATTTTCTTGTCAGCACTCCATTTTGGCTCAATAAGATATTTTTTTGGTGCGTCACCTGTAATACGGTGAATTACAATATTTTTCGGTATTTTTTCAATGCAACTGAAAAGAATATCTATGTATTCTTCAAATGATAAAACTTTTACTTTACCCAATTTATAATCTTCATACAAATCAGTATCTTTAAGAATGTGCAAAAGCTGAAGTTTAACACCGTCAGTACCACTTTTTACTGCAAAATCAACAGTGTTCAGTATATCTTCTTTGGTTTCATTGGGAAGCCCTATAATAATGTGGGTTATTACGGTTATTCCTCTATTTTTAAGTTCTTTAACTGCGTTTTTATAAGTAGAATTGGGATAATAGCGTCTTATATACTCTGCTATTTTCTCATTTGATGTCTGTAGCCCCAATTCAATCCAAACAGGTTTGATTTTGTTAAGATTTTCAAGCATTTCAAGAACTTCAGTAGGCAAACAGTCAGGACGAGTACCTATTGAAATTGCTACAATATCTTCACGCTCTATTGCAGTTCTAAACTGTTTTTCAAGATAATCTATATCCCCATAAGTATTTGTAAAACTTTGGAAATACGCTATAAACTTTTCTGTTTTCGTTTTAGATTTTACACGATTTTTTGCATTTTCAATTTGTGTATTCAAATCAATTCCTGTCTCGGCAAAATGAGACGAACCGTTATGACAGAAGATACAGCCTCGCGTTTCCAAGGTGCCATCACGATTAGGGCAGGTGCAACCAACATCAAGGGCAAGTTTGTAAACCTTGTCCCCAAAAGTTTCTTTCAAATATTCATTCAAAGAATAGTATCTGCCAGTCATTTAATCACCTTTTTTATTTTACATTAAACTACCATAAAATGCAACAAATATAACCAATATATATAGTATTTAACAACTTAAAATTTTAATATTTTCTTGACAATTATTAAGATTTTCTTTATTATATTTGTGTATTTGTATTTTTCGAAACACCCCAAAAGGATGTGAAAATTTGACGTTCAAAACTAAACTTAAAATATTCATAAATAAAACAAGCGTAAATGTAGTAAGGTTTTTCGGTTTCTGGATTGTACTTCTTATTGCACACGCTAAAGTTAAAAAATATATACCACAAAATAAGAATTTTATTGTTATTGCAAACCATTCTGACGCACTTGACCCTATTTATATTTTATGTTCTTTAAGAAGATATGTAAGATACGTTATGGGTGACCATGTAATTTTTAATCCTGTTGTTAAGTTTTTGCTTAAAACAATGTGTGGCTGGATTGTAAAAGGTCGTGATAATCACCCATCAGTACTTATTAACGATATGATGGCAAGTGCAAAGCAAGGTATTCCGTTAGGTCTTTTTGCAGAAGGCACTATTACACCTAATGGTGAAACAGGATTTTTCTCACCACGAACTGGTCAGCTTGTAAAAGATTTAGGAGTTGCACTTATTACTTATCGTGTAAAAGGCGGTTTCTTCCACACTCCACGTTGGGGTACAGGACTTCGTAAAGGCCGTATTCACGCGGGAGTTGTTCACGAGTATTCTGCTGAAGAACTTGCGGGCATGACCGCGGAAGAAATCAACGCAATTATTAAGCGTGATATTTATGTAAACGCATTTGAGGAACAACGTAAGCGACTTCGCTATTACAAAGGTAAAAATCTTGCTGAACATATTGAGCGTATCCTTTATGTTTGTCCTCATTGTAATCAGGTTGGTACGCTACATTCAAAGGGAAACTTTTTGACTTGCGATTGCGGATACAAGGTAGAATTTGGGCAAGACGGATTTTTCCACCAATGTGAAAAGGCTCTTGTATTTGACAATGTTCTTGATTGGGATAAGTGGCAAAAACCAATTTGGAAAGATAAAGTTTTAGGCACGCCTGATGATGAACTTATTTTTGAAGAAAAAGAACAACCCGTTTATACACTTGTAAAACGCAAAAAAGTTGAACTTTCTGACGACGCTATTCTTCGTCTTTATAAAGACCGTTTTGAAATAATACTGAACGAAAATGAAACTATTACATTCCCTATTGATAAACTTAAACTTGTGCTAAATGTTTCAGTTGAGTCAGTAATGTTTTTTGACGGTGAACGCTTTATATATGTAAAGAGTAAAAATCCAAGAGCCGCTGCTAAATATGTTGCAGCGTGGAGATATTTAATCGGTAAGGATTATAAATAGTAAAAAAGCGGACTTCCACTGTTTTTTTTGTGGAAGTCCTATTTTTATATAATTAAATTTATCTGTCCCATTTGTCTGAAAGTGCATTAATTTGGTCAGTAAATTTTGCCAAATCTTTATTTGCACCGCCTCGATTATGTTCAATAACAATAAGCAATCTCTTACCTGCTTGAAGAAGTCTTTGGAATGCCGCATTAGCTTTTCTGACAAGTGGTTTAGTGCGTTTAATCTTTTCGCGATTTCCGTAATACAGGCACTCACCGGTCAACAAATCAAATTCCGCCGCATTATAAGGTGCGACTGCATAACAACCTATCGCCTTACGAATATCATCACTGAATATATCACAGACATCATCATTACCATGATTTACAAACACAATTTCAGGTGTAGGTATAATGTTTTTAAGCCAATCAAGAAGCATATCGTGGTCTGCATGACCACTTATTCCTTCCATTCGTTCAATCTGAGCACGAACAGTAATTTCTTCACCAAAAAGTTTTACTGTTGGTGAACCATCTAAAAGTTTTGCACCAATTGTGCCTTCGGCCTGATAGCCCACAAATAAAATCGTACTTTCTTCTCGCCATAAATTATGTTTTAAGTGGTGACGGATTCTACCTGCTTCACACATACCCGATGCCGATAATATTACCTTTGGCGTTTCATCAATATTTATCATTTTAGAATCATCACTTGTAATAGAAAGATTAAGCCCATCAAAAAGAATAGGATTTTTGCCCTGTTCTAAAAGTTCAAGTGTTTCTTCATCATAATAATCAGTTAATCCGCCTGAATATATTTCAGTTGCTTCAACAGCCAGCGGACTATCAACCCATACCGGAAAGTCTGCATGATTTCTAATTAATTTATCTTCCTTGATTTTACGAATAAGATAAAGCAATTCTTGTGTTCTTCCAACTGCGAAACAAGGAATCACCACATTTCCGCCACGGTCTAAAGTATTTTGAATAATCTTCGTAAGTTGTAACACGTAATCAGGCCGTTCTCCATGAACCCTGTCACCATATGTAGATTCAATCACAACAAAGTCTGCTTTTTCAGGTTTTTCGGGGTCGCAGATAAGAGGTCTGTTTATGTTGCCCAAATCACCCGAAAACAACAGTGTTTTTGTTATGCCATTTTCGGTTATAGTGATTTCAATACTAGCTGAACCCAACAGATGACCAGCGTCAATAAAACGAATTTTAATCCCGTCAAAGATTTGGTATTCTTTTTTATAATCACAAGGTACAAACATTTTAAGTGTGGCCGCAACATCTTCAGATGTATATAATGGCTCATAAGGTGATTCGCCGCCACGCTTCGCCTTTCGGTTTCTCCACTCTGCCTCAAACTCCTGTATGTGAGCAGAGTCCATTAGCATAATTGAACATAGTTTATTAGTTGCAAGTGTTGAATAAATCGGTGCATCAAAACCATTTGCAGTTAAAAATGGAATTTTCCCTGAATGGTCAATATGAGCGTGTGTTAAAAGTACGCAATCAATGGAGTTTGGAGAAACCGGCAAATCACAGTTTTCATAAATATCTGCCCCTTGCTCCATTCCACAATCTACTAAAATTCTTTTGTCACAAGCGGTAATCAAAGTACACGAACCTGTTACTTCGTGAGCTGCACCAAGAAACTGTATTTTCATATAATCACCTCAACAATAATTATACAAAAACCTAAAGAAAAATTAAATTGTCAAATTAAACATAATTTAATTTGATTTTTCTACAGAAAAATTCCACAATAAATGATTATTGTGGAATTTCTGAAGTTATTTATTACCCTGATTATTGTTTTCGTTCTTCATATCAGGTCCGTTTTTCTGATTTGAAAACTGATTATTTGTTGGAGTCTTCTTATTGTTATTCTGTGCGTTATTTTTGTTATTGTTGTTCTGCACATTGTTTCTGTTGTTATTGTTGTTATTCATCATTATCACCTCGCACAAATATTTTGCCCTGAAAAAGCAATATAACATAATCCAAATTTTTACAATAATAATAATTTTTATAAATTTGAGTTGATTTATTGTTTAATTTGCAAACATATTTGATTTTTATGCGTTTTATGATAAAATAAATTTAACTTGAATTTGTAGGAGAAAACTATGATTGATTATAATCGTTCAAAAGAATTGTTTTTGAAGATATATCCTGATGAAGATTTGCAGAAACAGATTGAAGAATATATAAAAAAACACGAGAAAAAGATTTCTCGTTATCTTAAATTCTGTTATAAAAATCGTTGGGAAGTCCACCTTAAAAAAGATGATTTTACAAAACTTTGCCTTGTTTATGCGTTTTTACCCGAAGTGAAAGACAGATACGCGAAAAAAGGCATTAGTGACGAAATCTTTTTTGATACAATGAGTGACATTAAAATCTGGATTAACGATTGTCGTGATAATCTTCATAGCACAGGGCTTAACGAGCTTAACTGGATTATGCACCATATGAATCTGAATATTTTCAAAATTGGTCGTTTGCAATATCAAAAAATGTTCTACTATATGCCAAATTCTTATAAGAAAAATGGTGAAGAAATCAAGTTTGGCGATAAAATTTGGAATGTGCATATTTGTCGCGGTGAAAAACTGACTATTGAGGCTTGCGAAAAGTCATTTTATATGGCACAAGAGTTTATAAGAGAGTATTTTCCCGAATACCCTGACAACAAATTTATGTGCCACAGTTGGCTACTTTACCCTACTAACAAGGAGTTTATGCCTGAGGGCAGCAATATTATTAAATTCCCTGAACTTTGGGATGTTATTAGTCACCGCGAAGACCCTGCATCTGCTTACCGTTGGCTTTTTAGTGTGAGATACAAGAATAAAGTTATGCTTAAAAACAAGAAAAAGACAGGTAGTTACGGTTGCACAGAAAAGTTGCCACAGAATACCATTATGCAGAAAAAAGGTGTTGAGTATATCTTAAATGGTGGTACACTCGGTGACGGATTTGGGGTAAAGATTTTATAAGTAAAAACGAATGGCGAGAGTTGAACTCTCGCCATTTTTATTATTCTTCCGGGTATTTCATATTCCAATCGTTTCGTAGTTTTGTCATAATGTTCATTACATCAATTGTGTAATCAAGTTTCATTGTGTTTTTGCCATTTAATATGGCGTTTTCCATATTCTGCAATTCATAGCAGAGTGCATTTTCAAGTTTACCTGCTGTGATTTCTTGTGTATGACCATCATTTGTGTATGTGATTGTTGCTTTATCGGCTCTTGGGTATTCAAAAATCTCGATATAGCCATTATCATAACAGATTGTTGCACGCTTTGGTTGTTTTGCGTGGAGTGAGAGCATTACACTCGCCATCTGTTCTTTTTCGTTTTCGATTATAATGCTTGACTGCTCATCTGCACCTGTTTCGGCAAATTTAACTTGCGAATGGATTTGAGCATTCTTTGTATCCATAAACATTCTCACAAGCGAAAGTGCATAGACACCTATATCAAGCAACGCACCGCCTGCTAAATCCATATTAAAGAATCGATTTGTCATATCATACTCTTTGAAACTACCAAAATTCACCTGAGCAAGCCTAAATTCGCCTAACTCCCCTGACTTAATAATCTTTTCAAGTTCGTTATAAAGTGGCATATTATAAATTGTCATAGCCTCGGCTAAAATGAGTTTTTTCTCATTAGCAAGGCTAACTGCCTTACTGAGTTCTTGAGAATTAAGGGTAATTGCCTTTTCGCAAAGCACATGTTTATTATTCTCTAATGCCCTAAGAATGTACTCAATATGCTTGTTGTGTGGCGTTGCGATATAAACAATATCCACATTCTTGTCAGCAAATAAATCGTCAATCTTATCGTAAACCTTGTTTATGTTATATTTTTTAGCAAATGAGACCGCTTTTTCGTAAGTACGGTTGGCTACGGAATAGATTTCACCACCCATTCGGGTAACATCACGGGCAAAATCATTTGCAATACTGCCACAGCCTAAAATCGACCAGTTAAATTTATTTAGCATACGCTCACCTCTGTTAAACATAATAGCACAAATTGAAATAATAAGCAATAAAAAGCACCCATCTTATGATGAGTGCTTTTAACTTAAATATGATTACTTATTTTGGAAATACTTAACCGCTGCTTCAAACATACGGATATCATATTCACCCGGTACATTCTTGTAAAGACCGTCACCGATACGCTCACTGTGACCCATTTTACCGAATACACGACCATCAGGTGAAGTAATACCTTCAATTGCACAAATTGAACCATTTGGATTAAAGTCAATATCTGATGTTGCGTTTCCATCAAGGTCAACATACTGTGTAGCAATCTGTCCGTTTTTAGCAAGCTCTGCAATAAGTTCAGGAGAAGCAAGGAACTTACCTTCACCATGAGAAATAGGAACATTCACAATGTCGCCCACATTCATAAGGCTGAGCCATGGAGATTTTGTAGAAGCAATTCTTGTATGAACGATTCTGCTCTGGTGACGACTGATGTTATTGAATGTAAGTGTAGGACAATTTTCATCAGTATCAATAATCTTTCCGTAAGGAACAAGACCGAGCTTAATAAGTGCTTGGAAACCGTTACAGATACCGCACATAAGACCATCACGATTATCAAGAAGGTCTGTAACTGCTTCTTTAACAGCAGGATTACGGAAGAAAGCAGTAATAAATTTAGCTGAACCGTCTGGCTCGTCACCGCCTGAGAAACCACCTGGAATGAAAATCATCTGGCTTTCTTTTACTTTAGCTGAGAAGCCTTCAACACTTCTTGCAACATCTTCAGCAGTAAGGTTTCTGATTACAAAGATTTCTGCCTCACCACCTGCTTTTTCAACTGCACGAGCAGAGTCATATTCACAGTTAGTGCCTGGGAATACAGGAATAAGCACCTTAGGTTTGTTAGTTTTGTTTGCAGGAGCAATATCACATTTACCCTCAAAAGAATAAGTAGGAATTTCACCTTTATCTTCTTTAGCTTTAGTTGGATATACATCTTCAAGAGTTGCAGTATGTAATTTATAAAGTTCTTCGATTGTAGCAGTATCATCACCGAGTTTAATTACAGGCTCTACAGTAGTTGTACCGATTTTCATTACGCCTGGAATTGTAACATCTTCAGTAAGTTCTGCAACAATAAAGCCCCACATACCAAGATGCCAGTTTTCTTTAAGGTCTTTTGATGATGCAAAACCGATATTGTTACCAAATGACATCTTCATAACTGCTTCGCCAATACCGTGTTCAACCGCCCAAGAAGCCTTAACTTTACCCTCTTTACAAAGGTTATGGAATGTATCCCATGTAGCTTTAAGGCTATCAGCACTCTCATCAGTTGCACCGAAGAGATATACAGGATGATTTGCCTCTTTGAATTCAGGGCTGATAACATCTTGCTTTTTGATAGGAGCAATAGCGAAAGAAATAAGTGTTGGTGGAACATCTTTATCAAGGAAAGTACCTGACATTGAGTCTTTACCACCGATTGCAGCGGCACCCAATTCTAGCTGAGCATCAAGTGCACCAAGAAGTGCTGCAAATGGTTTGCCCCAACGCTCAGGTTCAGTTTTAAGTCTTTCAAAGAATTCTTGTAATGTAAGATATGCAAGTTTATAATCACAACCCGCAGCAACAAGTTTTGCAACAGAGTTGTAAATTGATGCGTGAGCACCTGTATAAGGGTCAACTGAAAGGTGGTCAGGGTCACAACCCCAACTGAACACACTTGCTTGGTCTGTTTCTTGACCCGGAAGCACTGGTAATACTGCAGCCATAGACTGTGTAGGAGTAAGCTGACGCTTACCACCATAAGGCATTACAACGCTACCTGCACCGATAGTTGAGTCAAAGCGTTCAACAAGACCACGCTGGCTTGCTGTACGAAGGTCAGCAGCCATTTCGCGTAATGAACCATACATTGCTTTGCTTAATACTGAAAGGTCTTTTTTAGTAACTGTAACATTCATGTGCTTAACAGCACCATTTGTGTCAAGGAATGCACGACTAAGGTCAGCAATAATATTACCTTTCCACTTCATTACCATACGCTCTGCTTCAGTAACAACAGCAACACGGTATGCTTCAAGGTTTTCTTCTTCAGCAAATGCGATAAATTTATCTGCATCTTCTGCGGCAACAACAACTGCCATACGCTCTTGAGATTCAGAAATAGCAATTTCAGTACCGTCAAGACCTTCATACTTTTTACGAACTGCATCAAGGTCAATCTGAAGACCAGGAGCAAGCTCACCGATAGCAACAGAAACACCGCCTGCACCGAAGTCATTACAACGCTTGATTAAACGAGTAACCTCTGCATTACGGAAAAGTCTTTGAATTTTTCTTTCTTCAGGAGCATTACCTTTTTGAACTTCAGAAGCCATAGTTGTAAGAGACTTCATATTGTGGCTCTTTGATGAACCTGTAGCACCACCAATACCGTCACGGCCTGTACGACCGCCAAGAAGTACAATTACATCACCCGGAGCAGGACGCTCACGGCGAACATTATAAGCAGGGGCAGCAGCAACTACCGCACCACATTCAAGACGCTTTGCAACAAAGCCTTCGTGATAAATTTCTGCAACATGGCCTGTAGCAAGACCAATCTGGTTACCATAAGAAGAATAACCCGCTGCTGCAGTCTGGCAAATTTTACGCTGTGGAAGTTTACCCTCTAAAGTTTCTGCAATAGTCTTTCTTGGGTCACCTGCACCTGTTACACGCATTGCCTGATGAACATAAGCACGACCTGAAAGAGGGTCACGGATACAACCACCGATACAAGTAGCAGCACCACCAAATGGCTCAATTTCTGTAGGATGGTTATGAGTTTCATTTTTGAACATAAGAAGCCAATCTTGGTCTTCACCATTTACAGTTGCTGTAACATGGATTGAACAAGCATTGATTTCTTCACTTTCGTCAAGTTCAGGAAGAATCCCGCGTTTCTTAAGTGTTTTTGTACCGATAGTAGCAATATCCATCAATGTCTGTGGACGAGCTGCGGCTTTTTCTTCACCGTAAACTTCTACTCTTGCAGCAAGATAACGCTCATAAGCTTCTTGTACTGCAGGGTCATCAATACGGACATTATCAAGATGTGTTGAGAATGTTGTGTGACGACAATGGTCAGACCAATATGTATCAACAACACGGATTTCTGTAATAGTTGGGTCTCTGTGCTCAGTATCTCTAAAATATGCCTGTAAGAACTTAAGGTCATCAAGGTCCATTGCAAGTCCTTTTTCATCAAGAAGATTTGCAAGGGCTGATTCATCCATACTGATAAAGCCATCAACAGTAGCAACTGTTTCAGGTGCAGCATATTCTACTGCAAGTGTTTCAGGTAATTCAAGAGATGCTTCACGACTTTCAACTGCGTTGATTACATGATTTTTGAATGCTTTAATATCAGCGTCTGTTAAAGCACCGTAAAGAGCATAAACCTTTGCAGTACGAATAAGAGGACGCTCACCCTGAGAAATAATCTGAATACACTGAGCTGCAGAGTCTGCTCTTTGGTCAAACTGACCAGGAAGTGCTTCTACTGCAAAAACATAAGCATCAGGAATATTAACACTACTTGATACATTATCAAGCTGTGGCTCTGAAAAAACTGTTTTTACAGCATATTGGAATAATTCTTCTGTAATATTTTCTGCATCATAGCGATTAAAAAGACGAATATCTTCTAAATTTTCAATGCCAAGCAAGTGTTTTGCTTCATTAAGAAGACCTTTTGCTTCATTATCCAAGCCAGTCTTCTTTTCAACAAATATACGATAAACCATTTAGTATCTTCCTCCATTACACTTAGTTCAAAGCATCAAGTGCACGCTTACCAATATCAGTTCTACGATAAGCACCTTCAAACTTCACGCCATCAGACAAACGGTATGCTTCTTTAATTGCTTCTTCAAGAGAATCTGCAATAGCAGTTGTACCCGTAACACGACCGCCCGCAGTAACAAGCTTGCCATTCTCAAGTTTCGCACCTGCTACATAAGTAGCTTTCAGTGCTTCTTCTGTAAAGGTCATTTCAAAACCTTTTTTATAAGCAGTTGGGTAGCCATTAGATGCTAAAATAACGCAACAAGCATGCTTATCTGCAAATTTAACCTCTGTATCAGACAAAGTACCATTTGTTGTTGCCATCATAACGGTAAGTAAATCACTTTCAAGAAGTGGTAATACAACTTGTGTTTCAGGGTCACCAAAACGACAATTATATTCGATAACCTTTGGTCCGTTAGGTGTAAGCATAAGACCAAAATAAAGACAACCTTTGAATGTTCTTCCTTCCTTATTCATAGCATTGATTGTAGGAAGGAAAATTGTTTCCATACATTCGTCAGCTATTTTCTTTGTGTAATATGGGTTTGGAGCTACAGTACCCATACCACCGGTATTAAGACCTGTATCGTTATCACCTATACGCTTATGGTCCATTGAAGAAACCATAGGTTTAACAACTTTACCATCAGTAAAAGCAAGAACTGATACTTCAGGGCCTGTAAGGAATTCTTCAACTACTACACGAGAGCCTGATTTACCAAAAATTCCGCCTTCCATCATATCACGGACAGCAGTTTTTGCTTCGTCACGAGTCTGAGCAATAATAACACCTTTGCCGAGAGCAAGACCATCAGCCTTGATAACTGTTGGAATAGGAGCAGTTTCAAGGTAGTTAAGGGCAACCTCCATATTCTCAAAAACTTCGTATGTAGCAGTAGGAATACCGTACTTTTTCATTAAGTTTTTTGAGAAAACTTTACTACCTTCGATGATAGCGGCATTTGCTCTTGGACCGAAGCAAGGAATCCCTTTCTTTTCAAGAGCGTCAACACATCCTAAAACCAATGGGTCATCAGGTGCAACAACTGCATAATCAATCTTGTTTTCTACTGCGAAAGATACAATTCTTTCAATATCAGTAGCACCGATATCTACACAAGTAGCATCTGCTGCAATACCACCATTACCGGGTAATGCAAAGATTTCTGTAACATCTTTATTTTCTTTTATTTTTTTGATGATAGCGTGTTCTCTACCGCCACCACCTACAACCATTATTTTCATAATTAACCTCAAAAATTAGTGGTGGAATAAACGCATTCCTGTAAATGCCATTGCAATTCCGTACTTATTACAACAATCAATAACAACATCATCACGAATTGAACCGCCTGGCTCTGCGATATATGAAACACCGCTCTTACGAGCTCTTTCAATGTTGTCACTAAATGGGAAGAATGCGTCAGAACCAACTGAAACACCTGTGATTGTGTCAAGATATGCTCTTGCTTCTTCTGCTGTGAGTGGTTCAGGCTGTGTTTTGAAGTATTTCTGCCAGATACCATCTGCACAAACATCTTCTTCATTCTTATTGATATAACCGTCAATAACATTATCTCTGTCAGGACGGCGAATATCATCACGGAAAGGAAGTGCGAGTACTTTTGGATGCTGACGAAGATGCCATGTATCAGCTTTTGTACCTGCAAGTCTTGTGCAGTGAATTCTTGACTGCTGACCTGCACCAACACCGATAGCCTGTCCGTCATAAGCATAGCAAACAGAGTTAGACTGTGTATATTTAAGAGTAATAAGTGCAATAATTAAGTCGCGTTTTGCTTCTTCAGGGAATTCTTTATTTTCAGTAACCATATTTGAAAGAAGTTCTTCGTCAATTCTGAAATTATTTCTACCCTGTTCAAAAGTAATGCCGAAAACCTGTTTCTTTTCCTGTACTGCAGGAACATAATCAGCATCAATTTTTACGATATTATAGTTACCATTTCTCTTGCCTTTAAGGATTTCAAGTGCTTCAGCTGAATAACCAGGAGCAATAATACCATCAGAAACTTCACGAGCAACAAGTTTAGCTGTTGTTACATCGCATTCGTCACTGAGAGCAATCCAGTCACCGAATGATGACATTCTGTCAGTACCACGAGCACGAGCATAAGCACAAGCAAGTGGAGAATCGTCAAGGTCTTCGATATCGTCAACAAAGCAAGCTTTTTTAAGAGAGTCAGGAAGTTTTACACCAACTGCAGCAGATGTAGGGCTTACATGCTTGAATGATGTTGCAGCAGGCATACCGAGAATATCTTTAATTTCCTTTACAAGCTGCCAAGAATTGAATGCATCAAGGAAATTGATGAAACCTGGTCTGCCATTAAGGATTTCAATAGGAAGTTCTGAACCATCTTCCATATAGATTTTTGATGGTTTCTGGTTAGGATTACAACCGTATTTAAGTTCAAATTCTTTCATTTTCAATCTCCTTATACATTTTTATTAACTATTCTTGTTTCAACTTCATTTGTTTCTAAATCAATGTATCTTACAAAAAGTGAAACTTTATTGTCTTCATTAAGGTTTTTCCAAATAATATCAGTCATTGTATCAATATCAACATCAGGTAATTCAAGAGTTTTTGGCTCACCTTCAAAGCTTGGAAGTGGATTTCCGTCAGCTTTGTAAGTGTGAATAAACTTAGCTTTACCTGCAAGAGGATTTGTATAAGCGTATGTATATCTCTGGCATGATGAACCATCACCGTCAGCAGACTTAAGAATTGACATAGCGTAATTCATTTCACCATTTTCGTGATGGATAATACCTGAAATACGAGGTGTATAGTTTGGAGCATCATCTTCAAACTCACGAGTGCGAAGTGCCTGTTCAAAAGTCATTTGCTTATCCATAAGTTCATAAATTGTATCTGTCTGGTCACCATTCGTAACAATAGTTTTATTACCAAGAACTCTTACAGGATAATAAATGATAAGATGAGGGTCTGTCATTTTTGACTCATCAAATGCTTTTGTACGCATAGCGTCACCTTCTGCAACAAAAACTCTGTTGCGACTGTTAACGCTTCTGCCCATAATAAAATAAGCAGTAATTGCTTTTTTACCATCAACGCTCTTACCAATGATAATACCTCTGCCATGATAAGCGAGAGAATTAAGTTCGTTTTCAAGTGACTTGATTTCCATTTGAAAAATCCTCCGATTATATAATTTTTGTTTTACCGTTTTCTACTATAATTTTGTCATCACAGAAAAGCTGTACTGCTTTAGGAAGTATCTTCCATTCTGCTTGTTCCATAATTCTTTTCTGTAATGTTTCAGGTGTGTCATCATTCAAAACATCAACTGCTTTTTGTAAAATAATTGGGCCTGCATCACATTCAGCAGTTACAAAATGAACAGTTGCACCTGACACTTTTACGCCTTTTTTCAAGGCTTCTTCGTGAACATGTAATCCATAATAACCTTTTCCGCAAAAAGATGGAATAAGGGCAGGATGCACATTTATCATTTTATATTGAAAAGCATCACAGACATTTTCGTCAAGAATAGTCATAAAGCCTGCATATACAATCAAATCTGCCTTTTCTTCAATAAGCAAATCTCGCATAGCACAACTGTATGAAGCAATATCTGCATAATCTTTTCTTATAAGTGTTCTTGTTTTAATTCCGTTATTTTCAGCACGGGTAAGAGCATAAGCATCGGCTTTTGAAGCAATTACGCAAGTAATTTTACCGTTACCTAACTCCCCTCTTTTTTCTGCATCAATAAGTGCCTGAAGATTTGTGCCTCCACCTGATACAAGAACTACAATTCTTTTACTCATTATAAAAGCACCTTCTCGTCGCCTTCAATAATCTCACCGATTACATAAGCATCAATGCCATTTTCTTTAAGAACTGAAAGTGAAAGTTCAACTTCGTTTGCCGGAACTACAATACTCATACCAACACCCATATTATATGTATTGAACATATCGCGTTCAGGAATGTTGCCCCACTTTGCAATAACATCAAAAATAGGAAGAACTTTAACAGCAGATTTATCAATCTTTGCACAAAGTCCGTCAGGAATTGAGCGTGGAATATTTTCGTAGAATCCACCACCTGTAATATGAGAAATGCCCTTTACATTTACTTTTTCAAGAAGAGCAAGAACAGGTTTAACATAAATCTTTGTAGGAACAAGTAACGCTTCAGCAATAGTTTTACCATCTAACTCTTCGCGAGGAACATAAAGTTCAGGATTATTGTTATCAATATCAAAAACCTTACGACATAAGCTGAAACCATTTGAGTGAATACCTGTTGATGGAAGAGCGATAACAACATCACCTACAGCCATTTTACTGTTATCAATCATTTTAGGTTTGTCAACTACACCAACTGCAAAACCTGCAAGGTCATAATCTTCTTCAGGCATTAAACCGGGATGTTCAGCAGTTTCGCCACCGATAAGTGCACAACCTGATTGAACACAACCTTCAGCAACGCCACCTACGATTTCTGCAATCTTTTCAGGAACATTTTTACCGCAAGCAATATAGTCAAGGAAGAATAAAGGCTTTGCACCAACACAAATAATATCGTTAACGCACATAGCAACTGCATCAATACCGATTGTGTCGTGCTTATCCATAAGAATAGCGAGTTTAACTTTAGTACCGCAACCGTCAGTACCAGAAACTGAAATAGGATGCTCCATTCCTGCAACACAGCTAAGGTCAAAACAACCACCAAAACCGCCTACATCATCAACAGAACCCTCATTACGAGTTCTTGCTACATGTTTTTTCATAAGTTCCACTGATTTATAACCAGCAGTAATATCTACGCCTGCAGCTGCATAGCTAGCAGAAAAAGAATTTTTATGTTCCATTTTGTATTCTCCTATAAGTTTTTTATTCTTTACCGTTCCAACAATAAGTGCAAATTTTGTCAGCCGGAAGTCCTATAGCCTTAATTATTCCATCAATAGATTGGAATTCAAGAGATGTAAAGTGCAACTTATCACAAATAGCACTTCTTAATTTTTTACCGCGTTCAGTAGAAGAATCAATATATTCATCAATATAATTGAACCCTTCTATACCTTCTAACTCCACAATAGTACTACGAGCAATAAGTTCCATATCAGATGTAGCACGCGAGAAGTTGAGATATTTACAACCATACATAATTGGTGGACAAGCAGAACGGATATGAACTTCTTTTGCACCGTTTTCATAAAGAAATTCAACAGTTTCACGAAGCTGAGTGCCACGAACAATACTATCATCAACAAAAAGCAATTTTTTGTCTTGAATTAAATCGTGAACAGGAATCTGCTTCATTTTTGCAACTCTGTTTCGTTCATTCTGATTAGCAGGAGTAAAACTTCTTGCCCAAGTAGGTGTGTATTTGATAAATGGACGAGCAAATTGAATACCACTTTCGTTTGCATAGCCGATTGCGTGAGGAGTACCTGAATCAGGAACACCACTTACATAGTCAATATCCTGTGCAACACCATTCTGGCGGTCACGCTCTGCCATAATCTTACCGTTTTTATATCTCATTACCTCTACATTAATGCCTTCATAACAAGATGTAGAATAACCGTAATAAGACCATAAAAACGCACAGATTTTCATATCTTTACCGGCTTCACGAAGAACAGTAACATTTTCTGAAGTTAATTCAACAACTTCGCCAGCACCTAATTCTTTATAATCTGCATAGCCGAGTTTTTTATATGCAAAATCTTCAAACGAAACGCAATAACCGTCATCACGGGCACCAATTAAAACAGGTATTCTGCCTAATCTATCACGGGCTGCAATAATTTTACCGCTATCAGTAAGAATCAAAATAGATGCTGTCCCGTCAATAAGGCTTTGTGCATAAGCAATACCATCTGCAAAATTATCTTTTTGATTGATAATTGCTGCAACAAGTTCAGTTGAGTTTATACCCTCATTAGTCATAGCACCAAAGTGGCCACCATTTGTAAAAAGGTATTCTTCAACAAGTTTTTCTTTATTATTGATTAAACCAATAATACAGATTGCATAAAGGCCAAGTTTTGAACGGACAAGCAATGGTTGAGCATCCGAGTCACTGATTGAGCCGATTGCCGCGTTACCTTTCATCTGATTTGAAATATTTTCAAATTTTGTTCTGAATGGTGAGTTTTCAATTTTATGAATTTTTCTTTGTAATCCGATACTCTCATCGTAAGCAGCCATACCGCCACGACGAGTACCAAGATGAGAGTGATAGTCAGTACCAAAAAACACATCTAAAACAGTGTCATTTTTACTGACTGCGCCAAAAAAACCACCCATAAAAATATACCTCTTATGCGAAGAAAAGTTCTGAAAGTGTCATTGGGTCAATGTATTTGCCATCTTTATAAACACGCATATTACCTGATGCGATTTCGTCAATAAGCATTACATTGCCTTCTGGGTCATAGCCAAATTCAAATTTAATATCATAAAGAACAAGACCCTTTTCTTTAAGGTCATCAGCAACAATCTGAGTAATCTTCTGAGTCATTTCTTTAATATCTTCATACTGTTTATCTGTCATAACACCAAGAGCAACAAGAGCGTCTTTAATTACAAGTGGGTCACCTTTTGCATCATCTTTGAATGTCATTTCAACATAAGCTGGAAGGTCAGCACCCTCTTCAATATAATCACCATAACGGCGGATAAAGCTACCAACTGCTTTATGACGGCAGATTACTTCAAGGCCTTTACCAAATACTTTTGCAGGAAGAACTTCCATTGTTGTATCTTCAAGATTAGCACTTACATAGTGTGTTTTAATACCTGCTGCATTAACTTTTTCAAAGAAATAAATTGACATACGAAGGTTAACATCACCAACACCGTCAATTGTAAGACCTACAGAATTTTCGCCTGGGTCAAATACGCCATCTTTACCTGTGCAATCGTCTTTGAACTTAAGAAGGCAATTGCCATTTTCGAGTTTGAATACATCCTTTGTTTTACCTGTGTAAATTTTTTCCATAGTTATTACTCCTTTATATGAATATATTTTTTTATGAATTTAATTTAGACATTACTTCAGCGTCTTTTTTAAGAACTACTTCAGCAGCGTCCTTTCTCATTTTATCAAGTTTTTCTGCAAGCTCCTTATCTTCAACAGCAATAATTTGTGCTGCAAGTAACGCTGCATTTGCACCACCGTTGATTGCAACTGTTGCAACAGGGATACCTGACGGCATTTGAACAGTTGAAAGAAGAGCGTCCATACCGTCAAGGTATGTTGATGCACAAGGAATGCCAATTACAGGAAGTGTTGTGTTTGCTGCAACCGCACCTGCAAGGTGAGCTGCCATACCTGCTGCCGCAATCAATGCACCGTAACCATTTGCTCTTGCATTCATTGAAAAATCACGAGCCTGTTCAGGTGTTCTGTGTGCTGAATAGATATTCACTGTATAAGGAATACCTAAATCATCAAGAACTGCAGTAGCTTTTTTAATGATAGGAAGGTCACTATCGCTTCCCATTACAATACCAACTTTTTTCATAATTACCTCCAAAAAATTATAAAAGGACAGTCCTATACTGTTTACAACAAATAGAACTGCCCAGACGGTCGGCTAAAAAATCCCGTGCTCCTCTGTGGTGCTCCACTTAATTCCGTCAGTTACACGGTAATATAAAATTTTAACAGAAATATTATAATATATTTTGTTATTTAATGTCAATTAAAGTAAAAAAATCGTATGCCAAAAAATTAACCTAAAATTGCAATATTTTTGTATAAATTTTTATTTTGCTTTACTTTCACAATAAAGACAACGATAAACACGGTTTTCTTTATCTCTTAAAGTAAAAATATGTGGTAATTCTTGCTCAACAGTTGTAATGCAACGAGGATTTTTACATTTAATAACATCTTCTATTCTTTCAGGAATATCAAGGTTTTGTCTTTTAGCAAGTTTACCATCTTTAATGATATTTACGGTAACGCCAGGGTCAAGATAACCCAAAGCATCCATATTTATATCGATTACTCTATCAATTTTAATTATATCTTTTTTGCCCATTTTAACGCTATCAGCATTTTTAATGAGTGCAACCTGACAATCAAGCTTATCAAGTCCCAAGAAATTGTAGAGTGTCATTCCAAGACCCGCAGAAATGTGGTCAAGAACAATACCATCTTTGATTTGTCCGATAATCATTTATTTAACCTCCAACAATTTCATAATAAGAGCCATTCTGATGAATTTACCGTTGTTAACTTGTCTGAAATAGCAAGCTCTTGGGTCTTTATCAACAGCAACAGAAATTTCATTCACTCTTGGAAGCGGATGCATAATAGATAAATCTTCTTTAGCAGTTTCAAGCTTTTGCGGAGTAAGAATGTAACTGTCTTTAAGACGAATATAATCTTGCTCATTAAAGAAACGCTCACGCTGTACTCTTGTCATATAAAGGATGTCAAGTTCAGGCATAGCATCTTCAAGTGATGTTGTTTCAACATATTCAAGATTCTTTGCTTCAAGTTCTGTTTGCTTAATGTATTCAGGTACTTTTAATTCTTCAGGTGAAATAAGCACGAATTTAACATTATTGTATCGCGACATAGCACCGATAAGTGAATGTACTGTTCTGCCGAATTTAAGGTCACCACAGAAACCGATTGTAAGGTTATCAAATCTACCCTTTTCACGCTGGATTGTAAGCAAGTCAGTAAGAGTCTGTGTAGGGTGATTGTGGCCACCATCACCTGCGTTGATTACAGGAATATCTGTATTCATTGATGCAACCATAGGTGCACCCTCTTTTGGATGACGCATAGCAATAATATCTGCATAATAGCCTACTGTACGGATTGTATCGGCAACACTTTCACCCTTTGCAGATGATGAGCTTTGTGCCTCAGAAAAGCCGAGCACATTACCGCCTAAATTGAACATCGCAGACTCAAAACTGAGTCTTGTTCTTGTAGATGGCTCAAAGAAAAGTGTGGCAAGTATTTTACCTTTACACTTTTCACTGTATTTTGCGGGATTGTCAATTATATCATTAGCAACAGCAATAAGTTCATCAATCTCATTAACTGTTAACTCTTGAATATCGATAAGACTTCTCATAAAAATTCCCCTTATTATTTAGCACCATTAACTTCAAGGTACTTTTTAATTCTTTCAACATTTTCACGGTTTGCTTCATCTTCTTCAAGATATTCAATAATGTCATAAACATCAACAACTGAATACACAGGGAAGCCGAACTGTTCTTCAATTTCTTGCATAGCACCTTTTTCAGACTGACCTTTTTCTTTACGGTCAACCATAATAAATGTTGCAATAACCTTTGTGCCTTCAAGGTGTTTAAGGATATCCATTGACTCACGAATAGCAGTACCTGCTGTGATTACATCTTCAATAATAACGATTTCTTCGCCTGCTTCCGGAATATATCCAACAAATGTACCACCCTCACCGTGGTCTTTAACTTCTTTACGATTAAAGAAAAATGGGACATTAAGACCATTCTTTGAAAGTGCAACTGCTGCTGAAATTGATAAAGAAATGCCTTTATAAGCAGGTCCGTAAAGTACAGCATCTTTCTTGCCAAGCTTATCAAAGTAAGCCTTTGCATAGAATTCACCCATCTTTGTAATCTGGTCACCTGTTTTAATCATACCCGCATTAACAAAGTAAGGAATTTTACGACCTGATTTTGCAGTAAAATCACCAAATTTAAGAACGCCTGCACTCTCTAAAAACTGTATAAACTCTCTTTTATATGCTTCCATAGTTCTATCTCCTATCTTTTTTCTGAATTAGTCACAAAATTCTGCTACGCAACGCTCGTAAGCAGCAACAGGGTCAGCTGCAGCAGTAATTGGACGACCAACAACGATATAGTCTGAGCCAATTTCCTTAGCAGCAGCCGGAGTCATAACGCGTTTCTGGTCACCGATGTCACCATCAGCAAAACGAACACCAGGAGTGATTGTAAGGAAACTTTTACCACAACGGTCGTGCACTTTACCTGCTTCAAGAGGTGAGCAAACGATACCGTCAAGACCTGCATTCTTTGCTGTTTCAGCGTAGTGCATAACAACCTCGTCAATAGGATGGTTGATAAGGATATCGCGTTCCATTGTCTCTTGGTCAGTTGATGTAAGCTGAGTAACTGCAATAAGAAGAGGTCGAGTACCGTTAGGACGAGTAAGTCCTTCAATAGCACCCTGCATCATAGCAGTAGCCCCTGCAGCGTGAAGGTTTGTGATGTCAACATCAAGGTTTGAAAGGACAGCCATAGCTTTTTTTACTGTGTTAGGAATGTCGTGAAGTTTAAGGTCAAGGAAAATCTTATGACCTCTTGCTTTGATTTCTTTTACGATTGATGGACCTTCAGCATAATAAAGTTCCATACCAATTTTTACGAATGGTTTGCGAGTGCAATCTGCAAACTTGTCAAGGAATGCAAATGTTGCTTCAGCAGAAGCAAAGTCACACGCTACAATTACATCTTTACCCATTATTTTACGCCTCCAATAATTTCACTAAGATTATTTATTCCATATTTTTTCATTACCTTAGGTAAGTCGCGGATAATGTCACGACAAGCATAAGGATTTATGAGGTTAGCCGCACCCACCTCAACAGCGGTAGCACCTGCTAACATCATTTCGATTACATCTTCAGCAGTTGAAACACCGCCCATACCGACTACGGGGATATTAACTGCGTTTGCTACCTGATAAACCATTCTCACAGCCACAGGGAAAATTGCAGGGCCTGAAAAACCGCCCATTTTATTAGCAATTACAGGCTGACGAGTGCGAAGGTTTATACGCATACCAAGCAGAGTGTTGATAAGGCTGATACCGTCAGCCCCCGCCTCTTCACAAGCCTTTGCAATTGAAACAATGTCTGTAACATTTGGAGAAAGTTTGATAATTACAGGCTTTGTGGTAACCGCTTTAACAGCTTTTGTAACCTCTGCAGCAGCCTCGGGTTGTGTACCGAAGCTCATACCACCACCGTGTACATTAGGGCAAGAAACATTAACTTCAAGCCAACCTACCTGCTCTTCTTTATCAAGTTTTTCGCAAGTGTAAGCATAGTCTTCGATTGAAAAGCCTGATACATTTGCCATTACAGGCTTATTAAAACAGGTTTTAAGCTTTGGTAATTCTTCAGAAATAACCTTTTCGACACCGGGATTCTGAAGACCTACTGCGTTAATCATACCGCTGTAACATTCTGCAATTCTTGGCGTTGGATTACCAAAACGAGGGTCACGGGTTGTGCCCTTGAATGAGAATGTACCAAGCTCGTTTATATCATAAAGTTCTGCAAACTCATAACCAAATCCGAAAGTACCTGAAGCAGGAATTATGGGGTTAGAAAGTTCAATACCGCAAAGATTAACATTTAAGCTTCCCATAAAATTTCCTCCTTATTCATAACAGGTCCTTCCTTGCAGATTCGTTTGTAGCCGGTAAGAGTTTTGCAAGAGCAACCCATACAAGCACCGAAACCGCAACCCATACGCTCTTCAAAACTCATCTGACCTGATGTTACAGATACTTTATGAACCGCTTTGAGCATAGGCTCAGGACCACAGGTATAGAAATATGTATAGTCCATATTTTCAAGGACAGTTGTGACAAAGCCTTTTACACCGTAGCTACCGTCTACTGTTGTTACAGTAACATCACAGCCAAGGGCTTTGAAATCTTCTTCATAGAAAATTTCAGAGGCAGTGTTGAAGCCAAGAATAACCTTAACCTCTTTGCCTTGTTCTCTTAATTTTTTTGCAAGGTTATACATAGGTGGCACGCCTACACCACCGCCAAGAAGAACAGGCTTGTCCCCTGCATTACTGAGGTCATAACCATTACCAAGGCCTGTAAGAATATCAAGTTTTGTGCCAGCTGTCATTGAAGCCATAGCCTCTGTCCCTTGGCCCACAACCTTATAGACAAGAGTAAGTGTTTCATTGTCATAATCACAAACAGATATAGGACGGCGTAAGAACATACCATCAAGTTGGATATTAACAAACTGACCACAATTGGTAATATCAGAAGTATCACCAACAAGAATCATTTTATATACAGAATCCGTAAGTGCCTCATTACTACGGATTTCAAAAATACTTTGTTTCATAGTTTCTCCTTTACGCTAAAATTTAAGGAAACCTTTATATGCACCATAAGGGAGGATATAATCCCCCCTTGTGTTTTATTATGCATCAATTGTTGAAATTGTAAGTGTAGTTTCTTCAAGAACATCAAGAAGAGCATCTACAGTATCAAGAGAAGTGAACATTGTCACATTATACTCTGTTGCAATCTGACGAAGCTGCGCACCATCATTTGTGTTGTGTGAACCAGGGTCCTTTGTGTTAATGAAGTATGCAATGTGGCCCTGACGCAAAGCATCTGGAATTTCGTCACTGCCTTCGCTGATTTTAGCAAGTTCGTGAGTACGGATTCCGTTATTCTTAAGGAATGTTGCAGTGCCTGAGGTAGCCTGAATATTAAAACCAAGCTTATAGAATCTTCTGATAAGAGGAAGTGCTTCTTCCTTATCTTTATCTGCAATAGTGCAGAATACAGTACCATAATTCTGAAGGTGCATACCTGAAGCTTGAAGTGCTTTGTAAACTGCACGAGTTCTTGTACGGTCATAACCGATTGCTTCACCAGTAGATTTCATTTCAGGTGAAAGGTAAGCGTCAAGACCACGAATCTTATTGAATGAGAATACAGGAGCTTTAACATACCAACGGTCTTTTTCGTCAGGATAAATATCAAAGAAACCTTGTTCCTTAAGACTCTTGCCAAGAATAACTTCAGTTGCAATATCAGCAAGTGAATAGCCTGTTGCTTTTGAAAGGAAAGGAACAGTACGAGATGAACGAGGATTAACTTCAATGATGTAAACATTATCGTGGTTATCTACAATAAACTGGATATTGAAAAGACCCACAATGCCAATGCCAAGACCAAGTTTCTTTGCATATTGAAGAATAATGCCCTTAACCTTGTTTGAGATTGAGAATGGAGGGTAAACTGAAATTGAGTCACCTGAGTGAACGCCTGTACGCTCAACAAGTTCCATAATACCCGGAACAAATACATCTCTGCCATCGCAGATAGCATCAATTTCAACTTCGCGTCCCTGAATATATTTATCTACAAGAACAGGCTTATCTTCATCAATTTCAACAGCAGTTTTAAGGTAATGACGAAGTTGTTCTTCATTTGCAACAATCTGCATTGCACGACCACCAAGAACGAATGAAGGACGAACAAGAACAGGATATCCGATTTCAGCAGCGGCTGCGATACCGTCTTCCATATTTGTTACTGCTTTACCCTTTGCACGAGGAATATCCAACTCGTTGAGAAGATTTTCGAATTCGTTTCTGTCTTCTGCACGGTCAATAGCAGCACAATCTGTACCGATAATTTTAACACCGCGGTCATGAAGAGGTTGTGCAAGGTTAATAGCTGTCTGACCACCAAGAGAAGCGATAACCCCTTCTGGTTTTTCAAATTCTACGATGTTCATAACATCTTCCGGAGTAAGAGGTTCAAAGTAAAGTTTATCAGCAGTTGTGTAGTCAGTTGAAACAGTTTCAGGGTTATTATTGATGATAATAGCCTCATAACCTGCATTTTTAATAGTCATAACAGCGTGAACAGTTGAATAGTCAAATTCAACACCCTGACCGATACGGATAGGACCTGCACCAAGAACGATAATCTTTTTCTTTTCAGTCAAGCGTGAAGTGTTTTCACCTGTATAAGAAGAGTAGAAGTACGGAATATATGCACCTGTATGACAAGTATCAACCATCTTGAATACAGGGAAAAGATTATTTTCTTTACGCATATTGTAAACATCCATCTCTTCACTATTCCAGAGACGAGCAATATATTTATCACTGAAGCCCATCTTTTTAGCTGCAGTAAGAGTTTCTACATCTTTATTGACACGAAGAGTTTCTTCCATATCAATAATATTTTTGATTGCTTCAAGGAAGTATGGAGTAATCATAGTGATTTCATGAATCTTTTCAATTGAAACACCGTGATAAAGAAGCTCTGCAATAGCAAAAATGTTATCTGAACGGAAGTCCTTGATATAGTCAAGAAGTTCATCAACGCTCATATTGTCAAACTTTGAAAGGTAAAGGTGTTTAGCACCGATTTCAAGAGAACGAATACCCTTAAGAAGAGCCTCCTCAAGATTTGAACCGATGCCCATAACTTCACCTGTAGCTTTCATCTGAGTACCAAGTTTGTTTGTAGCAGAAGCAAACTTGTCAAATGGGAAACGAGGTAATTTTGCGATAACATAATCAAGTTTAGGTTCAAAAGCAGCGTTTGTATTAGCAATCTGAATATCTTCAAGAGCCATACCTACAGCAATCTTTGCAGTAACGCGGGCAATAGGATAACCTGAAGCCTTTGATGCAAGTGCAGATGAACGAGAAACTCGAGGGTTAACTTCGATAAGGTAATATTCTGAAGAATTAGGATTGAGAGCGAACTGAACATTACAGCCACCCTCAATCTTAAGTTCTTTAATGAGCTTAATTGCTGAATCATTAAGCATCTTTTCGTCTTCTTTGCTGAGGGTCATAATAGGTGCTACAACGCAAGAGTCACCTGTATGAACACCAACAGGGTCGATATTTTCCATACCACAGATTGTAATAGCGTGGTCGTTTGTGTCACGCATAACTTCAAATTCGATTTCTTTATAACCCTTAACAGATTTTTCAATAAGAACCTGATGAACAGGAGAAAGGTTGAAAGCGTTTACACCGATTTCCATAAGTTCTTCATCATTGTAAGCAAATCCGCCGCCTGTACCACCAAGAGTGAATGCAGGACGAAGAACAACAGGATAACCGATACGGTTTGCTGCTGCTTTTGCTTCCTCTAATGAGTAAGTAATCTCTGAAGGAATAACAGGCTCGCCGATAGATTGGCAAAGTTCTTTGAACATTTCACGGTCCTCAGCACGCTCGATAGAAGCACTTGAAGTACCAAGAAGCTCAACACAGCACTCTTTAAGAATACCTTTTTTCTCAAGCTGCATAGCAAGGTTAAGACCTGTCTGACCGCCGATACCAGGAATAATAGCATCAGGACGCTCGTGGCGGATAATCTTTGCCACATATTCAAGAGTCAAAGGTTCCATATACACCTTGTCAGCAATAATAGTGTCAGTCATAATAGTTGCAGGGTTAGAGTTGCAAAGAACAACTTCGTATCCCTCTTCTTTAAGTGCAAGGCACGCCTGTGTACCTGCATAGTCAAATTCAGCAGCCTGACCGATAACGATAGGACCTGAACCGATAATAAGAATCTTTTTGATATCTGTTCTTTTTGCCATTGATTTTTCCTCCTGAGTTTATATATTAAATCAATTTGATAAAATTACTTTTTATATACGATTTTTCCGTCACACACGGTTGCAAGACAACGACCGTTGACTTTCCAGCCTTCAAAAGGTGTTGCTTTACCCATAGATACGAATTCGGCTGGGTCTATGGTGTATTCTTCTTCAATATCCCATATAGAGTAGTCACAACCAAGTTCTATACCGAAGCGTTTTCTTGGGTTTATAACCATAAGTTCTACAAGGCGGTTCATAGTAATAACACCCGTTTTTACAAGGTAGGTATACATAATCGGGAACGCTGTTTCAATACCGACTACACCGAAAGCACTCTTTTCAAGACCTTTTGATTTTTCCTCAGCAGAGTGAGGTGCATGGTCCGTGGCAATCATATCAATAGTGCCATCAACAATGCCTTCAATAAGAGCATCGCGGTCCGCTTTGCTTCTTAATGGTGGGTTCATCTTGAATCTGCCATCTTCTTGAAGCATTGAATCATCCATTACAAGGTAATGCGGTCCTGTTTCGCAAGTTATATCCACACCCTCTGCCTTTGCCTTACGAATAATATCCACACTTTCTTTTGTAGATATGTGGCAAACATGGTATTTCACGCCGATTTCTTTTACAAGCTCAATATCTCTTGCAATCTGAGCCCACTCACTTTCAGAACAGATTCCACGATGTCCGTGCTCTTTAGCATACTCACCATCGTGAATATAACCGCCACGCAAAAGCTCATTCACTTCACAGTGAGCAACAATTGGCTTATTAAGTGCTTTGGCTTTTTTCATAGCTTCACGCATCATATCGTCTGACTGAACACCTCTGCCATCATCAGAAAAACCGATAACATCTGGTGCCATACCGTCAAAATCTGCAAGTTCTTCACCTTTTTCCCCTACTGTAATAGAGCCATATGGATAAACATGAATGCAAGCTGAAGTTTCAATTATATTTTTCTGAATTTTAAGATTTGCTACACTATCAGGCACAGGATTTAAGTTTGGCATAGTGCAGACAGCAGTATAGCCACCTCTTGCAGATGCCCGACTTCCCGAAGCTATGGTTTCTTTATAAAAAAAACCTGGCTCTCTGAAATGCACATGCACATCACAGAAGCCAGGCAAAACAACACAACTTGAAAAATCAATAGTTGAAAAATCAGATTTAGAAATAGAAATACCAATACCGTCAACAAAACCGGACCCCAATGAAGCAGAAATAACTTTTATTTTTTTATTGGTATTCATACTGTTCTCCTTTCTGCTTAAAAAAGGTCTTGCTCAACGAAAATGGCAAGACAAATGAGTTGTATATTTATATAAGGTATTGATTGGTGTAATTATATCACACAGCAAACAACCTGTCAATCAAAATATAGGCAAAAAACATAAAAAATATTTCATACTATTTTATAAACCGAATAAAGATTTATCTTTTCAGGATAAAAACAAACAAAACAATCTACCAGTTTGTTTTCTTAACGCCAAAATCAAGGGTTAAGCCCTTTATTTCTGCTTCTAAACGAAAAACACCCATCTTACGATGAGTGTTCTTCATTTTCTGGCATTAACTACGCTATTTGATACAATCGTCGTTTTTGTACCAAGCGTTATATTTTATTATATGGTCAGTATTTTATTAAATCATTCAACTTTTTTCTTTCTCTTTACGAGAACAAGTGCTGCTGCAATGATTACAGGCATAAGTGAAACTGATACAGTTGTTACAACCTCGGTATTTGGAATATGAACATTCACATTTTGATTGTAATCTTTATCATAAGTAAATGCAATCTGTTTTATTTCACTTACCATACCAGAATTGGAAACAGCACGGAAATTATATAACCAAAAGCCTTCTTCAGTTATTGTAATGGTATCTCCGTCCATATCAATCCAATCGTTACCATTAAGGCTATATTGATATTTTGCAATACCGGAATCTGCATTTGCTGAAAGAACAATGGTTGGAGCTTTTGTGAGAATAGCGCCATTTTTGAAGTTTTTGCCGTTTGCAGTAGCATCTATAAAGATTTTTTTAGGTGCTTCATTATCAAACTTCACAATATATTCTTCAGAAACAGTGCTTTCGCTTTCTGTTCCATTAACTACCTTGAAAGTATATGTTGCATTGATATTTTTATCGACTGTCAATATATTGCCGTCAATTTCTTTCCAACCATCGCCGTTATTGTAATAATAAGTTACACCAGAATTACAATTTGTAGCAGAGAGAACAAACTCAATCTCATCCGATGTCCATTCACTTATTGTGCCACTAACCTCAACTATAAGCTCAGGTGTACCTTTTTCAATTTGTGTTGTAATTGAAATTTCTTCACTTTCAACGCCTGAATTTGAAATTGCTTTGAAAGTATAAGTATGGATACCATCTTCACTTAAGGTCATAGCAACTGAATCAAGAGTTTTCCATTCGCCGTCATCTGTTTTTATCATGTAACAAGCAATTCCTGAATCTGCATTACCTGTGAGGGCTAAATCAATATCTTCTTTTGTCCACTCACCGTTGTATTCAGTTTCTATCTTAATTTCAGGTTGTTCTGTATCAACAAGTACAATTGTACTTGTTACGATTTCTGACACATTACCTGCATTATCGGTTACTTTGACTTCAACATAGCCCTTGAAATTATCTTCAAGAATTGGCTTATCGTTTTCATCATAATCTTTCCAGAAAATTTGAGGGATAATGCTATTTTCATTGATTGCTCTGTATTCAATATTCTTAATTCCTGAAACGCCTGCGTCATTTACAGTTATTGTTACGGCTGTTTCGTTACCATAAATCTTTATGTCGTCTATTATTGAATGTTCAACACCTGTATTGATGTCTTCAACTGTCGGTGTTTCTTTATCAATATTTGATATTGTTACAGTATATGACGCTTTGTTTCCGTTATTAAGTGTTACTGTGAACAGATATGTACCGTTTTTACTTACAACATATTCTTTTGAGTTAAGTGCTTCACCATTTACTGTTGTACTTGCAACACCGCAAATACTGTTATCTGTTATATCAAGCTCAATTGTTATATCTTCGTTAGTGAAATCCGTTGTATTTGTCTTTGCTGTAATTACAGGTACTGTTTTATCTGTCATTACTATATAGCTTTCAGAAACTGCACTTTCTGTGCCTGTACCGTTTACAGACTTAAAGGTATATGTCGCATTAACATTTTCATTTATTGTAAGCACATTACTATTCATTCGGGTCCAGCCATTACCATTATTATAGTAATATGTTGTACCTGATTTACCATTTGTACTTGAAAGCGTAAATACAACATCTGATGATGTCCATGAGCCGATTGTACCTACAACATTTACTGTCAGCTCAGGTGTACCCTTTTCTACCTTTGTGGTAATTGATACAACATCACTTTCAAGGTCGGCATTTGAAATTGCCTTGAAGTTGTATGTATGAACTCCGTCAATGGCTATTATACTGTCAGTTGTCATTACATTCCATTCGCCGTTATCTATTCTATACTGATATTCATAAATATCTGAGAATGCTTCGGCGCTTGGTGTAAGAACTATATCCTTTGATGTAAATGCGCCATCATAATTTGTGCCATCAACTGTAGCAATTACATTGATGTTTTCAGGTTTTTCTTTATCTATCACAAAACCTCTTGAAGTAAGAACTGGTGATGTGTTACCAGCTTTATCAACTGCTCTTGCTTCTACATAGCCCTTAAACTCTATGTCTACGGTCGGCTTATCTGTTTCGTCATATTCTGCCCATTCAGTAATTGCTGCACCATTAGCATCAAGAAGTCGATATTCAATTTTTTCAAGTCCTGACGTACCTGTATCTTCAGCCGAAATTGTTATTTCAATTTCTTCATTAAAGAACAAGCCAAATGTGATTGCGTTGATAAATCTTGCAAATCCACCTGTATTCTTATGTGCCATTGAAATATCTATTATATCTGGTGCTTGATAATCAAAGCTTGCTACTGTTAACACTGTTGTAGCACTTAATCCGTTATTTGATACTACTGTTACTGTATATTTGCCATTTTCACTTACCGTGAAGGCTTGACTATCAGTTATATCTGTACCATTTACTGTAATTGACTTAACCCCTGAAATGCCGGCATTAGCAGTTACGGTTGCAAAGCGGTCTGAATTAGTGAAATCCACATCATCAAGGCTAACAGAAACAGTAGGTGCAACTGTATCAATCATTACACTGTATTCTGCACTTTCTGTACTTTCTCTGCCTGTTTCATCAACTGCTTTAAATTGATAGTTTTCAGTGCCAATGTTTGTAATAGCAAGAATATTACCGTTCATCAAAGTCCAGCCATTACCATTGTTATAGTAATATGCAACTTCACCCTCACACTCTGTTGCAGAGAGTGTAAATACAACTGATTTTGAGGTCCATTCCCCTGTTGTACCACTTACGGTTACATTTAGAATTGGTTTCTTTTCAACAAGAAGATAGTTCTTATCAACATTTACACGATATGACGGACTCTGATAACTTTCAACACCTGCGCCATTTACTGCCTTGAATACATAAGTATTATCACAGGTATAGTTGATTGTTACTGTATCGTCTTCAACCTTTGTCCAGCCTTCGCCTGTATTATAGTAATATGTGATGCCTGAAATTGTGTTTGGTGAAGAAAGGGTAAAGCTTACATCATCATAAGTTCTATGACCAATTGTTCCGTCAACCGCAACTGAAAGTGCAGGAACTGCATTTTCGTATTTAGTTGAGAACATTACAGATGCACTTTCAATGTTTGCTTTTGAAACTGCTTTGAATTCGTAATCATTTTCACCAATATCTTTGAGTGTAATGGTATTTCCAGTAAATTTAACCCACTCGCCACCTATTGTGCGATAATAATACTCATAAATGCCTGAAAAAGCCTCTGATGAAAGAGTAACATTTATTTCATCACTAGTCCAATCTCCTGAATATTCTTCACCATTAACGGTTGCATTGATTACTGGAGTTGTTGGAGCAATAAAGTCAACAGTTATGCCTTCACTCTTTAAGATTTCAGACATTTTTGTGCCAGTTGTGTCATAAGCACGAGCCTCAACACTACCTTTGAAGTTTTTGTCTATTACAGGCTTATTGGCTTCGTCATAAACTGACCAATCACCTGTTGGATTATCATTTTCATCAAGAAAACGATATTCAATTTTACCAATTGCACCATCATTACAAGAAGCATCCATTGAAATTGTTACTTTTTCGTTGAAATATTTACCAAATGCCTCATTGAAATGGTTTGCAAAGCCATTATCACTTGTAAACTCAATATTTGTAACCTTAATTTCGTATGAAATAAAGTTTTCGATTTTGAGAACTTCAGTAGATGTAAGTCCGTTTTCACCTGTCATTACAAATACATAAGTTCCATTTTCAGATACTGTGAATTTATCCTGACCTGTAATATCAACACCATTTACACTTACTGATTTAAGCCCTGCTTCACCTGAAGTAATATCAAATGCAATATCATAAGGTTCAGTAGTGTAATTTGTTTTTTCAGGTGTAAACTCAATTGATGGTAAAACATTATCAATCATTACCTTGTAACTGTCAGATGGGTTGCTTTCAACCCCTGCGCCATTTACTGCCTTGAAAATATAAGTAGCATTTGTATTTTCATTAAGTAAAATTTCATCACCTGTGGTAATTTCAATCCAATTAACTGAGTCTGTACTGTAATAATATGTAACACCTGAAATTGCCTCGTTGAGTGTAGAAAAACTGAACTTAACATTACCAGAAGTCCATCTGCCGAATGTGCCTTCAAAATCCACACGCACTACTGGTGCAGTTTTATCAATTTTAACAGTAAAATCAGCTACAGTACTTTCAAGCCCAGAATAAGACTCTGATTTGAACTGATAGTTAGTAATTCCATGAGTTGACGCAACAACTGTGTTACCTTCTACTTCACTCCAAGTATTTCCACCATCAGTACTATAATAATACATATAGATATCAGAGAAAGCCGTTGAGCCAAGCTTAATAGTAACATCTGTTGATGTCCAAGTGTCATTTACATAAAGTCCGTCTGCATCTGCTGCAACAATGTCAATATCAGTTGGCTTTGTACCATCAATTACATAGCCCTCTGAATAATAAGTTTCTGACACATTGGTTGCTTTATCTATAGCTCTTGCCTCAATATATCCCTTAAAATCTGGGTCTTGTGATGGTTTACTGTTTTCGTCATACACAGCCCATTCGGTTATAGGGTCGCCGTTTTCGTCGAGATAACGATATTCAATATAGTCAATTCCTGCAACGCCATAATCCTCTGCAGTAATTGTAGCCTCAACAGTTTCATTAAAGAAAATACCGAAAGTAACTGTATTGATAAATCTTGCAAATCCGCCTGTGTTTTTATGTTCAACAGTAACATCTATAATTGCTGGTGCATTTTTATCAATATTGGTAATTTCAATCTGCTCTTCAACTTCAATGCCACTAACAGTTGTGATTTTTACAGTGTAAGTTCCGTTTTCATTTACAACGAACTCATTTTGACCTGTGATATCTATATCGTCAAGTGTTATAGAGCCAATGCCTGACGCACCAACAGAGCCAACACTGATGCCTACCATATATGACTGATTTGTTATATCAGTCATTTCAGGAGTAAGTGTAAATACTGGTATCACCTTATCAATGCTTACCTTATATCCTATTGTTTCTTTGCCCTCAATATTTTTGCCATTTATTGCCTTGAAATAATATGTTTCTTCAATGCTTGTATCAACAGTAAAAGTATTGCCTGACAAAGCGGTCCAACCGGTATCGGCACTTGATTTGTAATAATATGTAATACCCTCAACCTGATGTGTACTATCAAGAATAAAGCTAATGTCTTCTTTTGTCCATTCACCTGAATAATCTGTTGGCTCAGTTTTAACACTAACAACAGGAATACCATATATAATTATAGGGAATGTAGCACTTGCACTTCTGCCTGCGTGTGAATAAGTTACAGTAATATTTTGCTCAACATTCAAAAGTGTCGGGTCAAAATCCGTTGTATTTACTACATAATCAGTTACTTCTTCACTTACTGCGTTAAGATAATTAACTTTTACTTTAAGTCCATCAAGGTCAAGTTGTGTTTCACCTTCAAGATATTGATATCTTGGATATTCTGTAATTTCAATTGTATCAACCTGCTTTGATTTTATAAGAATAGGGAAAATTGCACGCATTTCTTTACCCGCTCTTGTAACAGTAACGATAATATATTGTTCATTATCAAGTAAGGTAGTGTTGATTGAGCTGACCTGATAGTCAGTTACCTCAACTGTCATTTTATCTTCTGTCCAACTTGCTGCTTCAGGATAATACTGTGCAAGCTCATTCTTATCATAAGTAATTTTAACTACCATACCTGTCAGGTCAAGCTCTGTTTCGCCCTCAAGGTATTCATACTTTTCAGGAGCAGTTATTGTTATGGTCTTTGGAGTAAGTTCAACTACAGAAAGTTCCTTGGTAAGAGTCTGGTATGACGATGACAACAAGTTGTTTGCCATATATGTCCAAAGAGTTGTTGAACCTGCCTGCAAGCCTGACACGGTTCCTGTAGATGAATCTACAGAAATATAACTATTCACTGCGTTACCTGCCGCAGAAATTGAACCTGATGTTGACCATGGTGCGTCGCCATTATCATCAGGTGTTCCCCAATATTGACGATAAATACCCATTCGTTCAGGGGTATGAGTTGAAGTATATGTGTATGGAAAGTCAACGACCACTGCATCTGGTCCGTTTATATGTCCACCTGTATATTTATTAAGACCTAATTTTGCTTTAACCGTTATAGAAAAAGTTTTTGAAACACCACCGATTGTGGCAGTAATTGTTGTAGTTTGTGAAGGATTGTTCCATATAGCCCAGTTACCACCTGCATCAAGGCCTATTACAAGACCATTTTTATCAACTGACGCAATTGTAGGGTCAGCAGATGTCCACACAACTGTATCAAGAAGTGCCTTATCATAATCGGCAGGAGAAATTGATGAGATTGAAAGCTGAGTTGTATCGCCTTCAGAAATAGAACTTGTACCTGTAATTGTAAAATCTAAAATTGCATTACCAACTGTAACCTCATATGTATCACTTACAACTGCTCCATTGTACTCTGCCTCTATAAAAATAGTAGATTTACCACTTGAAAGACCTGTAAATTTACCATTATTATCAATTTTACCTATTCCGTCAGATGCTTCGCCATTCAAGGCGTAGATTTTTTCTTGAGTTACAGGGTTAATAACACCCCATCTTTTCACAACATCAGAGTTAGAACTAAGACGCGATGGAGTGATTGTTGCTGAATATGTAGTACTGTTGCCTATACCCACTGCAGTATTACCACCAATCTCAACACCTGAAATTGATGAACCTATAAGATTTCTTGAAACTGTAACTGTTACTGAACGTGAAACTCCACCAATTGTTGCAGTAATAGTTGCTGTCTTTGAATATGCAAGTCCACTACCACCGTCAAGACCTGTTACAATACCATTTTGGTCAACCATTGCAATTTCAGGGTTTGAAGACGACCAGACCAAGTCACCCATATATGCACCTGCTGGAGCAAGGGAGTCAATGCCCAACTGAATTGTTTCACCCTCTTTAACAGATGTTTCACCTGAAATAACGAAATCAGTAACTGGAAGCTCGGATGGCTCAACAATTGTAAAAGTAATTGTATCTGAAAAAACAGCATAAAGAGTACTTTCAGGACTCACCTTTACAGTTGCAGTTCCTGCTGCGATAAAGTTAACTAAACCATCTGCAGATACTGTTGCATAATTTTTTGAGGATGTATCTATAATAGAGCCACCCATAGACCACTTAACACCTTGTTGTAAACGCACAGGCGTACAAGCACCATAAAGTTGAACCGAAGAACCAACTGCAACTGTTGTTGGTACTGTTTTTTTATTTGTAATGTGAACACCAGTTGGTGCTACAGATGCAATAATGCTCTTTTCAACTATAACTTCGATTTTATCAGAATCCAACTTATTGCCATTAGCGTCATAAAGCGTTGCGGTAATCTCTATTGTTATATTATCAAGTGCTGCTTGTAAACTATCTGCAAGGGAGTCACCTGCAATTGTTCTTACTATTGTAATAATTGTATTTGTGTCAGCAGTTTCAATATCAATACCCGCTGATTCAAGGGCATTTAAAATTCCGTCTGCTAATGCATCACCAACCAAAGGTGTTGAACGCACATTTTCATCAAGCCATTGTTGGAATATAGCAGCCTTTGAATAGTCATATCCTGTTACTTTACCATTATCGTCAACTCCGGCAAGCAACGGTTGGCCACTTTCCCACTCTACGTATGCACCCTCTGGCATATCTATTGATAAAGTGTATTCAAGCTCAAGCGAACGGTATTCCTGAACTGAAAGCTTTTCAGTTACAACTGCACCTTCATGAGTAATTTCAATTGTAACATCTACCGAAAAAGAAATAAATCCAGGTATTAGCATAGTTACAATAAGAAGCATACATAACAGAACACTACCTACTTTTTTCATTTTAATTTTCACAAAACCAACTCCCTTATGTGAAAAATGCTTACTAATATACATATTATAAAACAATATCTTTTACACTTCAATACCAGTAAAGAAACTTTACTAATAGACTTTGGTTATTATACATTCAAGCCCCTATTTGTCTATTTTTAGCATATAACAAAGAGAGTTTTGTAAAAAGGAATGTAAACACTCCAAATGCAACGCTTAATTCTTGTAAATGGCTTAAATACTATATAAAACAACGATACCACTATCAACACAAATTGTATTAATATTGGTATCTGATTTGGCATTGACTACGCTATTTGATATAATTCGTCATTTTATAAATAGCGTTGCAGTTTATATACCCTCTTTTTTTTGAAGGAAAATACAGTTCGTATATTTTACTGCAATTAAAATTTCAACATATCCTACAAACCTCTTAAATACGCACGAAGCGAAAAAAGTACTGCAACGAGTACTGCAACGCAACTTTCGAATAATTATGTTAATTTCGGTCAAGTTATGTTTAGAACTTTTACAACCCACGCATTATAGCCATTTTAACGCAATTAAACATAATTATTCAAAAAATAAAGAGCGTTAAAAAAACGCTCTTTCTGGTTGCGGAGGGAGGACTTGAACCAACGACCTTCGGGTTATGAGTTGCAGGAGATATGTATTTTTTAGAATTAAATTAAGTTATAAAAAAGTATTCTAACCCCTTATATATCAACGATTTCAAGCAATTATAACCACTATTTTCTTAAAAATCTATATGTATCAATATTTCTGCATTTTTGAAAAAATGTTAGAAAAGTGTTAGAAACATTACCATTACATTTGAAAGTCACAAACTATATTGTGGCTTTCTTTTTATATGTTTTAATCGTCTTGTTCTTCGTGAAAATCTCTACCAACTAAATAATCTAATGATACGTGAAAAAAGTCCGCAATTTTTATTAAAGTGTGTAAATCAGGCTCATTTTTGCCACTTTCATAACAAGCATAAGTAGAACGAGCAACACCCAATGCACAAGCAACTGCAATTTGTGGTGTTTCGGTTTTAATTCTCAATTCTTGTAATCTTCCTGCGAGTATCTTTTTTGTTTCCTGCTCTTGAATATAACCCAAGTGTTTGATTTTTGCAGGTAAATTAAACACCATAGCAAATGTTTTTAAATAACTTTGTGGTATTCGCATTGTACCATCTTCAAATGCTTGACACTCAATTGTTGGGTAGTCAGTATATAAGTGCACGTGTTCTATTGTTAAATTACGAAATTGACGATAGAATTTTAAAAATTCGGGAAGTTCAAAAGTACGCTCAAACGCTTTATTGGGTACTTTAACTGTAATTTCTTTATTTTCGTATTTTATCGTTGTGTTATACCTCATTTTTATCACCCACACAATAATATATCGCATTTTTTCCTGTTTTTCAATATGTTTTTGAAAAAAGTGAACAAATTTGTTATCTTTATCAGAATTGTTGTTGACAAATCAATTATGATTGTGTATTATATAAGTGTTGTTTTACACAACTTTTGTGAACGAGTGAACGGACACCGTTTGCACGGTCGTTTATCGACCGTCAACGGTGTAATAACAGACAAAAGGTTAGTATTACCCTTTTGTCTAACTTGTGTCATTTGTGTCATATATAAAGGAGTTGAAAAAATATGTATAAAAATTTTATGTCAAAATATTTGACAAAGGAGGTTTTTTATGTCAGAAAAAACTGTTGATACTAAATCAAGGAAATATCAACTTACTTTTAACAACCCATTAAATTATGGTTTTACTCACGAAAAGATAAATGATACTATGAAAAACTTTAATTATTCATATTATTGTTTATGCGACGAAATTGGAGCAGAAGAAAAAACACCACACACATTTATATTTTGTATGTGAAAATGCTATACGATTTAGCAAGGTGAAAAAGTTATTCCCAAGTTCCCACATTGAAACTGCAAGAGGTAGTTCACAAGATAACAGAGATTATATTCGCAAAGAGGGTAAATACTTAAATAGTGAAAAGAAAGAAACTAATTTAATTGATACCTTTGAGGAATATGGTACATTACCTCTTGATAGAGCCGAAAAAAATTCGAATGTATCAACACAAGTTCTTGAAATGATTGATAACGGATTTAGTAACAATGACATTATTCATAAATTCCCAAGTTACATTAACAAAATTCCGCAATTAAATCAAACAAGAGAAACGATTAAATTTGACGAATATAAAAGTGTTTGGCGTGATATTAAAATAACTTATATATCAGGTGATACAAACACAGGCAAAACTCGTTCAGTAATGGAACAGTATGGCTATGAAAATGTCTGTAAAATCACTAACTACAAAAATCCGTTTGATAATTATAACGGTCAAGAGGTTATATTATTTGACGAATTTCGCAGTTCTTTACCTATTAGTGATATGCTACAATATTTAGACGGTTATCCTTGTCCGTTGCCCTGTCGTTATGCCGATAAGGTGGCTTGTTTCACAAAGGTTTATATTATTAGTAATATTGACTTGAATGAGCAATACCCAAATGTGCAGATTTCCGAGCCAAAAACTTGGAACGCATTTATTCGCAGAATTAACAAGGTATTAAAATTTGTTAATAGTGAGGACTTGCCTTTTCCCTCTGACGATAAAATTTGCAAAATTGAATTATTGCCAAGTGGTTTTATTAAAGAGGTGTAACTATGTTTGATACATATAAAGATATTATGACAGTTGAACAAGTCTGTTCGGCACTTTCAATGGGGAAAAATTCTGTTTACAATTTGTTGAGGAATGGGGTTATAAAGTCCATTAAAGTTGGCAGAAAATATTTTATTCCCAAAGCATTTTTGATAGACTTTATAAATTCGTTCAAGTGATTTATAATGTTGTTTATAATGGTAGTGTTTCCAAAAGAAAGGAGTAAAAATGACAGGGAGCATACAAACAAAAAACGGCAAATATTATGCCGTCATAAATTTAATTGATAACAATGGCAAACGCAAACAAAAATGGATTTCAACAGGTTTAGTAATCAAAGGCAATAAGAAAAAAGCAGAACAATTCTTGCGTGAAAAAATCAAAGAATTTGAATTGCAGAAAAATATTGTTTCAGTTGATATGTTGTTTACCGATTATATTGTATTATGGCTTGATACTATCAAAATTAGTGTTGACGAAATTACATATAAAGGTTACAAGTGGATGTGCTATGCACATATATTGCCTTATTTCACAAGTAAAAAAATTAAGCTTTGTGATATTTCAAGAAATCACATTCAAGATTATATCAATTATAAGTTTGAGAATGGCAGACTTGATAACAAAGGCGGTTTGTCCCCTAAAACATTAAAAGAACATAAATTGATTATTAACTCCGTTTTGAAAGAAGCAGTTAAAAACGATTTAATTAGTAAAAACCCTTGTGAGTTTGTCAAGTTGCCCTCTATACAACATAGAGAGCCAACATTCTACACTAAACAACAAGTTTCTGAACTGTTGACTTCAATAGAAAACGAGGAATTATACCCTTTGATTTATCTCACTATAATATTTGGTCTTCGTCGCAGTGAAGTTCTTGGTTTGAAATGGGACAGTGTTGACTTTGACCGCAAATTTATAACAATAAAACATACTGTTGTAAATTACAGAGGTACTGTTGAAAAAGATACAACCAAAAACAAAACAAGTCGCAGAACATACCCAATGAATGATTATGTTGAAAAAATGTTGCTTGACATTAAACGCAAAGAAAATGAAAATCGTTGTTTGTTTGGTAAAGAATACATAAACAATGACTATATATTCAAGTGGAATAATGGCAAACCTTTTTCGCCAGACTATATAACTGCTAAATTTTCAAAGTTATTAAAAGAAAACAATTTGCCACACATAAGATTTCACGATTTGCGACACACTTGTGCAAGTTTGCTTATTGATAACAATTACCAATTAAAAGATATTCAAGAGTGGTTAGGACACGCAGATATACAGACAACCGCTAATATATACGGTCATATTGATATTGAACGAAAAAAGAATATTTCAAATTCAATGGTTGATATGTTTGTATAAATGTGTTAGAAAAAATGTTAGAAAAGAGTTGTTTTAATGATTTCCAAAGCAAAAGAAAAAACCTCAAAACATTGCTGTTTCAAGGTTTCTCGGTGGTTGCGGAGGGAGGACTTGAACCAACGACCTTCGGGTTATGAGCATTATTTTACACTCTATCAAAGCACTAAAACCGCTATATATAGCCATTTTATACTTGACAATACAATATAATTTGATATAATGTAATAAAAAAGTGTACCCTAAAAGTGTACCCTAAAAGGAGAGTAAAAAATGGCAAAAGGCGGAACAATTAAAAAATTAGATAATGGAAAGTATCAATGGATAGGTTGTTATACCGATAACGAAGGAAAAAAGAAAAGACCTAAAAAAACTTTTAACACAAAAAAAGAAGCGGAAGAATACAGAAAAGCACAACTAAACACAAAAACGAACTTAATAAACTTAAAAAATAAAAAATCTTATACAGTAGAAGAATATTACAACAAGTGGAGATTAGAGACTTGGACTACAGAAGAATATTACTCATTTAATACTACAGGAAAATGGGACTCTGTATTTAATGCTCATATTTTACCATATATAAAAAATGAAAAAATAGACTGTATAGACTACACAAAATTTCAAAAGCATTTGAACGAAATGGACGAACAAGGGAGAACACATAAATATTTATCTAATATAGTTCAAGCGTTAAAAAGTATGCTAAAATTTGCAACTGAAGAAGATTTAATATCTATAAATAATGTAGATAAGTTAAAAATAAAAGGGAGAAAAAAGGAATATAAAATATTTAATGTATTAAGGGAAAACGATTTTAATACTATATATGACTATATGAAAACAAAGAAATATTATTATGCTGATTTTTATTTGTTTATTCACGAAACAGGCATAAGGTCAGAAGAAATAGTAATAAAAGAAGAAGACATAGATTTTAATAATAGAATAATAAATATAAGAAGATTTATTAAAAATAAAAAAGATGTCGCAACGGGGAAAATATCAAAAGAAATAACATTATACGGAAAATCACAGAGTTCATATAGACAAATCCCAATGAATGCACTAGCAGAAAGGGCAATAAAAAACCAATTAGAATACAAAGAAAAACACAATATAAAAAGTGAATATATTTTCACAACGAAAACGGGAAAAACAATAGACACCGCCGCAATGTTAAGAACTTGGAGAGAAACTATAAATAAATTAAATAAAGAAAATGAATATCAAATCCCCAAATGTGGATTACATTCATTAAGAAAATTATTCTGTAAAAACGCGAGAGATAAAGCAAATTTAGAATGGTTAATGATACAAAGATTAATGGGACACAGCGATATATCAATAACTCAAAAAGTATATTACTCTATGGATATTGAAGATTTTACAAGTTTAGCAACAGTTTTAGACCTTGCAAGTGGTAGATTACAAAAAGAAATAGAAGAACGACAAAGAGAAGAAATAGGCTATAGTGGAATAACAGACGAAGAATGGAACGAAATTAGCAACTATTAAAATTAAAAGGCTTTCGGTTAATTACAATTTAACCGAGAGCCTTTTATATTACCATTTTTCGTATGTAAATGGTTTAAGTTCTAAAGGTTGGGAGAATGAGTCGAAATCCTTATAATACAAAGGACGGAAACAGATTTCACCTAATTTTAAGATACCTAACATATCTAAAATATTTTCAAATAAGTTAGGGAAACGATAACCATTAACGATTTCTTTAGTATATTCATTTATATCGATAGTTCTATATATAATCTTTGCTTTAGTAAATAAAGAGAACGGGAATAACTGCGACTTTTTCACAAAATATAGGGTATGTGTTAAATCCCTTATCTTTTTATCTACCGCCTGAAAGTTTTGGGTGTAATAATATATATCGTTAAAGTAATGTCTATGATAAATAAAGCCTTCAACAGAAGAACGGGCGAAATTCTTAAAATCTCTATTATCTGCGTCTATAGTAAGTTCGTCCAAAATAATAGCACAATTTTGAATATCATATATTCCTATATCTGTAAAGTTAATTTTATAGCAACCCTTACACTCAAAATTAGTTAAAACATAATCATATTTACATTTCTTTTTTTTACCCTTTGCAACGCGTTTAATATCTCTTTTAATCTGTTTATTTAACTTTCTCGCTTTCATTGTTGCTAGTGTGGTTTTACCGCACCCCGGAACGCCAAAATAACCCGTTATCATTTTAGCACCCCCGTTAGTTTGTAAAATAAAAAGAATAAGAAAGCAAAAGCAAAAGCACCGCCGATATACTCAATTAAAGGCATATCGGGTATATTTTGAAATACATTTAATATAAAATCCATAATTAAAAACCACCTTATAAAGTTATACGCATAGGAAAAAACGCAAGTTTTTTTGTGTTCTTTCTTATGCGTACAAGTTAAATAGTTTTTAATCTTTTATATATTTATTTCATTAATCTGCGAACAAGACCAATAATAGAGCCTAAAGCAAATATACCTAAAACAAGTAATAATATAGGCTGACCCGGAAAAGATAAACCATTTTCATAAATACCACCTGAAGCAGTTTTTATAATATTTCGCACAAATTCTATCTGTTCGAGATTAGAAAAGTAATTAACATCTAACCGACCGCCGAAAATATAACAAGCAAAACAACGAAGATAAACATATAAAAAATTAAAAATCGTAGTTAAAGCAGACATAATATTTTACTATGCCTTAGTTAAAAATTAACCACGAATAAGTCTGTGAGCAAGCATTTGTTATTAACTACAAGTTTTTTATCTTGTACTCTAGGACTTTCGCCCATTTTCATCGGTTGGTCAATTCCAACCTAGTTTAGCGTACTTTTTCAATTCACTTTGAATTGTCGGAGACTCTTGGGGAAATTATATTCTATAAAATAGTTTCATTCCCTACGCGTTGCCCCTGACTTGATTGTTAGTCAAGCCTTCGGTTCGAGTTAGCATTTTTAGAGCCTTCTCGCTTAATTCCCCGATTTTATATCGGCATTGCCACATACCGATAACACTACCACAAGCGAAGATGCCAACGCTTAACAATAGAATAGGTTCTGCTACGATAGTGTCGATGACACCGCCGAATTGACCTGTGAGCCAAGTCACAACTTCTGTTAATCCTGTCATACCTGTAGCCACTACTGTACCATCCATAAAAGGCACTTTCTCCTTTCCACAAAATTTTATTAAATACTATTTGAAAGTCCTAAACGGGCTAAAAAATAGATTAATAACATTAACAACTAAAATTACAACCAAAACACAAGCGGTTGAAATTATTAAAAATTCGTACTGTTCGGGAACAGTACCGATAACGGAGATAAGCCAATCAATCAAACGCGATACCCCCTTAAACAACTAAATCCAATCTTAAGCAAAACAGCAAAAGATATAATATATAACAATGGGGTTAAATTCGTTTCTAATAAATATATAACAGTATCTATTTTAGTTGCGATAGTTTCACATACTGCAACTAATTCATAATAGTTATACATTAATTAACCCCCTTTGTTTTGCTTTCTTTCGTTTTGCCTGTTCTCTCTGTATCTAGCACTTTGTGAATTAAGGGCGGAACTTTTAGCGGTAATTACAACCGCAGAGAGAGTAATACCCATAATAAGCAGAGCAAAAGAAAAATCGAATAAACTAACATTATCACTTAAAGGAATTGAGCGGAGAGAAGAAATGACCCATTCAAATAAACTAAAAATCAAATCAAAAATATTACTCATTGTCCATCGTCCCTCCCAAGTATTAAATACATTACAGAAACTGTAATACCAACTGTTGCAAAAATCATAATAGAAGAAGGTAAATAAGAAATCGCAGAACCTACAAAAACAAGCACGGAAGGAATTAACTGAAAAAATGCTATAAGATTTTCAATTAAATTAACTATAAAATCTATAACAATTTGAAAAAGAGTAGAAAGCCATTCAAAAAATCCAAAAATGCCTTCAAGCATTATTTACTCGCCTTCCTTCCCAATATTAAACAAGCCAAACCAAACACCAACGAGAACAAAAGAACAGAGTTAAAATTAAAAGCCATTAAAGTGCGGTCGAACATATCGCGAACGAAATTCATACCATCGACAAAAGAACCAAAATCAAAATTCATTAAGTCATTAATTTGTCCGCTATCGACAGTAGGCAAAGAGTCTATTAAGTCGTCATAATTTTGTAGATTATCGTCTAAATCTCCCGTATCAGGTGTCATTATTTCTTCCCCGTAAAGCGGACCAACGGGATTACAAGCCATATCAGATATACAAAATCTAGCCCCTGTAGTTCCGTTAGAGTTCTCGTTTTCTCTTAACTGAACTAACATAGCATATTGAACACTACCCGAAAAATCGGGAGTTTTGAAAGTACCCTGACAGTTAATCCATTTTTTACTCTCTAGCCCGTCCGCATCGTAAATAGTTATTATAGTTCCTTCGTCATTTTGAGAAGATACCCACAAAGTAATTAATACATCAGTAGGACAAGAAGAACCACTAACAAAAAACTGAAAATCAAACTCATATTCCGTATTAGTGTATAAATTCAAATCCGCACCCGTCATAATAACGCGGTCATTTAATCCGCCTAAAGTAAAAACATATTGAGTATATAACCGCCCATTATCGGCGGTGGAACTTGGACGACTTTTAGCAGTTGTGGAAGTACAATTAACTGAACCGCTATCAGTTTGATAATAGGCATTAAAATCATAATCATAGAAACTAATCAAATCACTAGCGAATACATTTATATTAAGACTTAAAACAAGCACCAAAGACACTAACGCAGTTAATAGGTGCTTATTGCTTAATTTAACAGAAATCACAATAAACACCTACTTTCTGCAATTATCTGCTATAGAAATTCAAATACTTTTTATCCGCAGACCAACGAGTATAACACTCAATATCTACAAACTGACCTTCTTTAACCTGTGCGAGTTTTTCATAGTGTTCAGGACTTATAGAAATTTTAATAATCTCCCTACCACTAAAAACAGAACAGTTATAGAACGGATTGCCATTCTTACTAGTTCCCTTAACTCTATTAAGGTAAATACCTTTAACAATTAAATTCATAACTTTAACAACCTTTCTAATTTAATTTAATAAACTTAATTTATTTAATTTAAGTATGTAAGACATAACTTAAAAACGGAGAAAACTTTAACAATTTTAATAAATTATTTTTTACGAACTATATCAACTAATCTAATTAACTGCGTTTGTTATCTTCAAAAAGATATAGTTCGCCTTATGAAGTCCGAGAATATACAACTTTATTAAGATTACCCTTGTCCCGCTCCACAGGGTTTTATATATATTCCTTCACGGGTTGCCCCTCTTCTGTTTTTCACTAACTTTTATACGCTACTAGAAAGCGTTAATATTTTTATACTAGTTATTAGTGTAATTGCCTTATAGCCCCCACTTGAAAAGGTATCTCTTAACTTTTATAGTGTTTAGCAATAGAAAAAACAGACAAAAATATAACCTATATTGAGAACCGCACACAATAGATATAGCGGGTAAGTTTAATTATCGTTATGAGCCTTACTAACTCCACTTTATACGAGCGAACTCCTCGGCGGTCGGACTCTAACCGCAACGCTTTTTATTATTGAACTCAAGATAGTGAGCGAATACACTATAGCCGTTTTATTTTGTTTTCATATTAAGTATGTAAGGCGACTTAAAAAAACGAGGAAAAAATGACTATATTTTATAAAATTTTTTAATTTTTTTGAAAAATAAAAAAAGGGGCAAAAATGCCCCTAAAATTAAAAGTGTACCCTAAAAGTGTACCCTAAAAACAAAGAAAAAGTGGCTAACCACTATATCTTGTGTTTGATATAACGATTAACCACTATATATTGGTTGCGGAGGGAAGACTTGAACTACCGACCTTCGGGTTATGAGCCCGACGAGCTACCAACTGCTCTACTCCGCGATATTTAACTGTTACTCTCTCGAGTGCCTTATAATAATACACTCTTAAAATCATTTTGTCAAGTACTTTTTTTACTATTATATGCGACTTATTGAAATTTATTACATTTTCAGCTGATTGTTATAAGTCATTATTATATGTATTGTGTTGAAAATTAGAGGTTATCGGGATGTTAATCATCTGCCAAAGGCAGATTTCATCCGAGTAAAACGAGGATTTCATCACGAAGTGATTTCATCTGTCGAAGACAGATTTCATTTAATAACTGTGTTTATAAATGAAATCATCCTACGGATGATGAAATCCAATTTACGATTGGATGAGTTGACAAACTCAATTTTATTAAACTCTTTTTGTTTTTTACCTTATTTTTACTCTTTTTCCTAATTTATCATGCTAACGCTTTACTTTGCTAAAATATTTTTCAAAAAAGTGTTTACATTTGCATTTTTATGTTGTATAATAACATAAAAATTTTTATTAAAGGATGGTTTCTATGGAAAACGGTCTCAAGAAACAATACGGACTCTTAATGGCTATCTGCATGGTTGTAGGTACTGTTGTTGGTTCCGGTGTTTTCTTCAAAGCACAAGCAATTCTTCAAAAGACTAACGGTGACATGCCTCTTGGTATTTTGGCATGGATTATCGGTGGCGTTATTATGATTTGCTGTGTTCTCGCATTCTGCGTTATGGCTCAGCGTTATGAAAAGGTTAACGGTCTTGTTGACTATGCTGAAGCAACAATTGGTAGCAAATACGGTTATATGATGGGTTGGTTTGCAACAACAATCTATATGCCTGCAATGACATCTGTTCTTGCTTGGCTTACTGCAAGATACTTCCTTACTTTCTTAGTATCTGTAAACCCTGATTTACAGCTTGCAGGTGACCCTGTAACAGGTAGTGAAACATTCTTACTTGCAGGTTTCATTCTTATTTGCGTATTCGCAGTTAACACACTTTCTTCAAAACTTGCTGGTAAACTCCAGATTAGTGCTACATTCATTAAGTTTATTCCACTTCTTTTGATGGCAATTGTTGGTACAATCTATGGTCTTACACACAACCTTGCTGGTGAACCAACATCAATCCTTACTTCTAACTTTGCTACAAGTGCTGGCGATATGTCACCTCTTTTCGGTGCTGTTGTTGCTACTGCTTTCGCTTATGAAGGTTGGATTCTTGCTACATCAATCAACTCAGAAATCAAAGATTCTAAAAAGAATCTTCCTATCGCTCTTGTAGTTGGTGGTATCATCATTATTGCAATTTACCTTTTCTATTACATTGGTGTTGCAGGTGGTGCTCCTGTTAAGACTCTTATGGACGAAGGTACTGCTTCTGCTTTCACAACAGTATTTGGTAATGTTCTTGGTAACATTCTTAACCTCTTCGTTGCAGTTTCTTGTCTTGGTACTCTTAACGGTCTTCTTATCGGTACAATTCGTGGTATGTACTCACTTTCAGTTCGTGATATGGGTCCTAAAGTTAACCTTATGAAACAGGTTGACCCAGCATCTGGTATGCCTTCAAACTCATGTATTGTTGGTCTTGTAATCGTTGCTGCATGGCTTGTTTACTTCTACGGTGCAAACCTTACTGCAACTCCTTGGTTCGGCAAGTTCAGCTTTGACTCATCAGAACTTCCAATCATTACAATTTATGGACTTTACATTCCAATGTTCATCAAGTTCATGATTAAAGAAAAAGGACTTTCAGCGGTTAAGAGATTTGTTCTTCCAGCACTTGGTATTATTGGTTCTGGCTTTATGGTTATTGCTGCTATCTACTCACACGGTTATGCACCATATATTGCTGCTAAAGAAGCAGGTGCAGGTTTCAGCTGCCCAGTTCTTTTCTACCTTATCGTATTCGTAGTAATTATGGCTATCGGCGCTCTTGTGATGAAGCCAAAGAAAAAGGCATAATTGATTTAACACTTAAATTCAAAAAGCACTTGTTATTTTATAGCAAGTGCTTTTATTTTTTTGTTGTTTGTGGTATTATTTATTATAGACGGGCGATTAGTGAATCGCCCCTACATTGCAGGCGTGAAAGCCTGCCACTACGCGTAGGTGGTCACAATATGTTTGAAGATTTATTGACAACTGAATCAAGTTGGGAATTTTTGAAGAATACTCCCCTGCCTATTGCGGTTTATGGCACAGGTAACGGTGCTGACCGAGTATTCCACGAATTCGAACATCTTGGCATTACCATTTCCGCAGTAGTTGCAAGTGATGGATTTGTACGAAAACGAACATTCCGCGGATTCGAGGTGAAAAGTGTTTCTCAACTTGAAAATGAAATCGGAGATTTTGTTATTGCTTTGGCTTTTGCGAGTCCCCTCACAGAAGTTATTGAAAATATTAAATCATTATCATTGCGACACAAGGTAATTATGCCATCTGTACCCGTTTATGAAAGTGATATTTTCAATAAGGATTTTCTTAAAAAGCATATTGATGAAATTGAACTTTCTTACTCTCACCTTGCAGACGAGCAATCAAGAAAGGTGTTTGAGAATATAATCCGTTTTCAGATTACAGGCGATTTGAATTACTGTTTTGATTGTGAAAGCGAAAAAGACGAGGCTTTTGAAATCTTAAATTTAGGCGATAATGAGAGTTTTCTTGACCTTGGTGCTTATCGCGGTGACACAGTTGACGAGTTTTTGAAATATACAAAATCTTACAAGAAAATTGTTGCGGTTGAGCCGGATACAAGAACATTCAAAAAACTACAACTCAACTGTGAATACCTTGAAAACTGTATTACTCTTAATAATGCGATTTGGTCTAAAAATTGCGTTTTGACTTTTGACGGCAACAAAGGTCGTGGGGCATCTGCAAAATCACAAGGTGAAGAAAAAAATGCAATCTGCATTGATTACATTACTGAAAAGTTTGGGGGTTTTTCATACCTAAATATTGATATTGAGGGTGCAGAAAGTGAAATGCTTAAGGGTGCCTGCCTAACACTTGCAAATCGACCAAAAATCTGTATGGCGGTTTACCACAAAAGCGAAGATATTTTTGCACTTGTAAATAAAATCAAAGAAATAAATAGTGACTACAAGATTTATCTTCGTCATCACAAGCACATTTCATTCTGGGACACAAACATTTATTGTATATAGGTGAATTTATGGCTATTAAACTTATTGTTACTGACCTTGACGGTACTTTTCTTAACACAAATCACATAACAATTCCTAAAGAAAATATTGAGGCATTCAAGCGTGCACACGAAATGGGCATAAAAGTTGCAATTGCAAGTGGCAGAACAAAAATCCTTACAGATTACCTTGTAGAGCAACTCCCCTTTTTAGATTATCTTATTACCTCTAACGGTGCTGTTACTTATGATTTACATACGGGAAAAGTTGTTTGTTCAACCCTTATGAGCAATACTCAATCTGTTGAGATTTTTAATATTTTGAAAGATTACAACTTAATTTATGAAATCTATTATAACGGTGACTGTTATATGAATGATAGAAGTTACGCTATGTTTGACACAGAACATGTATCCCCTCACATTCACGCTTTACTTAAAGATTTTATAAAACCTGTTTCTTCACTTGAAACTCTTATTGACGGACAAGGTATTGAAAAACTTAACATTCTGTCACTATCAGGAGAAGAAAGACTTGAAATTGAAGATAAAGTTAGTAAGATTTGTGATGTTGCATTTGCATCTTCATTCCCTATTGTTAAAGGCGTAAACGGTAATCTTGAAATGACTGACAGAAACGCTACAAAAGGATTTGCAATTAAAGGTTTGGCAGACGCTCTCGGTATTGGCAAAGAAAATATTATGTGTTTTGGTGACGGCGAAAATGACTGCTCAATGCTTATGTATGCTGATTACTCATTCGCAATGGCAAACGGTAACGACCTTGCCAAAAGCACTGCAAAATATGTAACTGACACAAATGATAACTTTGGTGTTGCAAAAGCAATAAACAAATATGTATTTGGTGAATAAAATGGACATTACAAAATTCAAAGGTGCGATTTTTGATTTAGATGGCACACTTCTTGACTCAATGCACATCTGGCACGATGTTGACGAAGAGTTTTTCAGAAGAAGAAATCTAAAAGTAACAAAAGAATATGTTGATATAATCAAGAATATGCACTTACCTGCTGCGGCAGTTTACACAAAAGAAAAATATAACATTCAGGAAAGTGTAGATGAAATTGTTGACGAGTGGTTAGACCTTTGTGCACAAGGATACCTTAACAATGTAGATTTGAAAGACGGGGTTTATGAATATCTTAAATTGCTTCACGAGAAAGGCATTAAAATGGCTTTTGCAACTGCAAGTGAGAAAGTAGTTTGCGAAGAAACTCTTAAAAAACAAGGGATTTTCGACTTTTTCTCAAGCTATGCTTATGTAAGTGAAATCAACATTGGCAAAACTGAACCTGATATTTATTTACTTGCAAGTGAACGAATTGGTGTAGAGCCTCACGATTGCATAGTATTTGAAGATATTATTGAGGGAATACGCGGTGCTAAAAAAGGCGGATTTACAACTTGTGGAGTATATGACAAAAGTTCTGCAAAAGACGAAGATGAAATTCGTAAAATTGCAGATTATTACATAAAATCTTTTGAAGAATTATTATAAACTTATACACTTTTACACTTTACAAATGAATTAAAAAGGACTATTATATTAGTAGCAAAATTTGTAAAATTTTATAGAAAGAAGAATGATATATGGAAAAAACAGTTTTAGTTGAAACAAGTGCAAGACACGCTCACATCTCACAAGAACACCTTGAAATCCTTTTCGGCGAAGGTTATGAACTTACAAAGAAAAAGGACCTTTCTCAGCCTGGTCAGTATGCTTGTGAAGAAAGAATTGCAGTTATTGGCCCTAAAGGTCAGTTCCCTGGCGTTTCAATTCTTGGTCCTGTAAGACCTGCTACTCAGGTTGAAATTTCTGCTTCTGATGCTCGTTCAATCGGTGTCCAGGCAGTTGTTAGAGAATCAGGCGACATTGCAAACACTCCTGGTTGCAAAATCGTTGGTCCTAAAGGCGAAATTGAAATTGAAAACGGTGTTATCGTTGCAAAGCGTCATATCCATATGACTCCTGACGATGCTGAAAAATATGGTCTCGTTGACAAGCAGATTGTTGAAGTTAAAGTTACATCTGACGACAGAACTCTTACATTCGGTGATGTTGTGGTAAGAGTAAATCCTAACTTTGCACTTGCTATGCACATTGATACTGACGAATCAAATGCAGCACTTTGCAAACCTGGTACAATGGGTGTAATTCTTTAATCCAATATAAACAAAATAAGGTCTAACAGTTAAGTCTGTTAGGCCTTTTCTTTTTGCGGAAAATAGAAAATAATTGGCTTTTGAGTTTCAGTTTCTTTTTCCTGCGGTTTTGTAATTGCCCTGTAAAAACTATATTTTGCCATTTTCATATACGGTAATACATAAAACACGGGAATTACAAGCACACAAGATAAAATCCAACCAACAAAAGACAAGTTGAAAAATGCAAATCTTACCATATTGTTTTCAATAAGGATTATGCTTTTTTCAATTACTTTTATGGCATCAATATTAGTTTCTGTAAAAATCACAAAGTTGCACATTGAATATCTTTTAAGTGTCACATAAATAAAACTTATTCCAATTATAAAAAGTATTAAAGATGCTACAAAAAGAGTTAGCATCACGCTAAATGTGTAGTTACCTGAATGTATAGCGTAATAAAGAGTAGCAGTAGTTATTGCACAGGGTAACAAATAAAATGAACTCCAAGCAACTGACAGAAAAAATTTGAGGATTGATACTGTAATTGCAGTTATATATTGACGAAAATACAGTTTTATATATTTTTTATTCATTTGCGAAAAGAAATACTTATGGGAATAAATCTGCGATATTTTCCATAAAACAAAAGAAACGCACACACTTAAAGTGAAAAGTGACGCTTTCACAAACACATCATAAGATGAAATAAAGGGGATAAAATCAAGATCTATATTTTTTAGAAAAATATACAAATAATAATTCAAAACTATCAGCAAAACACTAATTACATAAGGTAAAGCCGAAACACAAAAACAAGTGAAATGATTTTGTAGTAGTTTTCTCTGTGCATTCAGTTTAATGTATGAATATTTCATTTTTTCACTTCCTTTTAATTTATTGTTGACATAAATAAAAGAAATAATACTTAAAGGAGACAGATTTATGTGCGGAATAGTTGGTTTTGTAGGCGAAGAAAAAGCAGCACCTATTCTTATTGAGGGGTTACGCAGACTTGAATACCGCGGATATGACTCGGCAGGTATTGCGGTAAGTGACAATGATGTTACGGTAATCAAAGAAAAAGGCAGAATACAAAATTTGCAGACAGAAGTTGAGAAAGAAAAACCGCAAGGCACAGTTGGTATTGGTCACACCCGTTGGGCAACCCACGGTGTACCTGACAAAACAAATGCTCACCCACACAAATCTATGAATGGCGTTGTTACCCTTGTGCATAACGGTATTATTGAAAACTATATTGACTTGAAAAATGATTTGATTAGTAAAGGTTATGAATTCAAATCGCAAACGGATACGGAAGTTATTGCACAGTTATATGACAGTCTTTTTGACGGTGACGCTATTAACACTCTCATTAAAACTGCCCATAAATTAGAGGGTTCTTATGCGGTTGCTATGCTTGTAAAAGGTTATGAGGACAAAGTTTTTGCCATGAAAAAGGATAGTCCTTTAATCGTGGGCAAAGGTAAAAACGAGAACTATCTTGCATCTGATATTCCTGCCATTCTACCCTACACAAGAGATTGCTATATTGTAAATGACAATGAAATTATTGAGATTTCTAAAGATGAAATCAAGGTTTATGATAAAAACGGTAGTGAAAAGCCTTGCGAAATTAAAACAATAAATATGAGTATTGAGTCTGCTGAAAAAGGCGGATACGACTACTTTATGGCAAAAGAAATCTACGAGCAACCAAAAGCTGTTCACGATACTGTTTCCCCTCTTATAAAAAACGGTAAAATAGAACTACCATTCTCGTTCCCCGAAAGCTTTATAAATGACTTAAAGCGTATTTATATTGTTGCTTGCGGTAGTGCTTACCATGTAGGTGTTCTTGCTAAATACATTATTGAGGATTTAGCTCGTATTCCCGTAGCTGTTGATATTGCAAGCGAATTCAGATACCGCAACCCAATTATTGAAAAGGGTGACTTATGTATTTTTGTAAGTCAGTCGGGTGAAACTGCTGACACACTTGCATCTTTACGAGAAGCAAAAAAGCGTGGTGCGTTCACACTTTCAATAGTAAATGTGCTTTACAGTACAATTGCCCGCGAAAGTGATGGAGTAATTTACACAAACGCAGGGGCAGAAATTGCAGTTGCAACAACAAAGGCATTCTCGGCTCAACTTGGTGTTTCTTATGTTCTTGCATCTTTTTTAGCATACAAAAAAGGGCTTATTGATGAGGAATATATAAAGAAATTTACTGATGAAATTCTATGTATTCCTAAAAAAATCAAAAAATCACTTGAAACAGATAAAATCACCGAGAAACTTGCAAAACTTATTGCTACAAAAGAGCATATTTTCTTTATTGGGCGTGGAATTGACTACCCACTTTGCCTTGAGGGGTCACTTAAACTTAAAGAGATTTCATACATTCATTGTGAGGGTTACGGTGCAGGTGAACTTAAACACGGTACAATCTCACTTATTGAAGAAGGCACAGTTGTTGTGGCTATTGCTACTGATGACGCTCTTTATAGTAAAATGGTATCTAACATTAAAGAAGTTCACGCACGCGGAGCTTTCGTGATTGCAGTTGTTAAAGAAGGTACAAAAGGTATAGACCAAGTTGCAGATGAAGTAATCTATATTCCTAACGCGTCAAGATATTTAACACCATCACTTACAGTTGTGCCTTTACAACTTCTTGCCTACCACACAACAGTTGAAAGAAAACTTGATGTTGACAAACCGCGAAATCTCGCAAAGAGTGTTACGGTTGAGTAAGATAAAATTGAGTTTGTCGGGATGTTCGCGTAGTGGCAGGCTTCCACGCCTGCATTGTAGGGGCGATTCACGAATCGCCCGTTTGGACTTGTATTGTAACCTTTGGAACGGGTCATTCGTGAATGACCCCTACAAGGTGTGTTTGTTGAATCGAAGCAATTAAAGAGCCCGACAAACTCCAATTTATCAAAATTTTGATTCTGTATTTTATAAATTCTCTCGTTTAGAGTTTCAGTATTTGGTAATACTTTTATTGAGACTTTATTCGGGAGTGATTTTTTTGCATTACAGCAGAGTTGAAATTTGTGGGGTTGATACAACAAAATTAAAGGTGCTTAAAGAAGCGGAGAAAATGGAACTTCTTAAAAAAATCAAAGAAGATGGTGACAGAAAAGCCCGTCACGATTTAATTGAGGGTAACTTGCGACTTGTACTTTCAGTAATACAAAGATTTGCAAATCGCGGTGAAAATCCTGACGATTTGTTTCAGGTGGGGTGTATTGGTCTTATGAAAGCCATTGACAATTTTGACATTACCCAGAATGTACGGTTTTCAACTTATGCTGTGCCTATGATTATTGGTGAAATCCGTAGATATTTACGAGATTACAACACTATTCGTGTAAGCAGGTCACTTCGTGATACCGCCTACCACGCTATGCAGATTAAAGAGCGAATACAGAATGACACAGGCAGAGATGCCACAATTGAAGAAATCGCAAAAGAAATGGAAATAGAGCCTGTTGATGTGGTTTTAGCATTAGAGGCAATAGTTGAGCCCATATCACTTTATGAGCCTGTTTACTCTGACGGGGGTGACACAATTTATGTTATGGACCAAGTGGGAAGTAGCGAAAGTGACGAGGACTGGCTTAACGAAATATCAATAAAAGAGGCAATTAAAAATTTAGGCAACCGTGAAAAACTGATACTCAACTTACGCTTTATGCAAGGTAAAACTCAAATGGAAGTTGCAGAAGAAGTAGGCATAAGTCAGGCACAGGTTTCTCGTCTTGAAAAAGGTGCAATTAAGAAAATTAAAGAATCGTAATATTAAAACGCCCCGTAAAATATTATAGTACGGGGTGTTTTTATGAATTGTTTTGTTACAGATATGCGAGAAAAAGAAGTTATAAACCTAAAGGACGGTTGCCGTTTTGGTACGGTTTGTGATGTGGAATTTGACACTTGTTCGGGGTGTATTGTTTCAATTATCGTTTATGGCAGGTCAAAGTGTTTTGGACTTTTAGGCAGATATGAAGATATAAAAATTTGTTGGAATGATATTAAGGTGATTGGTGACGATACTATACTTGTAGATTTTGATTGCCCAAATGAGTGCAAAAAATGTAATAATACAGGGGTTTTTGACTCCTTGTTCCGTCACAAGTAGTTGAAAATACTGATTTTTTGTGATACAATTAAAAAAATAGGACAATATAATCCCATAGTGGAGTGTGAAAAAGTTATGAATAATAAAGTTAGTTTTTCAGTTTGTGGTATGAATTATCACATTACTACTGATGAAAGTGTTGAATATACAGAAGCACTTGCAAATGAAATTCAAGAAAAAATGTCTTCTATTCTTCAGCACGGTTTTCTTCTTAATTCAACTCAGGCGGCAGTGCTTACTGCACTTGAATATGCTGACAAACTTAATAAGGCTGAAGAAGAAGTGGCTACACTTCGCGGTCAGATGAAAGATTATCTTGAAGACTCTGCAAAGGCAAAATCTGAAAGAGATTACTATAAGCGTGAACTTGAAAGATACAAGACAGAAGCAAAATTCAAGAATGACCAAATCAACCTTTTTGCAGGTGTAAAGAACGAAAATGATGAATAAAATTGAAATTCTTGCTCCCGTTGGTAGTGAAGAAAACTTAAAAGCAGCGGTGCTTAGCGGTGCTGACGCTGTGTATTTTGGACTCTCTCAATTCAACGCACGAAGAAATGCACAAAACTTTACTGACGAGCAAATTGAAAATGCAATTAAATATTGTCATAGCAGGGGTGTTAAGGTACATATTACGCTTAACACCCTTATTAAAGACCAAGAAATAAATGCTTTGCACAATTCAATTCGCAAAATCGCAAACTTTGGTGCAGATGCAGTTATTGTGCAAGATTTAGGTGTTGCAAAGTCTGTTCGTGAAATATGTCCTACCCTACCAATGCACGCGTCAACACAAATGAGCGTTGGCACTTTACAAGGTCTTTATGAATTAAAAGAAATGGGCTTTACCCGTGCAGTTTTACCTCGCGAGTTAAGTTTTAGTGAAATTGAGTATTTATGCAAGCACTCCCCCATTGAACTTGAAATGTTTATTCACGGTGCTTTATGTATGTGCGTTTCAGGTCAATGTCTTATGAGTGCTGTGTTAGGCTCACGCAGTGGTAACCGTGGACTTTGTGCTCAACCTTGCAGATTACCATTCAAAGTTGAAAAAGGCACAGGCCACGATTTAAGTCTTAAAGATTTATCTCTTATCACTCATATTAAAAAGTTAAGTGAAATGGGCATTTGCTCATTTAAGATTGAGGGCAGAATGAAACGCCCTGAATATGTAAGTGCCTGTGTTACTGCTTGTAAAAAAGCGGTTAATGACGAGTACAATTTTGACATCGAAAAAGATTTGCACGACCTTTTCTCCCGTTCAGGCTTTACTGACGGTTATTTTGAAAGTAAACTTGGTCGCAATATGTTTGGTTATCGGGAAAAAGAGAATGTGCAATCCGCCACAAAAGAGTTGTTACATAAATACGCATCTATTTACGAAAAAGAGCAATCACGATTTGTTGTTGATTTTACATTCAGTGGTGCAATCGGTGAAAATGCGGTGCTTAAAGCAAGTTGCAACGGTAAAACCGCCCAAGTTAAAAGTGAAAATCTTTGCGAAGCACCTATAAACAGACCGATTTCTATTGAACGAATTGCGGATGCCTTAAAAAAATGTGGTGGCACTCAATTTGAGGCAGGCAAAGTTGATATTATAGGTGAAGTTGACTACTCGTTACCCATTTCTGCACTTAATAATATGCGAAGAAGTGCTTTAGAAATCCTTGAAAATGAGTTTTTGGGAACGAGCGAAAGAAAGTTGTATGCTTCCCCTATTCCTACTGAAATCAGTTCAAAAAACGAGAGAAAAGTATATTGCAGATTTGACAACATTGGGCAAATCCCTGAAAATATTGATGCAGATTTAGTGTTTGTACCCCTTAACACTGATGACGAAATAGTTAAAGATTTCTGTTACGGAATTGAACTGCCACACGGAATGTTCGGCAATGGTGACAAGGTAGAAAAGATGCTTAAAAATTCATCTACTGACATTTGTCTTTGTCACACTCTTGATGCAGTTGCAATAGCGAAAAAATGCGGTAAAACTGTTGTGGCATCGCCATCAATGAACATTTTCAACTCACTTTCTATGGATATGGCAAAAGACTTGGGAATTGACGAAGTGATTATCTCAAACGAATGCACCGTTGAAGCGTATAATCGTATTTCGTCCCCTGTTCCAAAAGGCATTACAGTTTATGGCAGAATTCCTTTAATGCTTACACGCAACTGCCCTGTTAAGAATGGCAAAAGTTGTGCAGATTGCAGACGAAACAGTGAAATTACTGACCGTATGGGAATAAAATTCCCTGTTAAATGCAGTTTCGGGTATTCTGAAATTCTTAACTCTCGCCCTGTTTATATGGGTGACAGATTGCAAGAAATCCACGAATGTGATATACTGTTTTTCAATTTCACTACTGAATCCACAAAAGAGGTTGAAAGAGTTTTAACCGCTTATGAAAATAAAGAAAAGCCTACAGGTGAATTTACAAGAGGTTTATTATACAGAGGTGTAGAATAATGGAACTTAAAATCAAGAAAGTACGCGAAAATGCAAAAATACCTACTCGTGCAACATCCGGCAGTGCAGGTATGGATTTATATGCTTGCATTGACGAGCCTATAACTCTTAAAAAGGGTGACAAGGCAGTTATACCAACAGGAATTGCAATAGGACTTGACGACCCACATTATGCAGCATTTATATATGCCCGAAGTGGTCTTGCAATAAAGCACGGTATCGGGCTTCTCAATTCAGTTGGTGTTATTGACAGCGACTACCGTGGTGAAATTTGTGTTGGTGTTATTAAGCAGACTGACCCTGAATACACAATTGAGCCTTTTGAAAGAATTGCACAAATGGTAATAAAACCGGTTGAATTACCTGAAATCGTTGAAGTTCAAGAATTAGACGACACAGAGCGTGGTGCAGGTGGATTTGGCTCAACAGGAACAAAGTAAATGAAAAGTGGAAAACGAAAGCGAGAGAAAAATTCTCTCGCTTTTTTGTGTTTTTATATTTTGTTTGGTTTTCTTACATATTTTTCAACAAATGATAAATGATTACCTTGAAAAACAAGTTTTAACTCTTTATGTTTCAAAAAATCTTTTGGGAAATACAAAGAACTCCTCTTTTTAAGTTTTACCACTTCACAACGGTGTAATACTTCTGCTACAAACTGTGAGCAGAAATAACGGTTTTTTCTTTTATATGGTATTTTCAAAAAGCAAAGAATAAGCCCTAAAGTTGAATATTTGAAGTCGCCTTTATTCTCTTTATAGTGTAAAACTTCTTCTTTAATCTTGTTATAAACATTTTCTGAAACTTTTACCTCAAACAAGGCACAAGGGAATGATGGTCTGTCAGGTTTTTCGTATCTTGTAATGCTTTCAACGAAAAAACCTTTGCTTACAAAGGTATAAAAAGTATCCATATCCTCTTCAAAGCCTATTGAGGTATGTGTATATGGAAATCTTGAATACCACCTAAGTATTTTCGCATCAAATCCCGGGTATTGAGTCATAAGTATATAAACATTTTTATAAGTCATAGCTTTTTACCCTTTTGTTTTTATTTCATTTTCAGTATAACAGATATTTATGATTTTAGTCAAGTGGGAATAAATGTAAGTGCAAATTGGGGGTTGTAGGGATGTTAAAGAATAAATAATAATGAATAAAGAATAATCGGAACTGCGTTGCGATTATAGTAGGGGCGATTAAAAAGCCCGACAAACTATAATTTGTTGAGTGATTGCAATTTATTTTTGCAATTGTTATAATAAAATTATAAAAGTTGTAACCTTTTGGAAATTTTGACGAGATGATAGTTGAAAGGTACCTGAAATATTTTTGTGAGGGGGAAAAGATATGCAAGACGAGAAAATTGTTGAACTTTACTGGAATCGTGATGAATCTGCAATCCGCGAGACACAGGAAAAGTACGAAAACTATCTTTATAAGATTGCTTACAACATTCTGTCAGACAAAGAAGATAGTAATGAGAGCGTTAATGACACCTATCTTGCTGCATGGAATTCTATGCCACCTCACAAACCCAATGTTTTATCTACATATTTAGGTAAACTTACTCGCAGAATTTCTATAGATATTTTCCGTAAACGCAACAGAATAAAGCGTCAAGGGAGTGAATATGCCTTATCTCTTACTGAATTGGAAGATTGCATTTCAGGTAACAACTCCCCTGAAAAAGATTATGAGGCTCAAATTTTAGGTGAGGCAATTAACACATTTTTACGCACACTCTCAATTGACGCACGAAATGTATTCATTGGCAGATATTATTTTCTTGATTCTGTTAAAGATGTTGCAAAATACTGCGGTATTAGTGAATCAAAGGCTAAAACCTTGTTATTCCGTACCCGCAACAGTTTAAGGGAATATCTTAAAAAGGAGGGCTTTGATTTATGAGTCAGGAACAAATTATTGACGCACTCGAATTTATTGATGACGATATGATTGAAAGCGTCAATGTTTTAAGAAAATACCCTGAACGCCACAAACATTTATGGCTTAATTATGTAGCGGTTGCGGCTTGCATTATGCTTGCGATTTTTGGCGGATTTAAGTATTTAGGCAACAATGTATCTACAGAAAACCATTCTTCTGTTAATAATGGCAGTACAAATCAAATGAGTGGTACTGCTGATACGGTTGGCGGTGACGAAAATAAAATCGAAAGTGCTGACCAAATTACACAAGATGATAATAGTAGTTTTCGTGATGAGTTCGCGGGAAGTACAGGCAGTACCGAAAACGCGGGCAGTTCAACAGAAGATATTTGCTTTGCCGCTTCAGTTTATATTGAAATCACAGAAATTAGTGACAACAGTTTCAAAGGCAAGGTGCTTAAAAAGGCTGTAGTTGGTAATTCAACACATTTTGAAGAAAATCAAATTGTGACCGTAATTTATAGTGAAAGCACAAATGAAAAACTTGACACCTTACTTATTAAGGATTTAAGCGTTGGTGAAAAGGTGTATGTATTCTATGGCAAAATAGAATCTGGAGCTATTTATACATCGCGTATTCAATATGAGAAGTTTTAATTGATTTGTAAAGGAGGTCCTCAATATGAAAAAGATTATTTCAGTTTTATTGTGCATAACTCTTATTCTTGTTTCATTTAGTGCGTGTGGTGAAAATCCATCACCTACTCCGTCAAAAGTAAATGCGAAAAATCTTATGAGTGATATTTCACCAAAATCCGTTGAAAAATCTGATGATTTAATAGAAGGCAACAATGCTTTTTACGATTTTACAGTATCATTTTTCAAAGAAAATCAAGTAAATGGTGATAATGTTCTTATCTCTCCCCTTTCAGTTCTTTGTGCACTTTCAATGACCGCAAATGGTGCTGAAAATGACACACTTAAAGAAATGGAAGAAACTTTTGGACTTTCTGCAAGTGAAATGAACAAATATTTATACAGTTATATAAGCTCATTAGAACAAGGTGAAAAGTTCTCACTTAAACTTGCAAACTCACTTTGGATTACAAATGATGAAGCATTCAAAGTAAACAACGACTTTTTGCAAATCAATGCAGATTATCACAGCCCACAAATGTATTCAGTTGATTTTAACAGTGCAGACACCGTTAAAGATATGAATAACTGGGTTAAAAAGAATACTGACGGTATGATACCAAGTATTATTGACGAGCCACTCCCTGACTATACTCTTATGTGCCTTATGAACGCATTGGCATTTGAGGCTGAATGGGCAAATGTTTATGAAGAATATGCAGTACATAAAGATACTTTCTATGCCCGTAACGGTGAAAGTCAGAATGTTGATTTTATGTATGGTGAAGAATACAACTACTTGTGCGATAGTGATTCAACAGGTTTTCTTAAGTATTATGCAGGTGCAAAATACGCTTTTGCGGCGGTACTTCCTAACGAAAACATTAAATTAGAAGATTATATTAAAAATCTTACAGGTGACAAAATCGCAAAGCTTCTTAATAGTGTAAAAAGCGAAAAGGTAATAACAAGTATTCCGAAATTCGAGTATGACTACACCGCTGATATTACAGAAATGTTACAAAATATGGGCATTAAAACTGCATTTGACAGTAATAATGCAGAGTTAACAGGCATTGGCACTTGGGAAAATGGTAATCTGTACATTGGCAAGGTTCTTCACAAAACATATATTTCTGTTGCAGAAAAAGGCACAAAAGCAGGTGCGGTTACCGCTGAAATCCTTAACGGTGCAACTGCTATGCCTGAAAAGCCACACGAAGTTTATCTTGACCGTCCGTTTATGTATATGATAATTGACTGCGAAAACAATATACCATTCTTTATTGGCACAGTTACAAGTGTGGAGGGTTGATTATGAAAAGAAAAATACTTGTAATACTCGCTACCATTGTTGCAATACTTTTATTACTGTTTGCCATTTGCTTTGTGGTATTCGGTATTGCGTCATTCAAAGGTTATGGTGTTATGGAGGGCAAAGTTCTTGTCACCAATACGGGTTATATGATTATTGATGATGATAACAGCCCTATTGAAATGTCAAATCAAAGTGAAAACGAAGAAATCTTCAAAGGACTTACAAGCGGTGACAAAATACTGATTGTCCACGACGGAATACAAGAAAGTTTCCCTGCCGGCACGGGAGTTTATTACTGCAAAAAACTCGCTGACGGTGAATACAAGGATTTACCTGAACAAGTGATAGTTTCGCTTATTGAGTTAGGTTACATTGATACTCCCCCTGCTACACAAACTGATATGACTTTTTCTGCCACATCTTACAGAAGTCATAACACGCCAAGTGGTATAAAGTTCCCACAAATAAGAGTAATTAAGTCTGTTGAAGATTTGAATGAATATGTGAAAGAATTTAACAATGAATTTTCAGAAGAGTGCAAAAAGTATGACGAAGAATACTTTAAGGGCAAGCCTTTGATTGTTGTTATTTTAGAAGAAGGCAGTAGTTCAATTACGCATACTGTTACAGCACTTAAAAGAGCTGATAGTGGAAAGCTTTACGCCTATATTGATGTTAATCTTCCCGAAACCGGCGATTCTGATATGGCTTATTGGCATATATTCATTGAACTCGAAAACAGAATAATAGACTATATCGATGACCCTACCGTTTGTACTGATGACCCTACAGATATTACATGGCTTGATATAGAACTTGTTTTCAATTGGGTTGAATTAGGCACTGGTGAGCTTGTAAAGGTTGAAAAAGATAACAGAATGTTGTCACTTATTGTTCCTGATGGTTGGGAATATGCAACTTATGAAACTCTTGAACACAAGGAACTTTCAGATTTAGCATACACATTTTTTATTGAATTCTGGCCTGAGGGTAAAACGCAAGGTAGCCTATTGTTTGCGTATGATGAAAATTTTGGCGTTTGTGGCACAGGACTTACAAGTGAAGAAGTAATCTTTGGTGGGCATATAGGCAGTATGGGGACTTATGACAATGACTCTATGTTCAGTTTTATAGTATTTGACCAAGATTATGTAATACTTAATTTTGGTGCTGACAATTGGTGGAATGAACACGGCACAGAGGCTATAGAGATTTTAGATACATTAGAATACAGATAAAAAAGGGCTCAATGAGCCCTTTTTTAGTGCAGAGTGCAAAATGCAAAATGCAGAATTCTTTAATATAAACGCATCTTATATAAAATAGATTTATTTTTTCGCAAGACAATGTGGCTAAGGCGAAGCTGTATGTTGATACCGCGAGCCGAAAGACGCGAAGTATTGCGGAAAAAGAAACTATTTGATTTCCTGATACATATCTTGTGCAGACTGCTTTGTTGCGTGTTCAGTTACTGTGAGGACTTTATATTTTGTAGTCTTTTCGCCGAAAGTGATTTCAAGAATATCGCCCTCTTTAACATCATAAGATGCTTTGACTACACGACCGCCTACACTTACTTTACCTGCGTCGCAAACCTCATTTGCGATTGTTCTTCTTTTAATTATTCTTGATACTTTTAAGTATTTGTCTAATCTCATTTTATTCACCAAAAAAACAAGGGAGTCGAAACCGACTCCCCTTTTTTACAAAAGTTTAATTATTTAACTGCTGCTTTAAGAGCTGCGCCTGCTTTGAAAGCTGGAACTTTTGTTGCTGGAACTGTCATTGTTTCGCCTGTTCTTGGGTTGCGAGCTGTCTTAGCGTTTCTTGCTCTAACTTCGAATGTACCGAAACCGATGAGCTGAACTTTGTCGCCTTTTGCCATTGCGTCTGTAACTGATGCGAAAACTGCTGCTACTGCTGCGTCTGCGTCTTTCTTTGAAAGGCCTGTTTTTGCAGCTACTGCTGCTACGAGTTCTGTCTTATTCATTGTGATTTCCTCCAATAAATTTTTCTCTTTTTTAATTTATCCTAAAAGGACTTAATCCTTTTTTGATACTTTTTTTGCTTCGTCCCAGAGCTTGTCCAACTCTCTGAGGTCTGTTTCTTTCATATTTAAGCCTTTTTCTTCGGCCATTTTTTCAACTTTAGAAAAACGGTCAATGAACTTGTCAGTTGCGTTTGTGAGTGCTTCTTCACTATCAACGCTAATAAATCTTGAAACATTTACAACTGAGAAAAGCAAGTCGCCAAGCTCCTCATTAGCATTATCAACAACGCCCATTGTAATTGCTTCTTTAAGTTCGCCCAGTTCTTCACTGACTTTATCTAATGCACCGTCAACTGAAGCCCAATCAAAGCCAACTTTTGCAGCTTTTTTCTGAACTTTATCTGCACGCATTAGTGCAGGAAATTCGCGAGGGATTGAAAGCATTGACTCGGTCTGACTTTTCTGCTGTTTAGTCTGTTTTTTAATAACATCCCAATTATCAAGCACCTGTTCACTTGTAGTGGCATTTACATCGCCAAAAACATGAGGGTGACGCTCAATCATTTTTTTGCAGACACCGTCAGCCACATCATTTAAGTCAAATGAATTTTTCTCACGCTCAATTTGTGCGTGGAAAACAACCTGCAACAAAACATCGCCAAGTTCTTCTAAAAGACCGTCACGGTCCTCTTTATTGATGGCTTCAATCACTTCGTAAGTTTCTTCAAGAAAATCACGACGGATTGACTTGTGGTCTTGCTCCCTATCCCAAGGGCAACCGTTTGGTGAACGAAGAATCTCAACAATATCAATTAAGTCATTAACATCATAACGCTCTTTGAAATTGAAATTTTCAATCATTCCGTCACCTTCTAAACATACCTATATTTTACTCTATAAATCCATATTTTGCAAGTATTTTTGCAATTTTTTCTCCTTTTGGGAGCATATTTACATCATCTTTTGAAATTCCTTTGACAAAAAGCATAGAAATTACATAAATCAAGCCACCAAAACCGATTGCAATACCAAGACAAAGTATGTTTTTAACATTGTGACCTGCAAGTGAAAAATCGGGGATAAAGCGATTTGAAAGCCCAAAAGATGTATATGCACCTATACCGCAAAGCACACCGCAGATAATAGGTTTTAAGAATACTGAAATAAAGTTTATTCTTATTCTTGTTGTTTTGATAATTGCAAAAAGGTTGATAATTGTAATTACCGCATAACAACTTACAGTACCGATTACCGCACCGTTAACATTAAGACTTGGGATTGAAACGAATATAAGGTTTGATACAAATTTTACAATTGCACCCACAGTCATAGAAACAAGTGGGATTTTAGTTTTGTCAAGAGCCTGAAGCATATTTGTCATTGGTTGTGACAAAGCAATTAAGAAAATTGTAAAACCGTAAACCATAAGTACAGGGGCAGCAATTGAAACACCACTTGCAGAAGCACCACTACCATAAAACGCTGCAAGAATTGGTTGTGCGAGTACGCCCATACCAATACCGCAAGGCATTGCAACAAGCATTGTAACACGCATAACGGATTCAATTGAAACTTTAATTGCTTTTTTATTTTTAACTGCCCAAGCAGCAGAAAGTGCAGGAATTGCACTTATACCCAAAGTCATTGTAATTGACGGAATAAGGTTACGGAAATCGAGAGACAAGGAATATGCACCATAGAGGAAATTCTTAACATCAGCATCAAGAACGCCCACAAGTTGCTCTGAATACATATTTCTTATTAAATCCATATTATTAAGCACTACTGTTTCAAGACGATTTTGCACAGTAATTGCGTCAATAAGATTTGTAATACTGAACACAAGAGAACTTAGTGCTACAGGGATTGCAAACTGGAACATTTTCTTTGCAATAACCCCTGATTTTTCAGGTTTTGGTGCAGATGCAAGTTCTGTTTTTGTAATTCGGTCACCGCTTACCTTATGCATAATAAGAAGATAAATTACACCGATAACCGTACCCAAAGTAACACCGGCTGTAGCACCCGCTGCAGCATAAGGATAAATTGCACTTAATGCTTCACTTTCAGTTGTTACTGTTTGTCCGAAAACTGTTAAGCCTTGCTCAAATCGGGAAAGACCATAACTGATTGCCCATTTTGCACACACAAGACCGAAAATAAGTTTGCCACCTGCTTCAAGGACCTGTGAAATTGCAGTAGGTGTCATATTTGAAAGACCGTTGTAATAACCACGGTAACTTGACATTACACAACAGAAGAAAATTGATGGTGTAATTACAAGCACAGCAGGGATAATATCCATATTCTTTGCAGAAAGTGCATAAGGATATGTGAGAATAAACATTGCAAGTGTGCCGATAATACCAACAATCAAGAAAAGTCGTTTTGCAACCTTATGGATTACCTTAACATCGCGGTATCTGCCCAAAGCCATAGCCTTTGACACCATATTTGAGATTGCAACGGGAAGTCCTGCCATAGCAACTGTATAAACAGGCACATAAAGGCTGTATGCAGAGTCAAAAAGACCGCGACCAACCGTACCAATCATATTTGAAAGCGGTATTTTATAAATAACGCCGATAACCTTAATTATTACTGTTGCAAGGCTTAAAACTAACGCACCATTAAGTAGCGTTTGACTTTTTCTTTGCTTTTCTGCCAAAACTGTCACACCCTTTTGTGATTATTTCTCTGCACCTAAAAATTCTCGCAACAATGAGTCACTTGGTACAAGAGATTGTTCAATACTTTCAAATCGTTTTAACGCATTATAGATTTTTTTAATATCATTTTTATATTCATCTGAAACTTCGCTATTTTCAATTAAACCCATAGCCTGATGCTTTAACACGCAACTTTCGTAAAGATGAATTGTATTTACTTTAATATCGGCTAAATGACGATATGGGAACAAGTATTTATCTTCACCCGCGGTTACATTTTTCCATAGTTTACAGGTATTTTCGACTGTACTGCTACGGAATTTATAGTCACGCACCATTCGGCGAATAAAACGCATATTTCTTTTATTTAAGATTATGTTGCCTTTTTCGTCATAAATACGAGAAGATACATTTATATAGATTTTCAAGAGTTTACCTTGAATTTTTTCAGTAATTACAGGGTTAAGTGCGTGAAGCCCCTCAATAATTACAACATCTTTTTCACCTAATGTGATTTCATTAAACTGTGTACTGCTACGCTTACCTGTATGAAAATCGAATATAGGATTTTTAACAGTTTCACCACGCAAAAGTGCATTGACTTTTTCTTCAAAACAAGGTAAATCAAGTGCATAAACTGTTTCAAAATCTTGAGTACCGTCAGGAAGATACGGAATATCATCACGGTTAAGATAAAAATCATCAAGACTTAAAACATAGGTTTTTACACCGCTTGCGTTGAGTTTTTCACATAACTTTCGGGCAGTTGTGGTTTTGCCTGCGGAAGATGGTCCTGCAAGCATTACAATTTCTCTGCCTTCATCTGTAACGATTTTCTCAGCAATATCACCTATGATATTTTCGTATCTTGCTTCACATTTTTTAATAAAATCTTCAGGCGAAGACACTGCCTTTTCGTTGATATATTCGATATAGTTATTTATATTTGACATTCAATACACCTCATTTAGTATGAATATGTATTATAAAATTCAGTTATTCGCTTTTTGCGGTTTTGAAGTATTTCATAGTCGTTGATATATTCAAAAGGATATTTGAAATTGAAAATACGCTCAATTTCATCACCTTTTGGTGCTTTAAGTTTTGTTACTGCACCGCCACCACAAGAAAGAATTGTATGACATTCTTCCATCATAAAAATGTTGTAAATACACTCTGTACCCTGTTTTGCCCAGCCAACATTTTCAAGAGCTCCTGCAGATTTTGACTGACGGTACATATAATATGGGTGATATTTTTCACTTAATCTATTATAAGTATAGTCAAGCATTTGTGACGCATTCTTTGCACTTTGCACCGCAAGTTCAGGTGTATTCTGCCCTATTCCCGAAGCACGCTTTACTGCAAGAGTATGAACGGTTATATTTTCAGGGTCAAGGTTAATTGCAGTATCAAGGGAATACTTGAAACCCTCAACTGTATCGGTTGGAAGTCCTGCAATCAAATCCATATTTATATTGTCAAATCCTATTTTACGGGCTAACTCAAAAATATTTATTGTATCTTGGGCTGTGTGCTTTCTGCCAACTGCCTCTAACACACTATTGTTAAATGTTTGCGGATTTATACTAATTCTGTCAACTGATGAATTTTTGATAACGCGTAATTTTTCTTCTGTAATTGTATCGGGACGACCTGCCTCAATTGTAAATTCACGACAAGTAGTCATATTAAAGTTGTTTTCGATTGTACTTATAACTGTTTCAAGTTGCTCTGCACTTAAAGTTGTTGGTGTTCCACCACCGATATAAATACTTTCAAGATTTACCCCTATATTTTTAGCAATCTGTGCAGTTTCTATAAGTTCTTTTGTAAGCAAATCAACATATACGGGCAAAAGTGATTTTGCTTTTTCATTCTGCACGGAATGAGATACAAACGAACAATAACTGCACCTTGAGGGGCAAAAAGGTATTGAAACATAAAGACTAAATGATTGTGGCTTGCTTGTTGCGATTATTTTTTCTTCATAATCGGCAACTGTTCTTGCAAGGCTGTATTTTTCGTCTGTTACAAGCAAATCGTTTTTGAAATATTCCTCTGTTTTTTCTCTGCCCATTTGTTTTTCTGTATTTATAAGAAGTTTTGAGGGACGAACACCTGTAAGCACACCCCATTTTGGCGAAAAGCCCATATATTCACTGAGCAGTACATATACCATTCTACCCATTTGCATTTCATTATCATCACAAAGTGGGGCTGTAAGAGTTTTATTGAATTTTTCAAAATTGGCAATTACGCATATTTCTGTTTTTACTGATGTGAGAAGATTATATTCTTCATTTTCATCATAAATTACCTGAATTTTTGTATCAGGCATAAAAATACGCACAAGTTTTTCCATTTCATAATGAAATTTATGGTTTATAACAAGTAATTTAATCATTTTCTTCTAAATCTTGTTCGCATATAGCGATTATACTGTCTTTCAAAATCAAGAGTTGTCGAAGCGTCGTGACCTGGGTAAACTTTATAGTCACCCTCTAAATCAGCAATTTTTGTAAGTGACAAAAGTTCAGTTCTTGCGTCACCACCGTAAAGGTCTGTTCTGCCTGCGGTAAGTCGGAATAATGTGTCACCCGAGAACATTACTCTATCATCATTGAAAAGATAGCAGACTCCACCTTTTGTATGCCCCGGTGTATGCAAAACTATAATTTTAGTATTACCAAAAGGTAACTCACTACCGTCTTCAACTAAAGTATCTGCATATATTGATGTGCTATCAGTTCCGTAATTCTTATTTTTATCGCAAAGCATTTCTTCGTCTTCTTTATGAATTACAACCGTTGCACCTGTTTTTTCTTTAACAAGATTTACTCCGCCAATATGGTCAAAATGACCGTGAGTTAAAAGAATGTATCTTACATTTTTATCTTTAAGTTTTTCAATAAGACTTTCTTCAGGTAAAGATGGGTCAACAACCAAAGTTTCGCCTGTTTCTTCACAAGTTACAATATATGTGTTTGTTTCAAAGCCATCATCTGCTATTGCTAAATGTGTTTTTACAGTAATCATTTTATTTTACTTCTTTCTCCAAAGTTCTGAATCGTACAATATAGTTACGGGACCATCATTAAGAAGTTCTACTTTCATATCGGCACCGAAAACGCCTTTCTCTACATTCTTAACGCCATTTTCTAAAAGTTTTTTGCAGAAATACTCATAGAGTTCATTTGCTCTGTCCGGGTGTGCAGACCTTATAAATGACGGACGGTTGCCCTTTTTCAAATCAGCACAAAGGGTAAACTGTGAAACTGCAAGAATTTCACCGTCAACGCTTTGAATATCAAGGTTCATTTTACCCTCATCATCTTCAAAAACGCGAAGAGTTGAGGCTTTTCGTGCCAATATTTCTGCATCTTCTTCTGTGTCATCATCCATAACACCAAGCAAAATAAGATAACCTTTATTGATTTTTGAAATAAGTTCACCGTCAACGGTTACACTTGCTTTACTAACTCTTTGAATTACTGCTTTCATATAAAACTTTCTCTTTTCTTATCTTTCTACCAACAAAATACCATCTATTTTTTCAATTCTTGATATAAGATTCTTCAAATGGTCTACACCACTAACATTAACTGTAAGTTCAACAATTGTTCTGCCATCTTTCATATCGTGAGTACTGATACTTGTAATATTTACTCGCATATTTGCAACTTGTGTTGCAATCTCTGCCATAAGTCCCACACGGGAAAGGCAAGTAAGTTGAAGTGTTGCCTTGTATTCCTCTTTAACATTACCGTTCCAATATGCATTTACCCAACGGGCAGGCTCGGCACAATTTACAAGGTCTTTTGGCACATTAGTACAATCACGCTTATGAATTGAAACACCGTGACCGCGAGTAATAAAACCGATAATATTATCGCCCGGCAATGGATTACAACATTGTGAGAACTTGATAAGACAGTTATCAATACCCTCAACAGTAACGCCATCTTTATTTTTCTTTGAATTGTCACGAACAGGGATTGTTTTAACTTCAAATCGGCTCTTATCGTAATTCTTTTGATATTCCTCTTTAATATAAGGCATAAGACGGATTATTGAAACACCGCCATAACCGATTGCAGCATAGAAATCGTCAACAGTTTCCATACGCTGACGCTCAGCGAGTCGTTTTATAAACTTTTCATAATCTTCATCAGAAAGACGGATATAGTTGCGTCTAAACTCACGCTCAACTTCTTCTTTACCCTGAACAATATTTTCTTCGCGTTTTTCTTTTTTGAACCAATTTCGGATTTTACTCTTTGCCTGACTTGTTTTTACGATATTAAGCCAATCACGAGAAGGTCCTTTACCTTGTTGTGAAGATGTAAGAATTTCTACAATCTGACCTGTTTTGATTACATAGTCAATAGGCACAATGCGACCGTCAACTTTAGCACCTGTCATTCTGTTACCAACAGCAGAGTGAATTGCATAAGCAAAGTCAATTACAGTTGAGCCTTGTGGCACATTGACAACATCACCTTTTGGTGTATAAACAAAAACTTCGTCAGTAATAAGGTCAGTTTTGATTGATGACACAAGTTCGCGTGCGTCTCCTGACTCTTGTTGTGCTTCAAGCATTTCACGAATCCACTGAAGTCGGTCATCAAAACTTTGTTTAGTGGTTGTAACACCGCTCTTGTATTTCCAATGGGCTGCGATACCGAATTCAGCAGTACGGTGCATATCCCAAGTTCTTATCTGCACTTCAAAAGGCACACCCTCTTTCCCGATAACGGTGGTGTGAAGCGACTGATACATATTAGGTTTTGGCGTTGAAATATAATCCTTAAAACGATTAGGTAACGGATTATACATATCGTGAATAATACCGAGACAGTTATAGCAATCAACAACGCTATCAACGATAATACGAACTGCGTAAATGTCAAAAATCTGGTCAAAATCTTTTCCTTGCATATACATTTTTCTGTATATACCGTGAACAGATTTAATACGACCACTAATCTGTGCGTTAGGCACAAACTGATGCACACGCTCAAGAATTTTTTCTTTGGTATGTTCAAGAAAATCATTACCTGAACGGCTTGAATTTTTAAGGTTTTCTTCAATACCCGCATAAGCCACAGGGTCAAGAAAACGAATAGCCCTATCTTCAAGTTCTTCTTTAACAGAACGGATACCGAGACGGTGAGAAATAGGTGCAAAAATCTCAAGAGTTTCAAGTGCTTTATCCCGTTGCTTTTGAGGGTCAACGAATTCGAGTGTTCGCATATTGTGAAGACGGTCAGCAAGTTTTACGATAATAACACGAATATCTTTTGACATTGCAAGAAGCATTTTTCTTACATTCTCTGCTTGCTGTTCTTCTTTAGTTTCGCGAGAATTAAGTTGCACTTTACCGAGTTTTGTAACACCGTCAACAAGTATTGCAACATCTTCGCCAAACTCTTCTGTAAGCTGTTGGAGTGTATAGTCAGTATCTTCAACAACATCGTGAAGAAGTGCTGCCACAATTGACTGATAATCCATACCCAAATCTACAAGAATGTTTGCAACTGCTATTGGGTGGATAATATAAGGTTCACCTGAACGACGAAGTTGACCCTGATGGAATGAATTTGCAGTTTCAAAAGCCTTATCAATGATTATAAGTTCATCTTTATTATGAATAGCCTCGATTTTTTTACGCAAATCGCTATAAAGTTTATTTACATCTGTAGTCATCATTCCTCGTTCACTCCCCTCTACTACTTAAATTTTTAAGAATTTTTGACTGTGACAAATCCGCTTTTTTACCGTCACCGTCAAATTGAATTTGCCCATTTTCACGCTTAATAAGTCCTAATTCGCAAAGCACATCAAGAGATACCGCCATTGTGCAATAACGCTCAATAGGACAAGAAGCCCTGACAAGTAATGTTTCAATATCAAATTCCCAAGTCATATACGACTTAATTATATTGAACGCACCAAGCAAAAATTCCCTTGATGGTGTTAAAAATCTTGCCTCGTGAGAAGTGAGAACATCACCTCTCTTGTATTTTTCATAAAGTGATTGAGATTTGAAAAGTTTATCCTCATCTACATTCCCAAATCTCACATCTCTTATCTGAACTGACGCTTTAACTTCGCCCTTATATTCATTTTTTTCAATTCTTACTGCCAAATCAACAATATCACCCTCACGGAATGGAAATTCCTCAAGAGTTGTTGAAAACTTCATAGCACTAAATTGTGTGTTGCCCTTGTTAAACCCTAATCGCAAATGACGATTACCCTCACCCACAGGTCTTATTTGTGAAAGTCGCACACCAAAAATGCCAAAAAGCGGTTGTGGATTACCTGCACCATAAGGCTCAAGATTTTCTAAAGACTCAACAAGTGACGCATTTATATATGCAGGGTTTAATTTGCAGTCAAGTGTAAGTGTTGGTACTGCATCAGGCAAAGAACCGGCATACTCATTGATTTTCTCAAAAAATGCGGTTACATTTTCACGCTTTATTCCAAGCCCTGCTGCCATAGTATGACCGCCAAAATGGGTTAAATATTCACTTGCGTATTTAATTGCATCATAAACTGAAAATGAGTCAATGCTTCGTGCCGAGCCTGTACCCTCATCACCATCAAAAGTGATTACAATTGACGGTTTACCATATTTTTCTGTAATTCGGGCGGCAACAATGCCAATTACACCGTGATGCCAATGCTCACCACATACAACAATCACTTTTGAATATTTGAGTTTTTCGTTTGACTCAATGTGCTTTATTGCCGCTTCCATAATCTCGTTTTCTGATGTATGACGCTGACGATTGCACAAATCAACCTTTTCAGCAATATCAAGGGCATCAACAAGATTATCACAAAGTAAAAGTTTTAATGCAGTTGTTGCAGATTCCATTCTGCCTGCTGCGTTAATGCGAGGTGCTAACGAATAAGTAACACCTACTGCGTTAAGAGTACGCTCCCCTACACCTGCCACCTGACGAAGTGCGTTGATACCGTTACAAGGATTGCTGTTAATCTTTGCAACACCATATTTTACGATTGCACGGTTTTCGTCTTTCAAATCTACCACATCGGCAACTGTACCAACTGCAATAATATCAGCATACTCATTTAAGATTTCAGAATAATCGCCTTTTTCTAATGCACATACAACCTTGAAAGCGACACCAACACCTGCCCATTCCTTAAAATGAACATTACAATCTTCACGGTGTGGGTCAATAACCGCAACTGCGTTTGGCAAAGTTTCACCAACTTGGTGATGGTCAGTTACAACAGTTTCAATGCCCAAACTATTAGCGTAATCAATTTCTTCAATTGCAGAAATACCGTTATCAACAGTTACAATGAGTTTAACACCCTGCTCGTTAAGTTTGTCGATTGCAGAGCAGTTCATTCCGTAACCTTCAGTAACACGGTCGGGAATATAATACATTACATCTGCACCTTTATTTGAAAGGTAAGAATACATAAGTGCAGTTGCAGTAACACCGTCTGCATCATAGTCACCAAAAACGCATATTCTCTCGCCTTTTTCGAGGGCAAGGTTTATACGGTCAACACACTTTTCCATATCAACAATTAAATATGGGTCGCAAAAACTGAAATCGGTTTCAAAAAACTCTTCAACATCTTCATATTCAGTAATTCCGCGAGAAACTACAATCAAAGCAGTAAAAGGGTCAAGGCTATGATTTTCAGCCACTTGTGCTGCTATTTCTTTGTCAATATGTGCAGTTATCCACTTTTTTCGGCTCATAGTCTATACCCCCTTTAAGCAATAATTTTCTAAATTAGTATTATATCATTAACTTGGCTATATTTCAAGGGTTTGAGCATATTTTTCATCTACTAATGGCAGATTTCACCCGAGTAAAACGAGGATTTCATCACGAAGTGATTTCATCTGTCGAAGACAAATTTCATTTAATAGCTGTGTTTATAAATGAAATCATCCTTCGAATAAATTCGATGAAGTCTTTTAATAAATTAAAAGATGAAATCCAATCCATGATTGGATAAAAAAACACCCCACAAAATTGTGAGGTGAGAGAAATTATTTATCATCTGTTTTCTTTGAAATTATATATCGTGGTCTACCTTTGACTTCTTCATAAATTCGGGCGATGTAATAGCCGATAATTCCTAACGCTAACATAATACTGCCACCAATTAAAAGCAACAGTAAAATTACCGTTGTAAAGCCCTCGGCAGACTGACCAAGCATAAATCTTACAAGGGTTTGTATTGCCATACCAAACATAAACACCAAAAGCACGCAACCGAGTCCCGTAATAATCTGTAACGGTGCAGTTGTGAATGATGTTATATTTGAAACTGCGTATTTTACGAGTTTACGGAAGTTCCATTTTGAAGTGCCATTCTGACGCTCTTGCACCTTGAACTCAACTTCTGTTGACTTAAATCCTGACCAGAATGAGAGTGCTCGGAAAAATGTGTTTCTTTCAGGGAGGGACAAAAGTGCATCAATTACTTTACGGTCAATAAGTTTGAAGTCGGATGTTGACTGCATATCAACGCCTACAAATCCGCTGATAATCTTATAAAAACTCTTTGCGAAAAGTTTATAGAAAAGACTTTCACCGCCGCGGTCAACTTTTATACCCTCAATTACTTCATAGCCTTGTTCCCAAAGTCTATACATTTCAACTGCTTTGACCGGTGGAAATTGCAAATCGCAATCAAGAATTACTGCACAATCCCCTTTTGAGTTTTCAAGACCTGCATAAATTGCTGCTTCTTTGCCAAAATTACGGCTGAAACTAATGCCTTTTACATTTTCATATTGCAGGGCACATTCGCAAATCTTTTCATAAGTTTTATCTTTTGAACCGTCATCAACAAAAATGAGTTCAGTTTCTATATTATTTTCTCTAAATATTGCAGATAATACCTTTGCAGTATTCTCGATATTAAGTTCTTCGTTATAAGATGGAATAATTACAGAAAGCACGCTTTTTCCCCCGTAATATTTAATATTATAAATATATCATTTAAGTATTACTTTGTCAAATAAAGTATTGAAAACTCTATAGGTTTATGGTAAAATTTAATTGGAAAATTGGTGTTAATCTCACAAAAAAGGAGCGATTAGAATGACAAACTTTGATATTGCAATTATTATGGCAGGCGGAACAACAATTAACCCTAATTCCACAACACCACGCGTTATGGCTTCAGTTATGGGTAAACCTATGATTGGCAGAGTTACTGACGCTGCTGTTGCGGCTAAACTTCTTCATATTATTGCAGTTGTTCCTGATAATGATACAACTATTAAAGAATATCTTATGAAAGAGCATCCGGGCAACTTCATTTCAGCAGTTGAACAGGAAAAACCACTTGGTACTGCACACGCGGTTATGCAAGCTGAACGCTTTATCCGTTCTTGTGCCGAACACGGTGGTAATGTTCTTATTCTTAATGGTGACACTCCTTTTATGGATGCTAATACAATCTGCTCATCTTATGCTCACCACATAAATGCAGGTAATGACCTTACAGTTATTACTGCAATTCTTGACAAACCTTTCGGTTATGGCAGAATTGTTAGAAACCCTGCCCGTCAGTTTATGGGAATTATTGAGGAGCAAGACGCTGACAGCGTTATTAAGCGTATAAATGAGATTTCTTCAGGCACATTCTGGATAAATGCCGAGAAATTACTTGCAGGTCTTAACAAGTTGCAACCAAGACAAAATGGTCATTATAATCTTGTTGACCTTGTTTCAATGTTTATTGAAGACGGACTAAAGACTGACACTTATTTTGCCCCAAGTTCTGATATTATTCTTGGTGCTAACTCAAGACTTCAGTTAATGGAGTTAAATCAGCACGGTAAAATGCAACAGATTGAATATCACCTTGCAAACGGTGTTGATATTCCATTTTCTGACGGTGTTATTATTGAACCTGGCGTTGAAATTGGTGCAGATACACAAATTTTACCTAACACAATTATTCAGGGTAACACAAAAATCGGTAAAGGTTGCAGAATTGGCCCTAACTCAATAATCAGTGACAGTATTATTGAAGATGGTGCTAAACTTAACAATGTTCAGTGCTATCAGTCAAGAGTACTTGCTGATGCCAATATTGGCCCATTTGTGCATATAAGACCTAACTCCGTTATCGGTGAAAAAGTGCATCTTGGTAACTTTGTTGAGGTTAAAAACTCAAATATTGATACTGGCACTAAAGTTTCTCACCTTACTTATGTTGGTGACTCTGATGTTGGTAAACGAGTAAACTTTGGTTGTGGTACAGTTACAGTTAACTATACGGGCAAGGCAAAATACCGTACAGTTATAGGTGACGACGCATTTATAGGCTGTAACACAAACCTTGTTGCCCCTGTTAAAGTTGGGCAAGGTGCTTACACCGCTGCAGGTTCAACAATTACAGAAGATGTTCCTGCTGATGCACTTGGTATTGCAAGAGCAAGACAGGTCAACAAAATTGACTGGAAACTTAAATAAATAAAAAGGAAATACAATATGTTCAACAGATTCAGAAAGAAGACTTATGCATCTGTAGGCACACCTGAATTTATTGTGGTGGGGCTTGGAAATCCTGACAGAAAGTACACCCTCACCCGACATAATTCGGGGTTTTTGTGCGTAGATATGCTTTCAGAAAAACTTAATTTCAGGGTTGATAAATTAAAGTTCAAGTCCCTGATTGCAGATACTACCATAAACGGTCATCGCTGTATTGTTATGAAACCGCAGACTTATATGAACAACAGCGGTGAAGCAGTAAGAGAATGCGCGTCGTTTTATAAAATTCCACCTGAAAGAATTATTGTTATTAGTGATGACACATCTCTTGACATTGGAAAAATGCGAATCAAGAGAAAAGGCAGTGACGGTGGCCAAAAGGGTCTTCGCAGTATTATTTATCATATGAATAGCGACAATTTCCCAAGAGTTAAAATCGGTGTTGGTAAAAAGCCACACCCCGATTATGATATGGCTGATTGGGTGCTTTCTGAATTCAAAAAGGATGAGCAAAAAGTGCTTGAGCCTGTACTTGAAAATGCTTGCAAGGCTCTTGAGCTTATGCTTGATAATCAAATAGACAAGGCAATGAATTTATATAACAGTTAGGTAAAAACTATGTCCGCATTTACGCATGCAATTGAACATTCAGCAGAATTTGAGGGAGTACTTAACAGTATTAAAAAAGGTTTTCTTCCTCAAGGTGTTTTAGGGTTAATGCCCGTACAAAAATCACACATTGTTTCTGCTTTAGTGGGGGGTCTTGAAAAAAAGGCCCTTATTGTCGTGCCTGATGATGCTACTGCGGTAAAAACTTGTGAAGATTTATCGGCTCTTGGTGTTTCAGCACTCCACTACCCTGCTCGCAGTTTTTCATTCTATTCAAACGATAGTCAAAGCTACGAATATGAGCAAAAGCGTATTAAAGTTTTACGCAGAATGCTCGACGGTAAATGTGATGTTGTAGTGGCTTCTGCCGAAGCGGTAATTTCATATACTATTCCACCTGAAACATTAAGACAAAAATCTGTTCTTCTAAAAAAAGGTGAAGAAACAACACTTGAGAACATCTTAATTTCACTTAACTGTGCAGGGTACACCCGTGTTGATGCAGTTGAGGGTGTTGGTCAGTTTTCTTGTCGCGGTGGTATTGTTGATTTCTTCTCACCTGACGATGACGAGCCTGTCCGTATTGAACTTTGGGGTGACACAGTTGACACTATGTGTCGTTTTGATGTTCAAAGTCAAAGACGCACAATGAACATTGATGAAATTTTAATTGCACCGTCAAAAGAAATCATTATTGACGAGCCTAATGCTTTAATTGAAAAAATTGAAAAGTTTGCATTGTCAATCCGTGGTAAAAAAACTGATATTATCCGCGAAAAGTTATATGCAGACATTGACCGTCTTCGTGACGGACTTAAAGTAGGCTCGGCTGACAAATATTTGCCACTTATTTACTCCCCTGCTACAATTTTTGATTATGCAGATAACTATTTATTGTTTGCATTTGAGACAGGTGGAATTAAAGAAAAAATAAATGCATCACAAAAGCTTCTGCTTGAAGATATTAAGGCTTCAGTTGAAGACGGTATTCTTTGCAAAGGGCTTGATAAATTCACCCTTACATTTAACGAATTAGTAGAAAAATACACCGATTTGGGTGCTACTTATATTGACAACTTTGCCCGTGGTAGTTTTGACACTCCCGTTAAGTCCCTTACCACATTTAACGGTAATACTTTACCTATATGGAATGGTAAACTTGATGTACTTATAGAGGACATTGAGCCAATTCTTAAAAAAGACACTCGCATTGTAGTTTTTGCGGGTACTGAAAAGAGTGCAAAAAATCTTAGTGAAACACTTAATGACGAAAATATTGTATCTGTTTATTTTCCTGTAATCCCTGCGGATTTTCCAAAAGGAGCAGTATCGGTACTTCCTGGCTCACTTACTTCGGGATTTTCATACCCTCGCGACAAGTTTTATGTATTCACATACTCAAAAGTGTATCAATCAAAAACTCGTCGCAGAAATTCGGGCTTTAAGGCAAAAGATACCATACATTCCCTTGACGAATTACGCAAAGGTGACTATATTGTTCACTCAATTCACGGTATAGGTATTTTTGACGGTATTACTCAACTTGAAGCAAATAAGATTATTAAAGACTACATTAAAATCAAGTACGCAAAAAGTGATGTGCTTTATGTACCTGTTACTCAGCTTGATTTAGTTTCAAAATATATTGGTCCTCACGAAGATGACGGAAAAGCATTAAAGCTTAACCGTCTTGGCGGTACTGATTGGGAAAAATCAAAAAGTAAAGTCCGCAGTGCTGTTAAAGATATGGCAGACCAACTTATTAAACTTTATTCAGAAAGAATGCACACACAAGGCTTTGCTTTCTCCCCTGATATTGATATGCAGGCAGACTTTGAACGAAAATTTGAGTTTGAAGAAACCTGCGACCAATTACGCAGTATTGACGAAATCAAAAACGATATGGAAAAACCATACCCAATGGACCGTCTTCTTTGTGGCGATGTTGGTTTTGGTAAAACTGAAGTTGCTCTGCGTGCGGTATTCAAATGTGTTGCAGACGGTAAACAATGTGCAATTTTAGTGCCTACCACTATTCTTGCACTTCAGCATTATCAAACACTTATGAAACGATTTGACGGTTTCCCCGTTGAAATTGAAATGTTGTCACGCTTCCGTACTCCTACACAACGGACAAAAATCATTAAAAGTGTAAATTCAGGATTCATTGACATTATTGTGGGTACTCACTCGCTTATTGCGAAAAATGTAAAATTCAAAGATTTAGGACTTTTAATTGTTGACGAAGAACAGCGATTTGGTGTTGCTCAGAAAGAGAAAATCAAAGAAAAGTTCCCCGGTGTTGATGTGCTTACACTTTCGGCTACTCCAATTCCACGAACACTTAATATGGCTATGTCGGGAATACGCGATATGTCAGTTATTGAGGAAGCACCGTCTGACCGTTTTCCTGTGCAGACTTATGTTGTTGAGCATAATCTTCCTCTACTTTGCGAGGCTATGGAAAAAGAGCTTCGCCGTGGCGGTCAGGTGTATTTCTTGCACAACCGTGTTGAAACCATTGACGGTGTTGCACTTTCAATCAAAGAATATCTGCCTGACGCACGAATTGCAACTGCTCACGGTAAAATGAACGAAGAACAGTTAAGTGACATCTGGCGAGATTTAATGAACGGTGAAATTGACATTCTTGTTTGTACCACCATTATTGAAACAGGTGTTGATGTGCCTAATGCTAACACTCTTATCATTGAAGATGCTGATAAACTTGGTCTTGCTCAACTTCATCAGTTGCGTGGTCGTGTTGGCAGAAGTGCAAGAAGAGCCAGTGCATACCTCACCTATAAACGAGACCGAGAGTTAAGTGAAATTGCATACAAACGATTGCAGGCAATCCGCGAATACACCGAATTTGGTTCAGGCTTTAAGATTGCTATGCGTGACCTTGAAATCCGCGGTGCAGGTAATCTTTTAGGTGCACAACAGCACGGTCATTTGGCGGCAGTTGGTTATGATATGTATATGAAACTTTTAGGTGAAGCCATTTCTGACGAAAAAGGTGAAGCACCTAAAAATACAAAAGAATGTCTTATCGACTTACAAATTAACGCTCATATTCCTGACAAATATATTACTGCATTGTCGCAAAGACTTATGGTTTATAGACGAATTGCAGATATACGCACATTTCAAGATGCAGAAGATGTTCGTGACGAACTGCGTGACCGTTTTGGTGATATCCCCCCATCAGTTGAGGGGCTTATTGAGGTGTCATTATGCAGAAACAAGGCATCTTCAATGGGATTTTATGAAATCGGTCAGCGTGGTGATACACTCTGCCTTTACTGTGATGAAATTGACGCATCATTAGTGCTTGATATTTCGTCAGTACTTCGCAAGCGTGTAAGTGTAACATCATCAGGCAAAAAGAGTATAAATGTTAAAAAGTTACAAGAGCAAACATCTCTTGATACACTTAAAGAAATATTTGAAGTTGTGGAGGCTTGCAGAAAATGATAGGTACAATAGTTAATACTGCCACCATTCTGACGGGTAGTATTATAGGCAGTTTACTTAAAAAAGGAATAAAAGAAAAATACACAAAATGTCTTATGAATGCTATGGGACTTGCAGCAGCAGGTATTGGTATAAATTCAGTTGTTCAGAATATGCCAAATAGTAAATACCCCGTACTTTTCATTGTTTCACTTGCTCTTGGCTCACTTCTTGGCAATATAATCGATTTGGACAAACGGTTTAATGCACTTACCGAGAAAAAAGGTAAAAGTGAGTTAGGCAAAGGGCTTTCAACTGCAATTCTTTTATTCTGCATTGGCAGTCTTTCGATTTTAGGCCCTATTAACTCTGCACTTTACAATGACCATACATATCTGTTCACAAATGCTACTCTCGATTTTGTGACAAGTATGGTACTTGCATCTACTTATGGTATCGGTATTGCCTTAGCAGCCCCCGTGCTTTTTTGCTGGCAGGGCTCGATTTATTTACTTGCAACATTTTTAGGTGAATTTATGAGCCCTGAACTTATGTGTGAAATTAGTGTTGTTGGCGGATTTTTAATTGCATCATCAGGACTTGCAATCCTTGAAATTAAAAATCTTAAAACACTTAATATGTTACCTGCACTCATTATCCCACCCGTGTGGTTTATAATTTTGTGGGTTGTATCATTGATTTAGTGTTTAGAAAGGGAAAGCATTATGGTTTGGGTTGGAGCAATTACTGTAGGAATTCTTATTGGTATTGCCGATATGTTCCTTTTAGCAAATAAAAAAAGTGTGGGTAAATGGATTACTGTCATACTTCGTGATAGCCTAATTTCTATACTTACTGCTATGGCACTTGCCGACAAAATTCTTGGTGTGAAAAATGTTTTTGCAATATCTTCACAACGAATTTCTTACAGTTGGAAGTTTTTGGGACTTATTCTCGCAATCGGTATTATATTCCTTATAGTTTCAGGCTTTATAAAACGCGTATTTGTGTTTGAATTCAACCCTATAAAGCAAAAAAGAGGTTCTTTTGTACTTAAAATCATTTCAACTATCCTCTTTGCACTTGGTGTTGCAGCATACACAGGTACACTTTGGGGTAAAGAGGCGTTTGGTGACCTCTCCCCTGACCAGATTATTATCAATCTTAACTCGCCTATTGAGGGTACGGATGTTGGCGTTTACATTTCACTCTTTTCAGGTCCGGTGCTTAAAACAGTTTTGTTTATCGTTCTTTACTGCACTTTTGCTTTTCCGAGATACAAACTTGTATATAACAAGAATGAAAAGAAAACCGTTTTTCTTCCTGAAATTGTTATCAAAATAATTTCTGTTGTACTTGCTGTTGCAATGCTTATTAGTGGTTGTGCTTTTGGTATTGAAAGATTCCAACTTACAGAACTTTTTGATTCATATTTGAACGACTCAACATACATTGAAGATAATTTTGCGGACCCTGAAACTACTGAAATTAAGTTCCCTGAAGAAAAACGAAATCTTATTTTTATCTACCTTGAATCAATTGAAAATACATTCTTCTCAAAAGACCTTGGTGGATATTTTGAAGAGAACTATATGCCTGACTTGGCTGAACTCTCAAAAGAAGGTATAAGTTTTTCACATAAAGAAAGTGGTTTTGGTGGACCATTCAGCACATTTGGTTCAGGGTGGTCAGTTGCAGCAATGGTAAATATGAATACAGGTCTTCCTATGAAAGTGCCTGTTGACGGCAACTCTTACGGTGCACCTGATAATTTCTTGCCCGGTGCTATAACATTAGGCGATATACTTCACGAACAAGGTTACGAACAATCTGTTATGTTTGGTGCTGACGCGGCTTTTGGTGGACTTAATTTCTTCTTTGAGTCTCACGGAAACTACAATATTCTTGACCACAAAGGCGTAATTGAACAAGGTTGGTTATCCGAACACTATAATGTCTGGTGGGGCTATGAAGATGACAAACTTTATGAGTTTGCAAAAACTGAACTTACACGACTTGCATCTTCAAACAAACCTTTCCATTTTGTTATGGAAACTGCTGACACTCACGCTCCTAACGGATATTTAAGTCCTAATGCGGAAAAGAAATACAAATCACAATATGCTAACTGCATTTATTACAGTCAGGCAGAAGCAGTTAAGTTTGTTCGTTGGATTCAACAACAACCATTTTACGAGTACACTACTATTGTTATTATTGGCGACCATTTAAGTATGGCAGATTCATTTGTCGGGGATATTACAAATTATACTCGTACAACATATAATCTATTCTTAAATCCGCCTGAAAGTCTTCAAAGCATTCCAACAGAACGCACCTTTAACAGAAAATGGGCTGCGTTTGATATGTTCCCAACAACACTTGCAAGTATCGGTGTTGAAATCTCGGAAAATCGTCTTGGAATTGGTACAAATCTGTTCTCCGGTCAACAAACACTTATTGAAAGAGATGGATTAAAAAAAGTTAACGAAGAACTGAAAAATCGCAGTATTTTCTATAACAATAATATTCTTGTTGACACAGAAACTGTTAGTTAATAACAAGTGTTTGTTTTATAATTTTATAGGTTGTGTCATTAGTATAATTGTGATATTATTTTATTAAATAAGCAAGTCTAAAAAAGGGGTTTTATTATGCTTTGGTTATGTGTTATTTTAGTTGGGGTTTTAGAAACCGTTGCAGATGTTTTTCTGTTTGCAAAGGATAAGCGTGTTGCTACTTGTGTTCACGCTTTTTTCCGTGATGCTGTTACTGTAAATCTTCTTTCATTTTTCCTTATGAAACACATTTTTAATGTGGAAAATATTTTTAACGCATCTACTCACGGTCCTTGGTATATCGTAAAATATGCCGTATTATCAGTTGCTGTTGGTATTGTATTTTTATGTGTACTCGGATTTATCAAAAATATTCTTCAGTTTGAATATGAAGAGCCTAAACGCAAAAAAGGTGCTATGGCGGTAAAAATTATTTCTACCGTTTTCTTCGCACTTGGTGTTGCTGCATTTACAGGCACAATATGGGGTAAAGAGGCTTTTGGTGACCTTTCTCCTGACCAGATTCTTATTAACCTTAACTCACCTACCGAAGGCACTGACCCAGGTGTTTATATTTCTCTTTTTGAAGGTCCTGTACTTACAACAGCACTTCTTACTGCTTTATTCTGCATTATTGTATTTTCTAAATACAAACTTACATATCAGAAAAATGAGAAAAAATCAACCATTCTTTCTGCAGTTGCAATCAGAGTTTTATGTTTCTTACTTGCAATTACCATTCTTGTTGGTGGTTGTGCTTTTGGTATTGAAAGATTCCAGCTTATGACACTTTTCTCTGCATATTTCAATGACTCACCATATATTGAGGAGAACTTTGTTGACCCTAACAAAGCAAATCTTAAATTTCCTGAACATAAACGAAATCTTATTCATATTTATCTCGAGTCAATGGAAAATACATATTTTTCAAAAGATTTAGGTGGATATTTTGATGAAAATCTTATGCCAGACCTTGCTGAACTTTGTAAAGAAGGATACAGTTTTTCACACTTAGATAAAGGTTTTGGTGGCCCTCCTACATCAACAGGTGGTAACTGGTCAATTGCATCAATGGTGAATATGAATACAGGTCTTCCTATGAAAGTTCCATTTGACCATAATGCTTATGGTACAAAAGATAATTTCTTACCTGGTGCTACAACATTAGGCGATATTTTGGAAGAACAAGGCTATGAACAATCTGTTATGTTCGGTGCAGAAGCCGCTTTTGGTGGTTTGAATTTCTATTTTGAATCTCACGGTAATTTCAACATTTATGACCACAAAGCTGCTAAAGAATTAGGTTGGATACCTGAAGACTACAAAGTTTTTTGGGGTTATGAAGACGACAAACTTTATGAATATGCTAAAAACGAACTTACACGACTTTATGAAACAGGCAAACCTTTCCACTTTGTTATGGAAACTGCCGACACCCACGGTCCTAACGGATATTTAAGCAAAAATGCTAAAAAGAAATTTGACAACCAATATGCTAACTGCATTTATTACAGTCAGGCAGAGGCAGTTAAATTTGTCCGTTGGATTCAGGCACAACCTTTCTATGAAAATACTACAATTGTCCTTATAGGTGACCATTTAAGTATGGCAAAATCATTCTTTGATGATGTGAAAAACTACAAGCGCACATGCTTTAATCTTTTCATTAATCCACCTCAGGAATTATGTAACATTGACGACGGCAGACTTCAGAATCGTGATTGGGCTGTATTTGATATGTTCCCAACTCTTGTTGCTTGTCTTGGTGTTGAATTTGACGGCAACCGTCTTGGAATTGGCACAAATCTCTTTTCTGATGAGCAAACACTCTTTGAACGTGATGGCGTTGCAGAAGTTAATAAAGAATTAGAAAATCGCAGTAATTTTTATAACAAAAACTTCCTTTTTAGTTAAGACTTGATAAAGTTATTTTCAAGAAACGAATTAAAGCATAAAAATTATTAGAAAAACCTCCTTTTATGGAAGTTTTTTAACTTTACAAAGCAAATTTTGTGTGCTAAAATTTTCTTGTATATTATTCAATTTATGGGGTGAAAAATATGAACCTTAAAGAACAAAGACAATGGGTACTCGATGAACTTTCAAGCGTTGCTGATTTCTGGCTTCAAAACGGTATGGATAAAGTTCACGGCGGCGTTTACACTTGTCTTGACAAGGACGGTAAAGTTTATTCAACTGACAAAAGCGTTTGGATGCAAGGCCGATGCGGTTGGACTTTTGCTTATCTTTGCCATATTTACGGTGTAAAAAAGGAATGGCTTGAAGCAAGTAAAAGTTGTATCGACTTTCTTGAAAACTACTGCGTAAACAAAAATGCAGATGGCAGACTTTACTTTACAGTAACTGAAGACGGTAAGCCACTTCGCCAGAGAAGATATTGCTATTCAGAAGCATTTTATTGTATTGCAAACGCTGAATATTACGGTATTACAGGCGAAAAAGAGCATTTAGAAAGAGCAAGAAAAGCTTACGATATGTATTGGAATCTTAACCACGGTATGCCTGACCCAACAGGACTTGGCCCAAAAACAGAGCCTGAAACACGAACAGGTCGTGCACTTGGTATTCCAATGATTATTCTTAATGTTACATCAGTTATGCTTCGTGTTGACCCTGAAAATGCAGACCTTTATAACAAGCGTGCAGACGAATGTGTTGCTGATATTTTCAAATATCATGTTAAGAAAGATTTAGGTTGCACACTTGAAAGCGTTTCTCTTGACGGAACACCTCGCCTTAACATTACTGAAGGCAGAGTTGTAAACCCTGGTCACGATATTGAGTGTAGCTGGTTCCTTATGGAAAGAGCAAACGAAACTGGCGACAAAGAACTTCACGCAAAGGCTATTGAAATTTTTGATATGGCATTTGAAAAGGGCTGGGACAATGAGTTCGGCGGTATTCTTTACTTCTTTGACTGTCTTGGCAATCCACCTGAGGCTTATGAACACGATATGAAACTCTGGTGGCCACACAATGAGGCACTTATTGCATCTTTGATGATTTACAGAGATACAAAAGACGAAAAATATCTTAAAATCTTTAATCAGTTGTTCGACTATACAAAAGACCATTTCGCAGTGGCTCCTTGTGGTGAATGGTATGGTTATCTTCGCCGTGACGGTAATCCTACACTCCCTGCTTGTATTGGTTCAACATTCAAAGGACCATTCCATGTGCCAAGATGTCTTATTATGCTTGACCAAATGATGAAAGAAATTGAAGAAAGAGGTTAATTAAAATGAGTCTTGAAAAATACAAGGGTGTTATACCCGCATTCTATGCTTGTTATGATGAAAATGGTGAAATTTCAGTTGATGGTGTAAAGTCATTAGTTGAATTTCTTATTGAAAAGGGTGTTGACGGACTTTATGTTGGTGGTTCATCAGGCGAATGTATTTACCACAGCGTTGAGGACCGTAAAAAGACACTTGAGGCAGTTATGGAAGCAAACAAGGGCAGAATTACAATTATTGCTCATGTAGCTTGCAACAATACAAAAGACAGTTGCGAACTTGCTCGTCACGCTGAAAGTTTAGGAGTTGACGCTATTGCTACAATTCCACCAATTTATTTCAAACTCAACGAAACAGCAATTGCAAAGTATTGGAACGATATTTCAGCAGCAGCACCAAATACAGATTATGTTATTTACAACATTCCTCAACTTGCAGGTGTTTCACTTACAATGAGTTTGTTTGATGAAATGCTTAAAAATCCAAAGGTTATTGGTGTTAAGAACTCATCAATGCCAATTCAAGATATTCAGATGTTTAAGCGTCAGGCAAAACTTAATAACCGCGAAGTTGTTATCTTCAACGGTCCTGATGAACAGTTCGTTGGTGGTCGTATGATTGGTGCTGATGGCGGTATTGGTGGTACATACGGTGTTATGCCTGAACTTTTCGTTACACTTAACAATATGATTAAGAATAACGATGTTGCTAATGCCGAAGCCTTACAAGACGACATTAACGAAGTTATTTACACAATGTGCAGTACAAAAGGTAATATGTATGCTACTGCAAAAGCAGCTCTTAAAAAGAGAGCAGGACTTGAGCTTGGCGGTGTAAGAGAACCACTTCTTAACCTTCAAGACGGTGACGAGGTAATTGTTGACAAGGTTGTAGAACTTGTTGAAACTGCTGTTGCAAAATGGGTTAAATAAAAAAACTCCCGAAAGGGAGTTTTTTAATGCAGAATGCAGAGTGCAAAGTGCAGAATTAAGGGGATGATGCGAGCATCATCCCCTATTTTTTATTTTATTTCATCTAAATTTGCACCTTTTGTTTCTTTGACTTTAAGGGTAAACATTATTGCTGCGATTGATACTGTTGGAATTGCAATAGCAAGACAAGCCCACCAAATATCCATAAAGAGCATTCCCACAATTGCAAGTGCATAACCAACTACAAGGCCGATAATTACTAAAAGTCCTTCAGCACCAACAACTGATGCCCGAATATCTGTCGGCACTTTTTCGGTCATCATAACATTCATATAATCGCGACCAATCCAATATGAACCTTGGTAAAGTCCTGCAAAAGAGCCAATTAAATATGGTTCCCAACCGTTAAGAATACCAACTACGAAAAGAATATATCCTACAACGCAAGTAATTGAAAATCCTGTAACAGTTGCTTTTCTGCCAAACTTATCTGCAATAAAGCCTGAAAGGAATGTGATTGTGGCGTAAATTACAGGTACCATAAAAAGTGCTTTTGTAATTTCACTTGTGCTCATTCCTGCACGGTGCATTGAAGATTCAAAATAAAGTGCGATTGCAGGCATTGCGGTATCAAAAATAATATGTGAGATAATAAGCATTTTTGTATCTTTATTTGCGAAGATATACTTAACACCGTTAAACACACCTGACTGATTTCGTTGTGCTTCTTTTTGTTGCTTTTTAAGTGCTTTTTCTTTTTCGCGTTCTTCATAAGGACGAGAAAGATATGCAATTCTTTCGTTTATAAACACTTTTGTATCTTTTGCAAGAAGAAGTACTAATGCCACTGCAACAAAGCCGATTAAAGACGGTACTAAGAAAATATCTCGCCATTTTGTAGCGTCATCACCCATTAAAGCATCGCGAAGTGCAGGGATTAAAATAACACCTAAAATACCAAAACTTTTAAGAAAACTGTAAATCTTTGCACGGTGACGGTCGGGTGCTTCTTCAAGCACATAAATAATCTGGATATCGTGCCCCATAAAGAAACTGATAATTGCAAAGCCCACAAGGAACATTATGTAACTTGACGACAAGTGAATTACTAAAAGTCCTATTGCCATACCAAGTGTTGAAATTGCAAAAAGCGGTTTGCGTCCCCACTTATCTGCAAGGGCTTTATAGAATGGTGTGAAAAGTCCTAAAACATAGGTAAATACACCAACGCTTGAATGAAGTGCAAGTCCGTCTTCATAAGTATAAAACTTACCCATAAACGGGTTGTTTACAAAAAACTCTGTAACAAATGAAGATTGCACCGTAACGGTCAAGTTGCTTGTAACTTCGTCCAGAATGTTGACGATTGCAATAAGCATTAACAAGATTAAAAAATATTTGCTACTGCTATTGCGGTTTTGCATTTTTTTAAGTCTTGAAATCTCACGATTTTCTTTTGCTGTGATTTTTTCAGTTGTTTTCATTTTGCACTCCCCTTTTCTTCAAGATGAAAATATATTCCATAACGGTTTGTGTGTTGCTTATAATGTGGTAAAAATGTTAGTTTTTGGTTTGTGCCTTTAAGGGTGAATTTTAATATATTATCCTCTTGTACAAGATTTTCGTTAATATTTTTAACCCAATTTTCAATTGAATCATTTTCGATTACAAGCACATCTGAAATTGTTTCATCTTCCATTGGTGTTGTAACATTTACACCTGTCACACCTGTTTCCATTTTATTTGTACCCATATCGGCACTTAACACCCAAGGTCCATATTTGAATGCAACTGCGTTTTTATTATCGTGTAACGGGTGTACTGTTATTTTCATTGGCAAATTATATTCGATTGTGTCACCATTTTGCCATTCACGGTCAAGAATAACAAGTCCGTTTTTGACCTTTATTTTAATTTCTTCACCGTTCATTTTAACTGTTGGGTTATTTGTCCAATCAGGAACACGAAGCACAATTTGAGCCGTTGCAGAGCCGTTTATAGTAAATTTAACAGTTGGTAAATCAGCATTTTGCGTGATTTTTAGTCCTTTTTCTTCCCAAGTTACAGTTGAAGAAGTAAATCGGTTTACATAAAGGCTTGTGGAATTATGGGAATAAATACTATCTGAAAGTTTTGAAAAATTCTCCATACCCGAACCGGTACAACACCAAAAATGGTCGTACGGTGAACTGTAAACCTTAAAATATCCCGTTGCCATAGGCTGAAAATATGTTGTCATTCCCGTTTCGGGATTTTGCGACGAGAGTATTGCATTTATAAAAGTGTTTTCATAATAATCGGTATATTTCGTGTCACCTGTAATCTTAAACAAATCACGGGTAAGTTTTAACATATTGTATGTATTACAAGTTTCGCAGTTACAGTTTGTACGCTCACCGTCAAGGATTTTCGGCTCACCAAAATGTTCCCATTCGCTGTTACCACCTGTAATATAAGTATGATTATTGATTACAATATCCCAAAAATTCTTGGCAACCTGCAAATAATAATCTTCACCCGTCACTAAATAACGGTTAAGAGCACCTTTGATTTTAGGAATTGTAGTATTTGCGTGTTTTCCGTTAAGAATATCCTCACCATTATAAAGCGGCTCGAAAAGTGTCATTTCATCAAAACTATGAGCCGCTGACAAGTGATTTTCACTCTTTGTATATTTATAAAGGTCATAAAGTGCGTCATTCATTCCACCGTATTCAATATTGAGTACGGTTTTTTGTGTTTCTGCAGTCCACTTTGAAGTGTGACTATAAACCCAATCCCCTAATTTTGATGCAACTTCTAATGCTTGTTTGTTTTCGGTGAATTCATATACACTTACAAGTCCCGCAAGGATTTTGTGCATTGAATACCAAGGCACCCAAGTGCCTTTTGTATCGCCCGTTTCAAGTTGAGTATAATGACTTTCAGGGATTGCTGCAAGATAACCGTTTTCTGCCTGACACTTTGCAAGGACAGATATCATATAATCTGTGATTTTCTTAAAATCTTCATCACTTGATGAGGCATAGGCTTGAGCAACAGCAGTTAAATAATGCCCTAAAGTATGCCCTTGAATTGCAGAGGTTTCCCAACCACCGTATTTTTCGGCATTAAGTTCTATCCCTGCAATTTCGCAAAATCCTTTTAAGAGTTTATCGGATTCGAGTGATTTAAGGTACTTTTTTTCAAGGTTAAAAGCGTTTTGCTCGTAAGAATCTAAAAGTGTAACATTTTTCATAAAAAATCCCCAACAACTGTTACAATATTTTTTTGTTTAATATGGTGTTTTATAGGTATAGAATAACATTTTTGAATAACAAATACAATAAAAAATCCAAAAAAATAAGGGTGAAAAATCACCCTTATAAATTATTTAATTATAACCAATACTTAACCCAAAAAGGAGTAGTGCACTTGTAACTACAAGAATTGCAAGTTGGATTTTGCCTGACCACTTAAACCATTTTGTGTAACTTACCCCTGCTACACCAAGGCTTATAAGAAGCACAGGGTTTGTTGGGTAAAGCACATTTGAAAATCCGTCACCAAAGGCAAATGCCATAACTGAAAGTTGTGACGAAATGTTGAACACTTGACAAATAGGAACTATAAGTGGCATAAGCAAAAATGCTTTTGCCGAGCCTGAACTTATAAAGAAATTCATTACAAGCACTATTAAATACACGAATAAAATAACTGCACCTTGTGGCAACTCATTTGCTATTCCCACTGCTGCGTTAAGGATTGTATCAAGCACTTTGCCCTCAGTTAATGTATATTTAATTGAACTTGCCATTAAAATCATAAACACCGCAGGAAGAATTGTAACAATACCATTTGCGAAGTTTTTAAGGATTTCTTTACCACTCATACCCGTTACGACTATTGAAACAATACCTGCAACAAGGAACATAAGAGCTACTATAATCATTGTGTAGTCCTGTAAAAATGTTAAGAAAACAGAACTTAATACTATTAAAATTCCTGCACCTAAAATACTTACAAAAAGTATAAGTGCTTTATTCATTTTAGGGTCTTCTTGGAAATCGGACTGTGCATTTATGTTGCCTATCGGCTTTTCAATTTTCTTTGCGTAACGCTTTATAAAGAATAAGAGAACTGCATAAATAACCACAAAAGAAATTAGACGCAACCACATTCCTGAAAACATTGGAAGCCCTGCAAGTTCTTGCGCTACACCTACGGTAAATGGATTACACACACCTGCTGCAAATCCGCAACCTGCTGCGAGTATTGAAATCCCTAAACCTGTAAGTTCGTCAAAGCCTAATGCTACTGAAAGTCCTACAACAATAGGCACTAATGGTACACACTCTTCAAAGGAGCCTATAAAACTACCCATAGCCATAAAGAAAAGTACAATAAGTGACAATAATGTGTAACGCTTATTGCCAAACTTATGAACAATCTTTTTAAGCATATAATGCATAAGTCCGCTTTTATCAAGAGTAGTGAAAATACCGCCAATGACTATAAGAAATATTATAACTGCAATTATAGCACCGCCACCGTCAGCACCCAGTACTAAAAAAGGTGAAAGTAGCCATTTCCAAAAAGGCAGACCGCCCTCAACATACTGAAAACTGTCAGTTACTATTGTTTCTACACCATTACTGTCAGTTACTCTTGCATATTCGCCACCGGGAATAATAAAAGTGAGTGCAAAGGTAAGGCACATAAGTATAAATATTATAACTATTGCACCTATAAAGGATTTGGCACTTATACCAAGTCCGTTTTTTTCGGATTTTTCGTTCATTTTATACCTCTTTAATTACATATCTGTAAAAATCAACTGCTTCAGGTAAGCACTTAATAAATACATTTTCATCAATACCGTGAACGCTACCATACTGCTGATTATCAATGTTAAACGGAACAAATCTTAAACAGTTTTCGCAAACACGATTAAAGTATCTTGAGTCACTTGCACCGTTCATAATATATGGAACAGGTTTATACTGTGGGAATACAGTATTAACTGCTTTTTCAAGGAACTTGAACTGTTCACCGTTAAAGTCAGTAATTTTTGACTCACTGCCATCATCAAGAACGATTGTTTCAATATCATATTTCTTTGCAAGTTCTGTAACTGCGTTTACACTTGCATCTCTACCCTGATGGTGAGAATAACGCATATTGCCAACCACATAAGCTTCTTGCGGAATAACATTTGAACCGTCTGAACCCTTGCTTTGAGTAAAAGCAAGAGTAGTGCGAAGAAGTGCTGCTGCAGATGGTGAAATCATTGGCATAACCTTTTCGAGTACAGGCTTGAATGCTTTAACATTACCACAAGCAGTTTTCATAACGCCTTTCATTGTAGGTGCAAAACGAGAAAGCATTTCTTTAACTGTATCTGACATCTGAATATCAAAAATCTGTGCTTTTTCTGCTTCACAGATAAACTGTGCAAGACGAGCAATAGGAGTATTCTTGCCCGGTGCAGATGCGTGACCACCATTTGATTTTGCAACAAATTTAAGGTCAACATAACCTTTTTCGCCAACACCAATCATAGCAAAAGTACCGTCAGCACCACCGATTGGGTCATAAAGAATCATACCGCCCTCATCAAGTACCATATAGAAGTGGATTCCGCGTTCTTTAAGGAGATTTGAGATAGCGTTACCACCCTCGCCACCTGTTTCTTCTGTGCAAGTTGAAACAAAATATGTATCACGACGAGGAGTAAAGCCCTCACGAGCCAATTCGTCAGCTGCTGTAAGCATTGTGCAAAGTCCACCTTTAGTATCAAGTGTACCTCTGCCCCAAACTCTGTCTTCTGCTATCGCACCTGAAAATGCAGGGTATTTCCACTCACCACTTGCCTCAACAACATCGTGGTGATTCATTAAAAGTACAGGTTCTAAACTATCGTCTGTCCCTTTCCATTTAAGCAAAAGGCTACCGTTGATTACTTCACATTCAACAACGCTAAAAAGTGCTGAAAACTCCTCTTTCATAAGTTCGTGAAGTTTTAAGAATTTAGAAATATCTGTTTGTCCGCGTACTGAAATTGTTTCAACCTGAATCATTTTTGAAAGTCTTTCAGCGTACACAATAGCACGATTGTCGCCCATATTTACATCTCCTAAAAAATAATGAAAATATTATACCATATTATTCCATTGAAATAAAGGAATTTTTATAAAATTCGCCCTTATATCTACCGTGAAAGTCTTTTTTGCCACTTTGATTTACTGCAAATACTTCGTTTGTACTGTAAAGGATTGCGATTTTCATATTTTGATTAACATTTTCTATAAAATGTTTCTTTACTTTTTTATATAAAGGGTCACGGATTTTGAATATTTCGGGAATTTGCACAGATGACGAGCAAGAAAGCAAATCGCAAAGGATTTTCTCCCGTAAAATCTGCTCATCACACCTATTTTTGAAGTATTCATACACTTTTACAGCGTAGTCGGAAAGCTTCATATTTGTACCATCAACGCTATTTCCAAAGTCATTAAACAAGTCAAATGGTGAAATACCCATTTCGTCTATTAAGTAATTAAGAGTAAACAAAAATCTGCCACTATTATAAAGACGGTCAACTGCGTCTTCACAGTTTTTAAGCATTCTCATTTCTTGGGCAGAAATCCAAGGGGTTGAAATTACCTCATAAGGTGGATTTTCCGTGTATTCGCAAGGAAAATCTTGTGGATTTTCTCGCATATCAGCACCATAAAGGAGTTTAAGAAATCCCATTTGCAACATATGTGCTTTAAGTGAATAGCCAATATTAAAACTGTTTTTGAAACTTTCTAAATCTTCACCCGTAAGACCTGCAATAAGGTCAATATGAATGTGCATATTACCCATTTCCAGTAGTCTTTTTATATTTTTAATAAGTTTTTCTGTATTGGTTTTACGGTTGATTACTTTGAGTGTGTCTTCATTAAAAGACTGCATACCAATTTCAAGTTGCACAGCACCCATAGGCATTTGTGAAAGTATTTCAAGGGTATCATTTGTGAGTATATCCCCCGCTATTTCAAAGTGAAAACATATATTTTCGGGAATTTTTGTACCATAATTATCTTTAATAAATGTTAAAATCTCGTTTGCTCTTTTTGAGTTTGCATTAAATGTGCGGTCAACAAATTTAAGTGTTTGTGTACCACTATTTGCAAGGTTTATTATATCTTTTTTAACTTGGGTCATATCAAAAAAGCGTAGTTTTGAGCATCTGCCCGAAAGACAGAAAGCACAACGGTAAGGACAACCTCTACTTGTTTCAATATAAGCAATTCTACCCTTTAAGTTGTTGTAAAAATCCTCACTATAAGGCGATGGCGGGGTGTCCGTGTATTCTTTTTCGGAAATTGTAATAATCTCATTCTTTTTGCGATATGTAAGTCCGTCAACGGTATTCAAATCGCCATTTATATTATCAAGTAAAAGAGGAAAATTCCACTCACCCTCCCCTGACAACACAAAATCTATAAAATCATATTTTTCTAAAACATCTTTTGGTCTGTATGCAACTTCAGGGCCACCAAGAATGATTTTGCAATTAAGTTTTTCTTTAATTTCTTTGCAGATTTCAAGGGTTTGTGTGATGTTCCATATATAACAAGAAAAAGAAACCGCTTGAGGTTTTTCAAGGATTATTTTCTTTGCAAAATCGTGAAGATTACCATTTATAGTACTTTCAAGTACTTTAATATCATAATCATTCTTCGCAAATGCTTTTACACCCGATAAGAGACACCAAGGTGCTAATGAAGCATGAATATATTTTGAATTTAAGCAACAAATTAAAACTTTCATAAAGCACCTCCAAAGATTTTTAAGTATTATACAACACTTTTTACATTTATACAACAAAAACGGCTTAGAATTAAATCCAAACCGTTTTCGTTATTATTTAGTTACACTTTGCGAGGCATCTTGCAAGACAAGCAGTTGTCGAAATGGTAAGAGAGAAGAAAAGAAGTAACAAACCAGTTACTATTGCCCCCACAATACTTGTTGTAACAAAAGTTATTGCCAAAAGAACTACTGATAAAAGTATTGTGCCGAGAATACCTATCAGTAAAACTGAAAGCGTAGGACAAACACAATCATTTGTACATTCTCTTTCTATTACTGCAGTTGTTGCAAGAACTACTGCAAGATAAACCACTGCTATACCGAAAACCACCCATAAAAATGCAGGTGTTACGGTTATAACACCAGTTATACGAAGAAAAGCAGTGATAATACCTATGATTATACTTACTACAACTGCGATACTTGTACAATTATTTCTGCAATTACACATATTATTCACCCCCATTACAATATATGACATATTGGATTTTAAGGTGAAATAATAAAAAAAGGAGAGTTTGCACTCTCCTCTAAATTTATGTGTTTATGAAATTATAACTTCATTGCAACATCCCAAGCACCCCAGATAACTGTACGAAGATTACCGACTTTGTTAGCGTCACCGATAATATGTACTTTCTTGCTCTTTTCTGCGATTGGTGCTGGTTTGTAACCGACTGAAAGAATAACTGTATCAGCAGGAATGTCGATTGTGTTACCGTCTTTAGTTGCGATTGTAACGCCATCATCACGGATTTCTGTTGTTCTGCTTTCAAGATAAACAGGAACTTTGTTTGTCTTGAAGAAATCACGAAGATAACTTGTGTTAGCAAGAGCAACGCCAGGAGTTGTAACAAGGTCATCCTGCATTTCAACGATTACAGGTTTCTTGCCCTGAAGGTAGAGTTCATAAGCGATTTCGCAACCTGTAAGACCACCACCTACAACTACAACATTTTCACCAACTGTCTTGTTGCCTAAAAGGAAGTCGATTGCTTCAATTGCCTTGTCAGCACCCTTTACAGGAATCTTATTTGCAACTGAACCAGTTGCAACGATTACTTCGTCAGCACCAAGTGAAGCAAGGTCTTTAACTTCTGTATTCATATGAATTGTGATTGCCTCGTAACGCTGAATTTCGCGGTTATACCAAGCAATAAGGTCACGGTCTTTTTCTTTGTATGATGGAGCTGCAGCAGCAATAAATACACCGCCGAGTTTGTCGCTCTTTTCATAAAGGTCAACCTTATGGCCACGCTTTGCACAAACCATAGCAGCTTCCATACCACCGATACCGCCACCGATAACAGCAATTTTCTTCTGTTTCTTAGCAGGCTCGATTTTGTATTTCTTTGACTGCATTGTCTTTGGATTAAGAGCACAACGAGAAAGTCCCATTGTATCAAGAAGGTCCTGAGTATTTGCGTGTCCCTTTGATGATGAGAAGTTGAAGCAACCTGCGTGACAGCAGATACAAGGTTTGATATCTTCAATTCTGTCTTCAATAATCTTTGTAATCCATTCAGGGTCAGTAAGGAACTGACGAGCAACACCAACACCGTCGATTTTGCCATCTGCAACGGCTTTAGCACCAACATCAGGTTCCATTCTACCTGCACAAACAACAGGAATATCAACAAACTTTTTAATATGTGCTACGTCATCAAGGTTACAGTTCTGTGGCATATACATTGGTGGATGTGCCCAGTACCAAGAGTCATATGTACCATTGTCAGCATTAAGCATATCATAACCTGCATCCTGCAAGTATTTTGCTGCTTTTTCTGACTCTTCCATATTACGACCAACTTCTGTATAATCTTCGCCAGGCATAGCACCCTCGCAGAAGCCTTTCATCTTTGACTCAACTGAGTAACGAAGTGAAACAGGATAGTCGTCACCGCAAGATTCTTTAATAGCCTTAACAACTTCAACTGCGAAACGATATCTGTTTTCGAAGTTTCCGCCGTATTCGTCAGTACGCTTATTGAAAAATTCAATAGCAAACTGGTCAAGAAGATAACCTTCGTGAACTGCGTGAACTTCAACACCGTCAACACCTGCATCACGGCAGAGTTTTGCAGTTTTAGCAAATGCTTCAATAATTTCGTGAATCTGCTCTTTTGTCATTTCAGGACAGATAATATCGGGAGCCCAACGAGATGGTTGTGGGCTAGGTGAAGCTAATTCGTGAGATGTATCAAGAATAGGCTTAACAAGAGCACGAGTAAATTTGTTTCTATGAAGTGGTGCTACAAGTTCTGTAATTGCCCAGCTTCTGCCCATACCTGCAGTCAACTGAATGAACAACTTTGCACCTGTTTTATGGATTTCGTCCATAAACTCTTTAAGTTCTTCAAACATTTTTGGATTTTGCCAAAGCCATTTGCCCCAGAATGTATCACGAAGTGGTGCAATACCGGGGATAATAAGACCAACATTGTTGTTTGCTCGCTCAATAAAGAGCTTTGCTGCTTCCTTGTCAAAATGGCAACCGCCAAGTTCAAACCAGCCAAAAAGTGATGTACCACCCATTGGGCACATAACTATTCTGTTTTTAATCTCAACATTACCGATTTTCCAAGGTGTAAATAATGCTTCATACTTTTGGTCCATTAAAAAACATCCTCTTTCATTTAAGATTTTTCATACATAATAAGTATATAAAAATTAGCAGTTTATGTCAAGAATATAACGCAAAAATTGTTAATAAAATAACAAAATATGATGAATGCAACATTATGACAAATTTTTTAGTTTCTGCGAGTTAGAATAAAGCAAAAAGGAGAGAAAAATATATGAGCGTTAAAACAGATTTTGACGGTGAAATCCTTTACTGTCGTTTAAGTGGTGAAATCGACCACCACACAGCACTGCCTATCCGTTTAGAAGTTGACGACAAAATTGAAAACTGTCGCCCTAAAAATACTATTCTTGATTTTACTGATGTAACTTTTATGGATAGTTCAGGCATTGGTCTTGTTATGGGCAGATACAAGTTGTTATCAGAATTTAACGGAACACTTGAGGTTACGGGACTTTCAAATAATGCATACAAAGTTATGCGTCTTGCAGGGCTTGACAGAATTGCCACAATCACAAAAGGAGTGAAAAAGTAATGATTATAAATGAGTTTAGAATGACTGTTGACAGTCGTTCAGTAAATGAGAGTTTCAGTAGGGCTACCGTTGCGGCTTTTGCGGCTCAACTTGACCCTACTTTAGAAGAAATCAACGATATTAAAACCGCTGTAAGCGAGGCAGTTACAAACTGTATTGTGCACGGGTATAAAAACGAGGTAGGCAAAATCTACATAACAGTAAAAATCCACAACGACAATCGGGTTATTATCACAATTCGTGATAAGGGTTGCGGAATAAGTGACATAAAAAAAGCCCGCGAACCACTTTTTACCACTCTTGGTGGTGACCGTGCGGGACTTGGATTTTCAGTTATGGAAAGTTTTACGGACAAGCTTTTAGTCCGTTCAAAAATAGGTGTTGGCACTACCGTTACCCTTTGCAAGAAAATTCATGGTCGCACAAAATGACAAGAGATGAAATAATACTTAATAACCTTGGTCTTGTGGGCAGTTGTGCATCACGATTTATTGGCAAGGGTATTGATTATGAGGACTTATATTCTGCAGGTTGCATTGGACTTATTAAAGCAGTTGACCGTTTTGATGAAAGTCTTGGATTTGCTTTTTCTACCTATGCTGTGCCATCGGTCTTGGGTGAAATAAGACGGTTATTCCGTGACGGAGGCACAATAAAAGTAAGTCGTTCACTAAAAGAAAAAGGGCGAGTGCTTTTATCGGTTGCAGAACAGTTGAAATATGAAAACGGTGTTGAGCCAACCGTTTCAGAATTAGCCGAAAAAATGAATATGAGCATTGAAGAAACTGCACAACTTTTCTGTATTATGCAACCTGTTATGTCCCTTACAAGTGATGATGACAGCGAAAAACAGATTGAAATAGCGGGAGCTGACGAATATTCGCCTATTGATGACCGTCTTGCAATCACTAAAATTATTGAGGAGTTGCCCGAAAATGACCGTGCTTTAATAAAACTGCGTTTTTATGATGAACTCACCCAATCAAAAACCGCACAAATACTTGGCATTTCACAGGTTCAGGTATCACGACGCGAGAAAATAATACTTTCACAAATGAGAGAGAAATTGATAAGTTAGTTAGATAAATTGGAGTTTGTCGGGATGTTAAAGAATAAAGAATAGTGAATAAAGAATAAAATCGGAACTGCGTTGCAATTGTTGTAGGGCGATTCACGAATCGCCCCTACAACGCAGGCGTGGAAGCCTGCCACTACGCGAACACCCCGACAAACTCAAATTTGTTGAATTGTTTTAACTAACAAAAAAGGACTGATTGAAAAATCAGTCCTTTTTCTTATTCTTCTACAAATTCTGCGATTTGGTGCTTTTCTTTTGCACCAACAAAGCGTTTTTCTTCTTGTCCGTTTTTGAAAAGAAGTACTGTTGGAATACTCATAACACCAAATGTAAGTGCTAAATCGGTTGCCTCATCAACATTGAGTTTGCAAACCTTTACTTTATCGGTTTCTTCTGCAAATGCCTCAAGTTCAGGTGCCATCATCATACATGGTCCACACCAATCAGCATACATATCAAGAAGCACAGGCTTTTCTGAACGCAAAACTTCTTCTGCAAAATTATCAAGATTAACTTTAATTACTGCCATTATCTAACACTCCTATATAATGCTGCGGCTCTGTCAACATCTGTTTTGTCAACACCGCATTTATCTGTATTACGAGCAAGCATTGAGCCTTTAAGTTCAATGTTAAGTACTGTGAACGCTTGTAAAAGCTGATGTTTAATAACTTCAAAACCAACTTCACCATCGCTACCACTTGTAACAATAAGTACTGCTTTGCGTGGCTTTTCAATTGGGTGTTTCATATTACGACGAAAACGAGCCTCGTAATAACGCTGAAAACGGTCAATAAGTGCTTTGAAGGGAGCAGGAACACCCATAAAATATATTGGCGTTGCAAACACAATTACATCAGCTGTTTCAAACTTTTTGAAGAAATCTTCTAAATCTTTTTTAGAGCATCCGTTACCTGCTTTACAGTAACCGCAAGCGTTACAAGGGGTTGGATTTAACTCATAAAGATTTACAATTTCAATATTTGTACCTTTTGGAAATTCACGAAGAAGTGTTCCCAAAAGTTTTGCTGTATATCCGGTTTTTCTTGGCGACGCCATAAGGGCTAACACTTTTGTACCGTTAGAAAATTCTTCGGTATTACCGTAACCTAAAATCATTGTATTATTCCTCTGTTTTTTCTTCTGTTTCTGTATTATTCTTTTTCTTCATATTTGCGTGACGCTTGATTTTCTTTGTTGTAGTCTTTTCAAACTCTTCGTCACGGATTTCAATATTTCTGATTTTCTTGTATTTGGGAAGTTTTTTGTTTACATCCTTAACTGCTTCTTCAACAGATTTTTGAACATCTTCTTTTGTAATATCCTGACGCTTTAAGTTATTCTTAATCTGCTCATAGTTAGGGTAAATTGATGCACTTACATAAGTTTCATCATCAATATCATCACCAAAAACAAGACTTTCTTCAATAACGGGATTTGTATTGAGATAATGCTCAACTTCTTCAGGGAAGATATTTTTACCGTTTTTTGTAACGATAACATTTTTACTTCTGCCTGTAATTTTATAACAGTTATGACGGTCGCATGTACCAAGGTCACCTGTTCTAAACCAACCATCTTCTGTAATAACTTGTGCAGTTGCTTCAGGATTTTTGTAATAGCCTTTCATAACCATTGGACCACGCACCCAGATTTCGCCAACACCTAAATCGTCAGGGTCGTGAATAAATGCCTCAACACTTGGGATTGGTGTACCAATTGAGTCAGGAAGCATAAGACGGTCATTATTACACATAACAAGTGGTGCACATTCTGTAAGGCCATAACCGATATAAAGGTCAATACCCATATGCATAATATCTTCTGCAACACGAGGGTCAAGGGCTGCAGCACCAGTTACAATAAGACGGAGTCTGCCGCCAAATGTTTCAATAACTTCTGCAAAAAGTTTACGGTCAAGGTCTTTAATGCCAATTGCTTTACTGAAAATTGAGGCGTATTTACCAACTTTGAAGATAAGTTTACCTGCAGTTTTTTCTTCCATCTTCTTCATAATTTTTCCGTGAACTTTTTCAATAAGAAGCGGAACAGTAATAAATGCAGTAGGCTTTACTTCCTTAAAATTCTTTGTAATATAACGAAGACCGTCACAAAATGCAATACAAGCACCACAATAAATAATGTAAAGGAAACCGATTGTGCATTCGTAAGTGTGGTGGATTGGCAATATTGAAAGAAGTTGGTCTTCTTCAGTAACCTTAATGCAACCTGCCGCACCAAGAACAACTGCACAGATATTCTTTTGACTTAAACAAACACCTTTTGAAACACCTGTTGTACCTGATGTAAAAAGTAGTGCTGTCATAGCGTCAGGGTCGATTATAATATCATTAAGAAGTTTTTTGCCACTTCTATAAAGTTTGCGACCAATATCAACATATTCTTCGTAATCAGTTGCACCGTCGATTTCCACTTCATCAAAACATACGAACTTAAAGCCTTCAGGAAGTTCATCTTTTCTTTCAACCAAGGCTTTGATATATTTCTTATCGCCAAAAATCATTGTTGAGTCTGAGTCTTTAAGAACATCAATAATATTATCAATTGTAAGCTCTTTATCAACGGGCACAATAACATTATTACTACAAGTAACAGCAAGGTATGTTACTGCCCATTTATATGAGTTTGCACCAACAACTGCAATATGTTGTCTTGAATAACCATCTGTAATAAGACTATTTGCAAGATAATAGATAGCGTGACGGAAATTCTTATAAGTTACCTCATAATAAACACCGTCTTTATTCTTAAGTTTATATGCAGGACGCTCTGAAAAAAGTTTTTCACTCTGGTCGATTAAATCCTTAAAATCTTTAATCTGGCGAACCTCGTAAAATGGTTCATTTATTGGAAATCGGCTTTGATGACTCATTTTATTTACCTCAATCTTTAATTTTGATAAACATATTTAATTCATTATACCATACAAATTCAAAAATTCAAAGAAATTAATTAAAATTTACACATTATACATAAATTATTACAATTTATTTTTTACAGTCTTTACTGCTTCTTTATATTCATCATATGTCATATAAACATTGATTATTTTAAGCAATGCAGATGAACTTATTCTTTCGGGTAAATCCAATTGTTTTGCTAACGCTTTACGAATTTCACTACTATTTTCTCCACCTGCAATGCCATCTTCAAAAAAATCGGTGTGGGTAATCTTGTGACACTCTGTTTTTTCATTTTCGTCACATAAAACACCTGCTTTTTTAAGTGCTGACATAATGATTTCGGGTTTCATACCCTCAACGCCCAATTTGCCCTCTTTTGACATTTCGGTTTTGCGTTTTTCTTTACCGTAAACATCGGGAATATAAACATTTTTAATATTTTCACTTTTTGTAATACCATTTATGAAATTACGGATTTTGAAACCTGCAGAATCAGAATCGGTCATTATTATAATTCCACGCTTTTCAGCAAGAAAACGAATAAGTTTTTGTTTTTCTTTATCTTTGAACACAGCAAAACCGTCAGTTTCAATGATTACCGTATCAATGATTGCCGACAGTTTTATTTTATCGTATTTACCCTCAACTATAACTGCTTCTTTAATTTTAATCATATTAAATTACCTTGCTATTATAAGTGAAATACGCACTATAAGTTTTTCAAGAATCAACTCACCTGACTGTGCGGAACTTTTAAGTGCTTTATCAGCTTCTGCAAAACAGTCAAAACATTCACGAATTTGCTCATCAGTAAGATTTTTAGCAAAACGATTACTGTTTGTAAGTCTGAAATCCTTGTTTTTATAATCAAAAATTTTTGCAGGATACATAACAGTTTCACCTGCGGTTACAGATGTTTTTACCCTATAAATATCAACAAACGCTGTAAGTATTACACCAAAAATATCAATAGGCTCGGCTTTTTGCAACATAAGAGTGTGCAAAAGTTCAAGTGCCCCTTGTGCGTTATGGTTAAGTATAAGTTTTGACAGGTCAAAAACTTTTGCTTCAAGGCTTCGCACCGCTACGCTATCAATATGCTCGCGGGTAATCTCCTGCCCTTGTCCTGCAAAGTTACAGGCTTTTTGAATTTCATTGAAAAGCACATTAAGACTATCGCCTGAAAGTTCCACTAAATATGATGCAGTGCTATCATTCATTGTGCAACCATTTTTTGACGCATAGGCACAAAGGATTTTGCGAAGTTCCCTACCCTCTGCCTTTGCAAAATTTACTGCAGTTGCATATTTTGTGAAATTATCAATTACCCATTTCCATTTTGAGTTTTTAGGTGAAGCTTCAATACCATCCATCCAGAAGATTGTAATTGATGTGTCAGGAATATTCTGAAGAAACGCTACAAGTTGTTCTTTCTGGTCATTTGTAAGGGTATCAAGAGAAAAATCATGAGCCACAACAACACAGTATTCACTCATAAATGGCATAGACTCAGCACCCTCAAAAACTTCGTCGAGAGTGTTTTCTTTACCGTCATATTTACGCAAACTGAATGTTTCACTACCGGGAGTTACAAATTTTGTGCAGATTTTATTAGTATAAAACTGCTTAAGATAATCTTCACTACCGTAGAAAAGATAACAGTTTGACATATTCTTTTCTCTTATTTGCCTTTTAAGGTCGGCTTCATAAATCAATGCCATAAGTTTCTTCCTGTCATTCAAAATAAAATGAATATTTTTCGCCATCTGCTGACACAACAATTCTTGCGTCAAGATTTTCTAATTCAATGCATTCTTTGATTTCAAATGCATTTTTACCATATAGAATGATTATATCATAGTCTTTGATTTTTTCAAAGAGATTTTCTGCATTTTGACTATCAATCAAAATAAGTTTTTTCTCATTTGCAAAAATTTCAATGTATGATTTATAGTTTTCTGCGTTGATTTTTACATTCCCGCCTATTGTAAGCGTTTTCACTTTACTGATTGAACGATTTTCAAAAATCTGTGGAGAGTCATAGCAGAAATATGTATTTTCAACACTAATCGCACCGTACAAATCCATAAGGTATGACGGTGTAAACTCGGTTTTTTCTGTGATAAGTACATTGTCAACAGTTTTCTCATTATGAGAATTAAGCACTTTTATTACATCAGTTTCATATATGGTTGTAGGCGGATTTATTACCAAACTTTCCCCTTTTGAGTTAACTATCAGCACAGGTGATGAATCTCTGCAAATAACATCAACTGATGGTGTGTTGTAATCGTAAGTTGTGCAATAAGTTGCCAACAGAATAAACACAATTGACAAGACTACGGATACAGTTTTCAATAATCTTTTTCTGTATTTTTTGAATGCTAATGCTATTAAAATGCTAACAAGTACAAAAATTACAAAATAAATGTAATACCTATGAGTTACCGATAAGGTTGACCATTCTGCAAGGCCGATTTTCTCTGCAAAAGTTTTAAGAAAACTACTGATTGTCCCCGTTACAATAAAGAATATTTCTGCTATAAATTTTAGTCCTGTTGAGTGCAAAATTGCACCCATAACGGTAAGCACCATCAAGGCAAGTGCCGAATCAATCATCACAATATTTGATATAAAAGACCCTATTGGCAGAATACCAACTTTTGTCACAAAAACAGGTAGTGTAAAAATTGTTGTTGAAATACTTATTATGGCAGTTGTTACAAGAAAATAAAGGATTGAATTCTGCATAACTTTTTCATATTTAGGATTTATTATCAACTTGAATATTACATTGTTGGCAAGTGTGAGTATCCCAAGTGTTGAAAGAGTTGTAAACCACAACGCCGAAGACAAGGTTGCGTAAGGATTTATTGTAAGAATAAAAGCCAATGCCAACCCTATTGAGTTAATGCTATCTGCGTCACGGTGCAAGGCTTTGCCTACTAACACTGCACCAATCATAGCACCTGCACGGATAACTGACACGCTGAAACCTGTAAGTGCAGAATACCCCAACAAGCACGCAAGACCGATGATTACTGTATATTTACGAAGTTTAGAAGATTTCTCAATAAACCTCATTATTCCCATTGACCACAAGGTAAGGTGAAGTCCTGATATAACAAGCAAATGAGAAGTGCCTGCATAATTAAAGCAATCAATTGTAGTGTCTGGAATTTCGGATTTATCGCCGATTGTCATAGCCTTAGCTATTGCTCCGCTTTCGCCGGGGATATATGTATCAATAATATCTGTAAACCAATTTTTGATTTCACCCAATCCTTTATAAAAGTTATTTATATCGCCTGTTTTATCTAAAAATGTATTCTCACCTTCAAAAAATGTAAAATAGATTTTTGACGACAAGGAATTTTCAAAAAACACATCTTTGAATTGTTCTTCACTTCTTGTTACAATACCTGAAACCACATCACCCTCGCGAAACATTTTATTATCTTCTGAAACATAACGGATTTTGTAGTTTTCATTATGGAGTTTTATTACATAAGTAAACGCGTAATCAGTTTCTTGCGGAGTCTGACACACTATACCACTGATTTTTGTTTGATTTTCAAATTTATTTTCAGCATTTATATAGATACTTTGCGTGAAAATAAAGGATATTATATAAATCGCAACTGCGAAGAGGCTGAATATTATAAATTTATGTTTTCGTAGTTTTTTGAATACTATAAAAATACAAAAAATAACCGTTGCCCCGATTAACAGAGCAACGGATGATTTGAAACTTATATTAGTTATAAGAAGCGATACCAAGAGCATTGAAAAGCCAATTACTGCAAATGGTCTTTTCAATGTTATCAACTCCTTTACTAAACAATTATACCAATCTTTCTGAAAGATTATCTCCGCTTAAAATGTGGAAATGGATATGTTTTACAGTTTGTCCTGCTTTGTCACCGCAGTTGTTGATAATTCTGTAACTGTCAACCCCTGCAAGTTTTGCGATTTCAGGGATTTTTGCAAAGATATATCCTACTATTTCACAGTTTTCTGCATTGATATCATTGGCACTGCTTGCAATATGTTCTTTTGGAATTACAAGCACATGAACATCTGCTTGTGGTGCAATATCACGGAATGCAAGAATTTTATCGTCCTCATAAACCTTATTTGACGGGATTTCACCGTTTGCTATTTTACAAAAAAGACAATCCATAATTAGCACCTCTTATTTAAGCATTGATTTAAGAATTTCATTAGCAGACATTAAAGCATCGTCAATCTTTGAAATATCTTTACCGCCTGCCATAGCCATATCGGGTTTACCGCCACCGCTACCGCCTGCAACCTTTGCAACTTCACGGACAATGTTACCTGCGTGAGCACCACGGCTAATTGCATCTTTACCACAAGCACAAGCGAATGAGCAAGTTCCTTTTTCTGCATTTGAACCTGCAATTACAGCAACTGTGTTAGGAGCAGAATCTCTTGCGGTTTCAGCCATAGAACGAAGTCCGTTAGCGTCTGACTCACCTGCGTAATACACTACAAGCTGAGCACCATTAACATCAATAGCACCTGCCATTATTCCTGCAGTTTTGAATGAGTTAATTTCTTCTTTAAGTGTTGCAATTTCCTTATCTTTTGCTTTAAGGTCATTTGCAATTGCAACTGCCTTTTGTGGAAGTGCAGACACATTACCTACTTTGAAAGTTTCTGCAGTTGTATAAAGAAGTTCATTCTTTTCGTCAATATACTTAAGAACATTTTTGCCTGTAACAGCCTGAATTCTTCTAACACCCGCTGCAACTGATGATTCACTTACAATCTTGAAAAGACCGATTTTGCCTGTATTATCAACATGAGTACCACCACAGAGTTCAGTTGAGAAGTCGCCTGCTTTTACAACACGAACAACATCACCGTACTTTTCACCGAAAAGTGCCATAGCACCCATAGCCTTTGCCTCATCAATAGGCATTTCCTTGATAAGCATTTCTGTGGCATTAAGGATTTCTTCGTTAACAAGGTCTTCTACCTTTTTAAGTTCTTCGCCTGTCATACCAGTGAAATGAGTGAAGTCAAAACGAACTTCGTTTGCATCAACAAGCTGACCTGCCTGTTCAACATGAGTACCGAGTACTGAACGCAAAGCAGCCTGAAGAAGATGAGCAGCAGTATGGTTTCTCATAATTGCTTTTCTGTTTTCTTCGTTATATGTTGTAATTACTGCGTCACCAACCTTAACTGCATCACCAACGAGTGTACCGTGATGAAGAACAACACCGTCAGCATCTTTTGTTGTGTTAGTAACTTCGAATGTGCTATCACCTATTGTGATAACACCAGTATCACCAACCTGTCCACCACTTTCAGCATAGAAAGATGTTTTATCAAGAACCAGAATAGCGTCACCAGACTCAACGAAGTCTGCTCTTTCACCGTTTGAAACGAGTGCAAGAATTGTTGCGTTTGTATTGTTTTCTTCGTATCCTGTAAATTCTGTCTTTGTAACATCCTTAAATGAAACACCACTGTTTCTCCAGTCTGTTTCAGCACCGTCACGCTTAACACTCTTTGCTTTCATTCTTGCTTCTTCAACGAACTTTTTGAAAGCATCTTCGTCAACTGTCATATTGTTTTCAGCAACAATTTCTTTAGTAAGGTCGATTGGGAAACCGAAAGTATCCTGAAGTTTGAAAGCATCTTCACCTGAAAGAACACCATCTTTTGAGTTAGCCATCATTTCGTTAAGCAAACCAAGACCTGAGTCGATAGTCTTATAGAAGCTTTCTTCTTCCATTGCGATAACTTTCTTGATATAATCCTGCTTTTCAACAAGATTTGGATATGCGTTTGCATTTTCCTTGATTACAGTTTCGCAAACTTCAGCGAGGAATGGACGGTCAATGCCGATAAGTCTGCCGTGACGAGCTGCACGACGAAGCAATCTTCTCAAAACATAACCACGACCGCTGTTTGACGGAAGAACACCATCACCTACCATAAATGTTGTACTGCGAATATGGTCAGTAATAACACGAAGTGAGATGTCCTTTTTAGCATCTTTATGATACTCAATACCTGAAATATCAATAATATGCTTCATAATATTCTGTACTGTATCAACCTCGAAAAGATTGTCAACATCCTGCATAATTGTAGCAAGACGCTCAAGTCCCATACCTGTATCAATGTTAGGATTTGCAAGACGAGTATAGTTGTTGTTACCGTCATTTTCAAACTGTGTGAAAACAAGGTTCCATACTTCGATAAATCTGTCACATTCGCAACCTACTTTACAGTCAGGGCTACCGCAACCTTTATCAGCACCACGGTCAAAGTAAATTTCTGAACAAGGACCGCAAGGGCCTGCACCATGTTCCCAGAAGTTATCTTCCTTACCGAAACGAACCATATGTGATGGGTCAACGCCTACTTCTTTAGTCCAGATGTCATAAGCCTCATCATCTTCAAGATAAACGCTGACATAAAGTAATTCTTCAGGAATTTCAAGAACTTTTGTAAAGAATTCCCAAGCCCATGCAGTTGCTTCGTGTTTGAAATAATCACCGAATGAGAAGTTACCGAGCATCTCGAAATATGTTCCGTGACGAGCAGTTTTTCCAACATTCTCAATATCAGGTGTACGAATACATTTTTGGCAAGTTGTAACACGCTTTTTAGGAGGTGTTACCTCACCTGTAAAGTATTTTTTCATTGGTGTCATACCTGCATTTATAAGGAGAATACTCTTATCCCCTTGAGGTACAAGTGAAAAACTTGGAAGACGCAAATGGTCTTTACTTTCAAAAAATGCAAGGTATTTTTCTCTTAATTCATTAAGACCTGTCCATTTCATACAGACTACTCCTATTTTACAAAAATTTATATTCAATAAATTATACAATTATAATGTAAATATGTCAATAAAAAGTCTTGTTTTACAATGTTTTTTCATTTATAATGTTTTATGGATAAATTGTCAAATAGGTGGATTTTATGAAGTTAAGGACACGCTCAAATATTATTCTGATATTTACAATTATAATAACTGTTATTGCAATTGCATCCCCTTTTATTGCAGGTAACATTAACCGCCATTATTCAGGTACTACTGACATTATAGATGGTAAAGGTGATTTTACAAACGCAAAGTCTAATTACACACTTTATCTTACAGGCGAATGGGAATACTATGATGGCATTCACATTATCAGCAATCGCGAACAAACAGATTATGTAATTACCGAAATCCCTGCACCGATTGTTGAGCCTATTACATCACTTTCAAAAGCCAATGGGTTTACTGCGTCTTATAAAACTACAATCAAAAATCTCAGTTATGAAAATGCGATTATTTATGTTCCTCATTTTGCCGGTACTTACCGCGTTTTTGTAAATGGTATTATGGTTACACAAAGTGGCACTTATATAGACCAAGAAGCTTATGCTAACCTTGACCTTATTTCAACTGCTGTTAATTTTGAACCACAAAACACTTATGAGATTGTTATTGAGGCAACTTGCAATATGATGCCTTCACTTTATATGACACCTGTTATCTCTGATATCGATTACACAATGACATTTTCAAAAATTGCACAGACTTTCCGTTCATTTCTTACGGGAATTGTGCTTTTCTGCGGACTTTTCATATTCTCATATTCTGCAAAAAAATCATTTATAATCAGTTCAAAATGGTTACCTGTTCTTTGTGCTTGCGTTGCTATAAGAATGATGATTTCAACTGAAGGTTATTCAGTTTTCTCTTTCCTTTTCCCTTATCTTGATTATGAAAGTATTACGCTTATTATCTGCGTTTCAACATTTATTATTAAACTTGTTGCACTTCTTTTCTATTCAGAGACTCTTGACCTTAAAATCAACAAAAATGTTATTGCAATATTCTGTTTTGTGTTCTTATCACTTTCACTTGTTGCGGCTGTTTTACCTTATATTATTTTCAGCCCGTATTACTACATAATAATTCAGGCTGCTACTATTCCCCTTGACATTATTATTTTAAGTAATATCTGCAACTGTGTTGTAAGAAAACAGCCCTATGCAAAACTTTATCTTATTGGTTACATAACACTTTCAATTGGTATTCTTGTTGATTGTTTCTACACAAATGGTGTAATTAACTTTATGTCAAGCCAGTTTATGCCAATTTGCTTTACAATCTTTATTATTACTTTTGTTGTGATTTATTTTGAAAAGATTTCAAAAATTTTCAAAACTGCACTTAAAACTGTTGAAGTTGAAAAAGAACTTGAAATTGCAAACACATCTCTTATGATTTCACAAATTCAACCGCATTTTCTTTATAATGCTCTTAATACAATTAAATATCTTATTAAACGCGACCCGAAATCTGCAGAAAAAGCGGTTATTTCATTCTCGCGATATTTGCGTGGTAATATGGAGTCAATTACGCAAAAATCGCCTATTCCGTTTATTGATGAACTTGAACATACAAAACACTATTGTGATATTGAGTTGTTGCGATTCGGTGATAAACTGAACATTATTTATGACACACCTGTTACAAACTTTTCACTGCCTGCACTTTCAGTTCAACCAATTGTTGAAAATGCAATCAAGCATGGCGTTACAAAGAAAACTGATGGTGGTACGGTAACAGTTACAACGAGTGAAGATGACCGAAACTTCATAATTAAAATTCAAGATGACGGTGTTGGATTTGATGTTCAAAACCCCGATTTGAAACCAAGTGAGACTCACGCACATATCGGTGTAAACAATGTTCGTGAAAGACTTGCGAATATGGTTAATGCGGAGTTTATTATAGAAAGCCAGATTGATGTTGGTACTTGTGTTACAATTAAAATTCCTAAAAAGGAGGTTGAAAGCGTATGAAAATAATGATAGTTGATGACGAGAGAATTGCATCTGAAGAACTTTATGATATATGTCTTTCTCACCAAAGCATTCAAGAGGCAAATGTTTTTAACAACCCTGCTGAAGCACTTTATTTTATAAGTGAACACAGTGACATTGACATAGCTTTTCTTGATATTGAAATGCCCGTTATGACAGGTCTTGAGCTTGCAAAAAAAATTAATGAAATCAATACAAATACAAAAATCGTGTTTGTTACCGGATTTAAGGAATATGCCTATGATGCTTACAGAGTGAATGCTATAGGATATATATTAAAGCCTTATGATGATGAGACTGTATTTCAAGAAATTGAAAAGGCTGATGCGTTTAGAAATGTAAGTATATCAACCGAAATAGCAATTAAAACCTTTGGTTATTTTGATATTTTTGTTAATCGAAAGCCTGTGTATTTTTCAAGTGCGAAAGCAAAAGAATTTATGGCACTACTTGTTGACCGTCAGGGTAGTTCAGTAAGTACTGAACAAGCTATTTCAGTGCTCTGGCCTGACAGAGATTATGACGAGAGTGTGCAGTCATTATTCCGTAAAGTTCTTCGCAGTTTAAGAAACTCATTATCCGATGCAGGTATTCTTGATATACTTATTGACGGACGAAATCAGCGTAGCATTGACATTACAAAAATCAAATGTGATTACTATCAATTTCTTGAATCCCCTCATACTCACATTGACACATTTCACGGTGAATATATGACAGGATATGCTTTTGCAAAGCCAACAGAACAAAAAATCAAGAATAAGTTTTATGAGATTAAGGGCGGAATTTAACACTATGTCATCATATTTATTTGCACATTTTACAGAAGAAAAAGGTGACCGTGAATATGTATGGTTTGCAGTCAGTCGTGATGGTCTTAACTGGAAAGATTTAGGTAGTGACGAGCCAATTCTTGTATCAAAAGTTGGCACAAAAGGTGTTCGTGACCCATTCATTGTATATGATGAAAAGTTAAAGAAATATTTTATAATCGCAACAGATTTGCTTACCACAAGTGGCAATTGGTACAATTTTTCTCACAAGGGAAGTCGTTCACTTGTTGTTTGGGAAAGTGAAGACTTAATAAATTGGTCTGAAGAAAGACTCTGCGAAGTTGGAATTGAAAAAGCAGGGTGTGTTTGGGCCCCTGAAGCAATTTTTTGCAAAGAAAAAGATGCTTGGTTTGTATTTTTTGCATCTTGCGTGCGAGAAAAAGGTGAACTTCACCACAAGCAAAGAATTTATGGCACATTCACAAAAGATTTTAAGGATTTTACTCCCCCATTCAAATTTATTGATGCCAAAACTGATGTAATTGACACAAATATTGTGTGGGACAATGGTTATTACTATCGTTTTTCTAAAGACGAAACTAATAAAAAGATTACCATTGAGAAAAGCGAAACTCTTGTTGACGGGAATTGGAAAACAATTTATTCAGAAGTTTTTGCAAACTTCTTTGGTCTTGAAGGTCCTGAAACATACTATCTTGACGATATGCAGAAATGGTGCTTGATTGCAGACCAATATCATACTCACAAGGGCTACACACCATTTGTTTGTGATGATTTATCAACTGGTAACTTTGTGCAACTTAATGAAGACCAATTCAATATGGGCAAACGCAAAAAGCGTCACGGTGGTGTTATTAAGATTACCGATGAGCAATACGAAAAACTTGTTGAACATTTTGGAATAGATGAGTAATAAAAAAGACTGTTCGTTTTTGAACAGTCTTTTTTTACTTAATTAAACTTTGGCAAGTAGTCACCGTGAGCAACAATTAAATCGTCAACCATTTTCTTGATTGTATCGATATCAAGTTCGCTACCAGTATGCGGGTCAAGCATTGCAGCCTGATAAATATGCTCTTTCTTACCTGTTACTGCTGCTTCAATAGTAAGAAGTTGAACATTGATGTTTGTCATATTCATAGCCGCACATTGTACCGGTAATGCACCAACATGGCAAGGGTGAACACCGTAACCATTTACAAGACAAGGCACTTCAACACAAGCATTTTCGGGAAGATTGGTAATAAGGTGACCTGTATTAAGCACATTACCACCAATCTGATAAGGCTTACCCGTTACAATTGCTTCCATAATTCTTGATGCGTATTCTTCTGAACGCTGGTGGTCTTTAACACCTTTTTCGAGCATTTCGGCATATTCCTTTTTCCAACCCTCAATCTGATTTACACATCGACGAGGGTATTCGTCAAGAGGAATATTATATTTTTCAATAAGTTCAGGGTATTTTGATTTAATGTAAAACATATTGTACTCGGCATTATGCTCACTTGACTCTGTGCAATAATAACCGAAATTCTTAATATAATCCATTCGCACTTTATCATCTGCATCAGGCTGAGCCATATACTCATCAACCCTTGATTTGATTTCAGGGTACAAATCAACACCATTTTTGTCTTTGATTTCAAGAAGCCAAGCCATATGGTTGATACCTGCAATAAGTTCTTTTCTACCGTCGAGTTTATCTTCCATATTAAGTTTTTTAAGCAACCACTTTGAGCAACCCTGAACGCTATGGCAAAGTCCAACAGTTTTAATCCCCGTATATCTTTGCATATAGCCTGTAAGCATTGCCATTGGATTGACATAATTCAAGAAAAGTGCATCGGGACAAACTGCTACCATATCGTCAGCAAAGTCTTTCATAACCGGAATAGTGCGAAGTGTACGCATAATTCCACCAATACCGAGAGTGTCGCCGATAGTCTGTCTTAAGCCATATTTTTTTGGCACTTCAAAGTCGATAATTGTGCAAGGGTCATAAAGTCCAACCTGAATTGCATTGACAACAAAATTTGCACCGCGAAGTGCGTCTTTTCTGTTTTCAACGCCTACATAGCACTCGATTTTACCATAACCACCTTTAGCTTTTCTCATAGCCTCAAGTATTGTGCGACTTTCTTCTAATCTTTCTGCATCAATATCATAAAGTGCAAATACGCTGTCACGAAGTGCTTCTGTGCACATACAGTCACCTATAACATTTCTTGCGAAAACTGTACTACCTGCTCCCATAAATGTAATTTTCATAAAATATCCCCCCTTAGCCTATTGCAATTTTGAAACAAACAGGCAAATCATTTTTTATTTCGCCTTTAAGTTTAATTGTAAGCCCTTTTTCATCTCTTGTAAAGTTAATCTTTTCATTACTTCCCAAAAGTTCGACACTTTCAATTAAATAGTCGTGCGGATTATGAATTTTAAGAGTTTTAATCTTAACAGTTTTTGATGGTCGCATCTGGAATACATAAAGATAGCCGTTTTTATATGTAAATCGAAAATCCTTGTTTGTGAATTTCTTTTCGTCGCCATCTTGGAAGAATCCGTCTTTTGCATTTACTTTACCCTCGCCGAAAGTTTTCCAGAAAGTTGTACCGTAAATACCCTCGCCATTAACTTTAAGCCATTCACCCATTGTGAGAAGTACTTCAGTTTCTTCGGCAGTGATTGTACCATCAGATTTAGGTCCAATATTGATAAGCAAGTTACCATTCTTTGAAACAATGTCAATAAGGTCGCAAATTACCTGTCTTGCACTCTTATACTCATTGTCGGCAGTATATCCCCAAGAGTGTTTACCGATTGCGGTATCTGTCTGCCAATAAAGTGGTGAAATACCAGTTAAAGCACCGCGTTCAACATCAAATGTTGCAACTGTTGGCGGAAAAGCCTCGTGCTTATAATTGATTGTAACCTCTTTGCCCCATTCTTCAGCACGGTTATAGTAGTAAGCAGCTAACTTTTTAAGATAAGGCTTGAAAGAATGATTATGAATCCACCAGTCAAAATATAATACCGATGGTTGATATTTATCAATCAATTCACAAGTGCACACAAGCCAATCTTCAAGCCATTCTTGACTTGCGCCCTCAGAGTATGTATCAGCAGTAGTTTTATGAATGATTTTAGGGTCAAAGTTCTCGGAATAATAAGCAGGACCATAAAAATCACGATAATTATCATCATTTACATCGCTGTCGCAAAGACGACCCGGATTCATAAAGAAATAATGTTCTGCACGATGAGTTGATGCACAAAGAGTTAAGCCTTGGTTTTCACATTCTGCCTTTAATTCACCTACAACATCACGGCAAGGTCCCATTTCTTTTGAATTCCATTTATTGAGTTGGGTGTCATACATAGCAAAACCGTCGTGATGCTCGGCTACTGGCATAACATATTTTATACCTGCTTTTTTGAAAAGTGAAATCCATTCTTTAGCATCAAACTTTTCAGCCTTGAACATTGGAATAAAATCTTTATAGCCGAATTTATCTTGTGAACCCCAAGTTTTTCTATGGTGTTCAAATTCGCGAACATTCTTATCATACATACTTCTTGAATACCATTCACTACCGAATGCAGGCACCGAATAAATGCCCCAATGAATAAACACGCCTAATTTATCGTGCATATACCATTCAGGAACTTTATGATGTGTTAAAGATGCCCAATCTGCCTTATATCTGCCTTTTTCGTTTACTTTATCAATTAAATTCAAGTATTCTTGTGTTGTCATTTTAATCACCCGAAATCATTATATAACATTACATATAAAAATGCACTACTTTTATTGGAAATAATAAAAAGTCTTGAGTTAAAATCAAACCCAAGACTTTTGTTTATATTTTGTTTTGTCCTATTACACATTGAATAATTATTCGCGTTATATCTTCTATTGGCTCTTTGCAATTATTTTTAAGCCACTCCATAACTATTGCAGTAATTCCTGTAAGATAAAATTTCAATACATATTCTCTTTCATGCTCAGGAAATTTGAAACGGTCAAGTACAGGATTAAAAATAAATTCAAACATTTTGTTATAAACCTTATCGAAGTTCATTGAGCCAAGATGTCTAAGCGAAGTTTTGAAAATGCGCTGATTTTCTTTAATAAATGTAAGATATGGAGTTAAATATTCAGGTGTAATAAATACTAAATCTTGCAACTCACAATTTGCATATTTATCAGTTATGCTTTGTTTATCAACTGAAAAATAGGTAAGGAAACTGTCAAGAATGAATTTTGTTGTTTCATTAAGCAAATCTACGGTATTTTCATAATGCAAATAAAAAGTTGAACGGTTTACACCTGCCACTTCGCAGATTTCCTTAATAGAAATATATTCAAAATCTTTCTTTTCAAGAAGTGTAATAAGTGCTTTGTCCATTTTGACTGCAGTATTAAAATACTTGCTCTCATTTTTATTCATTTGACAGCCTCCTTTCAAATAAAGTTATTTATTCTTCCTCGCTGATTTCTTTTGCAAGTTCTACAATCTCAAAAGCGTATTTCTGTTTACCCTTTTCAAGTTTTCTTTTGTAGATTGGGTAATTTACACTCATACCGATAAAACCAATAATACCAATAATAATGCCGAGCACCATCCAAAAAGTTGTTCCACCAATTACCTTCATTGCAAGGCTCATTCCAAGGCCTGCAACAAGGCTTGATATAATACCAAAAGTATAAGTAAATACTATTGCGGGCATTTTTGCTTTCTTGTCAAGTTTGCGGAGTGCAACGATTTTTGAATTATCTTTCGGTGCGTACTCCTTTGCGATTGATTCTGCATAAATTTTGTCTGTGTTCATTATTATAACCTCCTTTAAGTTACAAGACAATTATAATTTTTCAAAAACACAAACTGAACAACAAGATTTCTAAAAAATGTTGATTTCTATAAATATATATACTGTGTGTCAAAACTTTCTTTTGTTTTTGTTTGTTGAATTCGTTTGCATTATATGCTACAATGTTTTTATTGAAAGGGGAAATTTTTATGAGTAAAGTTTTAACTCCTGAAAAACTTCAAAAAAGGGAAATTCGCAAGGCAAAAGAACTTAAATACTGGGAAAAGCAAAAGGCAAGGCCTAAAAGTAAAACCTACTTCTGGTATCTTCTTTTGATTATTGCACTTATTTATGCAGTTGATGAAATCGCATCACAAATCAACGCACTTATGCAAACTGAAATTGCTAACGACTTTATAAAAAGTGAAAGTTCGGTCACCATTCTTAATCTATTGAATGTTGTAGCTATACCATTTCAGATTTTAGGTATTCTTTATAGACCTTTAGCAGACCGTTTTGGCAGAAAAACATTCCTTATTATAAACACATTTGGAATGGCACTTGCATTATTTGTTATTTTCCTTTCAGGTAATGTAATAATGTACTTTATTGGTGCTTGTATGATTTTGTTCTTTGTTCCTCACGATATGCATGTTGTGTATATTATGGAGGCATCACCTGCCAAGAGTCGTGCAATTACATATTCCGTTGTTAAATTCTTTGCAAATATGGCAGTTATGTTAGTCCCACTTCTCCGTAGGTGGTTAATGGCCTCTGCAAGCGAATGGCGTAATGTTTATATAATTCCTGCAGTTGTGGGTATTGTGGTTTCACTTATCGCTCTGCTTTGTGCAAGAGAAACTGACGCATTTATTGAGTCAAGAATCCGTTACCTTAAAATGACTGAAGACGAATTACAAGCTGAAGAAGCTAAGAAAAAGGCACAGAATTCACAAGGCGGACTTATTGACGCTCTTAAATTCGGTTTTAGTCACAAACAACTTCGTTGGGTATTTATCTGCTTTGCACTTGCAGGTATCGGTGTTGTTGGCAGTATGAATTATCAGGCAATTCTCACTCACGGTTATGCACAGAGTGTTTATGGTTCTAACGCAAAAGAGTTTTTAGACCTTGTAAGTGTTAATCAGGTTAGTCAGGCACTTATTCTGTATCCTATTGGTATGGCTCTTTCACAAGTTATAATGGGCTTTATATCTGATAAAAAAGGTAGAAAGACAGCCGCAATTACAGTTGCTGCAAACTGTGTTATCAGTTTTGTAATTTTTGCTCTTGGTGCAAAAATGAACTTAAATCCATCTTTCGTTGGTTTCTTCTGTGGTGCTTTTGTTGGTAGTTATTACTCAACAAACGATGTACTTATTATGATGGCAAGCGAATCTGCACCAACAAATCTTCGCTCATCTGCTACTTCGGCACAAACTGTTGTGGGATTTGCCGGATATGCAGTCGGATTTATTATCAACACAATTCTCGCACTTATTTTTGGTGATGGTGTAATCGGCACAGTTGCTCTTTGTCTTCTTGTACCAAGTTTTGTTGCTACACTTATTGCACTTATTAAGAACACTCACGATACAAAAGGTCTTGATTTGAATACTGTTACCGGTACTGAATGGGACTAAATTAAATGCAGAATTCGGAATGCTGAATGCTGAATTAAAAAGGAGAATGGACTTATCCATTCTCCTTTTTGTTTTATTTTTAGTTTTATTTAACCGATGCAATAAATTTCTTAAACTGTGCTTTACCTTGTTCTGTTCTATCGAACACACCGCATTGTTCAAGAATTGAAGTAAACACAAGACCGATTTCGTCACGAAGAATAGCATCGCAGTTATCTGCGTTTATATCGCTATATTTTGCCTTGATATTTTCTACCCAATCATAGTGTTTTGCAATCATTTCGTCTGCTTTAATATCTTTGTTTTCGAGTATTGCATCACGAAGTACTGCCATTTCTGTTTTAAGGCGAGATGGAAGCACTGCAAGTCCCATAACCTCAATAAGACCGATATTTTCTTTCTTAATGTGATGATGTTCAGGATGTGGATGATAGAAACCGTCAGGATATTCTTCTGTTGTAATATTATTACGAAGAACAAGGTCAAGTTCATAATAACCGTTTGTAAATCTTGCGATTGGTGTGATTGTGTTATGAATTGTACCGTCAGTTACCGCATAGATAAATGCTTCTTCATCAGTATAATCACGCCATGTTGCAAGGATTTTACCTGCAAGTGTGCAGATACGGTCAGTATCTTCACCCTGAAGACGAATAACTGACATAGGCCATTTTACAATACCTGCTTTAACATCTTCAAAGCCAACAAACTCAACATTTTCTTCGATTTCTGCTTTTTCCATAGCAAAGGTGTAACGACCACCCTGAAAATGCTCATGAGTAAGAATTGAGCCACCTGCAATTGGCAAATCAGAGTTTGAGCCAAGGAAATAATGTGGGAATTTCTTAACAAAGTCAAAAAGTCTTCTGAATTTCTGTTCAGAAATTTTCATTGGTGTATGTGCTTCGTCAAACACGATACAATGCTCGTTATAATAAACATAAGGTGAATATTGCATATAAGCATTTACACCATCAAGGCAAATTGGGATAACTCTATGATTTTGACGAGCAGGGTGATTTACGCGACCTCTGTAACCCTCATTCTCTTTACAAAGCATACAAGTAGGATATGAACTTTGCTCCATTTTTGTAGCCGCTGCAATAGCTTTTGGGTCTTTTTCAGGTTTTGCAAGGTTGATTGTAATATCAATATCACCATAAGGTGTTTCAGTAATCCATTTTACATCATTTTTAATTCTGTATTCACGAATATAATCTGATTTACGAGAAATGTGGTAATACCAATCAGTTGCAGTTTCAGGTGAAACCTCATATTTTTCATTGAAAGTTTTAATTACCTCTGATGGTCTTGGGGTAAGCACACCCATTACCTTTGTATCAAACAAATCTTTATATACAACAGAATCTTCGCAAAGTCCTTTTTCCACAGCATAATCAAGAATAGTTTTAAGGATTTCCTGAAGTTCCACATTTTTAACTTCTGCGTCAGTTTCCATACTATCCATATTAAGAATTTCAAGTATTCTGTTTACTGCCCAGACTTTATCACATTCTTCTATTAAGCCTTCTTTTACACCATAAGCCACAAGCGAGTTTATTGCTTCGTAAATACTCATTGTAATCGCCCCTTTATTTGCCAATTTTAATCTATTATAATTATAAAACTTTTATTTCATATTTCAAGATGTTTTCACAAATATATTGAATATTTTTTTGCGTTATGATAATATTATGTAGTTGTAACACATTCTCTCTATTCTCATAGAATGTAGTGTGAGGTGAGCCTCCAGTTCAAACGGGAAGGAGGAAAAAAGAATGTGTAACTTCTTCGGTAACAACACTTGGTTGATTATTATCATCATCTTAATTCTTCTCTCTGATAATAATAACAATGGCTGTGGCTGCAACAACGATTGCGGTTGTGCTCGCAAAGATTACGACTGCTGCTGCTAAATTGCCGCATAAGTGAAAAATAAATGACAAATAATGTAGGTGGTGGAGGGATTTCTCTCTGCCACCATTTTTATAAAATTAAGGATAAATTATGGAATACTACGAAATTACACAAGAACCCGAAAAGGCATTGTTAATCTCTGTTGATACAGGTGATTTTGATGCAGATGCCTCAATAGAAGAATTAACGCTCCTCACAGAAAGTGCAGGGGCTAGGGTTATTGGCTCAATTATACAAAGAAAAAGCACCCCTGACGGTGCAACATACTTAGGCAAAGGTCGTTTAGCAGAAGCCGAGTTATTCTGTCATAATCAAGAAATTGATTTGATTGTCTGTGACGGTGAACTGACACCATCACAAATCCGTAATATTGAAAATGCTACTAATGTAAGAGTTGTTGACAGAACACAGTTAATTCTTGATATTTTTGCTTTAAGAGCTAAAACAAGTGAGGGTAAATTACAAGTTGAACTTGCCCAACTCAAATATTCACTCCCTCGTCTAACAGGCAAGGGTAAACAACTTTCTCGTCTTGGTGGTGGTATTGGCACCCGTGGTCCCGGTGAAACAAAACTTGAAAGTGACCGCCGACACATTATGAGACGAATGCACTCTTTACAAGAACAACTTAGCGAAGTGGAAAAGCGTCGTGGAATTTTAAGAAAAAGACGCGAAAAAGACGGTGTGATTACGGTAGCTCTTGTCGGTTACACAAATGCAGGAAAATCCACACTTATGAACGCACTTACAGATGCAGGAGTGCTTGCTGAAGACAAACTTTTTGCTACTCTTGACCCCACATCAAGAAAACTCACTTTGCCTAACGGACAAGATGTTATGCTTATTGACACCGTTGGTTTTGTAAGCCGACTCCCCCACGATTTAGTCAAGGCTTTCAAATCTACTCTTGAGGAAGCAAGCGAGGCAGACATAGTATTGAATGTATGTGACGCGTCAGATATTCACTGCAACGAGCATATTGAGATTACTACTGATATATTGCGAGAATTAGGCTGTAATGGTGATAATATTATCACTGTAATGAATAAGTGCGATAAGGCAGAAAATGTTTTTGACCTTATATCAATGGGTAAAACGGTTATGATTAGTGCCCTTAAAGGTATAAACCTTGATTTACTCCTGAAAGAGATTGAAAAAGCACTTGCTATGAAAAGTGTTGAACTTAAACTTCTTATACCATTCAATAAGGGTAGTGAGTTGAACCAAATCCGTAACAACGGTAAGATTTTGTCAGAGGAATTCACCCCTGATGGCACAATTGTTAAAGTTATTTTACCTGCCCAATTGGCAGATAGATATAAAGAATATGTGGTTTAAGTGCAAAATGATATAAAAAATCCCTTGGTTGCCCAAGGGATTTTTATTTTTGTTAAATCAATACACAACTTTTGACGGCATAATCATCTGAATTGTAAGAAGTGGCATTTCGCTATATGCGGCATCACCATATACGGTATAAAGTGCACTACAAATTGCTTTTGTTGCTGTGCAAATCATTACAGATGTATCATTTCCTCCGTTGCCATTAATCTTATCATAGATTGCATAGAAACGGTCACTTGCTGCCTTTGTAACTGCAGGGTCAATAATTGTAACTGCAAGCATATCGTCAACTTGTTTGATTGCTCCTGCAAGTTCAGTTGCATCTGCAGTTGAAAGTGAAGATGTATCATAAGTTCTCATTGTGTCAACATCTTTGCGAAGTTGTAATGTTTCGCGACTATAGTTAAACTGTGGGAACTTTTCAGGATATGAGAAAACATTCTTAAAGCTTTCATCTGTAAGAAGATGAATAATCAAACTCATAAGAACATCGTTTGATGCAGTTGTTGCGTGATTCTGACCACTGAAATAGAATGTATGGTCAGGAAGAAGTCCTTGACGAGCATCTATAATGCCTTCTGGGTCAGTATGGTCATGTTTCTTGTTTTTACAATTGCCAAGACCACCATCATAATCTGCTGGAAGTTTTGTTCCTACATTTACGCTGTATGCACCCATAGATGTTGAGTCAACCTGAATAATACCATCTGCCTGAGTTGTTTTATATGATGATGCAAGCTGATAAAGTGTAACATTAGTATCAACAATATCAAAAACATCAACGCCATAGAATCTTGCAAGTTGGATGTTACGGTCAGAGTTCATCTGAGCTTTATAATACCAGTCAGCCTGTTCGCGAATTGCAGCCATATCATCACCTGCAAGGTACTTATCACGACAAATGTCTCTATACTGACCTGATGGAATAAGGCCCCACATAAGTGTTGAATATTTAAGATATTTATTTATAAGTGTATCACCAATAACATCAAGAAGGTTACTTACATCAGTTTTTGGCATAAGTCTTACAGCAAGGCTGAGAACATAACTAAGAACATTGTTTTCACCTAAAAGTGATGTGAACATTGTTGTATAAAGTGCTTCACTCTCGTCATTGATACCGTATGAGTAGCAGTCACCAAGAAGGTTTGCACCGTCAAGAGCAGGAACAGTAAACACGATTCTGTTAACATCTACTGAAATATTGCTGTTTTTATCAACATAGAGTTGCATAAGAGCATTAGCAATTGAACCGCCTTGGCTTACAGGAACAAGGTTAACCTTTTTAGCACCTGTATCTTTCTTTACGAACTGAATATAGTCATAAAGGTCGTTAGCAGTCTGAATCATATTACCTGTTGAAACATAGTTGAAAACATAAAGATATTCTTCACCAGCAAGGTCAAAATACTCTTCAACAGGGAAATTTTTAAGAACATGCTCTTTCTGAACATCAGTAAGTGTTGCGAAACTACCGTTGTAAACTTCAGGACGAACATCAGGGTCAAGGTTACCATTAGCGTCACTTGCCTGCTTGCCCATAAGAACATCGCTTAAGATTTCAGCAACTATTTTTGCAGCCTTCTGGTCCTTATCCTGCTGAGTAATAAACATCTGCATAATTGGAAGAAGTGCAGTTGTAACTGCAGTGCCGATAAGTTCCTTAGAAATGCTTACATAGAATGGTCCAGCCAAAGGATTACCATCAGCATCGCACTCTTTTTCACCATTTACATAATGATAGGTTTCGCTCTGGAAAAGTCCCGGAATAATAATTGTAGGAACAACTTTTGCTTTTGCGTAGCCTAAAATTGACATACAAGACAACATCATAATTACTGCCAATACAACAGAAATTATCTTTCTTGTTTTTTTCATAGCAAACTCTCCTTTTTGTCAGTTTTACACTGACGGATTTTTACAAATATATTATATCAAACTATTAACAAATTGTAAACAAATTCCATTTGTCATTGTATATGAATTTAGGTACATTATTTTTATCATATTGCACAAAGAATTACTACGCAATATTGCGGGGAAAAAATGAAACCAAAAATGAAATAGAGTTGTTTTTTCGTAAGGCAATGTGGCAGAGGCGAAGTTGTATCGGGTATACCACGAGCCGAAAGCCACGCAGTATTACGGAAAAACAACCTATTTCAAATCTGAGGTTGCGGGGTTTTCGATAAGTTCTCCGTCTTTAGTAAATCGTGAACCATGGCACGGACAATCCCATGTGTGTTCAGCTGAATTCCATTTTAGTGCACAACCTAAATGCGGACATCGTTTTGTTGATGGTGTTAGAATCCCCACCGTTGACTCAAAAAGATTAACTGCAAGTTGTGGAGTTATTACACTTCTTGACGGATTATAAAGTTCTTCATACTCATTCTTTTTATTTACAACCATATCTGAAAGTATTTGTGCCGACACCATACTTGATGTCATACCCCACTTATTAAAGCCTGTTGCAACAAGCACATTAGGAATTTTAGGGGAATATCTGCCGATATACGGTACCTCGTCAAGAGTAATACAATCTTGCGTTGCCCAATGGTATTTTTCAGGGTTTGACGGATAATGGATTTTTGCAAAGGTACGAAGTTCGGTGTAATTTCCGCCATCTTTACCTGTTCTATGGTCGCCGCCACCTACCAAAAGATAGTTTTTATAGTTACGGAAAGACATTCCCTTTGTTGCCTCATCAACATACATTCCGTTAATCTGCGGACCTCGTTCAAGAGCAATCAAATAAGACCGTTCTTGATATAATTTGATAAAATATCCGCCATATTTATTCATAAATGGAAAATGAGTTGCAACAATAAAATATTCGGCTGTAATTTTATGATTTTGTGTAAACGCGTGCTTTCCGCGTATTTCAATGACTTTTGTTTTCTCATAAATCTGCAAATTCTTTGAAATGTATGACAAGAATTTCAACGGATTGAACTGTGCCTGACGAGGAAACTCAACTGCACCCTCAATAGAAATTGGTACGGGAATTTCGCCTGTAAAATCAGGGTTGTAGCCAATTCGCACCAATGCGTGAAGTTCTTTTTCAATCTTTCTTAAATTGTTTGTAGAATACACAAAATTAGATTTGTTTTCAAAATCACAATCAATGCTTTCACACATTTTTCGGTAAGTTTTCACGGCATTTTCGTTAGATTGCAAGTACATCTGTGCTTTTTCTATACCGAAACCTTTAATCAATTTATCGTAGATTAGTCCGTGTTGTGATGTAATTTTTGCAGTTGTATTCTGGGTTACCCCTTTGCAGATACGGTCCGCCTCAAGAATAACGCAATCTACACCTTTTTGTTTTAGCATATAGCCACACAAAAGACCTGTGATTCCCCCACCTATAATGGCAACTTGAGTTTTAATATCCTCTTGTAATTCAGGAAAAGTTTCAAATTTTGAATTTGCTGTCCATACTGATAACATAAAAATCACCCATAATATTATGGGCAAAAATTACTTTTATAATACAAAAACCTCCCATAAGGGAGGTTTTTAGTTCATATTATAATTTTACAAGTGTGATAGGATAACCCTCATTGCCTATTGATGAACCTGTTAACACAATGTTTTTTCCGTTAAGAGTGAATGTCTCATTGATTGAGTATCCGTCAATTGTATAAACAAATTTATTACCCTGAATTTCATAGGTTGCATATGTTTCTTCTGTAATCGCATCAATTACTTCATCAGCCATTTCTTCCGCATATGCTCTTGTTTCATCATCAAACTCTACGCCTTCAGCCTCACAACTTTCTTTTGCAACTTTTACCATAACAGCCTTATACTCAGCACGAATTGCCGGTTCATTTTCAATTTTTGTATATGTTACAAAGTTACCTGTTGGACCAAACTCATAATAAGTTTTTGTTTTTAGTGTTGTTTTGCAGATTTCTGAATCATAGTATTCGCCATAAAACTCTTGCGGTGTTATTGTTTCAGTAGCAACATAAGTACCTGCAATTTGTTCCATTGTCACGCCTGTTTCAGTTTGCTTATTTGATGTAGTCTCTTTGTCAGAAGTTTTAGTTGTTGATTCTTTCTTTTTAGTTGTAGTTTCTTTTTTGGTGTTTGTCTCTTTCTTTTTAGTTGTAGATTCTTCTTTTTCAGTAGTTGACTCCTCTGTTGTGGACTCTTCAGTTGTGGATTCCTCAGTAGTTGACTCCGTTGTAGAAGTACTACTTCCCTGTTCATATTCGTTTTCATTATCTTTGCAAGACGCAAAAGCGAAAATCATAACAAGAACAAGTATTACACTCATAATTTTTTGTAAATTTTTCATAATAATCCCCCTTAATTTTGAAAAAGATTTATACTCTTTGTCATAATTGTAAAGGATTTATCGAACTTTGTCAATATATTTCATTAAAAGATTAAAGGTATAACTATAAAATTATATTCCGTATTTTTCTAAATCAATATGACCGTCAGTTTCAAAAACAATGCCCTCTTTTTCAAGTAAATCTTTTTGTATTCCGCTACCGCCAAACGCATATCCTGGTGCTACTCTCCCCTCACGATTGACTACACGGTGACACGGAATAATTGACGGGTCAGGATTATTGTGTAAAGCGTAACCCACAACTCGTGCCCAACGAGGATTGCCCGCCATCATTGCCACCTGCCCATAAGTTGCAACTTTGCCACAAGGGATTTGCTTTACTACTTCATAAATTTTTTCAAAAACTGACATAATAACACACTCCAATTTGTTCACCATTATTATATCACAAAAATGAATAAAAAATAGAACAAGTTCGAATCTCCGCCCTTTGGGGCAAAAAGAAAACAGCCACACTTTGTGTGACTGTCTCTTTTTGGTGATCCACCGGAGCGACCGTCTGCTTCGGCTTTGCCTCGCATACTGCACGCTCAACATAAATGTTTCGCGCCTTTTTGCTAAAAACGATTCACTGAATCGTTTTCTTAACGCAAAAACTCTTCGAGTTCGAATCTCCGCATCTTTGATGCAAACAAAAAAGACAGGTCAAAAGACCTGTCCTTTTGTTTGGTGATCCACCGGAGATTCGAAATCGAGAAATCAACTTTCATGAGATTTTATAAAATGCTACAATCCCTTATATACCAACAATTTCAACTCTCCAATATTTTACGACCTTTCATCAAAGCCAATCAGTTTTCACGAAAATAAGCCACAAATAAACCACAAACTTTTGCATCCTTATATTAGTCTTTAATGTAAAATTATTTCAATTTACATAGTGAATTTGTTACCCTGAAGTAATGCTTACTCCCTTTTTATACATCATAATGTAATAAAAACTATAAACATTGTAATTCAAGACTTTTAACACTTAAACCGTGGCACTTTTTTCTTCACGCTAACTCATAAATTAGTATTCACTTCATAAAGTATTTCTGAAATTATATTTATCTAATACTTCCTTTTTTCTCTGTGTTGTGATTTCGGTATAGATTTCGGTAATTGCAACACTACTATGTCCTAATAATTCTTGAACAGAACGCAAATCTGCACCGTTTGATAATAGGTTTGTTGCAAATGTATGGCGTAAATAGTGAGGGGTAGAAGTTGGATTGATGCCCGCATTTTCTTTAATTCGCTTGTATATATATTCGATACCGTGAATGCCAAGTTGATTACCACTTCGATTTACAAAGAGTTTGTCAGTAGAGATATCCATTTCTTTTCTGATATTCAACCATTTGTTAAGGTTATTCCAGGTCTCATCACACGAAATGTATATCAGTCGCTGTTTACGACCTTTACCATGAATAAGCAAAATCTTTTCAGATTCAATAATATCATCCAATGAAATTGCCGATGCTTCACCAATTCTAATGCCAGTACTTATAAGAACATCGATCAGTGCCAAATTCCTTGAAGTTCTCAACACTTCAGGGTTGCTTTTAGCCGAGTTTCTTTCTGCTGTTGCAGTTTTAAGAAGCTCGGCTATTTCTGTTTTCGATAAAGTTTTGGGCAATCTTCGTTCTTTGCGAAATTTGAAATGGCAGTTTAGATAATAATTTTGTTCTATAAGATTTTTGCTATATAAAAACTCAAAAAACATTTTTAATGTTATCAACTTACGACCAATTGTTGTGTCACACAAATGCCTGTCCTGTGATAAGTGAGATACATATTTAACTAAAACATCGTTGTCAATCTCACCACCGCAAAATTTAATAAAATCATTCAAATCAGAACTGTATGCCAAACTACTATAATCCGATATATTTTTTGTAGATTTCATAACAGAAAGGCACTCTTCTGCATAAAAGTTCAAGTTCTCCATATAAAAACACCTCATAATTTGATAAGATACGACCTATTTTATCAAATTATGAGGATTTTTGTTAGTTTTCTTACAATAACTATAAATTATTTTAAGTTGTATATAAATTTCATTTTTATGAGGCTACGGAGAAATCATGATAAACTGGAATATAATTAATAATAAACAATTTGAAGACTTATCTTATAAGTATATATCAAGTAAATATCC
>JAFQCT010000019.1 GCA_017399405.1 Clostridia bacterium | reverse complement strand
TGTATCTGAGGTGGTTCTGTTTCAACCTTTGGAGTTTCTGTTTGGGTAGCAGTGAGCGTTGTCACTGCTACAACCTCTGTAACCGATTCGGTAGTTTCAACCACGGTTGAGGGTATTGTAAATTTTTCAGTAACTTCAGTTACAGAAACTTCTGTTGTCACTGTTGTTACTGATGTCACTGATGTTTTTACTATAGGTTCTGTTACTGATATGCTTGTTGATTCAGTTGCAGAATCAACGCAACCGCTCAGGCTCATACATATCAGAGCTACAAGTATCATTGCCGTCTGTATTCTCTTTTTCATTTTCTACACCTCCGGGATTTCCATTGTTTTCATAACCTCAACCATAAGCTTAACCGCTATTGTGAAGCCTTGTGTGAATGCTTCGGTTTCAAGGTAATCTGTAATCTCTGACTGACAGTCCTTGAACTTTTCAAAGCTTTCTTTTTGCTTATCCGTAAGACCTTTCATCAGATCATCTTCATTCTGACAGATAAGCTTCATCAGGTTATCGAGCTTACTCCCTCTGGCTATCGACCTTTCTGTTGGTCTTACATTTCCGTACCATAAATCTTCAAGTATTGTCACAGTTTGCACCGCCTTTCTCAGTACAAACACATATCACACAAACTTTCACAAGTCCAGATGTTTTTATCCCACAAAAAGAACAATGCAACATTGCAAGTGACTACCTCTGCAATGTTGCACTAATAAAACCTTATTAACTTTTCTGTTCTACAAATTGGAATTTGTATTACTCAATCCATTGAATAAAAGCCGTTTTATCTGTACTATTATATCCTGCATTACCATAAAAATTCAAAGTTGCTTCTTTTTTCGAACCTGTAAGTAACATCATTTTATAACAGTTTGTTTTCATCGCTATTTCTTTGGCATAATTCAGACACTCTGTTGCATACCCTTTTCCTCGATAATCTAAATGTGTAACAACATTTTCAACAAACGCATATGGCCTAATGCTTCTTGTCAAATTGGGAATAATTACACAAACACAAGAAGACACTATTTTACCATCTATTTCATTTACAATGATGTGATGATTCTTATCTTGAATTATCGCATCCCACGTGTTACTTAAATGCTCTGTCAATTCTGGCATTGTTTCCTCGTGTAAATGCAAATACAATTCTAATAACTCTCTTAATTCGTTTTCATTTACTTCTCTAACCATTTCAACATCTCCATCAAATTCAAGTTTGTCGGGATAATTATAGCATTCGCACAAACTAAAAACAAGCGTTGCAGTTTTAGGACATCAATGGATATTGCCCTTATCTGCAACGCTTTTTATTTACACATTATAATCCGCACATCATTTCGTAGAAATCTGGAATTGCTGATGTTGCGAGGATTTGTGCTACCGTGGCTACGTCGATGATTGCGTGACCTATCATAATTGGGAGTGGATTTCTGTACTTTTGGTAGTGCCAACACAAAATAATTGTAAGCGGTAAGAATGACAAGAAACGGTATGCTACGTATCTTACATCAAATAGTGTTGGGATGAAACTGTGCTGTAGCGCAAAGAAAAACGCTGGTACAAAAATTGCGGCATATTTGTTCTTAATCTGATTTACGCCACAGCCGAGATATAGACCATCCTCTGCAAAAGCAGTTGTGATTGGAAGCACCACAACGTTGAGTATTGCAAGCCACAATGGAATTGGCGCAATCATCATTGGTGCCGCGTATGGAATAACTCCGTAGCATCCAAAGCCAGCAATGTACATTCCGCACATTCCAACAATGAGAATCAGCAAAATCATTAACACAACCTGTTTGGGTTTTGTCTTGCCTTTTTCATAATTAATCAGTTTTGCGTATCCGCCGGTTTTTTTTGATACCATAACAAGCAAAATGATTGTGACGATATTAACAACACTTGCAACGACTGACCACATATTGCTGATTTCGTCAAGACTTTTGTTTGTAATTATTGAGCCGATTATAAATATAAGCACGAAAATTATACATCTGAATGGCAGTAACAAAGGTAAGTTTTTATTCTTCATAAAATCCCTCCATAAGCATTGATACCGTGTCTGAAATAAACAAATCACGTTCTGTTTTGTCTGTAAGATTATAACCAGTAATCGCTTTTGAATTTTCTCCGCAAAGAAATGCATTTTGCATTATCGATATAAGTGAAAACGCAATAAGCTGTTTTTTGCTTTCCGAAATGTTACTTCTTAGTGCAAATCTAAATCCCATCTGTGTATAGACTGAATTACACTTAGATTTATAATCTTTAAAATCAGACAGGATTGATATTTTTATTATAGAATAGTTATCAAATAAAAAGTCATAAGTTTGCTGAGCGAACGAGATAAGACGCTCCTTGTCGGTAAGACCATCATCCTTTGTATAATCGATTTTATCAGGTGCAAAGTTCATCAAAATCTTGTTTATTATTCGCTGAATACAAATAGCGATAAGATTCTCTTTACTTTCAAAATGGTAATTGATAAGACCAAGTGCAACTTCGCTTTTGTCGGCAATTGCACGAGCTGTGATTGTATGCATATTGCCATCTGACTGCTCAATTAATTTTATCGTCGCATTGATAATAGCTTCTTTTGGTTCTTCTTTGTTCCTCATACGCCCTCCTTGAACACTGTTCAAACACATTATACTGAACAGTGTTCAAATTGTCAAGAGAAATTTTTGAATAAAAAAACAAGCGTTGCAGTTTGAAGGAGAAATTGATATCTCCTCTCATCCGCAACGCTTTTTTGCTGTGATTTTATATGTGATTTTGTAATGATGCCGGTGAAATCAATAAACCTACGCTCATTATAGGGGTATCGTTAAAAGACTGAATTTTTGTTTCAGCTCGACAAATTGGAATTTATCTCTCTGTTAACGCTTCAACAATGTTTTTTTCAATATATTCTACTCTGTCAAAAACCATAGGCTTAAAATGTGCAGTTATGGCTACTACAATTTGATTTTTTCTATTAACATATATAATATTACCACCATCACCAATAGCGGCAATCACCTCACTTGTTCTGTGAGGAAGCCACCACAAAAATCCATAATCCTGATTTCCAAATTTATCATCGGTAGATATGTAGGATTTTGTCATCATTTCAATCCAATTCTCACTTATAATACGGGTATTATTATAAATACCGTTATTAAGAACCATCAAACCTATCTGTGCCATTTCATAAGCAGAGAGAGACAATCCCCAACCTGCAGTTGGCATACCTGTTGGCTCCATAAACCAAACTTTTCCGTGGTCATTTTTGTTCATTAAATACTCAAACTGGTCTTCTTTGCTCTCGCAACCCGCATTGCTTCTTGGTGCAATTCCTAAAGGTTTAAAAAGATATTCGTTAGCAAAATCAAGCACATTCATACCACTCGTAATTCTGATAATTCCCAAAAGTATTTGAACACCAAGAGTATGATATCTGAATTCATTAGTGATACCTTTTCGACCACCCAAAACATCCATTGTTGTTAGTGTCCAATCTTGTGATGCACAAACCTTTTTCCATGGTTCACTCTTTCCCTTATAGGGTGCTGTCATTGTGAGCAAATGTTTAATTGTAACTTTAAATATCGTTTGCTCTCCTCTTTTAGGAGTGTAAATTTCCTTGTAATAGTCCATCACAAAGTCGTCTGCACTTTTTATCAAACCTTGGTCAATGGCAATACCTATCAGCAATGATGTTACAGATTTTGTTACACTCATTACATTCATTGTATCGTCTTTTTTAAAGCCATCTCTATACT
>JAFQCT010000001.1 GCA_017399405.1 Clostridia bacterium | reverse complement strand
TGAACTCTTGCAGGTATCTTTTCGATATTCGCAAGTTCAAATGCTCTTTTTCTTCTGTGTCCGGACACCATTTCGTATGTCCCGTCATCAAGTGGTCTTACAAGTACGGGTTGAATTAACCCTCTTGTCTTTATACTTTCAACAAGTTCAAACATATTTTCATCGTCTTTAACCTTGTACGGATGGTTAGGGAAATCGTGAATTAAAGAAATGGGGATTTCCATAAGCCTTTCTCTCTTTAAGTCTTCACGACTTTCATCTGTTTGAAACAAATCATCGAATGAGCTCAGATGAACTTTTGACACGCTGTCTTGTTTTGCCATCATTCATTACCTCCTTCGTAAAATTTGCATAGGCTTCAGCCACTTTACCGTTTTTATCGTGAAGATAAATGCTTTTGCCTTCTGCTGCTGTTTCAACAGCTCTTATTGAACGGGGAATAACAGTGTTAAAAACAGTTGGGTATTTACCGTACTGTTGTCTTATAAGGCTTTCTAAACCTCTGCCGAACCTTGTACGATTATCGACCATAGTTATAAGGATGCCGTCAACTTTAAGGTCTGGGTTTATACGCCTTTTTACTCTGTTAATTGTGCCTAAAAGCTGTTCAAGTCCTTTTGCTGATAAAAACTCCGGTGTTGTAGGAATAATGACGCTATCTGCCGAACAAAGAGCATTAAAGGTCATCATACCGAGTGAGGGCATACAATCTATGAGGATATAGTCGTATTTGTCCCTTACTGTATCAACATAAGATTTCAATACTCTTTCTCGGCTCATTTCATTAACTAATCGGACTTCAATGCCTGATAATTCGATATTTGAAGGCATTAAATTAATTCCTTCTTCTGTCCTTAAAAGAGCAAATCCCGATTTAAACTCTTTATCGTCAACAATCCTCTCCATAACATTTGCGAGTGTTGAATCGAGTTCATCGGGATTTTTAACACCTAATGAGAGCGTAAGACTTCCTTGTGGGTCGGCATCAATCAACAAAACTTTTTTGCCTTGTCGTACAAGTCCTGCTCCCAAGTTTGCTGCAGTTGTAGTTTTTCCTACACCGCCTTTTTGATTTGCGATTGCTATTACTTTGCAATTATTCAAGTGCATACCTCCCTGTTTTTCGAATCATTAACACTACAAAATTATCGCCACCTCTATCCGTTCAGTTAAAAGAAACTTATCAAGCAAGACTATACACCTACAAGCTGGTTAAAAACATACCAAAGAGGAAGAATAACATTAAAAGCTAATCCCCTGCCGATATTATAAATGATTGCTGATGTAATCATTAACCATCGCCTCCTTTTCTCTAAACGTTTAACATTTTAAATTAATTTGTGCATTTTAAGTTTTAAAGAAAATCTGAACGGCAAAGTGGTTTTCTCTGCTCCACGGGACTTTAACCCCTCCGTAGTTAACTCGGAGCCATCCTCATTGACTGCGACGGTTTTATCACGCTCGGACTGTGACTGGACTGGAGTACCATTATTAGTTCCGGGACTCTTCGCTATATTAAGAACCACTTAATATTCGCAGTGCAGTTTTATCGCTCACTTTATTCAAGGTCATGGCGCACTCACTACTTTAGCTCTTACCGGAATTGATGTATTCAGTTGCTTTTTATTCATTTGTCAAGATCCATGAGGATTATTTATCCCTCAATGGGTAGACATTGGGAAGAGCATTTTTGGGAGTAATTTTTAAAACTTTTTTCTAAAATCGTTAACTTTGTATGGATATACAAATAAATCGACATGTTTTGTGCGTTGAATTAGGCGTTTTTACAACAAAAAAAGCCCTGCTTGAATTAAATCAAACAGGGCAAAAAAATAGAGGATATATCACCTGAGTGATATATCCTCTGAATGTTTAGTCAAAACCAAAGAGTAACATTTATATCTTTCCAGTTAAGAACACGATGTTTTGTCGAAAAACTATACAAATATTTTTTCGCATCATCTATGGTCAAAACAAAGGAATCAAGCCGATAATTTCGGTTTATGCCATTTCCTTGATAGCTGCCTGAGCTGCTGCAAGACGAGCGATCGGCACGCGGAAGGGTGAGCATGATACATAGTTGAGGCCAATCTTGTGGCAGAATTCAACTGATACGGGGTCACCGCCGTGTTCACCGCAGATACCGTAGTGGAGCTCTTTACCGCTTGCTTTACCTTTTGCTACTGCCATTTCCATAAGAGCGCCTACGCCGTTCTGGTCAAGCTTTGCGAAGGGATCGTTTTCGAAGATCTTGCTGTCATAGTAAGCTGTGAGGAACTTACCAGCGTCGTCACGGCTGAAGCCATATGTCATCTGTGTAAGGTCGTTTGTACCGAAGCAGAAGAAATCAGCTTCTTTAGCTACTTCGTCAGCTGTGAGACAAGCTCTGGGGATTTCGATCATTGTACCAACTTCGTATTTGAGGTCTGAACCTGCTGCTGCGATTTCTGCATCAGCTGTTTCAACAACTACCTTCTTAACGAACTTGAGTTCCTTAACGTCGCCGATAAGGGGAATCATGATTTCGGGAACTACGTTCCAGTCAGCATGTGCTTTCTTCACGTTGATTGCTGCACGGATAACTGCCTTTGTCTGCATTGCTGCGATTTCAGGATATGTTACAGCAAGACGGCAACCACGGTGACCCATCATGGGGTTGAACTCGTGAAGAGATGCGATGATTGCTTTGATATCTTCAACTGACTTGCCCTGTGAATCTGCAAGGAGTTTGATGTCAGCTTCTTCTGTGGGAACGAACTCGTGGAGAGGAGGATCGAGGAAACGGATTGTAACGGGGTTACCTTCAAGTGCCTCGTAGAGAGCTTCGAAGTCTCCCTGCTGATAGGGAAGAATCTTATCGAGAGCTGCTTCTCTCTCTTCAACTGTGTCTGCACAGATCATTTCACGGAATGCAGCGATTCTTTCTGCTTCGAAGAACATGTGCTCTGTACGGCAAAGACCGATACCTTCTGCACCGAGTTCACGAGCTTTCTTAGCGTCTGCAGGTGTGTCAGCGTTTGTACGAACTTTAAGAGTTCTGTATTTGTCAGCCCAATCCATGATTCTGCCGAATTCACCAGCGATTTCTGCATCTACTGTGGGGATGATACCGTCATAGATGTTACCTGTTGAACCGTCGATTGAGATGTAGTCGCCTTCGTTGTAAACTTTACCAGCGAGTTCAAACTTCTTGTTTTCTTCGTCCATTTTGATTTCGCCGCAACCTGATACACAGCATGTACCCATACCACGAGCAACAACAGCTGCGTGTGATGTCATACCGCCACGAACTGTGAGGATACCCTGAGATGCTTTCATACCTGTGATATCTTCGGGAGATGTTTCAAGACGAACAAGAACAACTTTTTCTCCTCTTGCATTCCATGCTTCTGCATCTTCAGCTGTGAATACAACCTTACCGCAAGCAGCACCGGGAGATGCGCCAAGACCTTTACCTGCAGGAGTTGCAGCTTTAAGTGCTTTTGCATCGAACTGAGGATGAAGGAGTGTGTCAAGGTTTCTGGGATCGATCATTGCAACAGCTTTCTTCTCATCGATCATGCCTTCGTCAACGAGGTCACAAGCGATTTTAAGAGCAGCCTTAGCAGTTCTCTTACCGTTTCTTGTCTGGAGCATATAGAGTTTACCAGCTTCAACTGTAAATTCCATATCCTGCATATCTCTGTAGTGGTCTTCAAGAGTAGCACAAACTTTAACGAAATCAGCGTATGCTTCTGGGAACTTTTCAGCCATCTGTGCGATTGGCATTGGAGTTCTAACACCAGCAACAACATCTTCGCCCTGTGCGTTTACAAGGAATTCACCCATAAGACCTTTTTCACCAGTAGCTGGGTCACGAGTAAATGCAACACCAGTACCGCAATCGTCACCCATGTTACCGAAAGCCATCATCTGAACATTAACAGCTGTACCCCATGAGTAAGGGATATCGTTATCACGACGGTAAACATTTGCACGAGGGTTGTCCCATGAACGGAAAACTGCTTCAACAGCACCCATAAGCTGTTCTTTTGGGTCTGATGGGAAGTCTTTACCAATCTTTGACTTGTATTCAGCTTTGAACTGATTTGCAAGTTCTTTAAGGTCATCAGCTGTAAGCTCAACGTCCTGAGTTACGCCTCTTTCTTCTTTCATTTTGTCGATAAGTTCTTCAAAGTATTTCTTACCAACTTCCATAACAACATCAGAATACATCTGAATGAATCTTCTGTAGCAGTCATATGCCCAACGAGCGTTACCTGACTTTGCAGCCATAACTTCAACAACTTCTTCGTTAAGACCTAAGTTGAGGATTGTGTCCATCATACCAGGCATTGATGCACGAGCACCTGAACGAACTGAAACGAGGAGTGGATTTTCTTTATCACCGAATTTTTTGCCAGTGATTTCTTCCATCTTGTCGATGTACTCCATAATTTCTGCCTGAATGTCATCATTGATTTTTCTGCCATCCTCATAGTACTGTGTACAAGCTTCTGTTGTAACTGTGAAGCCCTGAGGAACTGGGAGACCGAGACTTGTCATCTCTGCAAGGTTAGCACCTTTACCACCGAGGAGTTCACGCATTGTAGCGTTACCCTCTTTGAAAAGGTAAACAAACTTTTTGCTCATTTTTATACCTCCAAAAAATTATTAACAAATTTATGGTTGTGCCATTGGCACACTTAACCTTATAAATTGTATCAAAAATGGAAATCTTTTTCAATAGTTTTATGACAAATTTTTAACAGTTTTCAAAATTGTTAGTTTTCTCACAAAAATAGTATGTTTTATCAATAGACTTTTGGTGTTTTTTATGCTATATTTATAATTGGTGATAAATTTGGAACTTTTAAGTTATGAAATTCTTAACGCCAGCGGTGAGGCTGACAAAAACTCAATACCAATGTTCAGTTACGACACATACCCATGTTTTCTTGATTTGGCATTCCCCAAAAATATGAGTGTGCACGATGTTATTGTGGTTTTTCCTGACAACACAGATGTTGATTTTACTGTACTTTCAAGCCTTGATGGTGTTAATTTTTATAAAAAGGGTAAAAGCCCAAAAATTGCAAGATTTATTCGTATTTTCATTAAATATTACAGCGGTGCAAGACCGACAATCAACAATATTGAGGTGCTTGGTGAAGATTGCTCATTCCCTGCTAAAAAGACGGTTTTCCGCGAGCCTGAAATCTTTGAAAATACTCAATATGCAAAGCCTGTTACTGATGACGAGATTTTAGAAGATGTCAAAGGTATTATTAGCAGAACAATAGGTGAAAAATACATAGAACAATTCGATTTGCGACTTGACCGCAGACTTAAAGAAGATTACTTTTCAGTTGCAAGTCTTCGTGGTAAAATTCTGCTCACTTCTAACAGCGGTTTAGGACTTGCAAGTGCTTTCAATTGTTATCTTAAAGAGGTGTGCAACTGTCACATTTCACGATTTGGCAAGCAAGTGGATTTGCCTCATAACTTACCACAGGTAAATGGTAAAATTGACCGTAAAACTGAATGTAAATACCGTTATACATACAACTACTGCACACATTCATACTCAATGGCATTTTGGGGCAAAGAGGAATGGCAGAAAGAGATTGATTTTCTTGCAATGAGCGGTGTAAACCTTGTGCTTGATATTCTTGGTATGGAAGAGGTTTACAGAAGATTTTTAACTAAACTCGGTTATCGTCACCGTGAAATCAAGAATTTTCTTGTAGGTCCTGCGTATTACGCGTGGTTTTATATGAGCAATATATGTTCACTTGGCGGACCAATCCATGACGATTTCTTCTATGAAAAATGCGAGTTAGCCCGCCAAAATCACAGAAGAATGAAAGTACTTGGAATGGACATAGTTTTACAGGCATACACAGGAATTGTACCTAGGGATATTCAGAAAAAAGACCGTGAAGTTCCCGTTATTGAGCAAGGCAAGTGGAAAGGTATTGAAAGACCTTTGATTGTTAGCCCTGACAGCGTACATTATGTTAAATACGCTAAACTTTTCTATAAATGTCAGAAAGAAGTTTTTGGTGACATTACTCACTTCTATGCAGGTGATGTTTGTCATGAGGGCGGCAAACTCAACAAGAAAAGTGCAAAAGAGAGTTTCTCGAATGTAATGGAAAGTATGCTCTCATTTGACAAAGACGCTATGTGGGTTGTTCAATGTTGGGCTATGAATCCTACTCCCCTTTTCACTAAATCTGTTAAGCAATATCGCGATAAGCATATACTTATGCTTGACCTGAATTCCGAAAAAATCAACCACAATGCAAACAATATGGCACGAATGGCAAAATACGGTAATGTACTTTTCGGACTTCTTAACAATTTTGGTGGCAGACACGGACTTTTTGGTGATTTGCCATCACTTCTTAAAGATATTAAAGAAACATCAAAACGCCCTAATTTCAAAGGCTTGGCACTCACAAGTGAAAGCGTAAATGTAAACCCTATTGTTACTGATTTGTTCTTCTCTTGCGTTTGGGAAGATGTGGAAAGTATTGACAATTGGGTGCAAAAATATGCAATCCGCCGTTACGGTAAAGAAAACGAAAACATAGCAAAGGCTATGGAAATACTTCTTAAAACCGCTTATGGTAACGACACAGGTGCGTTAAGTTTTGGTGCAACAGAGAGTATGTTCTGCCGAAGACCTTTAGACCCTGAAACTAAAATGTTTACTGCTCGTGGAGTTGTGAAACTTCCCTACTCAAAAGATGAATTTGACGAGGCTGTGAGACTTTTCCTTGCAGATTATGACAAGTTCAAACACAATGAATGTTATATTTATGATGCAGTTGATTTGTTAAGACAATCACTTGCAAACAAACTCTCACATATTGCGAAAAAATGTGCGTCTGCTTATAAATCAAAGGATTATTTCGCATTTATGGATTACAGCGAGAAAATGTTAAATCTTGCCGATATGCTTGACCGCGTACTTCTTAACTGCAAAGATTTCTCATTCAGTTCATATATTGAGCCAGTATGCGAATACACTGAAAAGCTTGACGATTTCACAAAAGAGCTTTATATGATTAACGCGAAAGCTCTTATTACTACTTGGTATTGCAGACTGCTCTCTGACAAGGGTAATCTTCACGATTACGCCCACAGACAAATGGGTGACCTTGTAAACTCATTCTATAAAATGAGATGGGAAAAGCTCATTGAACAAGTGCAAATCGAGATGGATGGTGGCAAGCCACAAGAAATTGATTGGTTTAAGGTTGAATGGGATTGGGTGTTAAGTGAAACTAAATACACTAAAAAAGTCCGTGAGGATAGCTTGAAAGCGTTAGGGAAGCAAATTTTGGATAAATAAAAGAGAGGTATTTTTATGTTTTTATCTTGTTTTTTTCGTAAGCATCCTGCATCGTTTGAAATAAGCTCACCAAAAATAGTGATTACAAAATCCATGACCGAAAACTTTAAGCAATTGAAAGAACATAATATATCTTACGAAAAAGTAACAACAGGATATATATGTTTTAACGGAAAAGTATTCAACGATAAGTTGGATATGGTAATTGGATTACATTACAAATTAAACTGGGTAGAGCACATTGAGTTATTTCGTCCAAAAGAATATTACGATGAAAACTATGATATTGACGCGTCTTTTTTAGAAATTCATGAATTCATGAAAGAAACATACGGAAAACCTACTTTCCAGCACATAAAAAAGACTGATAAATACGGTAATGGTTCATCCGCATATTGGAATTTTAATAACTTGAAAATTAAGCACTCAATTTGGGAACATTTTGGTCCTACGGAAAGTTTAACTATTCAATTCATTTGAAAACTGTAGGCATAGAAACAAGCTCATATATGTTTTTGGAGAGAAAAATGAAGCAAAAATTAAAATCATCTAAAAAATTTAAAATTTTTGTTCTATGCTTGTTTTGTGTTGCAATAGTTTTTCTTGGGTGGAATATTTTTCAAAATCAACACATTCAAATCAACGAACTTACAATAAAAAGTGACTCGTTGCCTGATGATTTTCAAGGATACAAAATTGTTCAAGTTTCGGACTTGCACAATGCAGAATTTGGTGAAAACAATATTGATTTGTTGTCAGCAATTAAAGAGCAATCCCCTGATATAATTGTGGTTACTGGTGATATTATTGATTCGCGAAGAACTAATGTGCAGATAGCCCGCGATTTTGTGAACAATGCGTCAAAGATTGCACCTATTTATTATGTAACGGGAAATCACGAAGCAAGAGTTTTAGTTGAAGACGAAATCGATAATGTAGAACTTAATGAAAATGTTATTGTTTTACACAACAAAGATGTGCTTATTGAAAAAGGCGAAAGTGTAATTCAGTTAATCGGCGTTGACGACCCTGACTACAAAGCGGTTAAAAACAGTACCGAATATATGAATAAACGACTTGAAAAGTATTGCAACAACGAATACTTCAAGATTTTGTTATCTCACAGACCCGAACTTTTTGAGGTGTATGCCGAAAACAATATGAATGTTATTTTTTCAGGTCACGCTCACGGTGGGCAAATAAGATTACCCTTTATCGGCGGTGTTATTGCACCACATCAAGGGCTATTCCCCACATACGATGCAGGGTTGTATTATGCCACAGACGATACAACTATGGTAGTAAGTCGTGGTTTAGGTGACAGTATAATTCCTTTAAGAATAAACAACCCACCGGAATTGATAGTTGTAACATTAGAGAAAAAGTAAAGAGTACGGAGTGTTAAAACTCTGTACTCTTTGTGTTTATTAAAAATTTATCAACCAAAAAGGGACGCAATTGCGTCCCTTAAAATTTTATTCTGCTGTTTTAAGTCGGATTGATGTTACTGAATATGCAGGCATTGTATAGTTGAATTCACTACTGAAGCCATTAAGAGTAAACTCTTTCATTGTGATATGCGTATTCGGGTCTGCACCGAAAACATTATCATTTGTAAGTGAGTCACCTGCAACCTGATTTATAACTGCCTCGTCAAGTACAAATGCGTTATCGATTTTAACTGCTACTGCACTTGCTTTTTCTGTAACATTTACAAGTTTGATAATGATATCACCGTTATCGTCATTACTTACTACTGTGTACGCTTTTGCTTCTGCCTCAGAGCCACAATTGTAATCAAAGTAAAGTTCACCGTCAATATAGCCCTTTACATTGTAGCCTGAAACCTCAACAGTAATTTTATATGTTTTGCCTGTTTCGATTACGCAATCTTTAACTGTACCAACAATCTTATCAGTTTTTGCGTCATTTTCAATGCACTGTAAAGCAGAAAGTGTGTTACCCCAACCTCCGATATTCCAGAAATAGTTGTTCTGTGTATCTTTTACTGCAAATGGGATAATAAAGCCCTCTTGGCCCTCAATTTTTGTAGCCTCAACTGTGAAACTGTAGTTTTCCCAATCTGTTTCGCCGAAATATGCAACACTACCTGTATTTGAATATGCCATATCGGTTGTAGTGTTTGTAAGTGCACCTTTCTTGATTTTCCATTCACCATCTGTTGCGAAATCCCAATTGGATTTTGAGAAAAGATTGAATGTATCTTCTGCAAGCACTTCACCTGTTACAAGGTCCTTTACAACTACATTATCAAATTTTGCAGATGTGTACCAAGTGCCAACACCTACCATACCTTTAAGGTTTGGTTGCTCTTTTTTCGCACCATCAAATGTGTGGTTAAGTACTGCCGAGCCCTGATTTAATGAGAACAATTTCTGAACATAATAGTTGATTGACCCCATTGAACTGTTATTGTTAAACCAGATAAGGTCAGGTGCCCAATGACGAGCAGTTACACTACTGAAAAGCGGTGCATAAGCAGCCATTGTAACAATATCACCGTTTCTCTCAAGTCCTGTCATATATGCTGCTTCACTGAGTGCAGAGTTAAGAGTATTACTCCAAGATGCGTATTCACCAAGGAACACATTTAGTGCACCACCATATTTGGTGTCAGTCATATTCTGGACAGCTCTTGGATAGTTCTTTTCGTCATAATAATCTGCGTTTTCATAGAACCACTGTGGGTCATTGTAATAGTGGTGGTCAGTAGCACCCGCAAAATCTTTTGCGTTTGTTGAATTCATTTTGTTAAGTTCATTCTGTGCATACTCATAAGACGCAAGGTAATCGGCACCGCTTATACCGTCATCAACACCTGATGAGTAAATAAGTTCAAGTCCCTCATAAAGTTCGGGATTTTCTGCTTTTGCTTTATTGAAAGCGTCAAGGAATGCAGAATATCTTACAAAATAATCCTGACCCCAATTTTCGTTACCGATACAAATATACTTTAATTCAAATGGTTCGGGGTGACCTAATGACGCACGGACTTTGCCCCAAGTTGTATTTACTCCGCCACGGCAGAACTCAACTAAATCAAGCATATCCTGAACATATTTCTTAAACTCATCACTTTCCATATCAACAGGACCTTTGCCACGAGCCTGACAGTAAAGTCCGCAATTAAGAACAGGCACACCAACTGCCCCTATATCTTCAGCAAGTTGGAAATATTCATAAAATCCTAATCCGTATGAGAAGAAACTTGGGAAAAGGTCGTCAGTTTTTGCAAAGTCTGTCCAGATGCTCACGCCCTGACTTCTTACTGCAACATCACCATATTTACCATTGAAAAGAAGTGGGTCGCCATTTTTATCAACACCGATTGAATCTTTCCAATCGTAAGCAGAGTTCATATCATAACCTTCAATAATACAACCACCGGGGAAACGCAAGAATTTTGGTTGTAACTCCTCTAAAAGTTTGCACATATCCGCACGAAGTCCGTTTTCACGATTTTTATATGTATCAACAGGGAAAAGTGAAATCATATCAAAATATACTTCACCATCATCTATAAGCACTTGCACGGTTACACCCTTATTAGCAGTCTGTGTTGCAGTAAGAGTAGCGGTAAACTTACTCCAATTATTACCAACTCCGTTAAAAGTTTCAGTTGCAACCGCTTTACCGTCAACTGCAAGGTTTACGGTAATTTCACCCTTATAGTTTTCAAGATTTTTTGCATAGAAAGATACTTTATAATCTTTACCTTCAACAATGCTCATACCATCAAGAAAGCCACGGTTTTCAATACCTGATTTACCATTTGCGTTACCCTTGATTACGAGATAGTTAGGGTTATTTTCGTTGAGTGAGTGTTTTTTATCACTTTTAACCGAAACATCGGCATTATTTACGCTATTCCAACGATAAAGTTCATCATCTTGTGCAAGTGGTGTGAATTCAAATGAACGGTTTGCCACCATTTCAGCATACAACCCACCATCTGCCGCAAAGTTAATGTCTTCAAAAAACGCACCGAAAAGCAAGTCGCTTATATCGTGGATTTCATCACCCGCGTCAATATTAAGAGTGTATGCCCCCTCTGTATTGTATGCAGAAACCACATTTGCATTTGTATTGTCAACTACAATTTCATTTGAACTTTCGCCTGAATTTTCAGGAGCTTTTGGTGTGCAAGATGCAAACATTGTAAGCACAAGCACTATTGCTATAAATATTTTTGAGTAATTAAGTTTTTTCTTTTTCATAAACTTTCCCCTTAAGTTTTTTATAGATAAATTATATAATAATTGGCATTTGGTGTCAACGAATAAGTTAAAAATGAATTTGAATTTGTTTCACAAATTGGAGTTTGTCGAACTGTTTTATGTGTTTGTTTTTTTGCTCCCTCTGACGAGGGAGCTGTCGAGCGTTAGCGAGACTGAGGGAGAGATACGAGCCGTTAAGTACTTTATCTCTCCCTCCGTCAAAATCTTCGATTTTGCCACC
>JAFQCT010000018.1 GCA_017399405.1 Clostridia bacterium | reverse complement strand
GAAGGCAGCGAAGAAGTTCTGGATTCCATCCGTGCCGGCTATGTCAGTTATGTTATCAACACCCGTGCCATTCTTTCGGGAAAACACTTTGGCGACGGTATCGCTATCCGTCAATGTGCGGCACAGAATAATATTACGATGCTGACCTCACTTGATACGGTGAGAATGCTTCTTAACGTACTTGAGGAGGTCACGCTCGGTATCTCTACGATTGATGCAAAATGAGATGTCACCAAGCATTGTCGCTACTAGGTACGATTTACCGAGCTGACCCGCCTCCTTGATTTGCAGAAATTAGATATGCTATTTGTCATATCTCAATGGTCAAAGGAATGCATTTTACATTTGCGGACCTAACATCGATAAGGTTATAGAAAATCAATTGTTTGTTGTTTGCTGTATTCACCGTTATTGAGCTGGTCAGCAAAATCATAATTCTTGTAAGAGAGAATGAGAAAATATTAACCGCCAAATGTAATCTGCAAATGCTTAACGAGATTCGCAACAGCATTCCTTTGTTTCGAGGATAGACACGCGGAACTCTATCAAATTCAAGAATGAAAAAGTGGTCTAATAATATGAATAAACAAATGTCGGAATCCCTTCCTGTAGGTATACTCATGGCTATATCTGGCGGACTTATGGATGCGTATTCATATCTTTATAGAGGACATGTTTTTGCGAATGCGCAGACGGGAAATGTTCTGTTGTTCAGTATTTATTTATCAAAGGGAGAGCGTATACAAGCACTACACTACGCGTTTCCCATAGTGGCATTTTTAAGTGGAGTTGCCTTGTCTACTTTCATTTGTCACTTTGGCAAACATCGTGATCTGTTACACTGGCGGCAGATATGCGTTTTGCTTGAGGCTGTGATTTTTTTCACAGTTGCCGGTTTTTCACAGAATATGAACTTGCCTGCAAACTGCCTTATTTCTTTGGCCTGCGGAATTCAAGCAGATACATTTAGAAGGGTCGAGAATGAAAATGTTGCAACAACCATGTGCATAGGAAATCTGCGCTCGGCAATGCACAGTGCAATAATGTGTTGCCTCGTCAATAATCGTGAAGATAGACACAACGCATACATTTCTTTCGCTGTAGTTATAGCATTTGCATTCGGTGCGATTATTGGTAGCGTTTTAATAAGACATTTTGGTGCATATTCCATTTGTTTCAGTTCAGTCGTAATGCTGGTATGTTTTTTCTTAATGTTCATTTCACCTCAGGCTAAAAGAAACAATCACATTAACAACGAAAAAAGCAATCCACTAACGAGTGAATTGCTCCGTAAGAAATGAGGTTTTTTATGCGAGATTATAATATCGAATTTAAAAAAAGAGTTGCCTTCATAAAATCCGTTCTTAGTGAGAGCGGAGCAAAAGGCATTGTTTACGGCAACAGCGGCGGCAAGGATTCTGCTTTGGTTGGTATTCTCTGTAAAGCGGCTTGCGACAATACGGTGGGTATTATCTTGCCGTGTACTTCTAAAAGAAACTATGATGAAGATGCTGCCGATGCCAAGGTGGTTGCCCAAAAATATAATATTGAAACCCGAACTGTTGATCTGACACCTGTAAAGGAAGCAGAACTAAAAGCCCTTGACGGTGTTGCTGTTATGAATGCCGCAGCACTCGCCAATATTGCGCCGAGACTTCGTATGCTAACTTTGTATGCCATTGCTGCCGCGGAAAACCGTCTTGTTGCCGGTACGGGCAATAAAAGCGAAGCTTATGTAGGTTACTTTACCAAGTGGGGCGACGGTGCACATGACTTCAATCCTATCGTCGATCTGACCGTTACCGAAATATATGAATTTTTGCGTTATCTTGATGCTCCGAAGTGCGTTATAGAAAAAGCTCCATCCGCAGCACTCTTTGACGGACAGACAGATGAAACTGAAATGGGCGTAACCTATGGCGAGCTTGACGCATATCTTTCCGGCAAGGCGATTGAGGAAGAGAAGAAAAAGATCATAGAGCGTATGCATAAGGCAAGTGAACATAAAAGGACGGGAATTTCAGTTTATACATATAAATGAAAATATCAAAGCTCCCTGCTTCGGCACAAACCGATTCAGGGAGCTTTTTTCGTTATAGATTAAGTCTAACCGCAGACACACCGCCCATTTCGGGCTTTTTCTCCATAAACCCATCAATTATCTTGTTTTCATAGATTTCAATGTATGTCGCAGAATCGAAATAAGCAGATAGATTTGTCTTCGATATAATACCCCAATAAGAGTCAGGCTTTTTATTTGCGATCTATCATTCATCGAGCAGGAATTGTTCGATACCGACTGGATATAATGCTTTTTGCTGTCTTATTCGCACAAAATCGATTTCAAGCTGAGCATGTTTACTCGTCTTTTCTGTATCCTTATAGCAATACTCAACCAATCCTGCAACCTCACTGAAATCACAGCCACAAAGTTCGTTGTAAATAATGTTTTCCATAATGTGATTTTCTTCTTGTTGACGAAAACTTTGTAATTAGATTTGCTTGAGATTTTAATAGAATCAAAATAGCATCAATTTGTTGTTTTGATAGAGTATGAACAATGACTAGAAAACTTATTTTATAATCGAAACTGCATCTGATATTGTTTTTTCAAAAGCTTCTCTACCGTAATCATCTACTTGAGCTTTATTCTTTTCACCGTGTGTGAGACATCCTGCACCACCGATACAACCACCGACACAAGCCATACCTTCAATGAAGTTTGCATCAAGAACATTCTTACTTTTTTTAAGAAGTGCTACCTTACAAGCTTCAATGCCATCACATATGGCAGGTTTTACTGTGAAATCAATTTTCTGTTCATCGAGTGCTTGTTTAACTGCATCTGAAAGACCGCCTGAACGGGCAAAAATTCTGCCGAAATATGATGCGTTATCAAGTACATCTTCTTCGAGAGTTGTAATGTCAATGTCTTTACTGTCAAAGAGAGCTTGTAATTCTTCAAAGGTAAGCACTGCATCTACATAGGGCTTAACAGAATCAAGTTGCGCTTCTGCTTTTTTAGCTGTACAAGGTCCTATGAACACAACCTTTGCATTTTCACTTGTTTCCTTTATGTACTTTGCAAGCATTGCCATAGGTGACAAGTTGTGTGAAACATAAGGCACGAGAGCAGGAAAGGCTGACTTAATATATTGAACAAATGCAGGACAACATGAGCTTGTTAAGAATTCTTTTTCACTGAGTTCTTTTGACTCCTGCATTGCAACCATATCAGCACCAAGAGCTGCTTCAACAACAGTATAAAAGCCAAGTTCTTTAAGTCCGCTGATTACCTGACCCAGCTTCGCATAAGTAAACTGGCTGGAAATTGAAGGAGCAACAACTGCATACACCTTATATTTTTCGTTATTCTGACTTTTCTTAATAATATCGATAACATTAAGTATATATGACTTGTCACTAATAGCACCAAATGGACACTGATATACACAGGCACCACATTGAATACATTTATTATTATCAATAGCTGCAGCATTATTGTCGTTAATTGAAATTGCTTTAACTTTACAAGCATTCTGACATGGGCGTTTACGGTTTACAATAGCAGCAAAAGGACAAACCTTTGCACACTGACCACATTCAACACACTTAGATTTATCAATATGTGCCACATGATTATGGTCAAAAGAAATCGCACCACGCTTACAAACATCTTCACATCTATGAGCAAGGCAACCACGGCAAGAATCTGTTACTTCATATCCCGCTGCAGGACATTCATCACAAGCAATATCGATGACTTCGATAATATTATGGTTTTCTTTATCGCCACCCATTGCAAGTTTTATACGCTCACTAAGAATTGCTCTTTCTTTATAAACGCAACATCTCATAGTTGGCTCTTTACCCGGAGAAATTGTTTTTGGAATATCCCAAAGATTCTCAATAAGAGTGTCATTCCAACTGTGTTTTGCGACTTCACGCAATACTTTATATTTAAGATACTGCACTTTTGTATCAAATTTTCTCATAATGTCATCTCCTTAGAAATAACTTACTTTTATTCTTTTGCCCATTTTCTTGAGGGACTTTGAAAGTTCCTCAACAAGATTCATTTTGATATTGAAATTTATAGGCAAGTCGGGATTCTGATGAGCAGGGTTGATAGCTCTGCCTACATAGAAATTTATATCGGTTGCTTCTTCAAATAACAAACGGCAGATAAGAGAAGCACCGTCTTTTTTGAAACTCCAATGCTCATAATGCTTGTTTTCGCCAAGGTAGTCCTCAGCATACTCAACGACTTTATTGACAGTGATAACACCTTCTGTTACCAGGTCAACACCCTCCAATTCCGCAATAGGAGGAACATCACTCTGCTCAAAATTAAGCGATGGTTTGAGAGGTTTTCTCAAAAACTTTGCGGCAATTGAAGAGGTTGTCCCGCCACAAATGATGTGTTTACCTTCTTTTGAGAAGAAAAGTGACATCATTCTATCAGCATCATCACGATTTGATGGAGGTCCAAAGAGCATATTCATCGGAACTCGTTTTCTGATACGAACTACACAAGCAGTTGCATCGTCACCAGGCTTATGACCATAAAGCTTATCACACTCATCAACAAGCATTGTCGAAAGAGTTTTAGCAGTATAACCTGCCGGTGCAAGAGTTTCAATAAACTCAATAATATCTTCTCTTTTCCAACCGAAATTATATGACATACCAATTCCGGCGTGAGGACAACCATCACTCATAGCAACGAAAATATCATTTTCTTGTAATTTGATAACTGATTTGAATATCTTTTTACCACCAATATTCATTTCAGTTTTTGGGTAATCCCAATTTTGTTCATCACGGATAATAATAGCGTGAGGATTATCATATTGAATAAGCTCCGCAGTGTGATTATTTTTAAGATGAATAATTGTAAATGTTGAATATGCAACACCTCTGACTGAACAAACAGGTAAAGTTGCCGCAATAGTTTCAACACATTCTTCAAGGGATAAGCCTTCAGCAAGCATTGTTGAAATAATTTTTGATGTAAGCGTAGAAAGAATACTTGCTTTTACACCACTACCAAGTCCGTCTGATAACACAATAACCGTAGAATCGTCACTTGGCTCAACTATATCAACATGGTCACCACAAAGCTCCTCACCGTGATGATTTATACTTTTATATCCGATATCAGCACACAAATCATTCATTGGTAATTGACTCCTTAAGCTTTGCAAGAGCAATTTTTGTTTCAGCTGCTGTTTCACCAAGAAGTGATGCAATTTCTTGAACAATTCTCATTTGTTTATCTACAACCTTATCAGCAACCTCAATTGTCTGACAACTGATATCCTCTTTCTTTTCACGCTCTTTTTCTTCATCAGTAACATCACGCATAATGCTAATTAAAAGATGTGAGTCTTTATCGTGAACAACTGTCTGCTCAACATAGCGCTTATACTCAGCAAGGTAAACTCGCTCGTCACGGACTTCTCTGCCGCTACTCATAACATTCATAAATATTATAGGGTCAAGAATACGGATTACCTGGTCACCCAAAACATCAGAGGCTGAACGGATATTCATCATTCTTCTTGCAGCATCATTAATTTGCTGAACTTCAAGCTGTTCATTAAGAACAATAAGTCCGTTTGGTGAATTGTTAACAATAGTGTCAGAAAAGCTTTCCGCTTTATCCTTAAGAAATGGAAGACACATTGAAATTTCAGCCTTACCCTGAATAATTGCGATAGCCTTTTCACGACAAGTATTATATCCGCAAGAACCGCAGTTAAGTTCCTGTGATGGCTTGAATTTGCCCATCTGACGAAGAATGTTGTTTATTTCAATTTCAGATGGTTTTGTGTTTCTCTGTTCAATATAGGAAAAGGTCTTTTTAAGCTCGATAGTTTTTGGTTGAGCCACATCAAAGTCCTTTTTACCTGCGTAATTTGCAACCTCAATATAGTCCTTGATATTTGAGGTATGATGATATTTCTCGATAACAGGACCACCAACACAACTACCTACACAAGCAGACATTTCTATAAAGCAATTATGTATTTTGCCTTTTTCAAGGTCTTTAAGCACTTGAATGCAATTTTCAACACCATCAATTGCAACATAAGTATAGCCTTTAACTTCACTCATAGTTTTAAGTATGCCACCTGTTGTAGGGAAGAAACGCGCACGGCTATAGTTATTGTTATCCTGAACAGTTTCTATTTCAATTTTTTCTTCCTGAAGCCATTCAGAAAGTTCTTCAAAAGTGAGAACTGCATCAACAATTCCGTCATAATATTCTGCTTCGTCCTTTTTAGCAACACAAGGACCTACAAAAACCGTTTTTGCGTTTGGGATTCTCTTTTTGATATCTTGACAATGTGCCTGCATTGGTGACATAACATCCGCAAGATATTCTAATGCTGACGGATAATGTTTCTGAATAAGCAAGTTGATTGAATGACAACAAGAGGAGATGACAACATCTCTGTCTTCTTCCTCTAACATTCTCTCATATTCGTTTTTTACGATTGTTGCACCGATTGCAGTTTCCTCAACATCATAAAAACCAAGCTTTTTAAGTGCTGTACGCATTGAGTTAATACCAGCACCATCATAGTTCGCAATAAATGACGGTGCAATACTTACAACAACAGGTTCACCACTCTGAAGGAATACTTTTACCTTTTCCACTTCGTTAACGATTTCCTTTGCATCCTGTGGACAAACAACAAAGCACTGACCACAAAGAATACACTCGTTACCGATAATGTGTGCCTGATTGCCTGAAAAACGGATTGCTTTTACAGGGCAGTGGCGGATACATTTATAGCAGTTTTTACAGTTTGATTTTTTAAGTGTCAAACAATTAGCCATTTACTGCTACTCCCTTTCATTTAAAATTTGCTTAGGACATTTTCCTGAAAAAATTCTTTAAAGTTCTCTTTTGTAATGCCTGTATGAACATCATCATCTATCTGAATAGTTACACCTACACGATTACACTTGCCGATACAGAAACTACCGGCAAGTGTGATTTCATCTTCTAAATGATTCTGTTCAACGGCTTTCTGAAGAAGCTCAACTATTTCAGGAGAGCCCTTCAGGTGACAAGAACTGCCAACACAAACCTGAATAATCATAATTTATTTTACCTTTGCTAATACTTCTTTGTTAAAGAATTCGGCAACTGTGTCAGGTGTTACTGAATGGAAAGTATCATCTACTGTAACACAAACACCTTGCTGACATTTACCCATACAGAATGTGCCACCCAACTCAACCTTATCACCAAGCTTGTTTTCGCTGATAAGATACTGAAGTTGTTCTACTACTTGACGTGAGCCTTTGATATGACATGAACTACCAATACATACTGTAATTTTCATTTTACTTTTCTCCTTATTCGTAATCTACAACATCAACCCAAGAAAGAAGGAATTCTCTTTCTTTTTCATTACCCTTAACTGACTGTGAAGCAGCAACAATTGGCATCCACTTCTGAACATACTGTTTTGCAGTGTTACTCATTGTGCAGAACATATCAAGATATGTCTTTGCACCTTCAATATCGCCATTGAGCCAGAAGAGAAGGTATGTTCTTGCAGCATCTGCTGAAGCATTACCCTGAGTAGCGTGTGACCAGTCAATAATATATGGAGTGCCATCTTCTGTAATAATGATATTTGATGGGTTAAGGTCACCGTGGCAAACCTTTTTATGTTTTGGCATACCTTCAAGACGAGTATGAAGGTCATAGCGTGTTGTTGCATCAAGCTCACTGATGCCGATTTTTCTGTTCATTTTATCCTTGAGTTTATTAAGGAGTGCACATTCTTTTGCATGGATACCGAGCTGAATATCAACAAGAAGTTCGATGTATTCGTTTTTCTTTTCAGCATCTTCATCCATAAGCTGCTGAAGTGTCTTACCCTTTATGTATTCTGATACGATAGCCCATTTGCCATCAATCATAGTTACTTCAAGAACTTTAGGAATGTTAAGTCCTGTTTCTTCAATACGAGCCTGATTAAGAGCTTCGTTAAGAACGTCTGCCTTTGAATAATCTTCGTTAAAAACCTTAACGCACTTATCGCCATCACGGTAGATAGTTTTGTTATTTCTTACTGCTATTACTCTATCAAGTTTCATTTCGATTTCCTCCTTTAATTATGCCTTTTTACCTTTACGGTATGTTACTTTAACTTCGTCAACTTTTGCGCCTTCTTCAATATGAGCTGCTGTTGGCTTTGGTGCTTCAACGAAGTGTTTACCATAGTAAGCGTTGAGATACATCTGCTTGATTTCGCTCATAAGAGGATATCTTGGGTTAGCACCTGTGCACTGGTCGTCGAATGCCTGCTCAACCATTTCATCAAGGTTGTCAAGGAACACTTTTTCGTCAATATTATAATCTTTAATTGTTTCCTTGATACCAACTCTTGCTTTAAGGTCGTTAATAGCTTTAATGAGATTTTCAAGTTTTTCTTCGTTAGTTGTACCGCCAAGTCCAAGGTAATCAGCGATTTCTGCATAACGAGCAAGTGTGTGTGGGTGGTCATACTGTGAGAATGTACCCATCTTTGCAGGTGCTTCACTTGCATTGAAACGAAGAACTTCTTCAATCATAAGAGCGTTTGCTACACCGTGTGGAAGGTGGTGGAAAGCACCGAGTTTATGAGCCATTGAGTGACAAACACCCAAGAATGCGTTTGCAAAAGCCATACCTGCCATTGTAGCAGCGTTTGCCATCTTTTCTCTTGCTTCAACGTCTGTCTGACCATTGTCGTATGCACGAGGAAGGTATTTAAAGATGTTCTTAAGTGCCTGTAATGCAAGACCATCTGTATAATCTGTTGCAAGCATTGCAGCATAAGCTTCAACTGCGTGAGTTACAGCGTCGATACCTGATGCGGCTGTGAGTCCTTTTGGTGCTGACATATGGAAATCTGTATCAATGATTGCCATATTTGGAAGAAGCTCATAGTCAGCAAGAGGATATTTAACACCTGTTGCTTCATCTGTGATAACTGCGAAAGGTGTTACTTCTGAACCTGTACCTGCTGATGTAGGAACAGCGATGAAATATGCTTTTTCACCCATCTTAGGGAATGTATAAACACGCTTACGGATATCGATAAATCTCATTGCCATATCCATAAAGTCTGCATCAGGATGTTCATACATAACCCACATAATCTTTGCAGCGTCCATTGCAGAACCACCGCCAAGTGCGATGATTGTATCCGGCTTGAATGCTGCCATCTGTGCAGCACCTTCTTTAGCATTACCAAGTGTTGGGTCTGGCTGAACATTAAAGAATGTTGTATGTGCTATACCCATTTCATCGAGCTTGTCTGTAATTGGCTTTGTGTAGCCATTTTCATAAAGGAATGTATCTGTTACGATAAATGCTTTCTTTGAACCACGAACTGTACGAAGCTCATCAAGAGCAACAGGTAAGCATCCTTTCTTAATGTATACCTTTTCAGGTGCGCGGAACCAAAGCATATTTTCCCTTCTTTCTGCTACTGTCTTAATATTGATAAGGTGTTTAACACCAACGTTTTCTGATACTGAGTTGCCACCCCATGAACCACAACCAAGTGTAAGTGATGGAGCAAGTTTGAAGTTGTAAAGGTCACCGATACCACCGTGTGATGAAGGTGTATTAACAAGAATACGGCAAGTCTTCATTCTCGCTGCAAAAGCGTTGAGCTTTTCTGTCTCTGTAACTTCGTTAAGGTAAACTGAAGATGTATGACCGTAACCACCGTCTGCTACAAGGTGTTCTGCTTTTGAGAGTGCATCTTCAAAATCAGTTGCTTTATACATAGCAAGAACAGGAGAAAGCTTTTCGTGTGCAAATTCTTCGCTAATGTCAACACTTTCAACTTCGCCGATAAGAATTTTTGTACCTGCCGGTACTGTTACACCTGCAAGTTCTGCAATCTTTGCAGCAGGCTGACCAACGATTTTTGCATTAAGAGCACCGTTGATTATGATTGTCTTTCTAACTTTTTCTGTTTCAGCAGGGTCAAGGAAGTAACAACCTCTTGATGCAAATTCAGTCTTAACTGCATCATAAATGCTTTCAAGTACTATAACTGACTGCTCAGAAGCACAAATCATACCATTATCAAATGTCTTTGAGTGAATAATTGAGTTAACTGCAAGAAGAATGTCTGCACTGTCATCGATAATTGCAGGAGTGTTACCGGCACCAACGCCAAGAGCAGGCTTACCACTTGAATAAGCAGCCTTAACCATACCAGGACCACCTGTTGCAAGAATGATGTCTGCTTCTTTCATTACTGTGTTTGTCATTTCAAGAGATGGAACATCAATCCAGTCAATAATTCCTTCCGGAGCACCAGCTGCTACTGCTGCTTCAAGAACAAGCTTAGCTGCTGCGATAGTTGAATTCTTTGCTCTTGGGTGAGGAGAAATGATGATTGCATTACGAGTTTTAAGAGCAAGTAAGCACTTGAATATTGCTGTTGAAGTTGGGTTAGTTGTAGGAATAACTGCAGCAATAACACCAATTGGTTCTGCAACCTTTTTGATACCAAATGCTTTGTCTTCTTCAATAACACCACAAGTTTTTGTTTCCTTGTATGCATTGTAAATGTATTCAGCAGCATAGTTGTTCTTGATAACTTTATCTTCAACAACACCCATGCCTGTTTCTTCTACTGCCATTTTAGCAAGTGTGATTCTTGCCTTGTTTGCGGCAGAAGCCGCTGCAAGGAAAATCTTGTCAACCTGTTCTTGTGTGTAGGTAGCAAACTTCTGTTGAGCTTCTCTTGTGTTAGCGATAGCTTCCTGAAGCTTTTCAACGCTATCTACAATTGCGTAATTTTTTGTTTCCATTTGTATCCTCCTAAAATTTGTTTTTAACATTTCAGATTATTTTGCTTTTATTTATCCCTCGTTTCGAGTTCGTTAACATTTTAACAAACTTCTTTTTACTTGTGAATTCTTAAAATGTTTATGGGGTATTATCAATAAAGATAACACTTGAAAATAAAAAAAATCCGTCCTCTTTTTGAGAACGGATAAAACTGAACTTTATAGATATTTTCTTTTTGATTCACACAGTTCTGTAATAAACTGACGGTCAAGTTTTGTCAACTTGTAGCCATTTTTATATATAAGAACATCTTTATACTTTTTGTTGTTATCTATACACTTTTTCTGAACTAGATTGTATCGTTTCAGCAAACTGTCCGGAGCTGGAGACACCCACATAAATGTTTCAGGATTATTGGAAAGCAAATCGAACTGACTTGCTCTTTCAAATATAAATATACGACGGTCAATGTTATCAGGAAGCTCTTCCTTTACTACCTTTGAAAGTGGCATCGACGGAACATAAGGGTCAGCATGAGCAATTTCAATAAGTCCTTTTAAGTCATCAAAAGTTATTTCTTCTTTCTGTGCCAACGGACTATCTGCACTCATGATAAGGGAATATGAAAATTCTGTTATCATTTCATATACTAATCCTTTTTCTTCAAGCATTGCCTTAAAATACTTATCATAATTTTCAGCATAACGAATAATACCTAGTTTGTAATCGTGATTTAATATGTTTTTAATTGTGCGTTGTGAGTTTGTTTCTTTATAGAAGATTTCAGCAGGGTCATTTGAAAGAGATTTTGAAAATTCTGAAAACGCTTCTGAAATATAGCAAGCACGAGGCACAGAAATTGAAAACTTCTGTTTTTTTGATGTACCTTTTTTATAAAGATTTTCAACTTCATCAATCTGACTGAGAATACCTTTTGCATAATTTATGAATTCTTCGCCTTCGGGAGTAAGTTCCATACCTTTTGCAGTGCGGTCAAAGATTGAAATACCAATATCAGCTTCAAGCTCTTTTATGGAACGGCTAATGTTTGGAGTTGCAACCAACAAGGTTTCAGAAGCCTTATTAAGAGAACCGACTTTTGCTACTTCAACTGCGTATTTCATATGTAATATATTCATTTTTCAAGTTTCACCTCTTCAAAAACTATATAACAAATACAAACTTTAATAAAATAATTATACAATATGAATTTATAAAAATCAATTTAATTGAAGCATTTACTTTGTCATTTTTGAAGTCTTTTTCTTTGGTTTCTGTGTAGTAAATTTTGCACCTTCCTTACCGATAGTTTTGGATAGCATCAAAATAGCATCAAAATGTGATTTGGAGATTTTTTATAAATCTGAATGTAGTTGTTTTTCTACGGAATATGGCACGCAGTCTTTGAGACCTTGGATTAACTCCAAAACCGCGTGCCGAGGGTTCGAATCCTTCTGCCCCTGCCATACGGAAAGCCTTGAAACTGCGTGGTTTCAAGGCTTTTTTCGTTGTTTATAATGCTCGGCACAGAGTCTAATTTTTGTTGTTTAGAGCGTCAAAATTTGCATAAATGCAAGTCAAATGCAAGTCAATTTTGCAAACATTTTTCTATTCTGAAACATTCCATCTGCTACATCATCAAAAAAGCATCAAAAATATAAGTCTAACAGTTGTGTAAAACATTTTATCTGTTGTAACAAATGCAATTATATATTGAATTTTATGGTAATACTGTGCTATAATCACTTAGATTACCTTGAATGGAAAGGAAAAAGCACAATGATAATCAAAAATGACATTCCTATTCTTGAGTTTGACACAGACGAAACAGCGGTCATTATGCCCACACATGCAAATCTCAACTTAAAGTTACCTAAGAAAGCTGTTTTTGCTTTTTTGGCTGAACACATTGATGAATATGCAAAAACACATAATGCCGTTCAGGTTGGTGAGTTTACATCAGCAACAAAAGACTACCCCATATATGTTATAAATCATAATGGAGAAGATGTGTGCTTATGCCAAGCACCTGTAGGTGCTGCACCCGCTACTCAGTTAATGGAATGGTTAATCGGCTACGGTGTGCAAGAAATCATTTCGGGCGGATGCTGTGGTGCTCTCACAGATTTTGAAGAGAATGTGTTTCTCGTTCCTTACAAGGCTTTACGAGATGAGGGAACATCATACCACTATATGATGCCATCTCGATTTGTTGAGATTAACAAAACAGCTATGAAAGCAATTGAAAAGGCTGTTGCTGAACACGAACTTAAATACCGTGAAGTAACAACTTGGTCAACAGATGGATTTTATCGTGAAACCAAGGAAAAAGTAACATATAGAAAACAGGAAGGCTGCGAAGTTGTAGAAATGGAATGTGCAGCTCTTGCTGCGTGTGCTTCTTTCCGCAATGTGATATGGGGCTGCATATTATTTACAGCAGATACACTTGCAGATGTTGAAAATTACGAAGAGCGTAATTGGGGCGAAGATTCATTTGCATATGCACTTGAACTGTGCTTGGATGCAGTAATAAGAATATGATTTATTTAGGACGAAAAACAATGAGCAGAAAAATAGTTGCTATTGGTGGTGGCGAGAACGAATCCTTCTGCCCCTGCCAAGTGTGAAAAATCCGAACGCATTACCGTGACAGTAATGCGTTCGGATTTATTGTTTTTCTATCACAAACAACACTCAAATAGGGGACGGTTCGCGTATAAACCGTCCCCTTATATTTTTTATCCTAAAAATCCGCTGAAAAGTCCGCCACCGGTTGTGCTTTCTTCAGTTTGTGGTTCGGTGCTTGGTGGTGGTCCGTAAACCTGAATATACACATTAGTGCCTTTTACACGACTTGCACCCTCTTCAGGTGTTACTTCTGCAACAATGCCTTCTTCATAATCACCGTTGTTCTCTTTTGTAATTATATTGACTACAAAGCCTGCTTCTTCAAGTTGCTCTTTTGCAAAATCAACATAGAGATTTTTAACTGACGGGATTATTTTATATTCAGGACCTTTACTTACAACAAAGGTAATTTCTGTACCCTCTTCTACAACCTGACCTGCCTCAACACTTTGAGAAATAATATAGCCTTTTTCAACCTCTGTATTGTATTCAAACACAGATTTGATAGTGAAACGGTCATTCTGAACAGGATTTTGTGCAACCATATCGTAAGAACTGTTCACAAAATTAGGAACTTCAAACATTTCAGGTGCTTCGGTTGTGGACTCAGTTGGTGTGTCAACATAGTCTTTAATCACTTTATCGTACAAGAACCAACCGCCAACCACAATAAGTCCTACACCTAAACACACAAGAAATGCAATAAGTATAGTTTTTGCAGTTGAATTATCATCAGCATCAACGACTACTGCTTCAAGCTCTTTTTGTTTTCTTTCGCCTGTTGGCACATTTACACCTGAAAATGATGAAACCACATTACCCGGTGTTGCTGAAAGTTCTTCGCGAAGTGTCTCAACATCTTTTGTTCTGTCAGCTGGGTCAATTTGCAAACCGTTCATAAGTGCGTTGATTACATAAACAGGAATAATCTCGGCATATCTTGCGGGGATAATAAGCTGGTCGTTCATTGAACGGGAAACTGCGTCTTGTGGCACGCTACCAACAAGTGCTCTGTAAATTACTGCACAGAATGAGTAAACATCTGACCAACAACCATTTTCATAAGTATAACCATACTGTTCAATAGGTGTATACCCCTCAAACAATTCAGGTGACAACTCACTGCCTTCAATTCGTGCTTCACTTATTGAGAAACCTGAAATGCGAAGTTTACCATCACGACCAATAAGAAGATTATCGGGGTTGATACCATTATGAGTAATACCCATTTTATGAAGTGTTGAAAGAGTTGAAAGCACAGGCATAAACAATACTTTTGCCTTTTCCCAGTTAAGATAACCCGTTTGACTACGAAGTAAAAACTCGCGAAGTGAAATGCTTTCAACATATTCACTTACTACATAAGCAGTATTATTTTCTTCAATAATATCCACTACAGGAATAAGTGCTGAAAGTCCTCTTACACGAGCCAACTGACGCCACAAATCAAGGAACTTTTTAAGGTATGAATAATAATAGTCACGCCATTGTTCTTGAACTTTGATTTCGGTTGTTCCAAAACTACGGTCAATGAACTTTTCAGGTAAAAACTCACGAACATAAACGGGTGTATTGCGACCCGTATCATAAGCCATATATGTAGCACCCTCACTATTAGATGACAAAACTTTACCTAAAATATACTTGTCACCTACTGGTGTTCGAAGTGGTAAATAAGGTGAAATTTGTGGTGAGTCAACATAATAACCACATTTTGGACACTGCTTTTCGCCATATAATTCATTCATACAGCTCATACAAAGATTATCTATGTTCATAAAAGCGTCCCCTTTCTATACTTATATAATATATCACACTTTTGTTGTTGTCAAATGACAGAATTATTACGATTCATCGCTTAGTACTGCTTCGGCACATTTTACACCGTCAACTGCAGCAGAAACAATGCCTCCTGCATACCCTGCACCCTCACCACAAGGGTAAAGACCACGGATATTTGTCTGATAAAACTCATCACGAAGTATGCGTACAGGCGATGAACTGCGTGTTTCAGGTGCAGTAAGAACTGCATCATTCATAGCAAATCCTTTAAGTTTTTTATCCATCTGAACTAATGCATCACGCATTGTATTCACTACTTTTTGTGGTAAAACTTGACTTATGTCGCCCATATTAACACCCGTTGGGAATGATGGTTTAACTGCACCGAGTTTTGTAGATTTCTCATTTTTTAGAAAATCGCCAACAAGTTGAGCCGGTGCTGTATAGTCACCACCGCCAAGATTGAATGCTTTTTGCTCAATTTCACGCTGAAGTTGAAAACCTGACAATACATGTTCACTTGGAAAATCTGCAGGCTCAACGCCAACAAGAATTGCAGAGTTTGCATTTTCTTTGTCACGGGCATATTCACTCATACCATTTGTGACAACTCCACCCTTTTGCGAAGACGCACAAACAACAGTACCACCCGGACACATACAAAAAGTATATGCTCCCCTACCGTGTGGCGGATGACAAGCAAGTTTATAATCGGCTGCACGAAGTTTAGGGTGATTTTTATATTCACCATACTGCACAGTATTGATGAAATCTTGCGGATGCTCAATTCTTGCACCTATTGAAAATGGTTTTTGCATCATATTGATACCTTTATTATAAAGCATTTCAATAGTATCACTTGCAGAGTGACCGATTGAAAGAATAAGGGCATCGGTTTCAATGTCTTTTTCTTTACCATATTTATCACGAATTGTTATTCCGTGAATAAATCCGTTTGCAACAATAATATTTGTAAGTTGTGTGTCAAAAAGCACTGTACCACCAAGAGAAATAATCTCTTCACGGATTGCTTTTACTGTTGATTTTAACTTATCTGTACCAATATGAGGCTTTGCGTTAGTAAGGATATCTTCAGGTGCACCGTGGTTTACAAACTCTTCAAAAACAAATCTGCAACGACTGTCTTTAATGCCCGTTGTAAGTTTACCGTCAGAGAACGTGCCTGCACCACCCTCACCATACTGAATGTTTGAGTTTTCGTTCAAATCTCTATTGGTCCAAAAATTATTTACATCATTTGTACGCTTATCAATATCACTGCCACGCTCAATAATAATGGGACAATGGCCACTTCGAGCAAGGATAAGACCTGCAAACATACCGGCAGGACCGAAGCCTGCAATTACAGGTGGTAAAGTACTTTTTCTGTTGGACCCAGGCATTGTATAAGTGTATTTTTCGCATACTTTAACCTTACTACTATCAAGGCTCATTGCGATTTTTTCTTCGTCACCGTCAACAGTAGCATCAACAGTATAAACGAATTTCACTTCACCTTTGCGACAATCCACACTTTGTTTATATATTTCAGTTTTTAATAATCTTTTTCGCTCGATTTTAAGTGCCTTTGCAGTTGCAGTTTCAATATCATTAAAAGTACTGTCAAGGTCGAGCTTTATTTCACTAATTCTGAGCATTGTTAATCCTTTCGGCTATGGTATTACCTGCAAGTCTGCCTGAGCTCCACGCCCATTGAAGATTGTAGCCACCGCAGTCACCATCAATATTAAGTGCTTCACCGCAACAGAATACATTAGGGACAAGTGACGACTCCATTGTTTCTGCGTTAAACTGTGAGCAATCTGCACCGCCCGCAGTAACCTGTGCATAATCAAAACTGCGTGAATTTTTAATTTTGATTTTCCAACACTTGATTATATCTGCAAGTTTTTCAATTTCACTATCAGTAAGTTCATTTATTCTTCCGTTTACCTGAATATCGCACTCTTTCATAAGCACAATACAAAGTTGTTTGTTCATAATTCCGCTGAGCATATTTTCGCAAAGACCTTTATCAATATTTCGTCTTGAATAAAGGTATTTACGGATTTCTTCAGCAGTAAAATCAGGAGTTGTGTCAAGTTCAATATAAATGTTATTTGACGGTGAAACCGACACAAATCGTGAAAGCTGCATAATAGGAATACCTGAAAGACCATAATCTGTAAACTGCACTTCACCATAATTTTCAAGTGCTTTTTCACCATCAATAATCAAATTCATTTTACAAATTGAACGAACACCTTTAAGTGCCTTTGTAAACTCGTCACAGTTAAGTGATACAAGGGCAGGAGCCGGCGAAATAATTTTATGGTCAAACATTTTAAGCAAGTCATAAGCGTCACCATCTGTACCGTGGGCTTTACAAGCCATACCGCCACAAGCCACAACAACATAATCAAAACGGTCGCGGTTATTTACTATAATTTTTGTTGTAACTCCTGTATAAACGGTTTTAAGATGTACTGCACGATAGTCGCATATAGTTTCAATACCTAATCTTGCACACTCAAAACGCAACGCATCAAGTACAGATGAAGCCTGATTTGAAAGCGGATACACCCTGCCCTCATCTTCAGTTCTTGTATAAAGACCTAATGAGTTGAAAAATGCAATATTACTTTGTGGTGAATACTGATTTAACGCGTATTCAGTGAAATCTGCATCGCCTCTGTAATTCATTACACTTGCGTTTATATTTGTAAGGTTACATCTGCCATTACCTGTAACAAGTATTTTCTTGCCAACGCGTGGCAGACGCTCAAGTATTGTGACTTTTACAGCATCTTTATTCTTGACTGTACGCATAATCTCTATAGCACAGGCAAGTCCTGACGCACCGCCACCAATAACAGCAATTTTAGTCATACTTACACCTGCCTTTCGAGATATTCATACAACTTATCAATTGTAACAGAGCTCATTACATGCTCCATCTGGCAAGCATCACGCTCGGCAATTTTTTCATCAACGCCAAGTTCACTGATAAGGAACTGTTTAATAAGTTTATGACGACGCAACACATTAGCCGCATAGCTTTCGCCTGCGGGGGTGATTATAATATCGCCATAAGTTACATGTTCCAAAAAGCCATTTTGTGTAAGAGTATTCACTGCTCTGTTTACGCTTGGTTTTGAAACCCCAAGATATTCAGCAATATCAGTAAGTCTTACATTACCTTTTTGTTTTGAAAGCACAAAAACTGCTTCAAGATAATCTTCAAGAGAAGATGTCATAACATAATTTTCGTTTTTCATTATACTGTCCCTTAATTCTTTGATACAACTTTTGATGCAGCTGCTTCCATAATAGCAACACGGTCATCATTTGAAATAAGACGAAGATTTACAATGTGGTCGTGTTCTGCTCTTGTAAGCTGTGAAAGAAAGCGTGTATCAGGCTGACCGTCATAATAATCTTCATCTTCTGCATATTGTTTAATCAAATCTTCAAAAAATCTTTCAACAGGAACTCTGTAAAATACACTTAATTTAACAATTGCTTCAATATCAGGTGTTCTGCGACCTGACTCATAACTGCAATAAGTTGAGCGACTTACTTCTAATGCATCTGCTACTTGTTGCTGTGACATTTTATTTTGTCTTCTTAAAATACGAAGTTGACGCAAAAACATAATTTACACCTCATCTATAGTTTTGTAGTCATTATAACACAAAATTTTCAAATATACAACAATTTTATAGTTCAGACACGCTAAATGTTGCAAAATTCTAATAATGTGGTAAAATGTAATTATTAAATTCGGGTGGTGGAAGAAAATATGCTTTATGTCTTTATAGCGGTTATTATAATCTGCATACTTCTTTTTGTTATTGCACTTAAAATTATGGACACAACAGGAATTAACAAAAGATGCGAGGGTGACGAAAATCTTAAATACCTTAAAGCCAAGAATTTTGATAATCTTAACGCTCGTCCTGTTGATTTCAAATCTGATAAAGGGCAAACACTTAACGGTTTTTTATATAGCAACGCAAAAGTTGAAACATATAAAGCACTTGTAGTATTCTCACACGGTATGGGTGCGGGGCACTTGGCTTATACTACTGAAATCAACTATTTTGCACAAAAAGGTTATCATGTATTGGCTTATGATAACACAGGCACTTGTGCATCTGAGGGCAATAAAATAAAAGGATTTGCTCAAGGTATAATCGACCTTAAACACGCACTTGATTTTGTAAAAAAGCGTGACGAATTGAAAGATATGCCAATTATTCTTGTTGGTCACTCATGGGGTGCTTACAGCGTTTGTAATGTATCTGCAATAACTGAAACCGAAATCAAGGGTATTGTTGCATTCTCACCTTTTAACTCAATGAACAAGTTAATTCGTGATGTTGCAAAGACAAAAACTAAAATTGACCTTTCAATTTTGAGTCCTTTCTTTGATTTAATTAACCTTTCAAGATTTGGCAAAACCGGTATTCTTCGCACTTGCGACACAATTAACAGCAACTCTGTGCCTACTCTTGTAATGCACGGTGGTAATGATATGCAAGTTACTGTGAAGAATAGTCCTGTTGGCAAACCTCATAAAATTCAGGACAACGAAAACGCGCGCACCGTACTTTATGAAAGCAAATTTCACAATGTTTATCTTGCAAAAGATGCTGAACAATATCTTAACGACACTTTTGCGAAGATTGAAACTCTTGGTAAGAATAGTCCTGAGGCATACGAAGTTTACCAGAATATTGACTATGCACTTATTACAAAAGAAGATTTGAATGTTATGGAAACTGCTGTTTCTTTTATGGAAGAATGTATTATGAAACGAGATTTTCTCATAGAACAAGGTGAATAATATATGTTTTTTAAGAAAGAGATTGATTACTCAAAAATCACGGAATATGACCGTGAGAAAAATACCAAACGAGAAAACTATCGTATTCTTAATGAGGAATATGCCCTTAAGAATCAGACTGTACTTTTAGGTGATTCAATTACTGATTTCTTTAACTGGTACGAGTTGTTTTATGATTTCAGTAAAATTTCTGGTCAGGCAGTTTATAATCGCGGAATTAGTGGTGATACAACTGACAGACTTCTTGAAAGACTAAATGAAAATGTGTTGAATATAGAACCTAAAAATGTTGTGTTGCTTATCGGCACTAACGATATTGGGCGAGGACTCCCCCTTTCAATGAGCGTTGAAAATGTTAGCAAAATCATTGAAAATACTAAAAAAGTTTGTCCTGATATAAACTTTATTTTACAAGCAGTTTACCCAATCAATTGCGGTATGCGTGACAAGTTTGAAAAGCGTAGCAACGAAAAAATTGACATTATGAATAAAGAATTTATAATGTTAAGTGAAGAACACGATTGTGTATGGCTTGATATTACAGACAAATTAAAAGATGAAACGGGAAACTTAAAAAAAGAATACACTTATGACGGACTTCATCTGAATGTAAACGCATATAAAATTGTTGCTGAAAATATAATACCTTTATTGAAATAAAAACATAACAAGGGAGAGCGAAACCACGCTCTCCCTTTTTTAGGTTCGAATCTTGTGTTATTAAACTTTTGCGAAAATTAACACAAGACCCTGCGCCGCTGTCCGCACCTGTTTTTGCACAGAGATTTTGTGTGCCCCACCCCCAAGGGGTGAAATTTTCACCCATATCGCAAAATGGGTAAAAAATATTTCCACCGTGTACATTTTTTTCGCCTGTTTTTACGTTTTCCGAAAATTATTTCCAACGGTGTACTTTTTATATTAAATGCGTCATAACGCATCTTATTTTCAGTTTTAATAGGAATAGGCTTTTAAGTTTTATTACAGATAAATCATCTGTGAGTTGTGTGAAAGCCTTGATGACAAGGTTTCAATCACGTGTCGGTCTGCCTTCATTTCATTCCATAAAGGCAAATCCCTGTTTGAAATTAAAATTAAACTACGCTCGTTACTGAGCTTCATTATTGCTTTGTAGAAGAGTAACAACTCTTCTTCTGTTGGTGTTGTGTAAAATAACTCATCAATCACCACAAGGTCGCTTTCAACTAAATAACGCCAAGGGTGTGATTTTTTGCTTGAGCATTTAATCAATTCTTCAAAGGTAACATAAACAACCATTGCACCTTTCTCGATAGCCTCAAGCGAAATGTCAACTGCAAGACTTGTCTTGCCTCTGCAACATTTACCGATAATTATAATGTTCTGATGCTCGGTTTTGAAATCGAAATTCTTAATCCTGTCAAGTTGCCACTGTAATCCCGACGATATGTAATTGTAATCATAGTGTCGGTCAGGTAGGCGACTTCTTTTTGTGTATTTCTTTGCCCTTGCTTTCAGTCGCATATCCATTTCCTGTTGCAACACATTGTGCAGATAATCAAGGTTAGAAACACGCTCATCTGTTAAATCAACCTCACTGTTGCCAAGATGAGTAAGACCCAATTCCTTTGCCATCATCATTACATCAAAAATCTCTGCCATTGAATGCCTCCTGTATCTCACGACTTCGTTTTAAGTAGTTTGATTTTGCGTAATTGCCCATACAATCATAAAATGAGTCCTTGCCATACTTGTAAATCAAGAACGATAACAATTCCAATGTTGTACATTCACAAGTGTTGATGCAATACTCAAACGCTGAATTCATTTGACCTTCCGTGTAAAAAACGGACGCCTTTTTCAGTAGTTGTAACTGTTTGTGAATGTATCTCGGTCGCATGATTTTCAACTGTGCAATGAACTCAATCGCAAGTGGGTTATCTTTGTAAAACCGAAGCATATCCGTTTCGATTTTATGGTGTGGAATTCTGTCATTCGGTAGTTTTATAGTCCTACCAACTTCGTTACAAAGGGCATGTTTGCAAATCAAATCACTTGTAAGTGCTACATAGAAAAGCAAAGTGTCCTCTTGCAATTCAACACGAATTCTTTCACCATCATTAAGGTTTTCCTGTGGCATCTCATAACGATTATCACGGAATTCAACGAACCCTGCGTGCATTGTAAGGACTTGAACAAGTGGCTTTTCTTGAAAACGAACCTTAGCGAGTGCCTTGTTGTCAATGGGAAACAACTCTCTCGGTGTACGCTTGGTGTAATCATTCACAATGCTGTTACCAGTGGTGTCGAGCCAGTTAAGAGCATCGCAGTTAAGCCTGTCAATTCCGTAGTAAGTTCTACCGTCAAGAAAACCACGCTTGACCACATTCACAGTGTTTTCAACTCTGCCTTTGGTGTTGGGGTCGTGTCCCTTGCAGATGAAAAGCGAATAACCAACATCCTTAACGAACTCATCAAACTCTTTAACGAGAATGATATTGCCGTAACTTTCAGCAACAACGAAAACCTTGTCTTGGTCATACATAATCACCTGTGGACGTCCACCGAAATACTTGAAAGCATATTTGTGTGCCTCAATAGCAGTTTTAGCGGTGAACGGTTTAGGTGAAAAGTACACGAATTTCATTCGGCTATACGAAAGCACCATGCAGAAAAAATATACCTTGGTTTCCTTGCCGTACATGTTTCGCATTCGGTATTCACCAAAATCAACCTGTGCCTCATACCCCGGTGGTTGGTCATCACGAATACAACGGATGCGTTTCGGTTGACTTAAGCCCGCCTGAATTCGCAGGTTTTTCACATACCGATTGAAAGTGGAGTAGGTAGCATCAAAGTCAGAAAATTCCTCTCGCAATTGTGTCATCAAATTGGTGTTGGTGATAGTAGGACAAGACTTAATCAGCTCAATGATGTATTGACGGTAGTTGTCCAAATCATACACCGTGCCACGCATGGACTTGTAGAAATCCTCTTCCGATTTCCGCCACCAGTTCCGAACCACCGACGCAGGTATGTGTAACCGCCGCCCCGTCTCCGCCATGGTCAAGCCATCATCCTTACACTCCTGTATCTGCCGATACTGTTCTGATGTAATCATCATTACCTCCTTATTAAATTATAAATTTGCGTAAATTTAAGTATTGTTTCAATAGATTTTTACGCCCAAACCGATTATCAACCCTCCTTCCATCGGTAGTGTTATTGTAACCCAACACAACAAATAATAGCAAGAAAATTGTAAATTTATGTCACAAAATGTTATGAGATTACGATTATATATATGGAAAGGTATAGCAGGAAATAAGGTTAAGTAAAAAAGTTATGAAATATTTTACATAAGGATTTTGAGACAAATTTTAGTATAACTGGAAAAGGAATTGTTTGAAGGATATGTTTTCTTTAAATAAGAGTTTTTTTACAGAATTTATTATTAAAATTGACAAAAAATACGGTGTTGGTGTAAAATATAAAAAATTGTTTAATTTAACTGCTAGTAGAAAGGTGATATTGTGATTAAAAATATAAATATTATTCAATATCGAAAGCTTAAAAATTTAACATTAAATTTTACTCAGAAAATTAATGCAATTTCTGGTACTAATGGTACTTGTAAAACATCTTTATTGCATATTCTTGGAAACTCTTTACAGGCTCCAACGAATAAGTGCGATTGGATAAAGGATAGCAAGTGTTTACCGGTAATTAAAGCAGTTAATAATGTGACAAACCCAAAAGTTGAGAGTTTGACTCGTGGAGACCAAACTTATAATGATCCTGCTCATGGAGTAAAGGGTCCGTTGTTTTCAATAGATTATTATGGTGCTGAGTCTTTGTCTTTTAGACGACATAATTCTTCACTTATGACCCGTTATGCAGTTAAACCTAAATATCAGCCGGGAACTAAAGATTCACTCCCATGTTGTCCTGTAATTTATTTAGGACTTTCAAGATTGGTTCCTTTTGGAGAATTTCAAAATGATGAAGCTCTTTCAAATATTAAGAAGAAGCTTCCACAATCATATCAAGAGGAAATAGCCAAGTTATATAAAAAGTTTACTAATTATGACATATCTTTCAATGCGACAAAACAAATGGGCGATATCAAAGTTCGAAATGAGTTTTCAAGCAATGTTGAAGGTATAGATTCAAATACGATATCCGCTGGTGAAGACAACTTAAGCATAATTCTAACAGCTTTGGTTTCATTAGAATATTATTATGATTCAATTGAGTCATCTAAAGATATTGAAAGCGTTCTTCTTATTGATGAAATGGATGCTACCTTACACCCGGCATTTCAAATTAAGTTGCTAAATTTATTCCGCGAAATGTCTGAAAAATATAAAATACAAGTTGTATTTACAACACATAGCATGTCATTGCTAGAGGAAATGCTTACAAAAAATGATAATGTGATATATTTGCTTGATAACATATCATCTGTTGCTAAAATGGAGGAGCCAGATATTTATAAAATTAAAATGCATCTCCAATCCATAACACATGAGAATATATATGAGGATAAAGTCATTCCTGTATTCACTGAGGATGATGAAGCACGATTTTTGCTTGGAATTTTATTTAGTTATTATAATGAGAAACATGACGAATTTAAAAATGCTAGTCGCTTTTTTCATTTAGTATTAACAAATATTGGGGCAGAAAATTTATCTGGTATTTTTACAGACAGTAAATTACTTCGAACTACTATGCGTTCTATTTGTATATTAGATGGAGACCATGGTTCTGATATTTCAAATTGTATTACAGCACTTCCCGGAAAAAAATCTCCAGAAAAATTACTTATAGATTATGCTGAACAACTTTTTAACGACGATGATACATTTTGGATTGAGCGTACAATAGTTGACAAAGGCTACAGTAAAACGTATTATATAAATGAAATAAAAAATAAAGTAACTGATTTTGAAGAAGAATTAGAAACTTGCAAGAAAAATACAAAATCTACCAAAGGGAAAACAAGAGAATTCTATAAAGAACTGTTTACTAATAATCGTACTTTTTTCGAGTTGTTATTCAAACATTGGATACATAATCCTGCAAATCAGTTGGAAATTGACCGCTTTTATAAAGAGTTGCATACGCTTTTCTTAAAGGTATCGCATTACCACGAAATTAATCCTAAAGAATGGTCTTCATAAGCAAACGGAGGAGGGAACACTTTGCCGACAACTCCATCACCATTAAGATATCCCGGTGGAAAAACGAAACTGTATAAATATGTAAAATCACTTATTGAACTGAACGGAATGATGGGAGAAACATATATTGAACCATTTGCTGGTGGTTCCGGACTGGCTTTAAAATTGTTGATTAACAATGATGTTAAGAGAATTGTTATTAATGATTTAGATCCTGCTATATATGCGTTTTGGTATTGTGTTCTTAATAAACCAGATGAGATGTGTAATTTTATAAATACTGTATCGTTGACGGTTGATGAATGGGATAAACAACGCAATATATATTTAAATCAACAAAACTATACTCAACTACAATTGGCCCAAGCAACACTATTTTTAAACAGAACCAATGTATCTGGTGTAATAACAGGTGGCGTGATTGGTAAACGAGACCAAACTGGAAATTATAAAATGGATGCTCGTTTTAAAAGGGATGAACTTGTACAAAAAATTCGAACAATTTCTGATTTATCTGATAGGATTGTTCTATATAATATGGATGCGGTAAATTTTCTTCAGAACGAGTTGCGCCATTATTATAAAGCATTTATAAATTTTGACCCTCCATATGTGGTTAAGGGCGGACAGTTATATAAGAACTCTTTTTCTGAGGCAGACCATCGCACGCTTCGCGATCAAATCGCACGATGCAATAGAAAATGGATTGTGACTTACGATGTTTGCGATTTGGTGGCGAACTTATATTCAAAATTTAGGGGTAGTACCATAGACATATATTATAGTGCTAATGGGGCAAAAAAAGAGAAAGAGTACATTTTTTTCAGTAATAACATGTTATTACCGCCAGAAGCATTATCAACAAATTCAGATGCATAATGACAACAGAAAAATTAATAAGAGAAAGAATAGCACCTGCCATATTACAACGGTAGGTGTTATTTTATTGCTTGTTTTTACAATTAAGTTGTTTATGCCTTAAATGATGATATATTAATAATAGTATATTTATAGATATATTGTCACAAAATGTCAGTTTTATTCGATTTATATATTGTAAAACAGTTTATATAAGGAGGTGAAAATATGAGCGAAGTTTTATCATATAAGATAGATGCCGACACATGTCCTAAAGAGGATAACATTATTTTTAAAGACCAGTGTGGAGGTTGCGAGTTTTATAGAGGGTTTGAAATGTATCTTGGAAGTCCATGTATAAAATGTGATTATTGTTCAAGCTTAAAAAATGATGAATAACTAAAGGTACTATTGTAAGAAGGAGAAATTATTATGGCAAAAAGAGGAGATTCATACGTTGTAACATTAAAGAGGGCACATTTGGAATGGGGAACTCATCGTTACACACATACTCGTGATAGAATATACGGAGAGGGATATTTACCAATTCCAGCAAGTCGTGCAAGAATGTATGAAATATACAATTCAAATAACATTGGTGGACGTGATGAGTTTGGTATAAATATATTTAATTGCCAATCGGCAGATGGTTTTTTGAACTGTATACTGAAAGCGCAAGGTTGTAGCACTGCTGGTAGCGTTTATGCAAAACAATTTTCAGTAGCCGACGATTTAAGGGCACTTGGTGATTGGTATGAATATATTGGCGCAGTCATAGGTGACAGAGTTCGTGTCACATGGATAAGCGATACTGACATTATTCTTGAAAAGATTTAATTGATTTTATTGTGAAAAACTATTTTTTGTGATAAAATTTAATAAAATACTTTAAAGAGGTCTTTTTTATGTTTTATGAACATCAGCCGGAACAATTGAAAGCACAATATAAAAAGATGCTTACAATTATAGGTAATTTAACATTGCTCTTTTCTGAAAGTGATTCACCTTACTTACCATACCGTTGTCACGAAAATATTTTTTGTAAATATCTTGAAGCTGATAATCTCGCCAGAAGTGACTGTTCTGCCGATGCAAAAAAGAACAAAATCGGCATTGGTCTTAAGACATGGATGGGACAGGATGACCAAAAAGTTGCCGAATTTGGCAAATTAAAATCAACATACGAAGGTCTTACAGGAATTGATTTAGTTAAAAAAATTGCTGTTTACAGAAATGAAAGAATTCGTATTACTAAAAACCTGCACGGCATAGATGAAATGATATATCACATTGTCAAGAGAGTGCCAGGTTCTATGCAAATATTAGAACACGCTTTTGATTATATTGACGTTGAAAATATTTCAATAATCAGCGGAAGAGGAAATATAAATAATACATATTTCACAGACGGAAAGCACACATATCATTTCAGTACCTCAAAAAATACACTTTACATGCTCTTTGAAAACATGGAGCTTTTAGATTCATTTGAAGTGGAAATTATGGCAGACCCATATTCGTTTTTAATGAACGCTTTTGATGATGCAGAAAGCATTGTTGAAGATAAAGCTGAAGGTTTCGATAGAAGCAAAAGCATGTGTTTGCGCTTGTATTCAACTAATCGATATGGCGAGAAATTTGTTGCTGAAAAGAGTGGATTGAATCAATGGAATGCCGGTGGTAGAAAGAGACATCCTAATGAAGTGTATATTCCATACCCCGCAGAGGACCGCAGAAGGACAGAAGGCTTTTTTCCACCAAGAGATACTGTTTTCAGTCTTACATTCCCTGATGGAACGGTTATCCCATCAAAAGTGTGTCAAGATGACTGCAAGGCAATTATGAGTAATCCTAACAAAGCGCTTGGTGAATGGTTGTTAAGAAAGGTTTTTGAATTACCAGAAAAAAGACTTTTAACATACAGGGACCTTGAAATCTTCGGTATCGATAGTGTTGTGTTTACAAAACATGGTGATTTGGACTACTCAATCAATTTTGCTGAAATAGGTACTTATGAAGCTTTTTACGGTGAAGAGCCTGTGGAAGAAATAGACTAAAAAAGAGCACCGTTTTGGTGCTCTTCGCTTTATACTATTGCATCTTGAATGGATTGTGCAATTCTGTATATAACAGGGACAACAACACTATTGCCAGCCTGTTTGTATAATCGTCCATTTGATTGTTCAGGTAATTTAAAGGTCTTAGGGAAACCCTGTACACGGAAACATTCGCGTGGTGTTAATTTTCGTATCTTATTTTGGTTTGTTAATATTAAAGGCACATTGTGACCCCCGGTACCCATATTTGCAGTTAATGTTGGAACAAGGTTGCTTTTGTTTTCTCTCACATAAACACGTCTCCATTGATAAATAGTGTTTTTGTTTTTCATGGCTGAAATTAATTGTTTATAGAAAGAGCAATTTTCTTCTGAATAGTAATATTTTTCATCAACTTCAGCATCAAAATCAATAACATCTTGGATAGTTTGTGTGAGGCTGATTGGTAATGGCATTTTAAAGTTTGCATAGTCTTCTTTATCTCTAAATGCCACGATATAAATACGCTCTCTGTTTTGAGGCACATTACCATATTCACATGCATTCATCACATAGGGAATGTATTTATATTCAAGTAAATCCAATTGTTCGCAGATTACTTTAAACGTATTTCCGTTATCATGACTGACAAGGTTTTTAACATTTTCAAAAAAAGCAATTCGTGGGCGTTTCACTTCCATGATGCGAATGAGTTCGAAAAATAAATCGCCACGACCTTTTTCATCGTCAAAGCCCTGACGGTAACCTGCGACTGAAAAGGCCTGACAAGGAAAGCCTGCAAGCAGGATGTCAAAGTTGGGGATTTCATCAGCGGGAACAATGTGAATGTCTCGTCTATCAACTTTTATATCGAAATTGCACTCAAATGTATCTGCTGCATAATCATCAAATTCATTAGCATACACAGTTTGGAAACCAGCTTGATGAAAACCTAAATCAATTCCACCAACACCTGCAAAAAATGATGCACATTTTAAACTCATAATAAAACTCCTATCAGTTTGCGGCGCGCCGCATTTCTTGATAAGAATACCATATTTTTTGTCGCATTTCAAGTGTTATGTGCGTATTTAAATCAAAACAAGAGGTCTAAGTACATTTTTATGGACATTGTTTCTGGTTTAGAATATTGGAAGATTATTGAAGATTAAAAAACCAAGTGATATAATACAGTTGTGACTGTTTGAAAATATATTTAAAAATTATTAAACCAATTTGTTGAAGGAGGTGCCGCTTTGAATACCAGAAAAATTATGATTATTGGAAACAATAAAATAATAACACCCGATGTTAGATTTTATAAATACAATAATTCAACTCATAAATGGGACATAACTTTCAATAGCGATAAAACCTTCTCATATAATTACGATAATGTTTCAATTCTTGAAAACCCTGAAATCTTAAACCCTGCTTTACATAAAATTGAGCATTCGGGCAGAGAATTGTTTGACGTTGAAGCAATATACGTTTTCAGGGATAGCTATCATGCTTATTGGCATATTTGTTTCTCTAATGGCAGTGAGCGTGATTATAGACAAGAAGATTTGAATATTACAACATCTTGTTTATCTGAAAGCGAATCGAAAAATGTTTTCAGCTATTTATATCAAACGGCGGAGTCAGTGAGCATTAAGTCTGATGACGGAACGAATCTGCTTTCAAAACAATATGAAAAAATATCCGACTTTGTTGGTGATGATACTGCATTAGCGTTATATTTAAATCCACAGAAATATAAAAACACTAAAAGTGTTGCAAGCAATCCAATATTTCCATTTGGATGTAATGCCAGCCAGTATAGTGCAGTTAAAAATGCAATGGAAAATCAAATCAGTGTTATTCAAGGACCTCCCGGTACCGGTAAAACACAAACAATATTAAATATAATCGCAAATCTTCTTATAAGCGGTAAAACTGTTCAGGTTGTATCAAATAACAATTCAGCAACTGCAAATGTTTTAGAAAAATTATCAAGTCCCAAATATGATATGGGATTTATTGTCGCACCTCTCGGTTCTACACAAAATAAAGAGACTTTTATAAAAAATCAAAGTGGAGTGTATCCTGATATTTCTTCTTGGAGACAAGAAATAAACCCATATCAGATGAATGAAGAAATTAAAAATATTTCTTTTGATTTGGGTGATATTTTTCAAAAGCAAGAGCGTCTTGCATTGGCTAAACAACAGTTGCAGGCACTGACATTGGAGAAAAAGTACTTTGATTTGTATAAAAGCGAATCATCAGAAGATTCCAAGAAATTAAAAATCAAGAGAAAACTTTCATCGCAAAAAATAATAAATCTTTGGAATGAAATTCAGATAATCAATGAAACTGGTAAAAAGTTATCATGGTTTTTCAAACTTAAAAGTGGGATTATATACGGAATATTTAATCTAGATGTTTTTAAGGATGATATTTCAACTTTAATTACAGAACTTCAGGATATTTATTACAATACAAAAGAAACTGAATTAGTTAACGAGATTGAAGAAACTGAAGGTTTTTTTAAAACCAAAAACGCAACGCAAATTTCCAACGATTTGTGTAGTAAGTCTATGCAACTGTTACGTAGTGTCTTATTTTCAAAATACGGAGAGAAATCTACAAGAGAAGTTTTTTCAATGGACGATTTATGGAAAAGACCGCAGGATTTCATTGCAGAGTATCCGGTAGTATTAAGTACAACATTCTCTTCAAGAAGTAGTGTGTGTAAAAACGCAAAATATGATTATGTAATTATTGACGAAGCATCACAGGTCGATGTAGCAACAGGTGCACTCGCGTTATCTTGTGCAAAAAATGTTGTTATTGTCGGGGATAGTAAGCAACTTCCAAATGTGGTAACTGAAGATGTAGCGAAAAGAACAGATGTAATATTTGAAGACTATAAAGTAGACGAAGGTTATAGGTTTTCAAAAAACAGTTTTCTTGAATCAGTATGCAACATTATTCCAGATGCACCACAAACATTATTGAGAGAGCATTATAGGTGCCATCCTAAAATTATAGGCTTCTGTAACCAAAAATTTTATGGTGGACAACTTGTTATCATGACTGAAGACAATAATGAGGATGACACACTTTCAGTATTCAAAACAGTTAAAGGTGAGCATGTAAGAGACCTTTTTAACCAGCGACAAATTGATGTTGTGATTAATGAGGTTATGCCACAAATTGCTGCACCAAAAGAAGAAATTGGCATTATTGCACCCTATAACAATCAGGTTAATGCAATGACAAAAGTTGTTGACAGTGAAATTGATGTTGCCACTGTTCATAAATTTCAGGGACGAGAAAAAGATGTAATAATTATAACAACAGTTGATGATGAAATCAGCGAATTTGTTGATGACCCTAATCTATTGAATGTTGCAGTTTCAAGAGCAAAAAATCAACTAGTACTTGTGGTTACTGGAAACGATATTCCTGATGGCAGTAACATTAAAGACTTGATTTCATATATTGAATATAATAATTTTATTGTTGTTGAAAGTGAAATCTATTCAGTTTTTGATTTCTTGTATAAAGAATATACTGCAAGTCGATTGGAATATCTGAAAAACAGCAAGAAAGTATCAGAATATGATTCAGAAAATCTGATGTATAAATTAATAACAGAAGTGTTGCAAATGGACGAATTTATACATTGTGACGTAATCAGTCACCAGCCACTAAATATGCTTATCAGAAACCCTGAACATTTAGATGAAGAACTCTGCAAATATGCAATGAATAAAGGTACGCACCTTGATTTCTTAATCTATAACCGTATTAGCAAGAAACCTGTACTTGCTGTTGAAGTTGATGGGTATACCTATCATAAAGAAGGTACAGCTCAACATGAAAGGGACCTGAAGAAAGACCAAGTATTGCAACTGTATAATATTCCTTTAATAAGATTTGCAACTAATGGTAGTGGTGAAAAAGAAGCTCTCATTCAAAAATTAAGGGAGATAAATGGATGATTAAAGAAGTAATTCATGACCCGATTTTGTTGGCGATGAAATCGGAGAAGGCAACAATTGAAGACTTACAAGTGGCACAGGATTTGTTGGACACACTTATTGTCAATGCTGATGGTTGTGTTGGTATGGCTGCCAATATGATTGGCGTTCATAAGCGCATCATTTGTTTTGATAATGACGGTACATATATGATAATGTTCAATCCTGAAATCATTAAAAAGTCTGACCCTTACGAAACCGAAGAGGGATGTCTTTCATTGCTTGGTGGTCCCCGTAAGTGTAAGCGTTTTAAGAGCATAAAAGTGCAGTGGCAGACGGCTGAATTCCAAACCCGAATCAAAACTTTCACCGGTTGGACAGCCCAAATCATTCAACATGAAATCGACCATTGCGATGGTACATTAATATAAAAGGAGGTATTGCAAATGGCTGAAGTACTTACAGGCGTTAATGGTGACATATTAAAATGGGCAAGAGAGTTTTACAACATGTCTCCTAGAGAAGCGGCTGAAGCTATCGATGTGGAATATGAAAAATATTGCAATTGGGAGAATGGGACGGATTTTCCAACATACGCTAAATTGCGTAAAATAAGTTCTGTTTTTCATAAGCCCAGTGCGTTGTTTTTCTTTCCAGAACCACCAACATTGCCTTCCATAAAGGGTGATTTACGTACTTTGCCGGATGTGGTTGTTGATAGTTTAAGCAAAAATGTGATTTTGCAATTTGAAAAAGCAAAAGTGTATCAACTTAACTTGCAAGAACTTTATGGAGAAAAACCAAGTATATTAAGCAATCGCTCGGCATTTCCTAATGGTATTGAAGAATTATGTGCCTATTTTAGAAGTCTTATGGCATTTCCTATAAAAGCGCAAAAAAGTCGTAAAGACCCAAAGGTCGTTTTTGAAATATTTAGGGAACGATTTTATGAATTAGGGGTATATGTGTTTAAGGATTCTTTCAAAGACAATAATGTTTCGGGTTTATGTTTAAATGATGAATACTATCCAGTAATTATTATTAATAATTCAATGTCTTTTACTCGGCAAACTTTTACACTGTTTCACGAATTATATCATTTAATATCAAATACAAGCGGTGCGGAAATAATAAGAGACGATTTCTACATGTATTTGAATAATCAGCAGAAAAATGACGAAAAGTCTTGCGATGTGTTTGCTAATGCATTCCTTGTTCCTATAGATGATTTTAAGGAAGAGATAGCCAAAATGCCAATTGATGAAGAAAGAATAAGTGATTTAGCAAAGTTGTATTCAGTAAGTAAGGAAGTTATAATGTACAAATTACTTATGTTGGGTAAAATATCGCACAGAGATTATGATGCACTAAAAGAAACTTTTTATGGTGATGCAATTCGTGGTGGTTCAGGGAAAAAACAAGAGAAGGGCGGAGGAAACCACTATTATACAAAACTCTCTTATTTAGGGCAACGATATACGGGAGATGTTTTTAGAGAGTATTTTTCAGGGCGAATAGATAACGCTCGAGCAAGTCAAATGCTAAATAGCAAGATTGACCATTTACCGAAACTTGAAAGCGCCTTTTTTAGGGGGTTGAAGTAATGGTATATGTATTGGATACAAATATTTTTAGAAAACTTCTTGAACACTTTCCAAAGAAAGGCAAGTATTTTGAGGCTGTGTGGGAGAAGATTGATGCTGAAATTGAAAATGGAACAATTGTATCAGTGGACGAGTGCTATAATGAAATTGCCAAACATTATTCTGAAGATAGCGATAGCTTTAAATGGATAAAAGAAAGAAAAACGCTGTTTTTGAACCCAACCAATGAAGAGTCGCTAATTATTAAAGATTTATTCCAAAATTCCAAAATGCAAGAAAGTATACACACTAAAAACATTATGGAGAATCGTCCGTCTGCTGACCCTTATCTAGTGGCAAAAGCAAAGGCTTTGAATGCTACTGTTGTCACACAAGAGGAATATAAGCCGCACTCTGCTCGGCTCCCTAATATATGTGAAAATTTAGATGTGAAATGCGTTTCATATGACGATTTTATGGAAATATTTTCATCATAATAAAAAGTACATAATACTAAAACACCTATGATGTTAGGACGGAACCTGACATCGTAGGTGTTTTTATGTGGGGAGATATTAAATTTTAGTGTTCTTCAACAGCAGGGTCGTAATATTTAACAGTGAGTTTCCATCCTTCGTTGAATGGGCTTTTATCACTGTAAGATTCGTAGATGTCTCTGAGTCGAGGAAATGATGGTTGAGAGGCTCCGTCCCAACTTTCAATTTCTTCATTAGTAGCATTTTCAAGACCGTAGTATACTAATGCAAAGTAATCGCGGTTTGCTACTGCATCGATGATTTCTTCAGTTGTTGCAGTTCTACCACCACACAGGTCGATTACATAGGAATCACCTTCATTAATCATTTCTTCGATTAATTTTTCTTCAATCTTACAACGCAATGTTGGAAGATAATCCTTTAATGCCTTGCTTGAAGAAGGTGCGTATTTATGCTTTACAGCATAATTGTAAATTTCCTCAAGTTCAGACGGTAAGCTTGTTTCCATAACTTTCCAGTCAACAGGGCTATCGTCATCATAATCAACAGAAACCAAAACTTTCGTCATCTTCGTTATCCACCTCCTTTTTCTTTTTAGATTTTTTCGGTTTGCCGAAGAAAGCTTCATAATGCTTTCTAGCGGTTGTTATAGCCATTTCAATATCCTTGTCAGAAAATCCATCTTTTTTTAGGTCACTGACAATTCCATTGATAATAGCATCAATTGGATTGTCCATGTTTTACACCACTCGCATTAACAATTGTCGTAATCAGGGTGATACACATTCCAATTGTCGTAGATTGGTTCGGTTGGCTTGAAATCTGCTTCAAAATCTTTTACCAAAGGCAACTTTTCAAGGTTGTTTACATCCCAGTTTTTCAATTCTTCGTCAGATGCGTTTTCAAGACCAAAGAATGATAGAGTGTAACTATCGCGCTGAGCAACTAATTCATTTATCTTTGCTGCATCAACAGGGAGTAGACCATAACACTTAAGTACATATTCATCGCCAAATTCAATGGCATGTTTCACTAATGCATCCTGAATGAATTTCAGTGCAGGTTCAAAGAAATCAATATACTCATCACCAGTACTGAGATTAACGGATTTACCAGCATCTAAGCGTTCTGCTATGAAATCGATAAGTGCTTTTTTGAATGCATCATGTCGACCATTCCAATTTAAAGGCTTGTCGTCATTAAATTCAATGTCTGTTTTTTCTGTAAAAATATTGTTTTTCAAATTAATTTTTTTCATTGTATTATCTCCTTATAAATAAAAATAAAATATAGGTGTGTTTTTTTAGTTAAGGAAATACGGGCTCATTTCTGATTCGAGGTTTACCTATCCTTTTCTTAATGGATTTCATGGTATCATCATCTCCTTTTAGATAATGTAAAAGTAAAAGCCGGTCACTCAAGAATAGAACTATAGCGGGGGCTATAATTCAACTCCTGAATGACCGGCTATTTGCTATCTCAACTTATGTGGATGCGTTGCTCGGTTCTATTCGAAATTTGTGCGTTATTTGAAATACGATATTTAATTACATTGGGGTTAATTCTATAAGATAAGTTAATGGACACGACATTACGGCAATGAGGACACTTAATTTCAATTATCCCTTGAGTGGGTGTTAACTTATCAAAAACTCTTTTTCTACACTCTGGGCAATAAACAATAATAGGGTATTCTTTTGTTGTCAATTTTCAACCTCCTAAATATTTTTTAGCGAACATTTGTTCTTTTGTGAGATTATTATAAAATAAAGAAAATAAAATGTCAATAGGAAAATATAAACTTCATAAGATTTAGTCCACAAAAACGGACTAAGTTTATTTTTAATTTCTTCCCATTCTGCTGTTCCGTGTTACAATATACTCATAAAAGAACATCACAGGGGGCGAGTGTAAATCGCCTGTAAAGAAGATAAGGAGATGCAATTATGAGTACAAAAATCGGTTTTAATTTCAGTGAAAACATACCTGAACGCGAAACTGTAATGAGAGAAATTATAAATGAAGAAACTCCGGTTATCCAAAAATCACTTGTGGAAATCAAGTTCCCTGATGTGTATAAGCCATACACCTATTATAACGATTCATTTAGCCTTAAAATCGGTGACCGAGTGTTCGTTGATGGTAAGCTTGAAGGTGTTATGGGTGTTGTTGTGAATATCACTTATAACTTCAAAATCAAGTTGTCTGACTACAAGCGTGTAATCGGTAAGGCAGAAACCAATGTGCAGGGCGAGTTTCACTTTGCAGGTAGCCATTTTGTCACATTCGACCCGAATGCATTGACTTATGAAAAGGCACTTACTTGGTTCAAGGCACCTGAAGAAAATGAGGAATATGTGAGTGGTACTGATGGCACATCATTTGCTCTTGAAACCCTTGATGGTTTGAAATTTGATGAGTATGACCTTGAAAACGGCAAAGACGTCTATATGGAAAACGGCGTTGAGTATCTTGAACTCAATGGTACAAAGGGCAGAGCAATCGTAGTGACCTCAAAGCCATGTATCGTAGAATTCACATACAAAAATGGTGAAATCAGCGAGCTTTACTGCGAGTGCTATCATGTAACTCCTTGTAAGCACTGTTTCGCAACATTATTACAGCTCCGCGAAACTCTCAAATGCATTGAGAAAAATTACTCTTCAGAATTTGAGAAAACCAACTATTTTGCAACAATCCTCAAAGGCAAATTTTTTACATTTGCAGTAGACAGCAAAACAACAGGTTCTATAAAATTGAAATAATTATGTAAAAAAAAGACTTGACTTTTACTCCTTTCAGAGTGATATATAGACACGATGAAAGGAGGTTTTTTATGACAATTTTGGAAGACCTGTATTACGGAAACATAGTCCCTGCAGAAAAGGGAATAAAGAAAGGGAGTGAGTATTCCAAGCTTTTGAACCTTGCTGCACGGAACGAAGAAAAGTTATCTGCAACACTGACGAAGGAGCAAAAAATTCTGTTTGAAAAGTACAAGGACTGTTGTGTTGAAATGTACGGCATTGCAGAAATTGAAGCTTTTGTGTCAGGCGTGAAATTGGGTGTAAAAATTATAGTTGAAACTTACACCAACGATTCACCAAATTTCAAAGAGATATAATTTCGTTTCGGAAAATTAAAAAGTAACGGCATTGCACAATCGTGTAAAGCCGTTACTTTTATTTTATAATGTACCACCGCGAGTGGTGAAATTCTCTTTTATAAAATTGAAAGCATCTGCATTATTACAAAATTCTGGTGATGCAAGTATAGTGTAAAGTATTCTTCTCATCATTTGCATTTCACCAAAACCAAAACAATTGTAATCGTGGTCATATGGACCATTACCAATTTGCAAGTGGACACGGTTTCTTAATTCACGTAGTTTTTTTAATGCAGGAAATGCGTTGTGGTCAATAGAAATAAGGTTCTTTTTTTCCACTTTTTTAATCATTGAATCTAAGTCCATTCTCATATTGTATTCATCCACTTGTTGAAACAAGCGTGTTTCAATCATTATATTAGCTTCATCAACTTTTTTGGGATTTGATTTGATGGTAGAATATTCCTCCCATATTGTAGTGTTCCAATTATTAGTACGATGCAATAGGTTGACAAATAAAGCCTCGATAATAGACATTGATGTGATGATGTATGATTTATAAAGCATCGTTATTATAACATCTGATAATATCAATTCACTTAATTGCTTTTCAATATACTCTATGTATTGCATACTGTATGCAAAGTTACTTCTTAAACGTTTGCATTCATCAATATCGCCTGAAACGTTAATGGCAAACTTATAAAAATCAACTGGTTTGGGATACCATCTGTCGGGGCTCTTTAAATTATTGCTTGTTATTAGTGTTTCAAATGGTTTGTTCAAATTAAGGTACACCTCTTCATCATCTTTAAATGGAGTAGTCGTTCAAGTATTTTATTAACGTTCCATAAGAACATTTATAAGATTGCTTAATTCGTTGATGTAAGCTGAAATATCTACAGTTTCATCAGTATCGTAACGGAGCAAGTGCTCCCATTTGAACAAGAAGTCCTCGATTTCGTGAAAATCTGATGCTTTCCACAGTGGTGCTAAAGCTATTAAAGCTGCATCAAAAGGTGCTGATACAAAATGGTCTGCGTCAATATACCCACCCATCCCTGCACGGTCGCACGAATGAACTCCTCTAACAATACTTTCAAGTATAATAGCAGAATTACGGTCAATTCTCATATTAGTCTCTCCTTTGTAAATTAATTATAAGTTGTGGAGGTTTTAAGATGTGGTACTCTAACTCTCCATATATATAATCGATATTAAAAAGCTTTTTGTGACAATTTTTATCAAAAAACAACGCCTATGAGGTTAAATGCTAACTTCATAGGCGTGAAATATTGTTGCAGATTTGTCGAAGAATTGAGTTCTATTCGATAAGTTGAGAGTTGCTAAAACCGAGGCAGCACACTGAAATGCACTGCCCTTTGTTTTGTTCGTTTTAGAAAAGTTGTCCCGGAAGTTTTAGTTTTTCTTTAGGTGGGAATTGTTTGTCAAATTCTTCTGCTTCATCTTCGTTTACAAAGTATCCCTGTGGTGGAGCATATTCGCCTGTGATACCATCGAGATAGCCTTTTTTCAGTTCTTTACAAAGGAAGAATGAAGCATCTGCATCGTCAGGTAAATCGTGATAACGGATGCCAAATTCACTGGCATAGGTAAAACCACTTTTGCCGTAAAAATTAATGTTACCTTCAAAACAGATTGCACCGAATCCCATTTCTGTTGCTTTTTCCAGAGAATAGTCAAGCAGAATTTTACCATAACCCTGACGTTTGAGTTCATTAGCAATACAGATAGGACCCATTGTCACGATTGGAATATACCTGCCATCATCGGCTTGGATAACAGCATTCATAAACATATTTTGTCCTATGATTTTGCCGTCCTTTTCCATAACAAAGTCAAGTTCGGGAATGAATGCATCATCATTACGAAGTTGGTTGAGTACATAATGCTCAAGGCAACCGGGACGATACACATTCCAAAATGATTCCCTTACAAGATTTTCAACTTCTCTGTGTTCTTCTTTTCTTTCTGAACGGATAATATAGTCATTTTTATTCATTGTTTTTCCTCCTGAAAATTGTTGACTTCAATATTGGGAGGTTGGTGTGATTGTATTGCCAAACCTCCCGGTTAAACTACAATCTCCAATGATTTGATTGTCTTTCTCAAAAAGCAATCTCCTTTAAAATAATATTTATAATCAAACCCGAAGGCAAGATTAACTCAATAAATTAGAATTTGTCTTTATAAATCAACATTGATTTCGTACTTATCTTCAATGAGTATATAGTTTACATTATACTCTCGTGCAAGGACTAACACTTCTAAATTGTCTGCTAAAACACTTTCCAAAGTACAATCTGTATCATCTCCACGATTTTCAATGACACTTGCATATTTCTTGATGTCAGCGAAATGATTTCTTATATAGTTCTCACTCATCACCAAACAATAGTATTTAATATGTTCAAGATATTCCTGCTCGAAGTCTTTTTGCCAATCGAATGGAAT
>JAFQCT010000017.1 GCA_017399405.1 Clostridia bacterium | reverse complement strand
TTTAACTCAAACGCTTTGCGTTCTTTTTTAACTCTTCTGTTATCCAAAAGAATTACTGTTTCTTGTACTTCCATCAAGTATTTTCATACTCTCATAGAAACTACAGGGTTCCTTTTACTTATCTCGTCGTTGTTTAATTTTCAAGGTTCAGTTTTACGCTTCAGAACTCCGACTGTTTCGCCCTCTGTTCTTGGCGCTCGTATATATTAACAAAACGCAAGACAAAAGTCAACAACTTTTTTCAATTTTTTCGGGTGTTTTTGTAAACTAATCCGCGTGTTTCGTATTTGGTATTTTTAATCAATAAAATTGTGTTCTTTTTGATGATTTTTATGTGCAAATTGACAGACAGGTATAAATATGGTATATTTGCGATGGTGATAATATGAGGCTTATAGTGATATTAGGTATTATTCTATTAAACTTTTTTACAACAATCTGGTCTATTGTTAATTATAAGCAAGAAAAAGAATTAGGTATAAAACATAAATATGGAATTCTTGTTTTTCAAGGAATAATCTGGCTTGTAATTTTAATTATATTTTTACATTTTATATCTTCATTTTCAAACGGCATCTATAATCCTATACCTTAAAAGGAAGTGATTAGATTATGCAGATTATTTTTAATTTTTTGTCGGGATTGTTTGGTTGGGCATCTTATATATCTGCAATCCCCGGTTTATCTCTTATATGGAGTTTACCTACTGTGTTTTTGATTTTCAGTTTAATTCAATACAAACGAGGAACTGATAATAAATCAAAATACAAAAAGTTATTATTGATTTCGTTGGTTATTTTTATAGTATGTATTTTATTATTTATAGGTTTAATGATTTGGGCAATATCTGATTTCAACAATGCTTACCCTGCAATGTGAACAATATTAAAGAGCAAGTTCATAATGAACTTGCTCTTTTTTTGCGGGCAGGCACGGAGACCTCCCCCACAATAATTAAACTAATGATGATGGTGGTGATGGTGGTGGGAGTGTGAATGATGAGTTTCTTCGATATGACAATGTTCTTCGTGGCAATGGTCGGTTGGGCTTTCGATTTCGAGAGTTGCGTGGCCTATTCCGTGCTCTTTTAACTCCTCACGGATTTTATCTTTGATTTCGTGAGAGTTTTCATTTGCTACTATATGCATTGTAGCAAAGTTATGATAACCGTCCATACTCCATATATGAATATGATGAGTATCTATTACACCATCAATTTCTTTAATATGATTTTTGATTTCTTCTATACTAATATTATTAGGGATTTTTTCAAGAAATAAATCAAGTACTTCTTTAAGATTTTTAAGTGCATTTACAAAAATAAATATTGCAACGCCCATAGACATAAGTGGGTCGATAATTCTTATATCGGTAAATCTCATTATGATTGCACCAACGAGGACTACAATCCAACCAAGCACATCTTCAAGCATATGAAGATTAACTGCCTTTTGGTTAAGAGAGTCACCATCTTTAGTAAAGTATGCTGCAAGGAAGTTTACAAGTGCACCTACGATTGCAAATACAATCATACCATTATAATTGATTTCGACAGGGTTGATAATTCGCAAAATAGCATTGTAGATAACCATTACAGAACCAAACAACAATATCAAAGTTGTGATTACGCTACCCATTACTGAAAAGCGTGCATAACCGTAAGTGTAAGTATTATCGGGTTGCTTTTTACTTTTCTTTTCAAGAAAATATGAAATACCTATACTTGTAGCATCGCCTAAATCGTGGACAGCGTCAGAAACAATTGCAACACTACCTGTGAAAAATCCACCAATTATTTCAAATACTGAAAATGACAAGTTGAGTATAAATGCGATTAAGATGTTTTTTTCTGTTTTCATTTTTTCACCTGCTTATGATTGATATGTTCAATTCCTACTTCAAAAATTTCAGAAATATGCTCATCATCTAAAGAATAGTATACTGTTTTGCCCGATTTACGACATTTTACAATTCCAACATCTTTCATCTTGCTTAACTGATGTGAAATTGAGGATTTTGTCATTGAAAGTACATTTGCCAAATCGCAGACACACATTTCATTCTGCAAAAGTGCAAAAAGAAGCTTACAACGGGTTGGGTCCCCCATTATTTTGAAAAAGTCTGCAAGGTTATTGAGAGTTTCGGTTTTTGGCATTTTAGAAAGGGTATCCTCTACCATTTCTTTGTGTACCATATTGCAGTCGCATATAAACTCATTCTTTGACATTATATATTATTCCTTTCGGTTGAGTATTTGTTCAACTATTATTATAGTTGAACACACATTCAACTGTCAAGGATATTTTGAAAATTAGGCATAGAAAAAGGGGCGATTCGTGAATCGCCCCTACAAAGCAGGCGAAAAAGCCTGCCACTACGCGTTTTTGCATTATTAAAAATCAATCAAGGAAGTCGCGGAGTTTTTTGCTGCGACTTGGGTGACGAAGTTTGCGAAGTGCTTTTGCTTCAATCTGACGGATACGCTCACGAGTAACATTGAACTCTTTACCAACTTCTTCAAGAGTTCTTGGGTGACCATCTTCAAGACCGTAACGAAGTGAAAGAACTTTTTCTTCACGAGGTGTGAGAGTTTTAAGTACTTCTGCAAGTTGTTCTTTAAGAAGTGAGATTGATGCAGCATCTGCCGGTGATAATGCTTCATCATCAGGAATAAAATCACCTAAATGGCTATCTTCTTCTTCACCGATTGGTGTTTCAAGAGAAACAGGTTCCTGTGCAAGACGAAGGATTTCACGAACCTTATCAGGTGCCATATCAAGTTCTTGTGCAATTTCTTCTGCTGATGGGTCGTGGCCATTTTTATGAAGCAACTGACTGCTTGTCTTTTTAACTTTATTGATTGTTTCAACCATATGAACAGGAATACGGATTGTTCTTGCCTGGTCAGCAATAGCACGGGTAATAGCTTGTCTAATCCACCAAGTTGCATAAGTTGAGAACTTAAAGCCTTTTGTATAGTCGAACTTTTCAACTGCTTTGATAAGGCCCAAGTTACCTTCTTGAATAAGGTCAAGGAACTGCATACCACGACCAACATAACGCTTTGCGATACTTACAACAAGACGAAGGTTTGCCTCAGCAAGACGCTGTTTTGCTTTTGTGTCACCATCTGCAATACGGATTGAAAGTTCAATTTCTTCTTCAGATGTGAGAAGTGGAACACGACCGATTTCTTTGAGGTAAACACGAACAGGGTCATCCATTGCAACTGCTTTATTGTCACCTAATCCGCCATCGTCACTTTTTGCCATATCTGTTTCGTCAGTAATAGCGTCTTGTGCCATATCGTCAAGGTCATCAATAAGTTCGATATTGTTTGACTCGATAAGTTCATAGAGTTTATCAAGTTCTTCAATATCAATGTCAAGTTCAAGCATTGCATTGTCGATTTCTTGAGTTGTGAGTTTACCTACTGCCTTACCTTTTTCAACCAAGGCTTTTATAGCACTTTTCTTATCAATATTTTCCATTGTTTTTTCTCCTTCACATCTTTGATTTTAATTATTATCGCCCTTAAAAAATTTAAGAAACTCTTCATCGCTGATATCTTCCACAGCCACACCTTTAATACTTTTCTTATTCTTTTCGTTGATAATAATTTTTATGCAATCCTCACACTCTTCAAAAGTATTTTTAAGAGTATGGGAAATTGTTTGAATTTTTGCAACAGCACTGATTTCGTCATCAGTCAAGTCCCCTGCTAAAAATGAAATTTCAGCCGGCTTTCCTTCGCGAAGTCTGTCTGTTACCGATTTATATATTCTACGGTTAAAGTCTGTAACAAAATCTTCGTGAGAAAGTTTTTCGTCAACACCCCTTAAAAATTCAGGGTTTGCCATTAGTAATGTAACAAGCATTTCTTCGGCTTTAGCCGCTGCATAAAAAGTTTTTCTTTGAGGGTTGAGTTTATCAAGAATATCACCCTGTGTCTGTATTTTTGTAAACTCTTTTTTGCGTTCTATTGTTACATTTCTTTTAGCCTGACGCTTTGCCTCGCTTACAATAACATCTTTTGAAACTGAAAGTTCATTTGCAAGGCGAGACGCATAAATATCAAGTTCAATAGCACCAACTGTTGCAAGAATTTTAATTGCAGATTGTAAATACTGACGCTTACCGTCATCACTTGCTATATCATATTTATTGCGTTCACGAAGTAAGGCAAATTCAATTTCATTAGCAGCACCATTGATTATGGCTTTCATTTTTTCGATACCATAATTTTTAATAATTTCGTCAGGGTCTTTGCCACCACTTAAATGAAGCACTTTAATACTTACAGGTGTATTTTTGAAAATTCCCAATGCTCTTGTTGCGGCTTTTTGCCCTGCCTCATCAGCATCATAAGCAATCATAATTTCTGACGCATAGCGTGAGAGTAGTTGTGCCTGCTCGCTTGTAAGGGCTGTGCCGAGACCTGCAACTGCGTTTGTGAAACCTGCCTGATGAAGTGCTATAACATCCATATAGCCCTCACATAATATTAAACTGTCTTTTCCGCTTTTTTTCGCAAGGTTAAGGGCAAACACACCTTGACTCTTTTTATAAACCATTGTATCGGAAGTATTAAGATACTTTGGTTTTGAGTCGTCCATAACGCGTCCGCCGAATGCGATTACATTACCTTTGACATCAATAATCGGGAACATTACACGATTACGGAAATTGTCATAAATATTGTTTTCGTTCTTTTGGGAGCGTCTTGCAAGATTTGCAAAAACAAGTTCATCTTTTGTATAACCCTTGTCCAACATATAGTTAGTTAGGGAATAAAAACTATCCGGTGCAAAGCCTAAACCGAATTTACGGATTGTATCGTCAGTTAGTCCTCGGTTTTTGAAATACCTGTAACCCACTGCACCCTCCGGTTTGCCAAGACAATTATGAAAGAACTTTGCAGCCTCACGATTTGCCTCTAACATACGGAGTCTGCGTTTATTCATTGTACTGTCATAAGAGTTTTCTTCAGGCATATTCATACCGTTTTTATCGGCAAGAAAACGGACAGCATCAATATAATCAAGGTTTTCAATGTTCTTTATAAATGTAATCACATCACCACCGTTACCGCAACCGAAACAGTAATAAGACTGAGTGTCGGGATAAACGGTAAATGACGCTGTTTTTTCACCGTGAAATGGGCAAAGGCCTTTGCTTATACGCCCTGCTCTTTTCAAATTCACATAAGAGGAAATTGTAGTTTCAATATCGGCACGGCTACGAAGTTCCATTAAAAAATCATCAGATAATGCCAATACTACCCCTCCTCTAATCCTATATCCACCCAAGAATCAGGGATAAATATATTTTTATATACCGCTAACAGATAGCGGTCACTCATACCTGCAATATAATCGGCAACTGCACGATGAACGCCCTCACTATCGATTATATAATGGTATGCTTTTGGTATTCTGTCAGGGTTGTTGAGGAAATAATCATAAAGACGAATAATAATATCCATAGCTTTTGTTTCTTCGCCTTTGCAGACAGGGTTTGTGTAAACCTTTTCAAACATAAAAGCGTGCAACTCGTCAAATGGTTGTTTTACTTCGGGTGAGAAAACAATATCGTCAACACTATTCTCAACAACATTAAGTACCATTGTGTTAATTCGTGCAGATTTCTTAAAGCCTAATGCTTTTCTGATTTCAAGAGGTATATCTTCTTCACACATAACGCCTGCACGGACTGCGTCATCAATATCGTGATTTATATAGGCAATTTTATCGGCAAGTTTTACTATTCTGCCCTCTAAAGTGTCTGCTTCTTTACCGCGGGTATGACACACAATACCGTCACGGACTTCGTATGTAAGATTTAAGCCTTTACCGGCTTTTTCAAGTCTTTCAACTACTCTTAAGCTCTGGTCATAATGGCGGAAACCACCGGGTACAACTTTGTCAAGTGCTCGCTCCCCTGCGTGACCAAATGGAGTATGACCTAAATCGTGACCAAGGGCAACTGCTTCAGTAAGGTCACCATTTAATGAAAGTCCGTTAGCGATAGTACGGGCTATCTGCGAAACCTCAAGAGTATGGGTAAGGCGAGTTCTGTAATGGTCCCCCTCCGGTGACAAAAACACCTGTGTTTTATGTTTTAATCTACGGAATGAGTTTGAATGAATTATTCTGTCACGGTCACGCTGAAAATCAGTTCTTAACGAACACTTTTCTTCCGTTATTACTCTGCCTTTTGAATTTACTGAAAGACAGGCTTTATTGGATAACACATTTTTTTCATTCTGTTCGATTTTTTCTCTTACAGTCATTTTTGACACCTCACTTTTCCTTCTATTTATATATACGACAAAAATTTCAAAATCCCTTTATTTTTTTCTAAAATTTTTTCAAAATTCGCAAAAATTTTCTGAAATAACGGTAGAAGATACTCTGCCATTACTTAAATCGGTAATTTTCGTTTCAATGTTATCTTTATTTTCGCCTTTAATTCTGAAAATTACTTTAACATTATCGGTATATTCAGTATTGAGAATTACAGTTTCTTCACGAGATAAAAAATCTGTTAATTTACCATAAAAAGTGTAATCACACTCAACTGCTAAATCAAGACAATGTGCCATTGTAATGATTTTTGCACTATCAACACCGATTTTTGCACTGTGAGAATATGCACGGACAAGTCCGCCACCGCCTAAAAGAATACCGCCAAAATAACGGGTTACAACAACACATACATCAACTAAATTTTCTTTTTCAAGCACATCAAGAACGGGCACACCAGCAGTACCCTGTGGCTCACCGTCATCAGAATAGCGTTTAACACCACCATCACGAAGAATATATGCGTAAACATTATGAGTTGCATCCCAGTGCTTTGATTTGATTTCGGCAATAAAGGCGTTAGCCTCATCCACTGTTGTTACAGGCTTTGCATAACCTATAAAGCGAGAACGCTTTACAATATATTCGTCACTATTAAATTCTTTTATTGTTCTATATTCATTAGGCACTATAAATACACCTTCTCAAGTAACCACTGAATAAATCGGGTTGCGATTATCAGCGAGATAGTTTTTTGTCAGAACCGTCAAAAAACGCAGGCAATACTTTGTGTATTAACGAGTATTTTTGACGAGTTATGACGGAAAATTAGCCGATGAGAATTGTAACCAAGATTTAAGAAGTGGTTACATAATAAAACAAAAGGTGGCACATATTTGTACCACCGTAATGTCGTTTAACTTATTTTGAGAGATTGTAACGCTTGTTAAATCTGTCAACACGGCCGCCTGTATCAACAAGCTTCTGTTTACCTGTGAAGAATGGGTGGCAATTTGAGCAGATATCAACTTTCAAATCATCTTTAGTTGAGCGAGTTTCAAATGTTGCACCGCAAGCACACTTTACTGTTACTGTTTTATACTCTGGATGGAGTCCCTGTTTCATGACAATTGTCACCTCTTTCAGTACTTGTTTTCATTAGCCTAATGATTTTAGCACAAGAATATACAAAAATCAAGTATTTTTTTCAATATTTACAGAAATTTCTTTAGAAAGGCTGAATGAATATAGTGTTACCTTTACATTCTTGAGTCCGAAGCATTGTTCTGCGGCTGCTTTATAGACACGCATTTGCTCACGATAACGGTCGCAAAGTTCATCTTCTGTATCAACTCGGTCAGTTTTATAATCTACAATCTCACCCGTATTACCGTTGATTATAAGACCATCCATAATACCTTGAAGCACAACGCTTTCATTCTCTGCACCATCCGGTAAATCCTTACGGACGAACGAAAGTGGTGCCGTCATTGTAAACTGTTTTTCACGGACAAATTTTTCGGCAGATTTAATGCGAGCAAACAAGTCGCTTGCAATAAAGTTTTTAATTGAAGCGATATTTATAGCATCTGCTTCTTGCTCAGTAAACACACCATTAGCTTTAAGTCTTGTGATTTCATTCTCAACACTTTCTTCAGCAAGGGCGAAATCACACTTTTCAAGGAATCTATGAGCGAGAGTACCACGCTGTGCAGGGGTAAGTTCATCTTTACCCATAAATGCGGGATTTTCAGTTGCAATATAAAGCACACCTGCATTTTCGTCTACACGAGATGCGGAATACTTTATTGGCATACTTGCAAAATCGGCATAAGGATATTTATAACTTACTTTTTTATTGATAGTTTCAAGCATTGATTTGTCAACAGGTGCTTTTTCTACTTCTGAGGTTTCGCTCACTTCTTCAAATACAGGTGGCTCCACAATTGAGAAATCAATTTTACTATCGGTATTTCTTGAATTGCAGTTCATAATACCTAATTCTTTTCGCATTTCGTAAGCAGACGGGTGTTGAATTGCGGTAAGTATTGACCACTGCAAGAAATTACTTGCAAGTGATAAGGCTACATCAGTTTCTTCGTCACCTGTGTAAAATCTGTCGTAAATCTCTTTGATTTTACTTTCAGGTTTATAAAGATTACCTATTATATACAGTTTTTCTCTTGCTCTTGTCATTGCAACATAATAAATTCTAACCTCTTCACTTAATTCTTCAAGGTGATTTTTAAGTTTTACTGTTGCATAAGGTTGAGTTTTGAACTCAATGTTTCTATCTTTATCATAGCAGATTGTACCAATACCCATTGTTCTGTCAACAATAGTTTTGGCACCTCCCCTACCGCCGAAACTTTCTGTGCAATCCATAACGAATACAACAGGATATTCAAGTCCTTTACTACCGTGAATTGTCATAAGTCTTACTGCGTCATCGTTTTCGCTGACTAAGGTTGATTCATCTAAATCAAACTGATTTTTACGAAGTTTATCAACATATCTTATAAAGCCTGATAATCCATGCCCACCATTTGCTTCAAACTTTTCAGCATAGTCAATTAAAAGTTGAAGATTGAGAATGTGCTTTTCACCGTTTTCCATAGCACCTACAACACTGTAATAAGATGTTATTTCAAGAGTGCGTCTTATAAGTTCACCAACGCCGAGGGTTACAGATAACATACGGAGTTGATAAATTGTATCAAGAAAATATTTTACGCTGTTATCAGTTTCATAATTATCTTTAAGCAACTCATAAATTGAGCCTTTTCTGTTTTTACAACGCATACGAGCCAAGTCATCTTCAGTAAACGGGAACATTGGTGAAAGCATTACTGAAAGTAGTGGCACATCTTGAACAGGATTATCAATAACATTCAAAAGTGAAACCATTGTAACGATTTCAGGGTTATCAAAAAATCCCATTTTCTTTTCAAAATGAGCAGGCACACCCATTTCAGCAAGACCTCTTACAATAGTTTCTGCCTTACTGTTAAGTTTGCGAGCAAGAATACAAATATCACTATATTTTATTGGTCTTTCTTTACCGCTGTTGCCAACGGTCATACCGCTTTCAACAAGGTCTTTGATAGTTTTACCTACATAGGCGATTTCAAAGCCGAAATTAGATTTTTTAGGATATGGTCCATTAACAATATGCAAGTGAACATCTTTATTGTCGGTTTTTAAGAAGTCTGCACCTGAAACTAATCCGTCACCGTTTTTATAATCGATATCACCCATTTTACGAGTCATAAGAAAATCGAAGAAGAAGTTTACACCTTCAACAATACCCTGACGACTACGGAAATTTTTATCAAGCATAATTTTTGCAGGATAATTATCTGCGTTCTCGTCATAATCAGGATATCTGTCTTTATATCCCATAAAGATTTCTGGCATAGCGTGACGAAAACGATAGATACTCTGCTTAACATCACCAACCATAAACAGATTTGACCCATTTTTAGATATTGCATTGAAAAGAGTATCCTGTGCTTCGTTAGTATCTTGAAACTCGTCAATTAAAATCTCGTCATATTTTTCTGACATTTCAATTGCAAGTGGGGTTTTACTATAGGTACCATCGGGGTTTTCGGTAACCATAAGTTTAAGTGCCATATGAAGAATATCGGGATAATCGTAAGCATTCTTCTCTATTTTTGCTTCTTGGAGTCTTTGTGAAAATTTAAGCACACAATTTTTGAAAGCAAGTATTATAGGACGAAGATACTCTATATCTTTTTTGAAATCTTCAGAATAGCAAGTCATAATTGATGCAAGACTTGTAAAATCTTTAGTAAGTGCTTTTGTTCTTCCTGAAATTTCGTAATATAAATCGTCTTTTTCGGCTGCTTTGAAACTACCGAAACCATTTATTTTAAGGTTATCAATAATGTTTTTAATATCGTCCCACTTGCCACCATTAGTGATTAAATCGAGTGCATATTTCATATCGGCAACCGCACCGATTATACTGTTTCTTGCAGTAACACCGACTTTGTTATCATCACCTGCGTCAATAAGGATTTTATCGCATTTAGTAAGTGTGTATTCAAGAATTGCTTTTGCTCTGTCAAGAGAGTATTTACCCCAGATTGTCTGTTCAACAGGGACATCTTCAAAATAATATGCAAAATGGTCTTCAATCCATTTATTTGGATTTGATGATGACACAGAAAATTTGTAAATCTGGAAAATTGAACTGATAAGATTTATATCGTTTTTACCATTTGAAAAAAGTTCAAGAAGTGCGTTTGAGTCAGGAGTATTTTCACCATAAATTTCTTCAAGAATTTCATTGACGATGTCATTTTCAAGGAGATTCAGTTCATTCTGCTCAAGCATTGTAAAGTCAGGTGAAACATCTAAAAGCTGACAGTTATCTTTTACTATCTTATTACAAAAACTGTCAATAGTGCAGATATTGGCACTTGGTAAGAACATTTTTTGTCTTTTAAGGAATGTATCAGTTGGGTTTTCTCTTATTAAGTCGTCAAGTGACTTTGATATTCTTTCAAGCATTTCGCCCGCTGCCGCTTTTGTAAATGTTACAACAAGAATATTTTCAACATTCGTAGGGTTGTTTTTATTGATAATACGCTGAATAACGCGTTCAACAAGCACAGCAGTTTTACCTGAACCCGCCGCAGCAGATACAAGCACACTACCGTTTCTTGAATTTATTGCTTTGCGTTGGGCATCAGTCCATATTCTGCTCATCATCGTCACCTCCCAACATTGAAACTGCATTTTGGAAATTTAGAGAGTCAAACTCTCTTATAGGGTCATCACTACCTCTTCTGCAAACATCGTGATAGTTACAATATCTGCAACCCTCTTCAGTAGGTAATGCACGAATTACACCGCTTTGTAAATCGCTTGCCATTCCTTTTATAAGTTCATTTACTTTGTTTTTAAGTCTTTCAATATTTTTAAGTGAAATAACATTACCTGAAACTGAACCATCATCATTGATTACTGCAGGAATGTACACACCCTCTGCATTCTTTTCCATAGCAGTTATCACATCAATATTATTAAGCACCATACCACTCATACGGAACTTATCTTTAAGATTTTTATTGATTTCAGTATCGTCAGAATGTCTGTTTAAGCCTTTTGCAGTTTCAGTTGCTCTTGAAGTTTTAGCCTGAAAATAGAAAATGCCTGCGGGAGTAACATTTTTATATAACTCCCCGCCATTCTGCCAGATTGCAAAAAGATATATAAGCATTTGCATATTAAGACCTGCAAATACTTCGCCTAAATCAAATATTTTGCCACCTGTTTTGTAGTCAACAATACGCACAAAAGTATTATCGGGTGTAGTGTAAATATCAACTCGGTCAACCTTGCCGATTATTTTAACTGTACCGCCATTGTCTAAATCAATAAGATATGGGGCTATATCGCCATCATTATTTATGCTTAACTCAAAGTTTACAGGAACAAACTCACAGTTTGAAAACTCGTCAATAAGTTGCATAACAAGTTTCAATGAACGCTCTTTTAGAAGTGTCATTGTTCGTCTGAAAGATTTTGGTTGATTTTCGTATCCGCTTAACTTTTCGTCAACATAATTATCAATAATTTTATTGACTTTTTCTTTGACTTCATCAGTTGTAAACTTAATAAACTTATCTTTTGGATTTTCTTTAAGGAATATTTCAAGGACTTCGTGAATAAGAGTACCTGTCTGTGCAGGGTCCATTTGTGCCTCGCGTCTTGGCTGGGCTTTTATTCCGTATTCACAGAAATAACTGAATGGGCAAAGATAAAACTTTTCTGTTTTTGATGCAGAAATATACATACTCTTACCGAAAAGGTCGGTTGCAAGTTCATTATCTTGGATTTTGAACTCTTTTTTACTCATTTTTTCGAGTTTATTAAGTTCTTCTTGTGAACCATCTTTCACAAAATACTCATACAAAGTCGAGCCTAATATTGAATTTTGATTTGACTCGCTTGCAAGGGCTGAAAATGCAGTTTTGCGACTTTCAATAAGACTTAACGAATCAGGATTTATTACATTGGCTTTATCTTCATAAAGTCTGTTGATTTCAAACACCAATTCAGATGGTGATAAGGCTTCTGATTTACTGTCAACGCTACTATATGACACATATAATTTGTGGGTTGCAAGAGTCATTGCACGGTATGCAATAAACTTTTCAAGAACACTGTTATATGCAAGGTTTGAAATTATATCAACACCATTTGACTGAAGTTCACAGCGTTCAGTATCATTGAGTATAGCACCACTTGAACTTGTTACCGGAAATACACCTGCGTTTGCACCAACAATAAACACCGCTTTTGGTGCTGTGGATTTAATTCTGTCAGCACTACCTATAATTACTTCGTCAACTCCATTTGGAATCTGACCAATATCTTTTGTAGATACAATAATTTCAAAAAGTTCGCGATAGCGTTTAAGAGTAATTGCACTATCCCCTGTTGCTGAACAAAGGCTATCAAGAATTTCGGTAAGAATACGCCAAATTTTGCCTTGCTCAAGTGCTAAATCATCTTCACCGCTACTCATCAATTGCGTTGTGAAATTTTTAAGGTTATTATCAACACCTGTATTTCTTAAAAACGCGAATAATTCACGAGAAATAGTTTCGCCATTTGTTTCTGTTATCTTATTTTTAAGCGAAACTATAGGACCTACAATTCTTGCTCGTAAGTCGTTTATAGTTTTAAGTTTTTGTTCTGAATACTCGTTAAACTCAACGCCAAAGCCCTCCGGGTTGCCCGTCCATTCATTTTTCCACTCTGATTGTTTAGTTCTCCACATAAGAACATAATCTTCAACAAGAGAAATTTCTTCAATGGTAAATCCGTAAAGACCTGTTTTTAGAAATCTTAAAACATATTCAGAGTTAAAGCCTTCGGTTAAAATGTCAAACAATGACAACATAAATGCCATTAAAGGTTGTGCAAGGATTGGTTGACGATTATCAGGAAAGCAGTCAATTCCGTATTTTCTAAACGAGGACATCAACTGTTTTTTGTATGTATCCTGAGTGCGTTCAATAACTGCAACATCACGATATCTGTAATTTTCTTCACGGACAAGTCTTTTAATTTCTGCTGCTACAAAATCACACTCGTCATTTTTATTGCGACAAGGCACTAATGAGATTGAGTCACAAACTGTTTCATATTCTTTATCAGTAATATCAAAAATATTTTCTTCAAGGAAGTTGAGTGCATCTGTTTTATACACTTTGTCAGCATACAAAATCTTTTCAGGTGCTACTTTTACATTCACACGATTTGCTGTAGCACGAAGTTTTCTAATTTCGCACATTGCGTTATAGAAAAGTTCATACTCACCGTTATTGCGAACAGTATCACAACAGAATGTAATATACACATCGTCGGCAGTTGCGATAATGCGTTCAAGTATTTTATGCTCTTGTGCTGAGAACCAAGTAAATGCGTCAACAAATACAGTTTTGTCCTTGAAATATGGTACTTCGTAAAGCAACTCTGCAAAAAGGTCAAGGTTAAGTGAGTCATCGTGAAAATTCTTACTCATAAGACTGTCATAGCACTGAAATATATTTGACAATTCATCAAGTTTTTTTGCAAAAGTAGGTTTTTTCACTTTTTCTGCTGTTTCAGCAAGTTGGTCAATAGTGATACAACAAGTTTTAAGTTCATTATTAAAACTTAAAAGTTCGTTAATAAGCAAAGGATTTTTCTGATATTTTTTGTAATACACAAGTTTATCTTGCAATGACTCAATCGCCATACTCATAAGAACTGCTCTTGTGGCATCATCAGCAGACTTTTTAGTGATTTTTCCGTAATCACGCAAAAGCCTTTCAGCAATACGCGAAAAGCTTAAAAACTCAATATTATTGATTTTTTCGTTGCCTAATAATTCTAACATTCCTTTTTCAGTTTCAAAAGAAAACTGGTCAGGTACAATTATTATGACTTTGCCACTTTCATTTTTGGCAATTTCAGTTGCAAGATTTCGTATGTAACGGGTTTTACCGCTACCTGTACGACCTGTAATAATGTTGAGCATTTGTTTGGCCCCTTTATTTTAGTTTGTAGAATTTTGCACCGTGAGTATTTACACTACAAGAGAATTTATCTTTTACAGTTTCAATATCTGTTTTTGTCCATAAATCACGAAGTGTGTACTCACCTTTTAAGTTGAGTTTTGATAAATCGACTGTTATTTCTGCATCTTCATTTGACACATTGAATACTGCAATCAATGGCTTATTATCACTTGAAATTGCAGTCCAGATAATTGTGTTCGCATCACGATATGCTTGTTTTCCATTAAACGAATTCTGATTTACATCAATTACTTCTTCGTTAGTCATAAGTGAGAGAGTCCACTCGTCATTATTTCTCATTTCGCCACCAAACATAAGTGGTGAACGGAAAATTGACCACAATGTCATAAGCGTAATTTGCTCGTCTTTTGTAAACTGGGTGTATCTGTCTTGCGGACCGTGGCAAGTACCATTTCTTGAAATATTGCCTAATGGTAACATATCGCAGTCAGGCCAACAGCCTTCTTTCACGAAAGGTGCCCATTTTTCGCACTTATCGAACATTTCATAGAGTTTATCCCACCAATCCCAGAAATCGCCTGTAAGACGCCACATATTAGCGTATTCGCATAAATGGTCAGCTACTGATAACTCTGCAGGTCCCGGAGAAAGACTTAATACAATATCACGACCTGTTTTGTCGATTGCCTTTCTAATCATTTCAACTTCTTCGCGTGCTGAGTAAGGATTGTCCCACTTGCGAAATTCTGTAACGCAGATGTCATCTACTTTAACAAAGTCAATGCCCCATTTTGCGTACATATCGAAAATACTGTCATAATAAGCCTGTGCACCATCACAAGTATACATTCCATACATATCCGTATTCCAAGGGCAAACAGAAAAATGATGAGCAACCTGACGGGCAGTTTTATCGCTACCTAAAATTTTTGTATTCTGATGTACTGCTTGACGAGGAATACCACGCATAATGTGAATACCAAATTTAAGTCCCATAGCATGAATTTTATCGGCAATAGGCTTAAATCCCATTCCATTTGCAGATGATGGGAAACGATTTTCTGCTGGGATAAGGCGAGAATACTCGTCCATACAAAGTTCTGTGAAATTATTATAATCGTTATTTTTTGCTTTTGGCTCATACCATTGAATATCGCAAACTACATATTGCCAACCGTAATCTTTAAGATATTTTGCCATATATTCTGCATTACCAAGCAACTGTTCTTCATTCACTGCTGCACCGTAACAATCCCAACTATTCCAACCCATTGGTGGGGTTTTTGCAAGTTTATTTTTATCCATAAAAATCACCTTAATCTACAATTACACTCTTTTTCTTTCCGTTTTTGTTTCGTGGATACTCACGAATTCTTGTGATGTATTCACAATTCATAATATCGCGTTGTCCGTTTTGTTCGATTTCAATCCAACCATCATTATATGAACGAATTATACCTGTAACGGTTGAACCTGATGTGCAAGTGTAAATCAAACATTCTTTTCCAATATAATTTTTAATCATTTCAGTCATATTCACATTCCCCTTTTTTGAACGAAGGTGCTTACGGACAACAGTAACTATGTTATTGCGTTTTTCTAAAAACAAGATTAAAAACATAAGGAAAAATATAATCCATGTTGTTTCCATAAACACACCTCCAAATATAAATACATTTTATCATTTTATATATGAAAAGTAAACCTGAATATGTGTAATTTTATGGACATAAATTTTGAAAAACATTGAAAAAAGTCCTTGACATTATATTTCTTTTATGATAATATATACAAGCCCAATACGGAGAGATACCGAAGTGGTTATAACGGAACGGTCTTGAAAACCGTCGTACGGCAACGTACCGTGGGTTCGAATCCCACTCTCTCCGCCACTGCGGGTTGTATGTTAAATACAGCCCGCTTTTTAATTAAATTATGGTTAAATCCGTTACACTTGCAGAAGTACTCAAGTTGGTGACGAGGCGCCCCTGCTAAGGGCGTAGGCCGGGAAACCGGTGCGAGAGTTCGAGTCTCTCCTTCTGCGCCAAATAAAATCGTTGAAAAATCCTTATTTATCAAGGTTTTCAGCGGTTTTATTTTTTTGCCTAATTCCAGTTTGCGGTTTATTTGCGGTTTATCTTTTAGTATTAATATCTATTAACAATGAAAAATAGGTAATTGCATAGAGGCAATTACCTATTTTTATTACTTGACTTTATATGCACTTTTGCAGTGCAAGCCAATTTTATTTTGATTTCTTGTTTTTCTTTTTAGTGGCAATCAAGATAATGCTAAGAGCAAGAATAACTACTGCTATAATTGAACCCCAACGTAATGGCTTATTTGCCCAGAAAATCATTATTGCACTTGATGATACTGAAATATTTGTAAATGTTTCGTTATAAGTATTTGTATTGCCATTTTCATCAACTGCATAGTCATTACAAATAATTTGAACATTTTGATACAAACCTTCAGCAATTTCAAATTCAATTCTACCATTTCCATCAGAAAGTGCTTTTTCAAGAGCTTCACCTGAAAGGTTAATTATCTCTTTAATTTGATTACCATCTTTATCAACGAAACGTACAACAATCGAATTCAAAGCACCGCCGTCATCAGTTGGAATAATCGTTACAGTTTGAACATCTGTCTGATATCTACCATCTTTAGCCATACCAGTTACTGTTATAATTGGTGCTGTACGGTCAACAACAAAGTTAATCTTTGCATTCTTAACATCACTAAACGCATCATTTTGTGCTTTGTCTTTTGAAGAAACTACAAGACTGTATTCACCTTCATTTGCAAAAAGTGCTTTGTTTACAGAATATGTATATTTCATCCATGAGCCATTTCCACCAGTTGTAGTAACTGTATAGTCAGTGCCTTCTGTAAGTTCTTTTCCGTTAAGAGTTACTTTATATTCAGAAAGATTATCTGCATTAGTCTCAAACACAACAATATTTTCTGTTATGTTCTGTACATAGTAGTCATTGACAACTTTTTCTGTGTATTCACCAATACCAAAAGTTGAACCATTTCTATTAATCGAGAAGTTAACCTTATCATATTCTCTGCCATCTGCAAGAATAATCTTTGAATATTCATTACCCGACATATCTTTTACAGTTGCTACAAAACTATAAATAGCATCATTTTCTAAATTTTGCACATTAAACGAATATTCTTTTCCACTTTCTACAGTAATCATATTCCCAAGAGAAACTGTTTTAGTAGAGAATGTTCCGTTTTCATTCATAACCACAGCTGTTAGTGTTGGCTTGAATGAAGATGAATCAAGATTTATGTCTTTTGCACTTATAGTGAATCCATATACATCATCTTTGTTTGCTGAATTATTTTTCACGTTAGAAAGTGAGATTGTAGGTGCTACAGTATCTAGTGTTAATCTGTTAGAAGTATATTTTTCTAATTCATTTGAAGAACGGTCAATATATTCAACAGTCACTATATAGTCACCATTTTCAGTTAATGTGAATGTACCTGTATGAACATCAGCACTATCATCAACCCAATTAACCTTTACAGGATATTCCACATCATCTTTTGTAACTTTTACAACTGCATCTTCACTGAAGAAGTTTGCTTCAGTTATAACGATTGTAGCGTTAATATCACCTGCATAATAAGAAATTCCGTTTGCATTTTTAATAGGCTCATTATATGTAATAGTCGCACTTGGTGCAATATTATCAACAACGATATTTGCTGTTTCCTTATGCTCATTACTTCTTGTTGCACGGTCAAAAGCTGTAAACTTAACAGTACCATTAAACTGATTTGTGTCTTTTAATACATCTTTTGGAATTTCAAAACTTGCCTTGAATGTTTTACCCTCTTGAACAACATCTTCACTGGTTATAGTTACATTTTCAAGACCAGAGTTAACATCACTAACACCTTCATTTTTAATGTAACTATATACAAAATGGTCAATACCTGATACATCATCATCAGATGTAACTACAACTGTTACCTTAGCATCATAATAGCCGAAAGTAATTACATTGAGCACCTTGTCAATAATAGTTGTTTTAATGTCACCTTTATAGGTTACTGTAGGAGCATGAGGATTTTCTTTGTCAACTGTAAAGTAATCTGTCTCATAATCTGTAGCATCATTCAAAGCAAGGTCTTTAAATGCAAAGTCAAAGGTATAATTTGCATCTTCTGTGTAATTGACAGTTGCAGTATATACATTTTCGTCTTTTGTCCAGTTAGCTTCATTAGACAAAAATGCCTTAAAATCATCCACAACAACATCAGTATCATCGCTATATTTTGCCACTACTTCAGCAACAAAATCATCAGCTCGGAAGTTGTGTTCTGTTACAGTAATTACAGCTACCTGATTTTCAGTAAAGTATTCTCTTTCTCCATATGTAGATTTAACATCAGTATTTTTATACTCTACTTCTACAATTGGAGTTGTTTTATCAACAGTAATAATCTTTGAAGTATATTTTTCAACAGATGCAGAACCATCATTAGATGTAATATTTGCTTTATTTTCTGAATAGTCCGTATATTCAACTACTAATTGATAATCAACTTCTTCATCGTAAGGAATCTCAAACCAGTGCTCATCTCCCGACTGACTCCATGATATATATTCTGGAGTTGCTTCTGGATATCTTTGAACAGAATTTTCTGAAAGATATTCAATCTCTGTTACATTACCATTTTCATCTGTTTTAATAAGTTTAATGCCTACTTGATGAATAATTCCATCGGTTGAAGTCTCACCTTCAAAGAAGTTTGCTTCATCTATTTTAACTTTTGCTGTTACATCGCCATCAAAATAGAGAATTTCAGCATTGTTAACATCGTTAGTGTCTTTTCGATTTACATCAATATAATGAATTGACGCATCATTATTAACCGGAGTATATGTAACTTCAATTTCTGGAGCAATATCATCTGCAACATTAACAATGTTATTGTCAACTACATAATCGCTATTGCCAGCTCTATCAACGGCCTTTGCAGTAATATAGCCTCTTGCATTTGCAGGAATTTTAAATACTGCTGTTGCTTTGTCTCCATCATATGTTATAGCATCGGTTGTAATTTTTTCACCATAACTTGCTATATGTTTATCACTTTCACCATCTTTTGTGTATGACCACTCAAAGTAATCTACACCTGATGTTACATCTTTTGCTGTAAGTGTTACTTCAAATTCAGCATTGTAGAAGCCGAAACTAATTGTTTCAAGAATTTTGTCAAGAATAATCTTGCTAAGAGGTGTTGAATAAGAGATTGTGATATCTGTTGGAGTATTATGGTCAACATAGAATTCATCTACAATATAATCAATTGAAGAGTTTTCAATAAAATCATGACAATCAATATCGAAACTGTATTTTGCATCAAGGTCAAATATCATTCCTGCTGTATTTAATGTATGAACATCACCATTTGTAGTCCAGTTATCAGGATTCTTTACATACTCAGCATATTTTTTTGATGAAATATCAGCACCATCAGCTGTTACTTTTAAGTTCACCTTTTCTGCTCTAAAATTATGCTCTGTTACTACAATTTCAACAGTTTGTGTCGACTTATAATACTTAACATTTTCAATTATTTGAGTTTCTGTACCATCAGTATACATTACCTCAACTTCCGGCTTAATATCATCAACTCTGATTTCTTTTTCATAACTTACAGGTGTATTTTTTGATAAATCTTCATAATTAAAACTAATTACATAATCGTTTGATGGAACAAAAGTATAAGTTGCTTCCCAAACACCTTCGGTTGCATCTTCAACCCAATTCAATATAACATCTGAATTATTTACAACAAATTTAGGTTTATCATTATCTTCAAGAAGTGATAAATCAAAGTTGTTTTCTTCTATCTCGAAATGGATTGTTGTATCTCCATTTGTATATAGAATATCATTTTCCTCTTTATATACACTTGGATATTCATAACTAACAGTTAAAGTAGGAGCTGTTTTGTCTATTACAAGAACTTTATCATCTGCAAGTTTTGTCGCATTACCTGCTTTATCGTAAGCCGTAAATGAAATCTTATCTCTGTAATCGTTTAAAGCTTCAAATGAATATGTTGCTATTCCGTCAGCATCGACTGTTGGTATTGCTTCGCCATCACCATAATTGAAAACAAAGTTATTAATACCTGAACCATTGTCTTTTGCTGTTAATGTTACAATAACAGTATCAGATTCATAGTAGCCAAATGTTACTACCTCTAAAAATCTTTCCCATCTACTAGTTGTATATGAAATAGCAAGACTATCTGGTGCTGTCTTATCAAGAAGAAGACCTGTAACCTCAATTACATCAGTTATACCCTGGTCGTTTTTAAGGTAAACATTCTTTTTACCTACTGTATCTTCTGTGCTATATATGACAGTTTCCGCCCAATCATCAGTTGAAAGTTCATTATCATAGCTAATCATATAACCAGAAGGAGCAGTAATTATGATATCGTCTGAATACCAGCCATATGTTGCATCTTTCTGTTCGCCTGAAATTGTTGGTTTTTCTGTTGTTGTAAGATAAGCAACAGAAATTGTTATTTCTTTTTCTAACTCAACATATTGAGCGTCAGCTTCCTTCTTAACATTAACCGTAATTGTACCAACCTTAGCATCCGAATCGCTAAAGATTACTTTGCCATTTTCATCGACAGTTGCACCAATTTTATTAGTGCCTACAATTGAATAAACATATTTACCTGAACCACCAAGAATTGTGTCAGGACTAATTGTATATTCTTTAGTACCATAAACCAGTTCCGCATTGCTTACATTAAATACTGGTGTAGCAGGGTCAACTGTCAAGGTGTATTCAGCTGTTACCGCATTATAGCAGTCGTCACCAGCTTTTGTTGCAATCACAGTAAATGTACCTGCTGTGAGAATTGTGATTACTTCTGATTTAGCATCTGTAATTTCCGCTACAGTTGTTGGCGCTACAAAGGCATAAGTAATTTCGCCTGTGCTTTCACCACCAGTTGCCTTATTTACAAATGTGTTATTAGCAACATCAAATGTAATATTATCAGGACTCGACACATCAAAGCCGAAACCGGTCTGATTAGCATAATCAACATAAATTGTAGTTGTTATCGGAGTTGCAGCTTCATAACCATCGTCACCAGTTTTATCCACCTGAACGGTAAATGAACCACCTGCTTTGATAGTTGTGATAGCACCTGTTTCACTATCAATTGAAGCATATTCCTGACCGCTAACGATAGAATATGTAATCACACCATTGCCGCTTCCACCACTTACAGAAAATACATTCTGTACACTTGGGCTATATGTAATATTTGCAGGGGCATCAACAATAGTTAATGGCTCTTGCTGTGATTTTTCAATTGTGAGAGTATAAGTTACAGTTGCTTCATTATAATTTGCATCTGCCGCCTTTGTTGCCTTAACTGTTACCTCACCAGCCTTGATGAAAGTAATATCACCTGTTGTAGCATCAATTGTAGCAACAGTTCCATCACCTGATGTTAACTCATATACAACCGCTCCATTTCCGTTTCCGCCAATAGCGCCGTTAGTGTATGTACCATCTTTAAATTCAACTGTAATATTTGAGTTTGAATTTTCAAATTTAAAGTTAACCTGAGGATACTTAATTGCCTTTACTGTATATTCAGCACTTACCTCTGAATAAATATCATCGGCCGCCTTCGTTGCCTTAACTGTTACTGTACCAGGTTGCTTGAAGGTAAGCTTACCTGTTGCAGTGTCAATATCTGCCACATCTGTACCAGATACAATTGAATAAGTAATCTCACCTATACCCTGTCCGCCATTGGCTGTATTTGTGTAAGACTCACCAACCCACTTATCAGCAGGATTCTTGTCACTGAACTCAAAACCAGTTTGTTCAACCTTATTAAGTACGATTTTTTCACTTGGAACAACGCTCATTGTGATTGTCTGTTCGTAAACTCCATCGTTATCCCAGTCAAATACGCACTCTGTTTTGATATTGTTACCATTTGTCTTGTATGTAGAAATCAAAGAAGGGTTAATTACCATCCAAATCTCAACATAATGTGCAGAAGCATCGTCTACTGAATCCTTAACAGTCCAGAAATCAACAGTTGAATATTCAGACCATGCTGATCCCCCAGCACTTGTAACTCTTCTCTTATATGTAGCATTTTCAAGTTGTGATGCTGTATAACCATCAGGAGCAGTAACCTTCATGCCAACCCACCAACCGTCATAATTTCTGCCGATTGAGGTATCTGCGGGAGACCAGTCAAGAGAAGTTTCTTCAATCTTAAGTTCAAGATTTGAAGTATTACCTGAAACAGTACCACCTGTTAATCCGCTTACAGTAGCAAGATATGGATATACCTGCTCACCATTTTTAGCTTTGAGAACAACCTTTGAAGGGTCAACTTTAATATGAACAAGCTGCTCATAAACTCCGTCGCCATCCCAGTCAAATCTCCACTGGTAATTTACATTCTTATTGTTCTCTACAGCGCTATTAAGATACGTTTCGTTTACCAATCCCCAGAGTTGGATACTGTTTTCTGTATCTTTATATGTATTAAATGCCTTTGCAGCACCCCAACCATCAGAAGTCTTGTTCTGATAATTGACCTTTGTTAAATCAGCACCGAAAGGAGCAATAACATTTACGCCAACCCACCATCCATCAGAATTTCTGCCTGCTGATGTGTCAGCTTCAATCCAAACAAGTTCTGTTGTTGAAGTATGCTCTGCCACAACAACATTACTCTGATTACCATTAATTGTAACACCACCAGTAATCAGTTCAACAGATGCTTTTGCATCGTTAGTTGAAGGATACACTATAGCATTATCCTTTTTGAGAACTACGGTTTTAGGGTCAACCTTCATTGTAATTGGCTGCTCATAAACGCCATCTGCATCCCAGTCAAACTGATATTTGTATTCAAGCATTTTGTTATTGACGATTGCATCATTTAAATAAGCTTCGTTAACAACATCCCAAAGTTCGATATAATGTGCTTCTGCACCTTCAACCGAATCCTTGACATCCCAGAATAACTTTTCAGAATTTGAAATGTATTTTGACAACTTCAATTCTTCCTCAGTCATCCCTTCAGGAGCAGTAACCTTAATACCTATCCACCAACCATCAACATTTCTGCCGATTGAATCGTCTTTAGGTGACCAAGCAAGCTCTGTTCCACTAAAAGTAACTGTGTTTTGGTCAATTGTGCCGCCTGAAACAAGTGTTTCAATTGTTCCCAAAACATCTTGCGCCGCCAAAGCACCAATAACTCCAGTAGGAATCATACCAATCAAAATTGAAACGACTAAAAATAGTGTCCATAACTTTGATGGTAATGAATCTTTAACTTTTACCATTTTTATCCGCCCTTTCTAAAAGTGATGAGTTTGCTCTTTCTTCTACAATTTGTAGCAACTCATCTTTGTTTATAACATAATAAAACACTTTACCATTTAATACACAATGCATACTAAATGAAAATACAAATATTGCGATGGCTATAAAGCAAATGTATCCTGTCCCTTGTGTAACTACTAACAAAACAACTAAAACAGTTAAACTAATTACCATAAGCACATCAGCTACAATCGCATAAGCGTTTTTAAAAAACGATATAATACCAATTTTGGATGCATCTCTAAACTGTTTGATTTTGTGTTTTTTCATCCATTTCTTCATGCGTAAACTCAAAACAATCTGAACAACTATAAGTATTAGCATAGATATCCAAAATATTATTCCAGCTATTAATGAACAAATCGAAAGTTTCTCAGATGTGTTCTCATTTTCAATTGACATAAGTAAGAAACTAAATGAAAAAAAACACAAACTCAAAACCGAAACAAGAATTAGAATTGAATCTGTTCGTTCTTTTTTCACCCTATAGCCCCCATTTGAATAATCTCATTTGTATGAATAAGGGTAATTTCATATTCTATAACAAATGGTTGCATGTTTATTGCTTGGTCTAAAACTGTTGTTTCATCGGCAGTATTATCAAGAACTGTTGTTTCGTTTTCATAACTTAGTACAGTAGTTTCATCTGTCATTTCATATGGCAACTCCTGAGTACTAATCTTTTCTGTATTCATTGCACCGCCGTTAATAACACTATTGTCTCGCTGTATTAAGTTACCTGAAGGTGAGATTTTATCGGTAAGTTTCCCACGTTCCGCGTTAACTTTACTCGACTTATACAACTTATTTCCAGATGATTCGTTTTGACTGCGAATTGCATCAATTGCTTTTTTAGCATTTTTTCCTGTTAAGTCACCAATAACATTGGGAATTTTATATAAGAAAAACAAAGCAATTGAAACTATCAGCATTATTGCACCAAGGAGTGCACCGCCAAAAAAAACATAACGAAAAGCTTCATATGTCATTTCACACGCCTCCTTGATTGATTTTATCTTTAGTTACTGACTGTACTTTGGTCGTTGTAACATCAATATTATTTTGAAGTTTTGTGATGTTTTCCTGTAAAAAGGTATTTGTTATTTGGTTAGCATTTGTACTAACAGTAGCTAAAACATTTAATATATCCGTCTGAGAAGATACTTCACAAAATTCAGTTGCATTATTGCGAATCATGTTAACTATTTCATTCCAAATACGAAGTTTTAAATCATCATCATATAAATCTGAATTTGTTTGTAATTTTTTTACTTTTTCCCACAAATTCTGATATTCTTGGTAAAGATTTGCGTATTGTTCTGCTTTTGAAAACTTCGATATATTGGTAAGACAATCCGAAATATCACAATACATGCTTGCTACTGGATATTTATCTCTAGCATATTGAAACCAAGAAGCTGCTGTTGCATACTTATCCTTTTCAACGCCTATATTATAATAGAACAAATACGCCTCACCAATTTCATAACAAACTCGTTGATAGTTTTCTAAGTTTGCACTTTTTAGTTCTTCCAGAACATTGATTGTTGTCGAATAACCGCGATTATCAGTTTTATCTAACCCGCCCTTTAACTTAACTAAAATAGAGTTATCTTCAGAATTTAATTCACCATCTTTAATAAGAAACTCTATCACTCCATCAAAATCTTCTGAACCAAGATAAGCTTCAACACGAGTTGGGTCTGTTGTAATTGCCTCATAATAATCAGAAGCGACTTCAACATTACCTAAAATGACATCATAATTCTCGCTTTTCTTTTTCTCAGCAGATAGGAATCCCCAAAGCGATATAATTACACATGCGACCGTAAGCACACAACTTGTTATAAAAATACTTAATTTTTGCTTCTGCTTTTTTCTATATTTATCGTCAATTTCCTCGTAATGCTCCAAAGCATACATGAGTTCTGCCGCAGATTGATAGCGGTCATTAGGGTCTCGTTGAGTACACTTTAATATAATTCTTTCCAACCCACTGGAAAGAGACGGATTAATTTCTCTGATAGGCTTGATTTCATAGGGTGGTTCACAAGGATTCTTCCCCGTCACCAAATGATAAAGAGTTGCACCTAAACAATAAATATCTGTTCTAGCATCGGTTTGTCCCATTCCACCAAACTGTTCGGGTGCTGCATATCCAACTGTTCCCAAACAGGTAGTATCTGCTAAGTTCTTTTCTTTGAACTCACGTGCAGTACCAAAGTCTATTAAAGTTATATTGCCATCTGGTTTAAGCATAATATTCGCCGGTTTCATATCTCTGTAAATGATAGCCGGTGTTCTTGTATGTAAATAACCTAATACATCACAAAGTTGTTTGGCCCAGTTAATAACATACTCTTGTGGCTGTGCTCCATATTCTTCAAGAGCAATATTCAAAGAATTACCCTGAATGTAATCCATAATAATAATGAATGAGTCATCAGTATCAATAACATCAACAATACTAGGAAGATAAGGATGGCTTAATTTTTTCAAAATTTCGATTTCTGCCACCAGGCCTTGTTTGACAATCTCAAAATCCTTTACGCCATCTTTACGCACCTCTTTAACAGCCCATTGTTTATTTGCCTTCTCATTCATGGCAAGATAAACAGCACTCATGCCACCTTGTCCTACCTTATTCAGTATTTTATACTTACCATCAACAAGTGAGCCTATTTCGAGCACATTTATCCCCCCTTAAAAAGTTCTTACCATAAGAACTGATATATTATCTCGTTCATAACGTTGTTTATTTAACTCTATTAATTCTGTTGCATGTCTGTTCATGGTATTATCGTCAAACAAAACATTTGGCTGAAGTTTTTCATAGATTTCATCAGGAGTTATTTCATGTCTAAAACCATCAGAACACAACATATATATTGCATTTTCTTTAATATCACCAAAAAACATATCTGGATACACTTCGTCTGAAGCCCCAATACACTGTAGCAAAACACTTCTTCGTTCATCACATTCTGCCTGTTCTTGCGTCATATTCCCTAATGCAACTTCACGAGCAACAAAAGTCTGGTCTTCGGTAATTTGTTTTAGGCAATCTGTAATCTCATAAGCACGAGAATCGCCTATATTCATAATGTAATACCGAGTTTGAGTAAGCAACATAACAACGGCTGTTGTACCCATTCTTGTGCCTTGAGATGCTCCATACACACTAATTAATCGATTTTGTTCAGTAGTTATTTTCTCCCACTGATTTTTCAGCATATAATCTTCAATAGGTGTTTCACACAGTGTTGGCAAATCATTATGAATCCAATTATCAAAAGCTTTCACAACTGATGCACTGGCCACTTCACCTTTTTCAAGACCTCCCATACCGTCACAAAGAATCGCAAACGTCATACGGCCTTGAGGGGTATTTATTACTTTTACAGACAGACTATCTTGATTAGTAGATTTTGTTGTACCTATATCGGTGTTAGCCGAAACTATAAAATTCACTATCTTGTACCATCCTTTTTTACAAATGAACTATTCTAATCAATAAAGTTTAAATTCAAAATCTTCGTTAGCAAATCTTATTTTGTCATTATGCTCTAGCTTTGTTTCCGCATTACTTTGAATCATAGTTCCATTAACATATGTGTGGTTTTTCGAATTAGTGTCCATAACAAAATACTGACTATCACGACAAATAATATTTGCGTGGCTGCGACTAACTGCAGTATTATCATTTATGAAATAATCAACATAACTCTTTTCTTTACCAATTCTAAATACTGGTTTATCCAAATTTATCTTGTCATTGTTTTTACAACGAATAAGGTGTGGATTAGGTTGAGCTACCGTGGGTGCTACACTCAATACTGTTGTTTCTCCAATATTTTCTCCACCCAAAACAGTTGTTTCACCGAAGTTCATAGCTTTCCCTTGTGGAACAGTTGGTGGTGTATTCACAACGACATTTTTTGACACAGACGCAACTGGTGCACCGTTTTGAACTGGAACATTTTGAGACTGATTAACTGAAATAGTTGGTGCAACAGGCATAACTGTTTGCCCTGGAATTGCAAAACCAGTATTAGTAACAGGTGTACTGACCTTTGCTTTTTTTTGTTTCTTGTTTTTTGTATCAGTTGTAGTTGTTGAACCTTTTGTAGCCTCTTTTTGCGCTTTATATATAGCAACATTCTCTTTGCTATAATGCATAAGCAAATTCAAGACAGTCATTTTCTTTTCTGGAGTATTAGGATTTTCTATATTTGGTTGTGCAGCAGGCACTTGTACTGGTGATGTTGAAGCGGCTGGTATAGGTTTTACAATAGTTGATTGCACAGGAACAGCTTTTGGTTGTTCTACTTTAGGTGCTTGAACAACAGGTTGTGACTGAATAGGTTGTCTAAGCACAGATTGTTTTTGAACTGACTGTGTTACAACCGGTTGTTGCTTAGGCATTGCTGTTTGACTATCTTTTTGAGCATCAATATCATTCAACAATTCCTTAAAATCAACAAGTGAAAATACTGGTGTGCTATTAAGATAATTCATGATTTTTGCAACATGGTCACAATTTTCTGTTTGGTCAAACTGAGTACTAAACATAATATTCTTGAAAAATGCACCTAAATCCGTTGTCTGACTATCTTCACAAATTACAGGCATACAAATTAATACTGTTTCACAAGTTGAAACATCCGCAAAAATATAATCCAAATCCAAAAGAATTGTGTTTATATCAATCATATAATCTTCTGCAGATAGCATCGCGTCAACAATACCGTTAAATACACCTATTAATCTTTTTTTATTTACTGGTCCTGAAAAAAATTGTTTTACAGAAACATGTGCGGAAACATTATATTTTATATATCTAGTTGTATCCATCTGAGTAAAGAGCACTGGGGCCAATCCCGGAATTTTGTTATTTGTCAACATGCCAAGACTCATGGAATCTATATTATCCTTAGCCTCATATACTAAATATGTGTTTGTACCTTGGTTTTCATATGTAAAGTCCATTTTTCTTACCTCAATTATAATTATATTTATATAACTTCAATATTTTCCAATCGTTTTCATCTTCTTGCACAAAAGCCGAACCTTCATTTGTAAAGGTATAGCAAAAGATATATTCATCTTCAATTATTTCATTCCCTGATGCGTCAATATATCCCCACAACTCACCATCAGTTGTTACAGATGCTAGCCCAAGCGAAAACGACTTTGCATCAAAATATATTGGAGAAATTACTACTTCACCATTTGTATCAACGAATCCCCATAACCCATCGATTTCAACTGCAGCATAATCTCCATTAGTAAAAAGTTTAGCATCATCAAAATTGTTATTATTGACTTTATTTCCTTTAGCATCTAAAAGAATATATTGATTGTTAACTTTAGCAAATATTCTTTCTTTTTGACAGCAAATACCTCTGTCATCTAAAATAACATTTTCATATGCAACTTCAGTGATAAGTTTACCTGACGTATCAATCAAGAACCATGATTCACCATCTTTTACAGCTGCAACACCTGAACTAAAAGAACCAGCAAAATCATACTCACCAAATTTCTTTTTAAAATTCAAATCATAGTAACTATACACGCCGTTTACACATATTGGAATAACATCATTATTATAAAGTCCAATATCCGTAATTTTTCCATCAATTGACTTAGTAAGATTATATACATACTCGCCCGACTCATTCATCATGTACCATACTCCATTAATTAAGACTGGTACCATTCCATTTGCGAAATATCCAATATCATCAAACCTAGGACTCACCACTAAAGAACCTGATGTATTTGCAAGTCCCCACTTTTCTTTTTTCTTTACTGCTACATATCCCGAACTCGATTGAGCCACATAATCAAATGTCTTGTTTTTATAAAAATGTGTAAACTCTATTTTTTTTCTATATTTTTCTATTGTTTCAGAATTTACTTTTTTACCACTGCACTCATCAAGTGTTATAAATGCATCCTCATACTCTTCATCAGTAATATAAATGTTAATTAAACGCTCATAAATTTCAGCACTTTTTGGATATGCATCTAAAGCATTTTCACACCAATCTTCACTGGAATACAAGTCACCCGCAGAAAAATACATATCAATAACTTTTAAATAATATGACAATTGATTGTCAATTGAAATCACTTCATCATATATGCTTGCAGCTTTATCATATAACTCCTGAGAGATACAATTTTCTGCTTGAGTAATTTTTTCATCTACTTCTTTCTTCTTGGTTGCAGCGTCAGATATAATCGTATATATTGAAACTACCATCAAAAGTATTAAAGCAACTGGAACTAAATTTCTATAATTTTTCATATTAAACTCCTGATATTATTAAACTTGTTATTGTACCAAGTAAAATAAATGGTGCAAAAGGAATTACGTCTTTTTTCTTTTTTCTTTTAAAAACAAGAAGACTTGTTGCAACTATTGAAGAGAAAATGACCGATGAAAACAAAACATAACAAAAGCCCTCTACACCTAACATTATAGAAGAAAGCATTAGTAACTTTACGTCACCCATACCAAGACTTCCCTTAGACAACAATCTGCATGCTACACAAATTATTATTGAAAACACCAGTGCAACACCATCATTTACGATTATCGGCAAAATCATGTCAAAATTAAAGATTAATTCAAATACTAACACGACAACTCTGGATACTAAACCAATTAACAATAGATTATTAGGTATTCGATACTCTTTCATATCAACTATTGCAACTGACCACAAGACTGCAACAAAAAAAAGTCTTTTTAATACAACAAAAATATTTAACTCATAAAACAAATCAAGTGTCAATGCAACCGATATTATTGTTATAGAAATAAGTGCATATACAAAAATTTGTTTTGCCCCTTGTGGCTTTAAGCCTTTTATATTTAATTTTTTATCAACAGTAAAAACACTGTCCCTTTTAATATAACAATAATTCAATATAGAAAGAATTATTGAAAACACAACCAATAACCCTGTTTTCATTACTATCTCCCGTGTCATTCTCCTACCCATGCTCTCGTTTGAGCACATAGTTCAAATTCCATTGTCATTTCAAAATCAAAAAACTTAACAACAACAATTTCATATCGAACATTTAAAACAATGGCCGGGTCCTCTCCATTGCTAAAAAATTTCGAGTCACTAAAATTAAGACCATCAAAACCATCTTTTACTCGAAGTCCTTTTAGAAATGCATCGGGATTGGACCCAAAATTCTTCTTCATTAGAACTTGTGCAACCTCACCTAAAAGACCACCTTTTATTCTATCAATGCCATCATTAAGAACGTAATAAAGAAAACTTTCAGCATTTCCGGAATCTGTTGCAATAGTTAAAGCACTATCTGTTATTCCTGAAACAGCATCATAAAAATTTTCAATATCAGAAAGGTCACTTTGCAAAATTGCTTGAGCTGCACCACTATTAGCAGCGATTTCAGCTTGCTTATCATTTAACCCTGTCATATCGTAAATATAAGCATACTGTGATATTTCTTTTGCTGCTAGATTCAACGCTGAGCTGATTCTTGACTGAGCCAAAGCAACATTAAACATTGTGTATACGGTAATGATTGCAAACATGAAAAAAGTCAAGGACAAAGTTGCTTCAACAATTATCGCACCTTTTTCAGATTTTACATCCATAATCAAATTCCTCAAGCAACTTTAAAATTAATATCATACAAATTTGCATAATCTTCGGCCGCAGAGCCTGCCGGAGCGTAAATTGTAACACCATCACAACGATTTAATGGGTGGCCTTCAAATGTTTCAACTGTACCTGGTATTTCTATCTTCTCCAACGCTTCGCAAGCATCAAACGCACGTCGTTCAATTACAGTTGTTCCATCAGAAATTTTTACTGTTTTTAATGACTTACAACTTTGGAAAGTTTCTTCACTAATTGTTTTAAGGGAAGATGGTAGGGTTATTTTTTCTAATCCACTCATACAAAATGCTCCCTTAGAAATAGTTTGCAAGGATTCTGGCAATTCAATTTTGGTTAAAGAAGAATTCCAACCAAAAGCTAACTCACCGATTTTTTCTAGGTTTGAACTTAACTCAACCCTCGTTAATGCGCTACAGCCTTCAAATACAGAATCACCGATTTCTATCACGCCATTACCTAAATCCACTTCAACTAAATTCATACAGTATAAAAAAGCTTGATTGTCGATAAGTGTAACAGTATCTGGAACTCTTATACCTAAAATTGCTATTTGCTGAAAAGCTTTTTCACCGATTTTAACAACTTTTTCACCACCGAGAGTTGCTGGAATTTCAACTGCAGTTTCATCACCCATATATGAAGTTAAAATAACACCACCATCAGTGCCCTCCCATGTGAAATCGCTTTCAGCAGGCACTTTATATTTACCTACATTAACTTTTGAATTTTCATTACCAGAGCCTTCAACAAAATCCTTTATATTTTCAACATTATCAGATACATTTTCTGAGTCTTTTATGTTGTCTAAATTATCTTCTGGATTTTCATTACAAGCTGAAAAAGACATTACTGTAATTACAACCAAAAAAATTGATACAAAAATTTTAAGTTTATTTTTCATTAATAGCATCTCCTTATTAATATCCGCGTGTCATTTCAATGTTTATAGTTCTCCAACCTTTTTGTGATGATAAATCACCTAAATCATCCATAGCCAACAATCTAGTCCACATAGGCTCCATTACAACATTTGCAGTAATTGTATAATAAACAATGGACTTTGATAGTGCAAACTCAAAATTGCTTGTTGATTGTGAGATATTGGCTTGTATTACATCCGCGGTACGCAAGTACAAGTCATTTTCGCCTTTACCTAAAAGCTTAATAAACATAAAAATTTTCAAATAATCAGAATATTGCAGTTCTAAATTACCATCATTGACTACTTTATTTTCTTTACCATTTGAGAAAATATTTTCATAATTACAGATTAAATCATCTTCTGTTTTTATTAATTGAACTGGTATTCCCCAACGCAAATATGATATTTCCACACCAGCTTCCGCCGCTGTTATAGCAAGACAAATCAGTGTTTTTGTAACCCCTTGTGGAATATGTGCAAAAATCTCTAACGCACTTGCAACCATTCTTACAACAGCGTTGTCATAATACAAATCAAATACTGGAGCTAAGTTAAGCGCGTATCTAATTAAATAAATTTGAGAATATGCTGCGGTTTTATTCAACGCACTTGAAGCATTGCCATATAATATATACTCAACTTCACCACCATAAGCCCAATTGTTTTTTGTATTTCTTGCGTTTAAGGTTAAAGTTTTAATCATTTCATCAATCTGAGCTTTTTTACTATTCTTAACTGTCGTATATCTACCACTTGCGTTAGTAGATGTCATGCCATCTTTCTCATCTGACAGTTCATAATATATTTCATTCTCAAAAGTGTCATGAGTAAACATGCTAAATGTGTAATCAAGCATAAATAAATCATCACGAATTGCTGTGAGTGATTTCATAAACTTGTCACCAAAATTTGAAAATATGTCTGTAGCAAAATCAGATACATCTGACACATCCGCACTTAAACTTGTATTATCGACTTCCATATCATAACCTTTAGACGGAAGCTTTGCTCCGTTCCAATCAGAAAAACTTTTTCCTTTTAAGTTTTCTGAAGTCTCAACACCATCTGTGCTCTCAGATTTATCTCCTATTTCGTCCCTTGCACTATCTGCACCATCTTCATTGCTAACATCAAAGCCATGGTCACTTTCGTTTAATGATGGTCCAAGTTTATTACCATCGAATGTTTTTTTCATCCATGTAAGCAATTCTAACTCAGTCAATTCTATATTCAAATGGTTTGCTCTAGTAATAAGATACTCTTCACCATTATCAAAATTTCCTGACGCTTTATTGGTATTTATTATCACTCTTTGTATTTGTTTACCAATACTAAATTTAAATGAAGAATTGACATACTCATTAAGCAACGAATTATTTTTAACAATTTTACTTGCAGAAAGTTTTGCAACAGATTTAAATTTAGAAAAATTACTAATATTTACTATAGGTGTGCCGTTATATTTGATAGCTTCTAAATCTTCTTGAAATGTTTCTAAAACAATTTGTATATTATCTAAACGCGTTACTAATTCAGTTACAGATTCTTCTGAAAAATGTTCAATTCCCGTATCTTTTAATTTTTGAATTTCCGCTCTATCTTTAGCAGCTAAATCACTACTATCTAATTCACTAACATTTGCGGCTTCATTCCAATCATCAAAAGCATCTTTATATGTTTTTAATTTTGTTTTAAGTTTATTTACTTCTCCTTTTGCTTTTTTTGCCAACGCAGCAGCTTTTTCAAAATCCGTTATGTATTTATTTATTGAATTTCTTATGTTAAAAATATTACTAACGGTACTTGTTTTCATTTTGTCATTATTTGCGGTAGTATTAACACCATTTATCTGGCTATTAATTTTCGAATAACTAGGACATCCTGAACCATTAGCCTCTGTACTAACGCTACTGTCAAGCAATGTATCGGAAATCTCTTGAAGTGTAAGTTTTCCATCTGCACCCGCCGTTGGATAAGTAACATTGCTATTGCTGTATGTATTTATACCAACCTTCGTTTCCATTGCTCCTTCAGACGCATATTGAATTGCATTTTCCAAATTTGTCGTTGCTTTTCTAAGAACATTAGCTACATTAACATAATCGTTATAAGCCGTTCTACAATTTGTAGTAAGAGTAACCCAATATTGAATAGGATAGTCTGTTGATTTCAATTCTCCTACTTTATTCCAAGCAGTGTTCAAGTTAGTTCTTTTACTTACATAATTTTTATGAGCTTCGTTGTAAGCATCAAGTAAATTTTCAATAGTTGCACTATCAGCAGTTTTATTTGAAGAATACGTGGAACTTGTATAAGTTGAAAAATATTTGACTTTGATAAAATTTATCAAATCACCACCATCATTGTGCGTATTATATAAATTCTTAACTAATTTTGTATGAGCTTCTTTATAAACATCCTCAAAAGATTTATTTTTGTCATTGGTATCAGGATGCATTAAAAAAAGTGCCAATTCATTAAGATACTCTTCATCTGTAATTCTTTTGCCAGTCCATGTCACATAATTTTTATATTCTTTAATTGCATCATAAGCTTTTTCAGCTTGTTCAAAGAGGTCTTCTTCTGCCTCATAAAACTCTTTTTTCTTTTCAATCATTTCTGATTCATATGATGCGTCTTCAACAACTTCGGAAACATTAGATTCTTTAATATCATCAAATAACTTTGCCACACCATTTACTGGTGCACGATATTTCATAAATTCAACAATGCCTTCCTTTATCAAAGCTGGATTATTCATTGCACCATTTTTTACTGAAGAAATTGTAATATCACCCTCTACAGTTAGACGAAGCATATCACTTATCTCGCCGCCAACCATTACAGCCGAAACAATATTTTTTCCATACTCATCTAACTCAGAAGTTGTAAAATCGCCTGAAATCAAAGCTTCTTTAAAATATTGTTGTGCTAGCGTTATAACATCATCATTATTTTGTGCTGATGCAAACAATCCATAATAATCTTTTAAGTCATTATCATATTTTGATAACACTGTATTTAGAGCCAAATCTGCCGCTGTTGTTACTGTTTCTTCGGCAAGCTTTATTCTTCCTAAATCGACAAAAACACCAGCAAAACATAACATAGGCAGCAAAACAATAACTAAAAATATTGATACCGCCCCTTGCGTTTTAGAAAAAAATCCCATCATTTCACTTCCCTATTATCCTTTGAAAGCACCAACAAATTCTTGTATTTTATCTGTTAATCCAAATTCTTCACTATAATCTAGAATCATATCAACATTACGAATAAATTCCGGAGAATCAACAGCAGTAACAATTGTTGCTGTGCTATGATTTACAATTTCACTTTCATCAAAAAACCTTAAAGGTATAACATTTATTGAATACTCAATTTCAACACATGCAGTTTGATAAATAACATAGTTTTTTATTTCACAAGTTGTTATCTTTGCATCCACTTCCATACCCTTAAACAACCCTGTACCTGTATCATCAATCAGTTCATCAATAAACTTTTTTGCTTTATTTTCAGCATCACTATCTCCTAGCAGATATCTATATGGTTTGGCATCAACTTCTGTTGATACTGCAGGAATTGTTGATTCTGCCAACAACGGATTTGTGTAAACAGTCGCCAAATACTCTGCACCTCTTACTGCAATTGAATCCATTTTAGTTTGTTGATAAAGCATATTACCCATAAACAACAGTACAATAAGCACAAAAAAGACAACCGGAAATACAAAAGATGCCTCGACAACCATAACTGCACCTTTTTCTTTTTTTAAACATTTAATAAAACTCATAATGACCTCCCGTTATCTTCTTTGTGCTTACGCCGGACAGAAACTGCCCGGCAAGCATAACAAAACAATTTTAGATATCATCTAAAGATGTCTCTGCCTTATCACCAATTCCTTCAAGCAAATCTGAAAGTATACCAGCAATTTCTTCTTTAAAGAATAAAGCTAAAACAACTGCTACAGCAATCAAAACTACGATTGCGACAACGTTAACCTCACCTTTTTCATCTTTAAAGAAATTTTCTGCTGCCATTTTTGCTTTAAAGAGCATGAAACCTACACATTCATTAAACATTTTTATCCTCCTTTCAACCTTTTATATCTAAATAAACGGTATGAACCGTTATATACCCATATTTGAGAAAATTGGAATTACAATCATAATAAGTACACCAATAAACATAATAAACATCGGTATCATTAATTTTGTATTTGCTTGTGCTCCAGCCTTTTTTACTCTTTGTTTTTTTGCTTCCCAAACTTCATCACTTTGCACTCTTAACATAATAGCAAGGTCTTTATTACCTTTTTCCATGCCTTGAATTATTGTTGATGAGAACTTTTTAATTTCAGGTATAACACAGCGTACTCCAAACCTACGAATTGCTTCACTTTCAGATACGCCATTATTCATATCATCACAAGCACGACGCATTTCCTCATATATTGTACCCTCGCCAGCATTTGCAACTTCGCTCCATGCCTCTCTCATAATCATGCCAGCATTAATCAGCAATGCTAATTTGGACACAATTTCAGAAAAATCACCTAAAAGCATTTCTGACCTTTGCCGTATTTTTTTTTGAGATAAAGTCATAAAATAGTAAACAGACAAACCTGACATCATAATCATAATGAATAAAATCAGGATTTCTCCGCTCAAACCATAAAGAATGAACGCAGACACAAATATCAATAATCCTAACGTAACACTCTGTGCATACACAACTCTTATGTAGTACTCTACAAATTTTTCTTCATACAATATTCCAAGGTCCGCCCTTAATTGACGGTCAAATTTCCCCTTGTAATCATAAGAGACTTTTTCTATTAAAGTATATCCCATACTATATAAATCTTTTAATGGGTACTCTTTTTCATTCAAATTATCAAAAAAACTATTATTTTTCTTTGAAATGATAAATAGCACTAACCAAAAGATAAGTGCGATGCACCCAATTGACATAACAATTATGTCCTGTAAAGATATAAAACTCATTATTTTCTCCTTACACCTTAATTTCCATTACTTTTTTACCTATAACATACGCTGCAACAAACATTACAATTGCTATTGTAGTGGCTACTAAACCGCTTGGGCTAACAAAATTTTCAGCAAACTCCGGACTCATCACTTTAATCATGGCAATTAATATAATCGGCATAACAATCATTATCATTTGGTCCATTTTACTGCCTGATACTGTCGTTTCAATTTCTTGTTGAATTTGCATTTTCTGACTTAAAATTTCATGTGTGCTTTGTGTAACTTCTTGAATGTTGCCACCTTTTCGATAACAAATTTTGAAAACATTAGCGAAATTTTCAATATCTGTAACACCACTACGAGCACCAAAGTCAACCAGCAAATCTTCAATATTAAAGTTACTGTGCATACCTGAAATTATAACTTCTAATTCCTTAATTATATATGCATCTTCTGAATACTGAATTTTCAAATCATCATATACAGAATTAAATGTATTCATTACATTATTACCAGCACCAAAAGATGTGGTGATGCCATCAAGCATATCTCGAAATTGCAAACTTAAAATTTTTCTTCTTTTTTCAATTATCTGCTTTGTACGCATAGGTAAAAACATCTTGCCGGCAATCACCCCAACGATAACTGGAATGATAATGTTCAATACATAAGTAGTCATAGTTGGATTACCATAATCATCTTTGCCTATTCCACCATAAAATAAATAACCTATTATTGCCCCGAAAATAAAAGCTAATATAAAATACAAACTTTTTTCTTTTTTTGTCATGTAATACACTTTATAATTTAGTGTTTCAATATTAGTAGGTGACATAAAATACTGTGGTTCATTACCCTTTTTTTCTTCTTTCTTCATAAATGCCATCATTTGCACCTCAAATTTCTGTTTTAAATCCTGAAAGTCGGAGTTTAAAATCATTCTGCATCTTATTTGTTGTTCTTTTCAAAGAACCTGACACTTTTTCAAGAGTAGAGTTCTCGTCCTCTTCAAAAATATATAATGGATTTAAAATAATTTTTCCATCTTCGTACCCAATAACCTCTGTAATTTCCATTGTTCTTCTTGATTTATCGCGGAGACGGGAAAGATGAATAATAATATCCACAGCAGAAGCAATTTGTTGACGTATTGCTTCAAGTGGAAGACCTGCTGCGCCTTGTAAAACCATTGTTTCAAGACGGCTTAACATATCTTCTGTTGAATTGGCATGGCCCGTGGAAAGCGAGCCATCATGACCAGTATTCATAGCCTGAAGCATATCAAGGGCTTCGCCACCACGAACCTCGCCTACAACAATTCGTTCAGGACGCATACGAAGTGAAGATTTTATCAAGTCACGAATGGTTATCTGACCTGCACCTGATGCGTTTGCATTTCGTGTTTCAAGACTTACAAGGTTATCTATACCAGTAATCTGTAATTCTGCTGAGTCTTCAATTGTAATAACACGTTCATCTTTTGGTATGTAATTTGAAAGAGCATTCAAAAATGTTGTTTTGCCTGAGCCTGTACCGCCACTAATGAAAATGTTATACTTTGCTTTTACAAGCACTTCAAGTTTATCTGCAATTTCCTGTGTAATAGAGCCATACTGAATAAGTTTTTCAATTGTCATAGGTGTTTTTGAGAATTTACGAATTGTAAGCGTTGGGCCACATAATGCAATTGGTGGCAAGACAACATTTACACGAGAACCATCGGGAAGTCGTGTATCACAAATTGGATTAGCCTGATTAACTTCGCGACCTGCTAAACCAACTATTCGTTGAATAACATCTTCCAATCTACGCTGACTTTCAAACTGTTTGTCTAACTTAAATAATCTACCATTCTGTTCAATAAAAACATTTTCGGGGCCATTTATCATTACTTCTGTAATAGTATCATCTTTAATAATGCTATCCAAAAGTCCAAAACCACGAATAGAACTATAAACCTGTTCTACAATTGATACCTTTTGGTCAATTGAACAATATTGGTTGGATAATTTTTGTGTAACAATTTCTTCAACTTTTTCTTGAAGTTCATCATCTTCAATCTTACTTAACGGTAGATTTTCTGAAACATACTTTTTTATTTCAGCAACGAATTGTTGCTCTTGCTCAAAGGTCATTTTTTCACCTCATCTGTTGAAATCATCATACAATTTTATCAAACATCGTATTAGTTGCAAGCTGGTCAATTACCTGTTTTGTTGTGGCGTGCTCAAATCGTGGAACTCCGCCTATTCTTTTCAAGTCAATACCTTCAATTGATAAACTTGTTTTATTACTAAATTTATTGTAAATCAAGCACATTCTATTGGTTATTGGTGAATCTGCATCAGTATCAATTACTGAAATCGCGTTATATGCTCTGATTATTTTAGAATTTGAAAGTTCTGAACCATCACCTACTATAACTACCGAATGCATTTGACGGAAAACATCCAATGTTTTCTTATCAATGTCAAAATCCGTATCCACTACAATATAGTCATATGAACCTGTAAGCTTAATTTCTGAAATAAGTCGCAATATTTCTTCTTCACTAAGTTCCAACATATCTAAAGCCATAGGTGACTGAGAATAAAAGCACACGCCACTTGCATCTTTTTTTACACAACTTTCAAGTTTAAGCGTAAGGTTTGCTTTTTTACTTTTGAGTGCATAAATAATATCACTCATATTAAATTGACCTTCAGCAGAAAACAACAAATCCGAAGAACCAAATTTTTCTAAGTTCAAATAAAGTGTTCGTTTTCCTTTTGAAGCATAATACTTAGCATATGCAGCAGCCATAACAGAACTACCAGTACCACCACTTACAGAAGAAAAAGCAACAAGTTTACAATCATCCTCCAACATCTTTAAACCAGTAATTGCTCCTGCATTTTCAGAATACAAGCTTAAAATTTGCTTATATATCAATTCAGCTTTTTGGAACTTTGAAATTGCTCGTTTTTCATCAATACTTTGGATATCTACTGAATCAACTAAATATGCAAAGGCACAGCGCTCGGGAATATCATTAAAATCAACATCAAAAACATCATTAGTTAACAAAACATCAATTTTTGATTCCTTGATAGATGCAATGGCGATTTGATAATTAGTAAAAGAATATATCTCAAACTTATCCGCATATTTTGTGTTAAATGCAGTAACTAATCTTCTTAAATAATTATCATCTTTTTCTAAAATAGCTAATTTAATTCTCACAATGTTTCCCCCAAAAACAATTATTCTCTTTGAAATAGAAATACATTTATCTGTATACTTTTTCAATTATATAACACATATAATCTACACTATCCCTATATGAAAAATTTGTATCATTAATACTCTTTTTGTAAAAAAGCATAGAAATCCGTATTATTAGGATAATTTTAGCGGATTTTCCGCTAAATGTCAATAGCGGATTATACGCTAAACTTATAATAAAAGCATAAAATACAATTATTGTGGTGGTGTTTATATGCTTTACAGGCGAATCAGAGATTTAAGAGAAGATAGCGATTTAACGCAGCGTGAAATGGGAGAGATTCTCAACTGCAGTCAACGAGTTTATAGTAACTATGAACGTGGCGATTTAGATATACCTACTGAAATTCTAATAAAACTTGCTGATTTTCATAATGTTTCAGTAGATTATATATTAAATCGTACCGATAAAAAATCTTGGTTATAACTACATTTAAAGTCAATTAATCCGCATCAAATATACAACTTCTTTTCACTAAAAAATTTAAAATCTTTTATCATTGTTACAGTTCCTATAAAAAACAATAGTATGAATAACACAAAGCATGGTAATGAATATTGGGGAGTGTGCTGTAAAATGTTAGTGATATCGTCGTTTGATAGACTGTTCCCTTTTTGATATAAAAATATCGAAGTAATACTAACAACAAAAGAGATTAGACAAATTACTTTGATAGTGATTTTACAATACCATAACCAAAATGTTCTCATTGGTAATAAGAGAGTCACTATATATGGCAAAATAGCACCTGATAATCCGATGATTAAAAATTCTATACTATTTATACCCCCATCAAACTCACATAATACACTTGGTACAGGTACAATTTTGAAATCTAAAACTCTTACATGCAAAAGTAGCGATGAAATAAAATGTCCTGTCTCATGTAAAAAAGGATAAACAAAAATAGCAATAAAAAGACCAATAAAAAGCAATTGTATAAATTTAAATACCAATTTCAAAAAATCACCAAATATAATTTTTGCAAAAATGTTTATTTTATTTAAAAGACAATAATTATTTCAATAAACAATACTGAACAAAAAACACGACTTACCTTACTAGACGGCAAGTCGTGTTTTAAACATTTTTATAAGTATTACTTAATATAAATTTAGTTTTTGCTTTACCAATTCACTTCGTTTTCAGGTACGCATTCTTCAATAGGAGTTATTGCACCTTCTAATATTTCTTTTTTTACTTGTTCGTTAGATGAAAGATACTGTGTTTCCAACCGTTCAAGTTTATTTTCTGAAGCTGACGGATTACTCAATATTTCATTGGTTTCTTTATTAAATGTTTTCTTATCCATATATTTTTCTCCTCTTGATTAAATAATATTACGCTCGTTTGCAGGATGTTAAGAGTTCAGCTACTGCTTGACTAGCTTCGGCTTGTTTTAAGGCGAAGCTGTGGGCATATATATCAAGGGTTGTTGATGTTTGGCTATGTCCTAATGTTGACGAAACAGTTTTAACATCTGCACCGCTTGATATAAGAAGTGATGCGTTTGCATGTCTTAAACCGTGAACAGTTACAACCGGCAAGTCGTTCTTTCTACAAAATTCTTGTAACCATCGTCTTGATATAGATTGATGCATAATAGCACCGAAATCGTTAGGGAATACAAGACTATTATTCTGCCACCTATCCCCTAACGCTAATCTATTTACTGCCTGTTGTTTCTTGTACTCTGCCAACATATCAAGAATTACTTGTGGTAATTTTAGACTGCGTTGTGAGCTTTTTGTCTTTGGTTCACCGAAGAAATGACCCTTATCCTTTGTATAAAGTGCTATACGATTTATTGTTATAACACAGGTATCAAAATCAATATCATCCCATTTGAGCCCTAAAAGTTCACCGTGTCGGAATCCTGAATATAAAGCAAGAGTAAACATCGCTTTGTATCTTGGTTCTGCCTGTTCAAGTTTTTCAAGAAACAGTTGTGATTCTTCAAGTGTAAACACTACTCTTTCTCTGCTTTCTGTTTTGATTGTATGCACATTATGGCAAGGATTGTCGATAATGATATTGCAATCAATTGCATAGTTCATTACATTAGAAACAAATCCTAAATATCCTTTTTGACTTTTCGTTGAAAGTCCACCTTTAGTAAGTTGATTTACTCCATCCTTTGTTAATGAATTTATAAATCGTTGAATATGTATGCGATTAATTTCGGTAATTTTCAAGTGACCTATCGCCTTATAGGTACGCTCCTGCATTTGCTTATACTTGTTAATTGTCAATGGCTTCAGATTACCTTCTAACTCTACCTGCTGAAGCCACTGTTTTGCGAGTGTTTCAAATTTAATATTATTGCTGACGAATTGTCCTGTACGAACTTGCTCTTCAAACAATACAACCTGACGAGCAAGTTCTTTTTCTGTTTGCTTTTGCGTAAGGTTCGGTGGCGGAGTCCAGGTTTTTGATACGCGGACCTGTTTACCACTTAAATCATAACCACAAGAAACACGGATTTCATAAGAATTATTACGCTTTGTTATGGTAGCCACACTCCGCCACCTCCTTTCTTATATCTCTAACTTCATTATATAATTTTAAAACGTTATTTCAAGGTTTTTGAGCAACATTTTTTGAAGAAAATTTAATTTATTTTCTGCTTTTAGATTCTGAGTCAGTCTGAGAGTTTCCGAGCTGTAATGCATTCAATAAGTTATCTAAAGAAATGAGTCTTTTTGAAGCAATTGCTGTGTATGGTAACTCTCCATTTTTAACCATTCTGCGTAATGCAGTAAGAGTTAAAGCAGTATCAGGGTCAAGAGATTTAATCTCTTTGATTGCCTCTGGCAATGTGCGCATTCTTGGAGCTGACATAACAACTCCCTCCTTTCACAAAAATTATTAATAATTTTTGTGTAGTGAATGAAAGGATTGTTTTAGATTTATTAATCTTCGAATAATAAATCTAAAACTTCATCTATATTGACACACGGGTAGGTTATATTTTCATTTTCTCCCATAAAACTTTTAACTTCTTCTCGCTGTTCATAATAACAAAGAATTGCATATTCATATTTTTTCCCAAGTTCCTCATTATCTTTTATAATTTGCTTATACCAATGCAGTCTTGTTACATCACCATCAAGGAAGCTTAACACATAAACTCCATTTCTATGTGCGTCGTGCATAAAGCCATCACGACCATTACTGATTTCATCATCTCTAAAAACTAGTCTAAGTAATTTATTGTGATAATCAGGTACAGTTAAAATTTTTAAAAGCTTTTGTCCGAACTCACTTAACGGTACATAATGAACATTTCTATATATACTTGAAATAGATGTGTGATGCTTATATCTTTCTTTATAATTTAGCCTTAGTGCTAACTCTTCTTCACGTTTAGACTGACTGATGGTCGCCATTACATTTTCAAGTGTTCTGCCCATAAGTATCATCTTTTTCACATTGTAATTTTGTGTGTTATAAGTTACACATTTTTCTACAATACTTTGAGACTTGTATTCTCCAGAGTGCCCCCACTTCATCACTCCATCTCTGGCGTTATACACAACGAAAGCATCCTTCGGTGTTATCAATGCCCCAGTAAATCTGGTGCTTCCACTTAACTGTTCTGTTGAATCAAATGCTCGTTTCAAATTCCTTGATGTAATGAACACCGCTTCACAAATGTTTTCTTCATCTTTTCTGTGGGTCTGAAGTTCTGGCAATATCCAAGGTCTATACTCAATATTCGCCCCTTGCATCATAGCAACTGTTTCAGCTACTCGATGATTACGGTCAACATTCTCAACCTTACTACTAAAATTAATATATGAATATGTTTCTTCGTAGTAAGATTCACCACCGCACCAGTTTAACATCGGAATTGCACTTTTTCTCAGTCTAATAGTTTTATACTTTCCCTTGCCAGATAACCCTACCGCCACACAGTCAAAAATTTCGTTATTGTCGATATTCCAGAACTCTTGCTTCACAGTTAAGTCGGACACCAACAATCGTGCTCCCCTTTTTTCTCCAAGTAAATATAATGAACATACAGGGTATTCCCCTACCACACTTAACAAACTCATTAGTTGATGTATTCGCATTGTATTACTGTATTTCTTCACGCTATCACTCCTTGCTTAATTTGCAAATCTCTCATTCTGCTTTTTGAAGTATGCCACCGTTTTATTGATGTTGTATAAAGCGTTGATGCAACTGTCGTATAGAAGCTGTTACAGGCTTGGGTAACTGTTTGTTTCCGTTAGATTATGGACAGCCTAAAAATGTGATGTTACTATCACTCCGTTTAGGTCTTCCCAAGCAGAACTCTACCGAAAAATCGGCGAAGTTCTGTTGAGCAAAACCTTGAAAAATAAGGGGAAATCAGATTTTTTAGATATGTAACAAAAAAATCATAAAAATTGCTGAAAATTACATATCAGAAATGAGGTGTCATTTTATACTAAAACACCTTCTTTTGAGATGCTCTTTTCCCAGTTCAACCAAGAAGGGAATTCTTCTTCAGGAACAAGGAAAACTTCAGTGTGTGTTCCCTCGCCTTGAGCAGAACAATAATAGTTATTAAGTCTTGTTGGATGGTCAGAAATTGTTGTGTGGCTTACTAAAACATCTGTAATCTTCTTAACCTCAAGATTATCATAATCACGATATGACTTTCTTGGCACAGCATTTGAATAAACAAATCTGTAAATCAAAACCATCTTTCTTTCATCCTGAAAAGGATGTCCTTGGAAGAATTTTTGCAATGCATACTCTAATGGTAAAATCAAATATTGGCTATAAGTTTTGCCTCGTTTTGGTGGAATTGCAGGCAGCCTTAAAGCTAACCAATTTTCTTTAATGTAATCAACTTTTACACCTGAACTTTCAATAATAAGATTCTCCGTATAATCGTAGATACTCTCGCTATCAATAAACTCAACGCCTAATTCTAATGGTATTTGTCTCGAATTATGCACCAAATTATCTGATGAGCTTAACAATTTACTGAGCAAATATTTCAATTCTTGCCTATCTTTTTCTACATTGATTTCGCTAAGCAATTGTAAATATTTGCTGATGTTTTTAACGCATTTTTTATTGCATTTTAATATTTCTAAAAAAGAACTCATGTTAATATGCCTCTCTAAAATAATAATAAAACTCTGCTTTTTGTTATAAGAGTTTGGTTTAGATATTTGCTTTTTGCTTAATATATAATTCCAAAAACACCTCCTAAAAAAATCAATTTAATATAATAAAAGTTAGAGTGAAACTATAGTCTAAAGCGACTTATTTAGAGTTTATTTTTAACCTAATGAAAGCGGTTCCTTCAATAATTTTCAAATAAAAAAGTGCCTTTCTTTACCCAAATGGGCATAAAAAGACACTGTAATAACCTTTAACTGTAGAAGATTTGATAGTCTTCTTGAGAAACTTCAAGATAATTATAAATAATTATCTTACTAAAATAATACCACAAAATCTTGATTTTGTCAACCGTGAACATAGTTGAAAAAACAATTTTTAATCCCGGCGTTCCATAGCCCATTTTTCAAAAGCATTTTTATAGACTCTTAAATGGCTTCCCATCTTAATAAGTGGAAAATCATTTCTGTGCATAATTTGGTATGCAATAGGCATAGAGCACCCTAATATTATTGCAATGTCAGATGATTTATAGAAAACAGGTGTAGTATCTTCATTTTCAGTTTCTACAAATTCATACTTGGCACTTTGTTCTTGATTTATATCAAACTCATCTTGTGATGAGATGCCAAGAGATTTTTGAAATTTAGTTAACTCTTCAATTGTAAGGCCACTATATTGAGCAACTTTTCGTAGTGGTAGTTTATCGTTGAGCATTCTTACTGCTATTTCTTTAGCCGTTTCTTTAACAATTTTTTCATACAATTCATCTATTAACTTATTCATAATGTTACTCCTCTTATAAATTGTATTTTTCCTTAAGTCTTTTTAATGACTCATTTGCATCAAGACCTTTATTATTTGCGAGTTCCTCTTCCGCTTGACTTATTTTTAATTCTGCATCGGCAAGAAAATCGTTTTTTTCTGAGATTGAAAGAATATCATCATTACAATTTTTACTCATCTTATCCCCTCTTATAATTCGCCATCTAATTGCTCAAATGACAGTTCACGTGGTATGTAGAAACGATTCTGATGCTTTTCTTCAACCTTGCGAACTTGTCCTAAAAGCAGTCTTAAACGCTTAATAAAATTCTGATTTTGCTGGTCTTCGAAAAACTTCACAATAGGCTCTAGTTCTTCAACAGTATCCTTGAAATCCCGGCGTGATTTCCGATTTTCTGCTAAATTAGCTGCCACTTTACTTCTCTCGTGATATGTAAGGCTTTCGAGTTCAAGCATATGCAGATAATCCTGCGTTATACAATCCTCACGCTTCATAGCATCAACACAGTATTTATAGTCAGTATGAGCTTTATCGACTGAATTCAAATAATCACTGATATAATCTGATGGTAATTTAATATTTGCATTTTCACTCATCATCAACGCCTCCTGTAATTTCGTCATCATCTTCCAGAATTGTTTTGAAAGCATCTAAAAAGTCGGTTGAATCCTCTCTCATCTTTCTGAAAAATTCTCGTGTGTACTCTTTGTCGTTTACGCTAATGATTGAACAAAGCGTAATTACTTTGTTTTCGTCATCAAAATTTATATATCTATACGGCGTAATTTCAGAAAAATGCTCTGAAATATAGGAACTAAACTCAATATATTCTGATGACAATTTATCTGCTATTTCAATATACAAAACACCAAAAAAATCATCATTCCAGACTTTTATGCTATTACCACGAATATTGAAATTGTCGTTAGGCGATGTGTCAGCAATATAATTCGAGTATAAATCGATAACCGATTTTTCTTTCCCCTTATATTGCTCCAGCCAAGTAGCTATTTTTTCGCTTATATGTAAATTAATTTTTTCTTTCATTGTTATTTACCTCCATATTTTTCGACAAAATGTTGCGCAACTATTTGTCATTAACAACGTAGCACAAAAAACGAGTTATTTCAAGTAGTGCCATTTTTGATGCTTGTCAATTTGCACAAATGTGCAGTTTATACAAATGCTACACTTTTTGAGCACTGTTTTTTATGCATTATTTTCCAGAGTGAGTCTGCAAACAAAAAATCTCAGTCTGAAGCAAAAAAATCGGTTCTCAGACTGACTTTGACACCTCTCCAGACTCACTCTGCACTTTTTACCTTTGTTTTTGATTTTTGCAAAAATTCAAGTAAAAAAAGTTTGTGAAAAATGACTATTAAATTTTTTAAAAATAGGTTTTTAAGTGATGAAAAGTGATTATTATTTATCTTTCGTTTAACACCTCCATATACATATATCACTTTACCCCCTAAAAAGTCAACTTTAGGTCAATTTCACAACAAAAAACCACTCGATTGAGTTGTTCGAGTGGTTTTAACTTTATATGGCATAAATTGCTTACATTTTTTGATGTTACAAAATCAATTTCAAAAACGCTTTTATAATTCTCCTCTACAAATTTTCTTATTGACTACAATTTCTTTTTAGCATTCACATTACACACAAAACATAGCGAATATTCAACGGTTTAATACATTTTTTTGAGCGAATATTCAAATATATAATACATTTTTCTAAAAAGCCACTCGATTGAGTGGCTTTGATTTTATACTGCGACTGCATTATTATTAATTTTTTCAATGATTTTGCGAATACCGAGCCATACAGAAACATCGGTAAACACATCGACTATGCTGCCATAATCTGTGAACGGTGATTCTTGCAGAACTGAAAGGTCTTTAAGAATTCCGTTGTGGACGATATACTCAACAATCTGATTCACAAAATAGATTTGTTTACTATCAAGATTGGCATTATTGAGATAATCTGCAAATGCTTCTTTTGCTGCATTCATATCCATACCAACAATCTCACGAACAAACTCGCCTAAAGGTTTATTGCCATATTCTGCCTCATAATCTTGTTTTGTACCTACCTCACTCCAGAGGATATTCTCTAACGATTTGATATCTTCTGATGTGAGAGGTTGATTAGATTTGAGTTTTGCAATTGCAATATTATCTTGATGCTGACGAATATAGAACTCTGCTTTTGCCTTGTAGTTTTCCAAATCGTCATTTTCAAGTTCCGATTCGTTCCAATCCATTGAGAGAATTTCATCATTGAAATTTATGTTGACTTCCGGTATTGGATTATACGGAATGTACTTCAAAAGATTTCTCAAGTTTTCGCGAATATGTTCAAACTCGTTAATTCCTGCAGTTTCAACATAATCGGTATGAAGAATTTTATTGATAAGCTCTGACTGCACCATAATTTCAGGAATATTCGCTACACTTGCGATAGCAGAAACTTTTTTGAAGAGTTCACTACGAGCGCGAGAATATTTTTTACCTACCAAATATGCAAGTTCAATGCCATACATAAGTGCATCAAAGCTCATTGCGGTTGCTTCATCTTTATCAGGAATAATCAATGGTGCAAGTTCTTCTGCAATTATCAAAGTATCTTCGTATGTAAGAGTTTTGTAATTATCAGCATTTGAATATAACTCAACATATTTAAGATGTTGACGAACTGCAAAGTTTTCTTTATTGAGTTCGCAAACCTTTCGCACCATATCTTCAACAAGGATTTTGCGGAATTCGATAAGGTCGGGGGTTTGATAATCTAAATCTTGCAATTTATAAGCAATCTGTGCTTTAAGATTAAAGATTCTACCTTGAACTGCAAGTTGATTGACACTTGGTTTGCCAGGACTCATACGGAAAAATTCAAAGTTACCACAAAAATCGAAAATGTAAAATTTTTCTTTGTCTTGACCATCAAGAAGATTTTCACAAAGACGAGTACCACGACCAATCATCTGCCAGAATTTTGCCTTACTCATAACCTTTTTGAAGAATACGAGATTCAATACTTCAGGCACATCAATACCCGTGTCAAGCATATCAACTGATATTGCGATTTGTGGTAGCTTTTTGGGACTTGAAAACTCATCAATTGCACTTTGGGCATAATTAAGATAGTTATCAATTACCATTGCATAACCCTTAAGATGTGGGTATTCCTTATTGAATATCTCAAAAATCTTTTCGGCGTGGTTATGATTTTTTGCAAAGATAATTGTCTTGCCGATTTTTGAGCCATATTCAATCTTCAAGCCATTTGTCATTAAGATATTAAGAACTTCTTTAATTGTATCCTCATTGAAAAGCCATTGATTAAGTGCAGTTGAATCAATCTTTTCAGGGAGTTCACCGTTTTCATCTTTGAAAGTATCTTCATATTCGGCTTTTTCTTCGTCGGAAAGTTCGTCGTAAACGATACCCTGCTCGATAAATTTAAGTTTTGTCTCAACGGACATATAATCAACAAGATAGCCGTCTTTTACTGCTTGTGCAAGTTCATAACCATAAGTTGGGCAACCGTTTTCAAGTTCAAATATTTCATAAGTATTCTTGTCGATTTCGTCTTTTGGTGTTGCAGTAAGACCAACAAGCGGTGCATCGAAATAGGTAAAAATATCACGGTATTTGTTATAAATTGAACGGTGTGCCTCGTCACAGATTACCAAATCGAAATGACCGCAAGTGAAAAGTTTACCGTTATCGTCTTTTACAGAATCAATGCAGTTCATCATAGTCTGATAAGTTGAGAACACACAATGAGCGTTGTAGTTTTCTTTATCTTCACAAAGATTTGTAACAGACAAGTCCGGAAGAAGATTTACAAAACTACGCTTTGCCTGAGTTACAAGTGAGGTACGGTCAGCAAGGAAAAGAATGTTTTTAACCCAACCGTGTTGTAAAAGAACATCACAAAGTGCCATAACCGTTCTTGTTTTACCTGAACCTGTTGCCATAACAAGCAACGCTTTACGGCGATTTTTACGGTCAAAGCTATCACAAACAGCCTTGATTGCACCCTCTTGGTAATATCGACCTGCGATTTCTCTGTTTACCATAACATGCTTTAAGCTTGTACGCATTGTTTGCAAATTAAAGAGCTTTTCAAGGTCGCGTTTTGAATAGATTGTAGCACATTTTCTCTCTGGATAAAGATTATCGATAATTCTTGTATCAAATCCGTTTGTAAGGAAGATTACGGGACGACGACCGTGTTTTTTCTCAAACAAATCTGCATAGAGTTTTGCTTGTTGACGAGCAACTGCCACATCAACACAGGTCTTTTTTGCTTCAATTACTGCCAAAGCTCTACCATCATCACCATAGAGTACATAATCGGCATAACCCACCTCGGATTTATTAGGCATTCCAAAGAGTTCAACCTCGTTGAGCCAGTCTTTGCCCTCGGTCCAACCGGCATCCTGAAGCATTGTGTCGATATACACTTTTCGGGTTGTGTATTCAGAAATGTCAAGAGGTTTTGGGACATAAGTCTGTTGTTGTTCGGCGCGACGAGTTGTAAGTTCTTCTTTGAGTGATTTATTTTCTTCGATTAACTGCTCAAAATTGATTTCTGCTGAATGGTCAAAAAGTTTTTCGGTATGTTGTGAAAGTAAATCACGGTTGAATTCGTTGTAAGTGTATTTATTTATATCGCCATAGCAATATGCCACGAAATCAAGGAATATAAAGAGGTTTTCAAGGCAGAGAACTGCCTGTTCATCGGTGATTTTCTTTGGATTATGAGCCGCGTTGTTGCCAACAGTACGAATGAGTTTCATTCTTACCCATATATCTTTACCAACTACTTCACGGAAGTCTTCGCTATCCATAAGGGCTTTCAAGTTGTCCTGCCAAGGCATAGCAAGAGCACCGTCAACGGAATACATCCATTTGACAGCAAATTCCATAGCCCTGCGACAATTTAGCACACTTGAAGCCGCATCAATATGTAAGATTTTCTCGGCAGAGATAGCAATATCAGCAAAGTTTTCAAATCGCTCATCATTTTTCAAGAAATCAAAGTTGGTCATTAGCATTCACCTTCTTATACTTATTTGGTAGAAGTTTACAGAAAATTATCTTTTGCGAAAATGTCATTTTACTTAATTCTTCTGCACCAAAAATAAGTTTTAAATTTTTAACATAACTATCTAAAGCACTATCATCATGAAAATATATTTTTATAATATCAAACATACCAAATATAACAGTTATAATATCTTTATCTGATACATCTAAAGAATGCCCTATAATAAAGAGACTATTGTGTTCCGTTGTTGAATTTACATCAGTAAATAATGTAACCAAAGCGTCAAGAGTTCGTTTAGTAATTCTTTGATAGTATTTTTTATATTTTATAAATCTATTATCATTAATACCAGCATTATCGTATTCATCTGAATTAACGCCCAAAACTATTGCCTCATCAAGTCTTCCGTGAATATGAATAATATATGATTCTGTATCGTATAGCTCTTCATAAGTATTTGTGTAATTAAAAGTTAAAACAAAATCATTGTTTTTCAAATAATTGTTGTTAAATACATAATGATTTGAAATCTGTGGCAATGCGTTATCAACAAATATTTTTAAGTATAGTTTTAATATTTCAATAAAGTCGTTGTATTCCTCAAAAATGTAATTATCATATTCTTCTCCAGCAAAAGAATAATTCTTAATATGTTTGAAAAATGCATCGTTAAAATTATACTTTTCTTTTATTGCATCTAAAAACCTATCTATGCCTCTAGGGTTACTTTGTCTAAATTCCCTTAATACTTCTGCTACTTGATTTTCTAAAGCAACCCATCCATTTCTATTCTTTACATCTATAAAGTACTTAAACCAACAGTTTGAATGAAGTTTATCTAAAAATCTGACATATTCGTCTATGTTTATTTTTGTTTCTTTATAAGCATCTTCATATGTTAACAGTTTTTCTCGGATTACTTTATTAGTTTTCGACAAGTCATCAAGTTCTGAATAAATATTTATTTCATTAAATTCTTCATAAAATATTATATTGTATTTTTTACTTAGATACTCAGCGATTGTCATAAAATCATTATAATGAGTAAGAAGATTATGATATAGGTCAAAGCCATTTCCTAGCATTAAGACTTTCAACTGTTTTCACCTCATCCAAAAAACTAAAAAATAGTTTTGATTATTTTTTCACTTCCTGCAATTAACTCTTCAACTTCATCTTTTGTTGGTTCTCTGTCTTTGTTGTGGTCGCAAAGATTACGAATATCACCTAATCGTTGAATTCGTCTCCACTCAACTGTATCATAAGCATTGTCCTTTAATGCATCGTTATAGTCAGCAATTGTGGGATTCTTTTTAGCGAGTTTAATGCTATGGTTAGCACATACTCCGGCAAAATGTTTTTCAATAATAACACCACAAATTGCACCAGCAGCACGCAAAAAGCCCATTTTTAACAAGTGCTTTGCGGATTCTATTTCAGAATCAAATATGTCTGCTTGTAGAATTGTTTGTATATCAAAAATTTTGCTATCAAAAGTTTCGAGACAACTTTGTATCATATTAACTTGTCTTAAAAAACAAAGACGAGCAGAAGTTGGACTGTAGTGATTGTAACTATTGCTGACACATCTCAAAGCGTCAGATATAGTATAAGTTGAAACATCTAATTTTTTTCTTTTTTCATTTCTATACAACAGGACAAAATCGTCCACTCTATCTGGCAACAACTGCTTAATAATAGGAAGTGCTTTTGAATACCATTTTTCATAATTAGAGATGAAAAAACTCAAATCTTGAGCTTCTCCTTTAGCGTTAGCGGTAATTGCATCAAATAATTTTTGACCGTTACACACAAGCTCATTTATTTCTGCTTTTAAGTCTTCATGTTTACTCATTTTATTACATCACCTCATCCGAAATATTTTTGCATTAAAGATTTTTTTAGGGTTTCGAGTTTTTTGAGACTTTGTTGAACTTCAAATTTTGATTTGTCGACTTCTTTGACGAAGTCTGCAAACTCATTTTGAAGTTCAATTGGTGGAATAAGAACATCAATATCTTTTAACAAGAAAATCTTGAATTCCGCAAAAGTTGAACCAGAACCCAGTTTGGGGTACTCAGCCAATGTTTTTTCTCTCATAAATTGCTCAAGATATTTACAATTAAACAGTTTTCTGTTTGGCGAAATGCGAAGCACTCGACCGTCTTTATAGTAAAAGGGTTCTTCTGTATCAACCATCCACACCTGTCCTTTATTGCAAATAGATGGCATAAGCAAATCTCCAATTTGGGGTTTTGTGTCATCGCTCGCTAATCTATCATAATGTTCCTCAGAAATGCGATATGGATTTTCTGGTTTTTTCCCAATTGCTAATTCGCCAATCTCTGTTCCCCTATAAAAAGGAATACCTTTATCAACAAACTCCGTTGTGAATACTCTATGACTTGAACCAACATCCGCTACCTTGCCTAATTTACGAGTTTCAAATTTGTAACCACCTGTTTTTATATCACCAAAGAGTTCGACAAATCGGGCTTTGACGAGTTCATCAAGTTTTTCAAGTTGCAATTTTTTGGTTTCTATCAACATAGAAACACTATTTAATTTTTGAGATATGTTTTTCTGTTCTTCCATTGAAGGCAAATAAAATGGCAATGAGTCAAAAACTGGTTTAGTTAGATGTTTCATTGTTGCCCCATGAGCTTCAGAAGTTGCATTCTGCAAAACAGCTCTAACTTGATGCACAAAAAAATCTTTATCAATTTCAGTCCTATCAAAAACAACTTTGAATATATGTTGATTTAATAATGCTTTTTCACCTTTCCAAACATAAACGCCTAAACTTGCTGACCAAGAAATTAAAATATCTCCATCAACAACCTCATATTTCTTATCATATGTGCCTTTATACTTATTTGTTTGGTAAGAATTACCTGTTAAATCTTGTATGCGAATAATTGGAACACCAGTATCAGCCCAATCAGACGGCTTAAAAGCATAGCCGTTTATGTATGTTGCAATATCTCCTAATCTTGCCATTATCCCACTCCTTTAAACAATGCAATTAAAGCTACAATTAAGGCTGCAAAACCTATATTACTATTGAAATGCTCTCTAACTTCTTTTGGCGAATCGTAAAAAGATTCAAATTGAGATAAAAACATAAAAACTGCAATTACACCAAAACCGAATAAAAACATTATCTTTACAAAAATCTCTGTTTTTGAATCCGTTTCAACTTGACACATTATGTAAAAACAATAAGCAGAAACAATATAAACAATAGCATACATAGCCCAGTTGCACAAACGCATAAAAAATGAACGAACTTTGTTATTCTTATTAGTGTTTTTTTCTTCTTTTTCCTTTTCTTCTAAAAATTCTTGTTCTCTTTTTTCTTTCTCATTTTCTACTTTCATAAGAGCATTCATAAAAGCATCTTCAAGTCTAGAATAGTCTATGGTCTCTCGATTTTGTTGTTTCATGTTCGGTTGCATAATGCGATATGCATATTTCTCTAATGTTTCTATATGCATACCTTTATCGTCACCACTAACTATTATTTCTGTATTTTGTGGTTGTTCATATTCAACTGTAGATTTTATTGCCATACTCAAATACTTGTCGACATCACAGTCTGAAGCATCTTTAGGTAACAAAATTTTCATATTACCTGCTTGAATGATAATGTTGGGTTCTTTTTCTTCTATTGAATTTGGAGTAACCCTTTTAACTATTTTTTCTTTTACAAGTTCTCTAATTTTTTTCACAGAAGCACACACTACAGGAATAATGGTAGTTGATGCAATGGCAAGCACTTCAGATGGCGGAATATACAAAATTAATTGACCAATTAGCTCATCAAGTGCAGCATTCATTATGCGCGATTCTTTTTTATGGAATTCCATCCCAACATACTCATTGCTACATGATTGCGTTATATCATCAATCTCTTCATTGGTAAGTAAACCATCAAAATACTCAATATGTATTTTATTCATCTAACATCTTCTCCAATTCTTTTAGTCCGTTGGTTATGTTTGTTTCTAATTCAAACAATTCGGCGAGGATTTCGCTTGTTGGTGGGTATTCAACAGGCACATACTCGGTCTTTTTATATTTATTGATTGAAAGGTCGTAGTCGTTCTGCACGATTTCGTCTTTTGGTACGAAAAAGCTTTGTGCTGTGCGTGGGTTTTGAGATTCTTCATACGGGACGCCGAGGTCGTCGTCCCCTACATTATTGATAGACTTGAATCTTGCGATGATATCTGGGATATCATTTTCGGCTATAGGTGAGCGTTTATCGTCAAGTGAATATCCGTCGGCTTTCATATCATAAAACCACACATTGTCTGTTCCACCGTGGCCTGTTTTTGTGAAAATAAGAATGGCTGTTGACACACCTGCGTATGGCTTAAACACGCCTGAAGGCATTGAAATTACTGCTTCAAGTCGGTTGTTCTCGATAATCTCTTTACGGATTGCCTTGTGTGCAGTTGATGAACCGAAAAGAACACCATCAGGTACAATACAAGCACATCTGCCACCGATTTTTAGCATACGCAAGAACAATGCAAGGAACAATAATTCTGTTTTCTTTGTTTTACACACTTTAAGCAAATCGGCAGAAACGGTGTCGTAATCAAGACTACCTTTGAATGGTGGGTTTGCAAGAATAAGTGAATACTTGTCCTTATCGGCATTCTGGTCTGAAAGACTGTCGCGATATTCAATAAACGGACTTTCAACACCGTGTGTCATCATATTCATAGCACCGATACGAAGCATAGTTCTATCCATATCGTAACCGAAGAACATATGATTCATATAGTGGTCTTTTTTGACTTTATTGAAGAAGATTTCTTCTTTATATGTATCTTTGAGGTATTCCCCTGCTGACACCAAAAATCCACTTGTACCACAAGCGGGGTCGCAGATAACATCGTCTGGCTTAGGACTCATAAGCTCAACCATCATTTTGATAATATGACGAGGTGTGCGGAACTGTCCGTTAAGACCTGACTGTGCAATCTTATTGAGCAAATACTCATAAACATCGCCACGGACATCTTTATCGTCTGACTTCTGCATAAAGTCATAGATATCGTCAAGTGCATCAACTACTTTTGACAAGAGCAATGGTGTTGGCAACTTGAAAATAGCGTCATCCATATATTTTGAATAGGCACTGTTTTTCTTACCGTCAAGATTCTTGATAAATGGGAACACCTGCTCTTGCATAATGGTATACATCTGCCCTGCCGGATAATCGTGGAATACTGACCACTTAAGATTTTTACCATTAACTTTTCGGTCGCCAATTGTAACTTCGTCGGCAAAAATGCTTTCATAAGGAAGGCCTAACATTGCACTTTCTTTTGCACGAAGGTTATCGGCATCGTCTAAATCGTGAATAAACATAAGATATGTGATTTGCTCTATAACATCAAGGGGATTTACAAGCCCACCTGCTGCGAAAGTATCCCACAAACTATCGATTCTATTTTTAAGTTCACCTGTAATCATAATTATTTATCTCCGTTCCAAATATAAGATGTGTATCTGCCACCACTAAGTTTAATTATTTCGCCGTTTTTAAGCAAATCGTTAAGTGTTCGCTGAACTGTAACCTGACTAATATCAGGACATTTTGCCATAAGCTCTGTTTTTGTAATCTGACCAAGAGTTTCTTTAATAATTTCACGAATTCTATCGGGCTTGGACATATTGCTCATAGTCAAGGTCTGAACTCGTGTTGAGAATTCGCGATATGCTGACAATATAACGCCTAATGTATACTGCACAAAATGAGAATAATCATTTTTTTCTTCGTGCCAATCTAATGAACTGCTTTGAAGAGCTTCGTAATAGGTTTCTTTTGAATTTTCAATGACTTTTTCAATACTGATATATTTACCAACGATATACCCTGCACGATACAGTAAGAGTAGCGTTAAAAGTCTGCTCATTCTTCCGTTACCATCATTAAAGGGGTGTATACAAAGAAAATCGAGAATAAACATAGGGATTAACAGTAATGGGTCGACTTCATTTCTATTCAACGCATCATCAAATGCTTCGCAAAGGTTATTGATTGATTCGGCTGTCTCCCAAGCAGGAACAGGTTGAAATCGAACAAAACGATTACCGTTTTCATCCGTTTCTGCAATAACATTATCAGAGTTTTTGTATGTTCCACCGATTGACTTGCCACTGAATTTATACAAATCGCGATGCAACTGCAAAATAATAGCGGGTTTTACAGGGATATAATCGTGGCTTTCGTGGATGGTTGCTAACACATCACGATACCCCGCAATTTCTTGCTCGTGTCGAGATTTGGGTATTGCCTTATTTGTAACAAGTTTTTTTATACGGTCATCAGAGGTGTAAATACCTTCAATTTTATTTGACGCCTCTGTACTTTGAATTTTAGCAATTTCTACAAGTTGAGTAAGCGAATCGCTTTTTGCTTCGATAAAAAGATTTTGTTCGCCTTTATATTCATGTATTTTTGAAAGCAAGGACACAATTTCAGGTGTCAACAATGCTTGCCACTTGTTATTGAAATCGTAATTTCTCATAGAACTATCTCCTTAAATCATCTTTGTTATTATAATTCTACAAGTAATATTATATACGCATTTCAATTTAATGTCAACGATTTAATTTAATCAAATTTGCAAAAATGATTAAATTGAATTATATTTGATGTAATTAACCTTAATATATATAAATCGTATGTTCTTGTCGATTTGTGACACTCTTAAACTAAATTCTTGCGGTTTATTTGCGGTTTATTTTTGTAAAATGCGGTTTATTTTCGTGAAAGTTGATGAAAGGTCAAAGTGCTGAAATCGTTGATATATAAGGCTTTGTGGGACTTTGTGAAAGTTGGTGAAATCCCTTTATCATATTTCGAGTCTCTCCTTCTGCGCCAATGAAACCCATACATCCTTTGATGTGTGGGTTTTATTCGTTGTATTTAGTTTTCAGAAAGACGAGAACTCTTCGTCCATGTGCGACGGTTTGTACATAAGAAAACACCCACCAAAAATGGTGGGTGTTATTTTTAGTCTTCGACTATATTTTTGATTTTTTGTGGGATTGGAAGGTCTTTGAATCCATAGAAATTTCTTGCGTTTTCGCCGAGAATCAGTTTTTTGTTTTCTGGGTTGATTTCTGTCGATTTTTCTATGAAATCAAGACTCATTTTATATGTGATTGCAGTCATTGTGCGAGGGTAATCGCTACCCCACATAAGTTTATCGTAACCCACAAGATTTGCAGACTCAATCATCGCTTTAATTGCAGATGGATATGGGTAAAACTCACTATTGAAAAGCCAAGTTATTCCACCACTTTCAATGAAAACATTTTTATTCTTTGCAAGTTTTATCTGTTCGAGCCAATTGTCACGGGTAACCATACCGAAATGTCCGATTGCGATTTTAAGGTCTGGAAACATATCAATAATTTTTTGCATCATTAAAGTTTGCTCGTCGCCATCAGCAAGGTCTATTGAAATAAATTTGCCGTTATCATTTGCAAGTTTGAATGGTTCAATGTGGTTGAGGAGATTTTTGTCTTGAAGTCGGCCTGCACAGATTTTAATTCCGTTAAACTGGCTTATATCCCCCATTGGCTTTTCTTGATATAATGTGCAGATTTTAATTCTGTCACTTTTGCAAGTAAGCAAGTATTCATCCTGATTACCATCTATATATTCTTGTGTAATTACAGCACCCGAAACCCCTGCATAATCCATATTGGCAAGAAAGCGTTCTACTGTATTTTCACCGTCTGTCATATATGGGGGTATCATTTGTTTGATTTCTCCGCCGAAATCACTTTTACCGCCACCAATATCATAAACTGGTTTGCCATTTACTAACCCGTTTTGTTTTTTCCATAAATGAGCGTGTGCATCAATAATCATAATGTCACTCCGTCCTTAAATATTGCAATTTCACGATTACCCTGAACCTCATTTTTTGTGAGTTCACCATTGGCAACTCGTTTGATAAGGTCTAATAATTCGTCTGCCTTCGCTTGATTGTCAAAGCCATAAGCAGAATAATCAATCCAATGATTCTTTTTTGTTGCGATAGTGTCATTAGATGCGATTTTAACTGTTGGCACAGGTCCGCCGAGTGGTGTTCCCCTACCGGTTGTAAATAACACAAGATGACAACCAACTGCAGAAAGATTTGTAATTGAGACAATATCATTACCCGGTCCGTTAAGAAGATTAAGACCGGATTTTGTGAGAGTTTCGCCATAGTTGAGCACATCAACAACCGGAGCTGTACCACCCTTTTGCACACAACCGAGAGATTTTTCTTCAAGCGTAGTGATTCCACCCTCTTTATTACCGGGAGATGGATTTTCAGAAACAGGCTCACCGTGGTCTTTGAAATATTGCTTGAAATTATTGATAAGATTTACGCTTTTATCAAAAACTTCTTTATTTATACATCTGTCAAAAAGTACGGTTTCTGCCCCGAACATTTCAGGAACTTCGGTAAGAACTGCAGTACCTCCCATAGCACAGATTTCGTCGGTAACCTTACCTACAACTGCGTTTGCAGTAATTCCTGAAAATCCGTCAGAGCCACCACATTTAAGTCCGATTTTAAGTTTTGAAACAGATACTTCTTCACGCTTATCCTTTGAGGTGTATTCTTTTAATTCATTTATAAGTGCAATTCCTTGTTCCAATTCATCTTCACAATCCTGCACGGAAAGAAATTTCACTCTGTTTTCGTTCCACAAGCCTAAAACTGCTTTCATTTCGCCTAAATTATTGTTTTCACAGCCAAGTCCAAGTACCAACACACCACCTGCATTTGGGTGATTGATAAGTCCGCGAAGAACAAGTTGGGTAACTTTCATATCGTCGCCTAACTGACTACAACCGTATGGATGCGAAAAATAAATTGCACCTGTTTTTTCGGCTAATTGTTTTGCAATACTGTTTACACAACCAACTGTGGGAATAATCCAAATATCATTTCTTATGCCTATATCACCATTTTCACGGACGAAAGCTTTGATTGTAAAAGGCTTTTTTGGTGCAAGTTCTTCAAAGGTTGGTTTGTATTCATAAGATAGAATGTCCCCTAACTTTGTTTTCATATTATGAGAATGAACAGAGTCGCCTTTTTTGATATTTTCGGTTGCAAATCCGATTGGGTAGCCATATTTAATAATATCTGCACCTTTTTCTATATCGCAAATTGCGATTTTATGGCCTGTTTCGAGGTTTACGCAGACATTATCTTTTTCGTTTATTGTGATACAATCCATTTCATTGTTTCCTTTGCACCGAGAGTGTCGATTTTGTTATAGTATTCAGTCACGATTTCTGTCATATCTGAAAGGTCATTCTGCCATAACGATACATTTGCGAGAATTTCTGCAATACTATCATTTTTCATTGTTGTAACAACATCTGTTGCATCATCAGGGTCATCATTTTTATAGAAATAAAGAAGATATGCTAATGACATAGTGAGAAGTTTTGGATACTCACCGTTTTTCTCTTTATACTCAAGGAGTGTTGGCAAAACGCGTACTGAATATTTGCTAACTGAGTTTAACGCGATTGAACGCCATTTATGTTGAATGAATGGGTTTTTGAAACGGTCAAACACATTATTTGCAAATGCGATACTGTCTTCATTTTCGCCAATTGTTGACAAGATTTCTTCTTTCATTGCTTTGTTGAGGAATGCAGAAGTAAGCTCTTTGTTCATCGCTTCTCCTACTGTTTCAATTTCTGAAAGTAACGCACCTGCAACAAGTGAAGTATGGGCACCGTTAAGAATTCTTACCTTGATTTTCTTATATGGCTTTGCATCGTCTGTCCATACGACATTAAAGCCTGCTTTTTTAAGCGGGAACTCGTCTTCGAAGTTGCCTTCGATAACCCAAAGGTGAAAAATTTCTGCTGTATCAAGGAATTTGTCGTCAGGGTGCATTTCTTTTGTTTCGTCGTTTGGATATCCTGTAACAATTCTATCAACAAGAGTATTGATAAAATGATTTTCGTTTTCAAGCCAAGTGACAAAATCAGCACCTAAATCCCAAAGTTCTGCATATTTAAGAACACATTTTTTAAGTTCTGTACCATTATTATCAATAAGCTCGCAAGCAAGAATTACAAATCCATTAAGTCCGTTTTTATAACGCCTGTAAAGGAGTTGTGTAAGTTTGCCGGGAAATGACAAAGCAGGTTTATCTTGGAATTTGCAAGTATCAACGAACTCAATGCCTGCCTCAGTTGTATTTGAAACGATAAAACGGAAATCAGGGTTATCAGCAAGTGAAATGTAATCTTCAAAATTTTTATATGGGTCAACACATCTTGAAATAGATTCAACAAATGTGTGCTCCTTAACGATTTCACCATTCTGAATACCTCTTAAATAAAGATTGTATTTACAATTTTGAGCGTTTAGGTCTGCTGCCCTACCAATAGAGATTGGTTGAACAACAACGGCTTTACCATCATAAAGACCTTTTTGGTTCATCTTATGAAGGAAATAGTCGAAAAAACCACGAAGGAAATTACCTTCACCAAATTGAATTACTGTTTCTTTCATATTAATCTCCTATTTTTATAAGAAGTTTTGCAAGTGTGCCATCGTTGTTAGCAAGTGCTTTGAAAGCATCAAGGGCATTATCAATATCATAGACTCCACTAACCATTTTCATAGGGTCTGCTTTTTTGCTTGCTACAATATCAATTAAATTGATAAAGTCATCTTTCAAAGCATTACGGCTACCGTGAATATTTAATTCTTTTTTAAGAATTATTGAGTGAACAAAATTAGTTTCACGCTTGCCATTACCAATGAGAATGATATTAGCAGCAAATGCGGCATTTTCAATACAACCCAAAAATGTTTCAGGTGCACCACAAGCCTCGATACAAACATCAAAACCGTTTCCGTTAGTAAATTCTTTTGTAAATTCTTCAAGAGACTGTGTTTTTGTATTAACAACCGCGTCTGCACCGTATTCTGTTGCAAGTCGGAGACGGTTGTCAAGAATATCAGCAACTACGATTCTATTACATTTCTGCTTTGCAGCAAGGAGTGCAAAAAGTCCGATTGGACCTGCACCGATTACAAGCACATTGTCAGTTTCTTTAATAGTTGCACGGGAAACTGCGTGTTGTGAAATTGCAAATGGCTCGATAAGTGCTAATTCTTGAGCTGAAAGACCTTTACCATCATAAATTCTTTCGATAGGCATTGAGATATACTCACAGAATGCACCATCTCGTTGAACACCCATTGTCTGATTATCTGTACAACAATTTACATATCCACGCTCACAAGAGTAACAAGTGCCACAGTTAAAATATGGATTACAAGTAACAATATCCCCTGCTTTTAAGCCCTTATCATTTTCAGGGATTGCAACAATCTCTGCTGAAAATTCGTGACCAGGGATTCTTGGATATGTTGTAAATGGCTGATTACCTGTGAATGATGCAACATCGGCACCGCAGATACCAACATATTTAACTTTAAGAAGTGCCTCGCCCTCTTTCACTTCAGGCATTGATACTTCACGAATTTCAATTTCGTTTGGATTAGGGATTACTATTGCTTTCATTTTATTTGCCTTCTTCTATATAGTCTTTATTCCATATAACGCCTGTTTTAAGAGGTGCACCTTTACAGAATATTTTGTTTTCATAAGCATTGAGTGGGTCTTTGATAAATTCTTTTTTATCAATGAGCTCAACAACTTCGTCATAGCGGGAATCAACAAGTACTTGGATTGCTTTTTCCATATGTTCTTGTCTAAAGTTAATTGATGCGAAAATAACATGATTTTCGAAGCCAAATGGCATTGTATCGTAAGTTACTTGTGGTCCTAACGAGAAACTGTTATAAACGCCATTACAGCCAAGTACTTTGTGTTGAAATGCGATTCTGTGTTCAACATTACTACCGCTTGTACCAACGAACATAGTTGCACGACCACCGATTTTCTCCATAATCTTATGTGCTGTTTCTTCTTCAGATAGACCTGATGTGCAAAGGTAGTCGGCATTTGTAATCTCTTTTGAAAATGTAACCTTTTTGCAGTTTTCATCACTTCTGCCAACGAATAAAATTTGTGCGTCAGGGTGATTTCTTCTGATTTGGTCTGCAATAAAAAGACCTGTCATACCAAGACCGAAAACAACTGTTTTTGAGAATATATTGTCTTTTGCTAACTTTCTTGCCTCTTGTTCTGTGCATTTATGCTTTGCCATTTCAACTCGAAAATTCTGTGCTTCACCTAAATCTTCCATTCTTTCAAGTTGGAAGATAGCACAAGCGTAAGGGTCAGCAAATGAGAGTTTTTTTGCTACTGATAAAGGTAGTTTTTCTAAACTTTCATATTCCTTTGGCAAGTGCAAGAGCATATCCGGATTAAAGTAGTTTTTATCACAGAAAAGTCCGTCAGCCTTATCGCAACCATATTCAAAATATGTTTCGTCTTCTGTATAGCGTGTTGGGTCATAGCTGTCACCACCACGGATAAGCACAATTGCAAATCTGTTTTCGCTTGGCACCCACACTACGCCTTCGTGACCGTTTATAAGGCGATTTTCACCTTCAGGGAATTTATGAGAAAGATTATTTTCTCTGCCCATTTTCATAAGTTCAAAATCTGTACCACAAAAGCCCTGAAAAACAGGATATACCTCTACACCTTTAAGCAATGGCTCACCACGAAGTCTTTGTCTTTCAGGATTTATTAAGTTGATTTCGCCATATTTAATTGGCAATTCTTTATCGTTTTGAAAATATGTACCGTTAGTTTTCATAAAATCAAATCCTTTTATTCCATTGCAAATACTGCTTCATCGAGGCACATACGCAAGGATTTTGCTTTTGTGCATCTGATAAATGATTTATAATCTTTTTCTGTTTCACAGTTTTTAAGTCGTGTACTTGTTAGCATTTTCTTCATATTTCCGCCATTAAGATGAATAATGCAATCAAGAGCACGCTCTTTAACCGGCTTATTTTTTCTTGCAACAACGCCTTTAAGTAATACTGTAATTTCATCAGCAACGGTAATATCGCTGATTTTAACGAAAGATTTACCACTTGTAACAGGGGTAACTATTCCGTTTACCATAACTTCAACTTCGTCAAAATCTTCAACATCTTTGAAATTAAGAGTATATTCACGCTTTGCAGGGATACATTTAAGAGATTTACCACCGCTGATTGTAAACTTAATAGTATTTTCTTCTTCGGCTACTGTCATTGTTGTAATCGAGTACTCGCCACTCTTATATTTACCTGTTTCGCCATCATCTTCATAGAAATTGATTGAATTATTACCACGATAAATGTTGATTTCAAGGCGTTCAGGACATTCCCAAGAGTTTCCGTTATCTTTTGACATTGGAATAATTGCACCCTCTTTAGCAAGCACAGGGATTGTGTTAATAGGGCTATTGATTACTGTTTCCTGACCACCCTTATAAATCTTACCATCAAAAATGTTAGTCCATCTACCCTCAGGCAACCACACCTTTGTTGCGGCAGTTTTTGTTTTTTCATCCATTTTTGTAGTTACGGGGCATACAAGAAGTTCTGAACCAAAAAAATATTCATTTCCATATTCAAATGCTTCTTTGTTTTCGGGATATGTATAATAAAGCGGTTCGCATAATGCCCTACCCTCGTTATATGTGCGATAATTCATAGCATAAATATATGGAATCATTTTATGGCGAAGTCGCAAATACTCTGTACCAAGAGTTTCTGCCTCCCAACTAAAGTTCCAAGGCTCTTTGCCAAGAATATCAAGGTTTGTTGAGTGAAGTCTTAAAATCGGTAAAAATACTGCAAGTTGAAGCCAACGAATGTAAAGTTCATCATCGTGGTCGCCCATCATATGACCGCCGATATCGTGACTCCACCAAGTATAACCGCAGTTTGCCGCATTTGCAGTAAAGTACGGTTGGAAGTTAAGAACACTCCAGTTAATTGCGGTATCACCTGAAAATCCTAATGGATAACGATGTGAGCCAATACCCGCATAACGAGACAAAATCATTGGACGACGGTCGTCACGGTCTGTGTCAAGATAATGATAATGGTTAAGAAGCCACAACGGGTCAAGACCTGCTTTTTTACTCTTTGTGCCTTGTTGCCAGTCAATCCACCAGAAGTCAACGCCTTCATTTTCATAAGGATGATGAAGAATATCAAAATATGCGTTGATAAACTTCTTATTTGTCAAGTCAAACTCGACTGACTGTTCAGTAGTTTTGTCAATACCCATAGCATCTGCCATTTGCTCATACATATCTTCAAAAGCACGAACGCCATCTGCAGGGTGAAGATTAAGGGTCACTTTAAGTCCCATATCGTGAAGTTTCTGTAAGAAACCTTTATAATCAGGGAACAATTCAGTATTCCAGCTATAACCTGTCCAACCGCTACTTAAAATATTGCTTGATTTATATTTTTTATTGAACTGCTTTTTAAGGTCAACCCAATGCCAATCCATATCAACAGTTGCGATTGTAAGAGGAATATCACGACGGAAAAACTCTGACATTAAATCCTCATACTCTTTTTGTGTATATGCACGATAACGACTCCACCAGTTACCTAATGTGTAACGAGGCACAAGTGGTGGCATACCTGTAATTTTATAGAAGTCGTTTATGCCGGACACATAGTCTTTGCCATATACAAAAACATAAATATCTTTTGTGCCATCATCACGAGACGAAAGTGTTCCATCTTCATTCAAAAGAAGTGTTTTACTGTCGTCATAAGTTGACACACCATCAGTTGAGATAATACCTTCATCAAGTTCTTTTGGACCATAAGTCTGGTCAAGAGTACGGGTTGTACCTTTAAGATTATTTGATGTATTGTATGTAAGTTTATTACCGTCAAATACTGCATACTTAAAACTGCCTGTATGACTATTTATACATATTTCTGCCTTATCTGTTTTAACAGTAAAAGAATCCGCATTTTCTTCAGTTGCAAAATAAACTTTACCGAAATTTCTATACCAAATACTTTGTGATGGTAAATCTGTAAACTTACCGTCAGTTGAAAATTCAACACGAAACATTGTTGCAGTAAGTACAGTTACACGAACATTACCACACAAAACAATATTATCATCACAGGCTTTAGCATCAGTTTTTGCTAAAAGTTGTTTGTTCAACTCTGACATAATCCCTTACTCCCCTATATTTCATTGAAATTGAGTGCTTTTGATATAACTCTTAAGTCACTTACTTTATCTGTGATTGTAATTTCTGCATTTTCCAGTGCAGTACAATACTCATCACCATTATAAACAGAACAAGCAAGGTTACTGTTTACATAAAGTTTTATAAGTCCGTTAGGCTCACAAACCACAGTAAGTTTATCATTTTCATTAACTGCAATATCACCGAGACTTGTTTTACTATCAAATCTGATTACACCATAACCCTCACGATTACTTACATTGACAATGTCACCAATAGCAAGTAATACGCCATTATCTGCATTGTTAATCGTACATTGAACTGTAAAATCTCTGCCACAAGGTGTTTTAGCCTCATCACAGATAAAATCCTTATAATATTGACCTTTGAACATAATGTCATTAAAATCGCCATAAGCGTTTTTAACAGTAATTGATACATAAGGCTTTTTAACAGGATTTTCAAAAATAATTTTCAATGTGCTGTAATCTTCAAGCAACTTATAATCTGATATTTTTGCATTTGATGAAATCATTTCAGCGTCAATATAAATTCTGTCGTTAAAGAAAAGTAATAACTCTCTATCACTTTCAAATCTGCCATAAACAAGTTCAGGCAAGTTTTCTTGAACTTGTGTAAACTTCATAATCAAAGCTTCAAGTGACATAAGATTAACAGTAATCACTTCACCATAAGAATATGTTTTACCATCGGTTTTCTTATCGTAAGGATAAACATAAACCATTTTTAGATTTTTCATATCATGACTTACGCCGATTGTTTCGTCAAGAGTTACTGTAATACTTTGCTGACGATTTGCAGGGTTACGAAGTGAGATAATACCCTTGTTTTCACTCCAACAAGAATAACCGTAAGCCTCACCTTTTTCGGGACAACCGCCAATAAACTGTGATGTTTTAAGTGTTTCGTAATCGTTACGAATAAATCTTAAAGCATCTGCATTTATACGCCACTTTGCAATATTGAACATATTATATGAATAATAAAGTTCCCAAAATGCAGTACCGCGTGTTGCCATCATAAACATATATTTACGGAATTCTTCATCTGTCATTGAGATTTTTGCGGTATTACCGTAAATTGGGTCATGATTATAGATAAATTCGTGTGGGAACTGATAATTTCTTACAACGCTGAAGTCGTGATAACAATTGTCACGGTATGTAAGGACTCTATCAACATCACGGTCACTTAATTTCTCGCCTTTTTTAGTTTTATCAATAAAGCCGATGTCACCGCTATTCTGAATCCAAAGACTATCTGACCACTGTAAAAACCAAGGACTTGCATTACAATAACTTGTCTGGTTAATCCACAAATCTTTGCCTGCACTTTCACGAGTAATACGAAGTTTGCGGAAAATGTTAATCCAATTTTCCCACATTTCTGTATACTGATACATTTGATTGTATCCGCCTATCATATGACCGTGCTTTTTAGATGGGCAAGCTCTTAACAAGAAACCGTCAAGTTTCCAGTAATTTATATCAAATTTACGGTCATTTTCAAGGTAATATTCTGTAATATTCTTAATATATTCAGTCGAGGATACGCAAACATCATTTGCAAATCTGTTATATCCGCCTTTACCAGCTTTTTCCATTCGTTTAGCAAAAGATGCGGTTTTGTCGTTATATCCACCTCTTGGGCCATTCCAAAGACCAAAGTTCGATGAAAATTTTCTTGCCATTGTTGCTGCTGGATATAATTCTTCAGGGAATTTTTTATTAAACGCCCAAAATGAAGCGTCCCAATCAACGAAACCATCATCAACTACATAAGAATCAAGTGGTGGCACCATTGTTTTTGAAAGGTTGTTTTCAATATGCTGGAATGACTCAATAATATTTTCATTTGTAATGTCGTGCATATGGTCATACCAAGAATTATATTGAAAACGAGGTTTAACTTTTCTTGAAATATCACGAATATATGTTAAGAAATCTTCACGAATAACTCGCAAATCAAGGCTTCTTGCTGCACCAACAACAGTATTCCAACATCTGTAAGTATGACCACAGTTAAGTTTTAATTCATCAAAACGCTTACCTGTGAAATATCGGCAATAAAGTGTACTGCCATCAATATTATTTTCAGCAAGCGGGAACTCTGAACCAAAGAACAAGCCATTTAGGTAAACCGGCTGACCTAACGCACTATGGTATTCTGTAAGATACGCTTTTTCGATTTCACCAATTTTCCATTCCTGCTCTTTGTTTTTGATAGAAATGTGCTCACCGTCAATATAATCAACAGTAATTAAATGCTGACGGTCAGGGTCAATCATCATTTCAATATACTTATGCATATAGTGGTTGTTATCGTCAATTTCTACATTAACAATAAATGTAATTCTTGCACCATTATAAGCATACGGTTTGAAAACGAACTCAACTCTGCGTTTAAGCACATTCACTTTGTCGAGTTCAAGATTATTTGAAGATAAAAACTCTGTTTTGTAACCAAAAAGTTTTTTAACCTTAAAAGCAACGAAAAATTCGGCAGAAAAATCGTCAAACTTCACAGATTTGCTACCGTTAATTCTTTTATTGATAATCTCTGTTGTAACAAGACGATTATCTTTTGTAGAAAAGCGTCTTTCAATGTAATCGTTGCCGATTATAGCAGTATTGTTTTCAAAATAAGCATAAGAACCTGACATTTTATTTTGCCTCACCAAATAATATTTTTTCTGTTGCCAACGCGGCGTCTTCAACAATTTTTATACAAGGTCGTTTCTGATAATATTCCTGTGTTCTTGCCTCAGGGACACTTGAAGTTTCAGGTTTTGAAAGCCCTAAAAGTTCTTTACACACAATTGATGGATTTGTTTTCTTAAACTCGTCTGCAATAAGGCGAACTTTTTCATAAACTTCTGCTTTTGAAAGTTCAGGATATTTAAGTCCTACAACCATTGCACTGCCACTGACTGCACCGCATACTTCACGCATTCTACCAACGCCACCGCCAAGACCTATTGATATTGCAAGAGCAGTTTCTTCAGATAATCCTAAATCAGTTGCAAAGGCTACAAAAACTGCTTGAGAACAGTTTTTGCCTTCCATAAACAACTGGACTGCTCGGTCTGAATACCTTGACATAGTCAAATTTCCCCTTATAAATATATATTTAACTAATTCTACCATAACAAATATATATTTTCAACAAAAGAACAATAAAAAAATCCCCATTCCTATTGGAATGAGGATTTATTCTGTTAAAGTTTAACTTATTTAAGAGTAACTTTAGCGCCAACTTCTTCAAGTTTAGCTTTGATGCTTTCAGCGTCTTCTTTTGATGCTGCTTCTTTAAGTACTTTAGGAGCACCGTCAACAACAGCTTTAGCTTCTGCAAGGCCAAGACCTGTAACTTCACGAACAGCCTTGATAACCTTAATTTTTTCTGCGCCAACTTCTGTAAGTTCAACATCAAATTCTGTCTTTTCTGCTGCTGCGTCTGCACCGCCTGCTACAGGAGCTGCTACTGCAACTGCAGCTGCTGCTGATACGCCAAATTCTTCTTCTACTGCTTTAACGAGCTCTGAAAGCTCAAGAACTGTAAGAACTTTAAGTTCTTCTACGATTGCCATAACTTTTTCTGATGCCATGGTAATTTACCTCCAAAAATTTTAATATAAGTTTAGTTAATTTTTTAATTATTCAGCAACTGGTGCTGCTTCGCCATCTTTGTCAACAATAGCTTGTACTGCACGAGCAAAAGATGCGATAGGTGCGTTGAACGCACTGAGAACAGTAGCGAGCAATACTTCTCTTGAAGGAAGTTTTGCAAGACTGTCGAGTTTTTCAAGACCGATAACTTCATCATCAAGGTAACCTGTCTTAAGTTTGAAGTTGTCATTTTTCTCAGCATATTTACCGAGAATTCTTGCTGCTGCAACATAGTCATCTTTACTTGTTGCGATAGCTGTTGTACCTTCAAGGGCACTGCTCATATCAGCAAGGCTTGTTCCGTCAATGGCACGACCGAGAATTGTGTTCTTTACAACTGTGTATTCAACACCTGCTTCACGGAGCTCTTTACGAAGTTTTGTATCGTCTTCAACGCTGATACCTTTGTAATCTACAACAACACCTGCGATTGAAGCGTCAAGTCTTTCCTTAAGAGCAGCCACCTGCTGTTTCTTTAATTCTAAAACCTTCTCGCTTGGCAAACGATTCACCTCCTATTAAATTTATAAATGCGCTTGCAAGGGAGAAAAAATATGCCTCTTCTGCAAAGACAGAAAAGGCATAGAAACATTTTAAGTAAATGCTAATATCCTCGGTAGGCAGTTCATAAACTTTATGCAAAATGCACCTACTGTCTTTGGCAAGCTTAAATATATTAACACACCCTTATGGGTTTGTCAATAGTTAAATTATTCAGCAACAACTGTTACTGCAAATTTGTTAGGATTGATTTTTACACCAGGACCCATTGTTGAAGCAACTGCAACTGACTTAATGTACTGGCCTTTTGTTGCTGCTGGCTTTGCTTTAACGATAGCTTCCATAAGTGTATCAAGGTTTTCCTTGAGTTTTTCAGTGCCGAATGATACTTTACCGATTGGGCAGTGAATAATGTTTGTTTTGTCAAGACGGTACTCAATTTTACCTGCCTTAGCTTCTGTAACAGCTTTAGCAACATCAGGTGTAACTGTACCAGCTTTTGGGCTTGGCATAAGACCACGAGGACCAAGAACCTTACCAAGACGACCAACGAGACCCATCATATCAGGGCTTGCGATACATACATCAAAGTCCATAAAGCCACCCTGGATTTTTTCCATAAGGTCTTCTGCACCAACATATTCAGCACCTGCTGCAAGAGCTGCGTCTACTTTGTCGCCTTTAGCAAAAACTGCTACTCTAACTTTTTTACCTGTACCGTTAGGAAGAACTACAGCGCCTCTAACCTGCTGGTCAGCGTGACGAGAGTCAACGCCAAGGCGTACATGAAGTTCAACTGTTTCATCAAATTTTGCAGTTGCACCTTTTACTGTAATGTCAAGTGCTTCTGCAGTATCATAAAGTTTTGTTCTGTCGATAAGCTTTGCGCTTTCAACATATTTCTTTCCGTGTTTCATAATTTAATTCCTCCAAAAAAGTGGTTAATCGGATTCTGATTTTTCCTCCCACAAGGAGAATCAGTCTTCAACAGTAACGCCCATGCTGCGTGCTGTACCTGCAATCATGCTCATTGCAGTTTCAATTGTTGCAGCATTAAGGTCTGGCATTTTCTGTTCAGCGATTTTTCTAATCTGTTCTTTTGTAATTTTTGCTACTTTTGTTCTGTTAGGAACACCTGAACCACTCTCGATTCCGCAAGCTTTCTTGATAAGAACTGCTGCAGGTGGAGTTTTAGTTACGAATGTGAATGTACGGTCTGCATAAACTGTAATTACAACAGGGATAATAAGACCCATATCATTCTTTGTGCGTTCGTTGAATTCTTTTGTGAACGCCATAATGTTTACACCGTGCTGACCAAGAGCTGGACCAACAGGTGGTGCTGGTGTTGCTTTACCAGCAGGAATCTGAAGCTTAATGAAGCCTACTACTTTTTGAGCCATTTTTAGCACCTCCAAAATTCGTGGTATGGCGGAACAGACAGCTCTTCTGCTCCTCCCACGACGCTTTGACAAAAGCGTCATAAAAAGCGTATTTTACGCTAATTACCAAAATAATAAATAATTAGTCCTCAACCTTTGAAACCTGGTCGAGTTCAAGGTCAACAGGAGTTTCACGACCGAGCATTGAAATAACAACACAAACTGAATTGTTATCAATGTCAAGTTCACGAACCATACCGATAACGCCTTCAAACGCACCATCGATAATTGAAACCATATCGCCAACCTCGTAGTCGATTTCAACGACTTTCTTTTCAACGCCCATAGCATAAACTTCAGCCTCTGTAAGAGGAACCGGTTTACTTTCAGGGCCAACGAAACCTGTTACACCGCGAGTATTGCGGATTACATACCAAGTATCGTCTGTCATTTCAAGGTCGCCTGTTTCTTCATCTTCAAAAACTGCAACCTTTACCATAACATAGCCAGGGAAGATTTTTCTTTCAACTTCCTTTTTCTGGTCATCCTTAATTTCAGTAACGATTTCTGTAGGAACTTTAACCTCTAAAATAAGGTCGTGCATTTTACGGTTTTCAACAACCTTTTCAATGTTAGTTGCTACTTTGTTTTCATAACCTGAATAGGTATGCACTACATACCATTTGGAGATTTCTGCCATAACTTAATCCCCTCTCGATTATTTCAATAAAAACAAGTTCATCATTTCTTTTGTATCGCTATCTTTTGCAAGGCCAACAAGCAAGTCAATAATTGATGAAAGACCTGTGTCAACTGCAAGAAGGGCAAGACCCATAATCAATACGATAACAATAACAACAAGTGAATTTTTAAGAACAGTGTGACCAGATGGCCATGTGACTTTTTTCCACTCGCCTTTGAAGTCTTTGAAGAACTTTTTAATCTTAGCACCTACACCTTTAAGGCCATTACCCTTTTTCTTTGCAGGAGCGTCAGTTTTCTTATCCTTCTTAGCAACTTCGGCAGCAGTGTTTTCTTTCTTTTCAGACATTTCACATACCTCCGGATTACTTTGTTTCCCTATGAAGAGTGTGTTTCTTGCAGAATCTGCAATACTTGTTCATCTCGATTCTGTCGGGAGTGTTCTTCTTGTTTTTCTTTGTGTTGTAGTTGCGTTGTTTGCACTCTGTGCAAGCTAATGTGATTTTTACTCTCATTTTTCGGCACCTCCGTTAATATGTTACTTGAAAAATCAGCAAGTAACTGTGTATAGCCTTCCTCTATAAAAATGGGCACAAAAATAAAGCCCTCTTTTTCGAGGTACGGGTATTCTAACATACTTGTCAAGATATGTCAATAGAAATTCAGAAAATATTTTGTTATATATAATTATGATAGCCGATGGTAGTATTCCATCGGCTTTGGTGTAAATATTAAGTTTTAGGTGGTGGATTTGTCGGACATAAAAGAAGCGTCACCTTGTGTTACTGTTGATACAATTCTTTTAATCGAATTATTTCATCTTTTGTTAATACATTATTGTTTTCCAAATATTCAATTACATCATCAATAAATTCTGACTTTTGAGAATTATTTTCATCTGACACAAGATTCAAAGTAACAAATATAAAATGTGAAGCATTGGGATTTTGAGCCATCTTTTTTATTTCATTTATGCTTTCATCATATGCCCCGCTATTGAATAAAGCATATGCATAAAAGCTCCAGCTTGAAATTATATGTGCATTTTTCAAATCTCCTGATTGATATTCATTTTTTATTAAATCCTGATAAAAATCACTTTCAACAACCTCTTTCGTCTTTGCAAGTGACCAATCCTTGTCTTCTTTTTCGTCAAGAGTATAATATATTGTACTCAATGCTGATGCAACTTCATTCAGATTGTTTTCATTAAGATTATCATCAATATATTTATCTGCTTCTTCAATTTTGTCGTTTGTCACAAGATATAAAATATAAAAATAATCTAATTGAGTATATGCACTCACTTCTATAGTGTCCTGATTATAATTATCTCTAATTTCAAAAGCATCTTCAAACAATGGCTTTAATTCATCATAATTATTGCCACGATAAGAATATGATTGAAGTGTGTAGTTTAAAATTTGTTCGGATTTTGTGATTTTGTAAAGAGTTGTGTAAAAATTCTGATACTTGCCACTTGTGTCTTCTTCATTAAGATGAAGTAATGGTGTTTTAATTAAAACCACAGCAATTGTTAATAAGATAACAACCAATACAACCGCAAATATCATCTTTTTTTTCATAATTAAAACCTCCTTTTATGTTGCATTAGGAAGACTTGAACCGCCTGTTGCGTAAGGTGTCGTATAAATTTCAACATCACATGATGCAAGAGTCGAATGAGCTCTTATTTCAACTCTTCCATACTCATACACACTAGGAGAATGAAAAAGTCTAAAACCGCCCAAAACACTACAATCTTTGTTCATCATGGTATATCCGTACCATTTACCACTATCAACACTATAATAGTGATAAATAATATTAACTTCTTCTGCACAAAAAAGCGGTCTGTGTGATGACGTTTTTATAACAAGAGCTTGATGATGTTTATTGTATTTGAATACACTTGTACTAAAGAAAGCTTCATCTAATCCCGTTGCTCGCACCGTATATGCTTCCGAATTTACATTATTAGCACAATCGGATAAATCAAAAAAATCAGTTGGCACACTCCTTGAGCTAATATCATTTTCACATAATCTTTGCATGTTTAATTCGTTAATAACAGCAGTATCTGTTACTTCATACTCTGGTAATCCTAATGCAATATATATTTTTTCTCCATCAACCAAAGTAAACGGTATATTTTCATCATCAATATAATATGTAATTTCATTTCCATTTTCGTCAATAAAAACATACTGTTCAACATCGTCAATTGCAAATGTACTAAACGAACACAAAAACAACATGCTTGAGGCTAAAATAATAGATACCAATTTTTTAATCATAAATATCACTCCAAAATTTAATATTAAATCGACATTTAGTTTCGATTCAAAACCATTATCGTTTATAAATCTATTTTTGTTACTAAGAAGCAAAATTTATGTTAAATAAAGAATATTTACTTATCAATCCGGAGACGGTTCTTTGATTGGAACTAAATCCCCTATAAAATTTAATCTAACTCTAAGTTTAGTATACAATATAATTGTATACTTGTCAACGAATTAAAGGGTAAGTCCTCTTTAATATGCTTTTTGAAAAATATGGTGCTTTGATATTGAATGTTGTTATACATTATAGTATAATAAACCATAGATTTTGAATACATATCTTATTAAAGGAGATGGGTTAATTGGCAGATATTATTGATTATGCACTACTCAATGCTCATAAGGATTTTAACACGCTACCCTACTCTAAAATTGATAGTCTTGTTTTTTCAGAACTTGCCTATTTAAGTTTTGATAACATTGTACCTGACAGTAAAAACAGAGGTAAAGGGTTACTTTTTTCTGATATTGCAGAAAGTGAAAACTATGAGGCTATTTTTCCACTTGAAAGAACAGCTGAAAGAAACAAGAAACTGCTTAACGCAGTTGCATATAGTAACCGTTATGGAAAAGTAAGAGTGAACTACTATGAAGATATTTTTGACATAGAAAAAGACACTCAGTTTTGTGCAATTACATTTATTTTACCTAACGGTGATGCGTGTATTGCTTTTCGCGGTACAGATTCAACTATTACGGGTTGGAAAGAAAACTTTAATATGCTTTTCACCTCCCCTGTTGCTGCACAAAGTCATTCTGTTATTTACATTGACAAAGTTGCAAAGAAAATCAAAGGCAACATAATTCTTACGGGACATTCTAAAGGTGGAAACCTTGCTATTTATTCAGGCACAATGTGTTCGCCACTTGCTAAAGCAAAAATTGTTGAAATACAAAGTTTTGATAGCCCCGGATTTACAAAGGAATTTATTGAATCAAAAGAACATACTGAAACTGAAAAGATTATTGTAAAATATATACCTGAAGAGTCACTTGTTGGTGTACTGCTTAACAATCGTGAAAACTATCGTATTATTAAAAGTGACGGTTCGGGAATAAATCAACACGACCCGTTTTTGTGGCAGATTGATATTGCAAAAAACGATTTTATTGACGGTGAAAAACTATATATGTCATCGCAATTCTTTGATGCGACTTTTAATGATTGGGTAAACAGTGCAACACCTGAGCAAAGAGAACAGTTTGTTGAAGCATTATTCCAGATGATAAACTCTGCTAATACGGAAAATGCAACAAGTTTTATTGATTGGTCAGAAAACCTCAAGAACAACTCATCTGTTATTTATGAGAATCTTAAAGGATTAGACCCTGAAACAAGAAATCTTGTACTTAAAGGTTTTGGCAACTTGTTCTCAAGCATCAATAAAAATGTGAAATCTACACCTAAAAAGTTGTGGAATGACACTTTGAAGAAAATCAAGGAAAAAGCAAAGCAAGAGGAATAACCCCCTTGTTAAAAAGCGTCAGTTCGAAACCATCCTGACGGGAGCGAAAGCTCAAGAATAAAACTATGGAGTGATAAAAATGAATAAGAGAAAAACGGATTTTGTGGTGAAATCGGCAGTTATTGCGGCAATTTACGCGGGACTTACCTATTTTGCAGCAATACTTAATGTGGCTTACGGTGGAATTCAATTCAGATTTTCGGAAGCACTTACAATTCTTGCAGTATTCTCCCCTGCTTCAATCCCCGGACTTACAATAGGTTGCTTTTTAGGTAACATTACAAGTCCTTATGGGTTAGTTGATATTGTATGCGGTACACTTGCAACGCTTGTTGCGGCGGTGTTATCGTATAAGACACGAAACATTAAGTTTAAGGATTTGCCACTGCTTTCAGCATTGTTCCCTGTAATTTCAAATGCAATTATTGTAGGACTTGAAATTACATTATTTATGCCTGAGGGATTTGCATTTAAGGCTTTTTTAATTTCTGCTTTTCAAGTTGGATTTGGGGAACTTGTAATGTGTTATGGGCTTGGAATACCGTTGTATAAAGTTATAAAGAGATTGAAATTGGATAAGAAGTTATAAAAACAGCGTGATAGCCGATTGGGTTATCACGCTGTTGTTTTTGCAGGCGTGGAAGCCTGCCACTACGCGTTAAATGAATACATATAAATATAATCCAAGAAAATGGAGAAATGCACCAAGGATTATGAAAATATGGAATACGGCGTGGATATACTTTTTCTTTTTGCCTATTCCGTAAAGGATTGCTCCTAACGTATATGCAATACCACCTGCAATCATAAGAATTATTGCGGTTGGTGTAAAGTGTTTCCACAACACAAATACTGTCATAAATGACGACCAACCAATTGCCATATACAATATCATTTGTATTGTTTTTGTTTTGTTGAATGAGACAAATGTGATTACTACTGCTGAAACAGCTGCTACCCAACAAGCAATAAGCAAGCCATAAGCCATTACGGGTTTGATTGGTGCTACCGCCAATATCATATAGGGAGTAATTGTGCCGACAATCATAAAGTTTATCATTGCATGGTCAACTACACGCATTACTTTTTTCGCTTTATTTGGTCTTAATCCGTGATAAACTGATGAGCAGATAAAAACTGTAAGCATTGTTATTCCATAGACAATGCTTAACAATATATAATCGGTGCGACCAAGTGAAGCTCCACGACTGATGCACAAAATAAGCACAATAATTGCAAATACTGCACCGAGCATATGTGTTATGGAATTTACCCAATCTTCTTTTCTTGAATAATCTACAAGTTTTATTGAATCTAATCTGCTCATAATATCACCTGAGTACATATTACTATTATTTATTTTATTTTGCAAGATATTATGATAAAAAACGGCGGGGTCAAGACCCCGCCCTACCATTATATACTATTTTTTCTTTTTACCGAAGAAGCCTTTTTTGTCTTCGTTTAAGTTATCAATGTTGAACTCAATTGCAAGTTGCTTGATAAGTTCTTCTTGTTTATCTGTAAGTTTCTTTGGAATATCAACGATAATACGTACAAGTTGGTCACCTTTACCCATACCGCTACGACTTTGAATACCACGACCACGAAGTTTGAACACATCACCCGGTTGTGTGCCTGCAGGAACATTATATTCAACTTTACCGTCAAGGGTTGGCACCTGAATTGTGCAACCAAGTGTTACCTGCATAAATGTAAGGTGAACATCACACCACACATTGTAACCGTCACGCTCAAAAATAGGATGAGGGCGTACATTGACAACAATATTAAGGTCACCAGCAGGACCACTGTTAACGCCTTTATTACCTTGACCGCGAACAGTAAGGATTTGTCTGTCGTCTACACCTGCAGGAATGTTGATATCAAGTTTTGCACTCTTACGAACACGACCTGCACCGTTACACTTTTTACAAGGGTTTTCAATGATTGTTCCCCTACCGTTACAACGGGAACAAGGTTTTGTTGACTGAATTACACCGAAAGGTGTTCTCTGCCCAACTGTTACCTGACCTCTACCATTACATTCAGGACAAGTTTTTGGTGAATGACCACTTTGACAACCGTTACCGTGACATTCGTCACAAGTTTCAATTCGCATTGTATCAATTGAACGGGCACAGCCTTTTGCAGCCTCTTCAAATGAAATTGTGACACTTGCCTGAGTATCACTACCCCGTTGTGGTGCGTTTGGATTTGCACGACCGCCACCAAATCCGCCACCGAAACCATTGCCGAATATTGAGCCGAAAATGTCACCTAAATCGAAATCCATTCCGCCAAAGCCACCACCGTAGCCACCTTGACCTGCACCGTAGTTAGGGTCAACACCTGCGTGGCCGAATTGGTCATAACGGGCTTTTTTCTCGCTATCAGAAAGTATTTCATAAGCTTCATTAGCCTCTTTGAACTTTTCTTCAGCCTCTTTATTATTAGGGTTTAAGTCGGGATGATATTTTTTAGCGGCTTTTCGATACGCTTTTTTTATTTCATCATCAGATGCAGACTTATCAACGCCAAGCACCTCATAATAATCTCTTTTTTCTGCCATAAGTATCTCCAAATAATAGGGATTGACGGACAGACCATATAGGTCTGCCCGTTATTTTGGGTTTAATTATTCAACATCTTTGAAGTCTGCATCATAATAGCCATCGCCATTAGGTGCTGCACCTGCGTTAGGGTCATAACCTGCACCCGCACCTGCGTCTGCACCGCCCTGAGCAGCCTGTGCCTGTTTATAGAGTTCTTCTGAAATCTTATAGAATGCCTGTGTGAGTTCTTCCTGCTTTGACTTGATAAGGTCAATATCTTCGCCCTTGAGTGCTTCTTTAAGAGCATCAAGTTTAGTCTGGATATCTGCTTTATCGCTTTCAGGAAGTTTATCGCCCTCGTCAGCGAGGATTTTTTCAACCTGATATACCATCTGGTCAGCAGCGTTTCTTGTATCAACTGCTTCCTTACGCTTCTTATCTTCTTCAGCAAACTTTTCAGCGTCCTGAACTGCTTTTTCAATGTCTTCTTTTGACATATTTGTTGAAGATGTGATTGAAATTGACTGCTCTTTATTTGTGCCGAGGTCTTTTGCAGATACATTTACGATACCGTTAGCGTCTATATCAAATGTAACTTCAATCTGTGGAACACCACGACGTGCAGGAAGAATACCATCAAGGTGGAATACGCCGAGAGTTTTGTTATCTCTTGCAAATTCTCTTTCACCCTGAAGAACGTGAACTTCAACTGATGTCTGATTGTCAGCCGCAGTTGAGAAAATCTGACTCTTCTTTGTAGGGATTGTTGTGTTTCTTTCGATAATTTTTGTGCTTACGCCACCCATTGTTTCAATACCGAGTGAAAGTGGAGTAACATCAAGAAGGAGAAGTCCTTCAACTTCGCCACCAAGAACACCACCCTGAATTGCAGCACCAACTGCTACACATTCGTCAGGGTTAATACCTTTGAATGGCTCTTTACCTGTATATTTCTTAACTGCTTCCTGTACTGCAGGGATTCTTGAAGAACCACCAACCATAAGGATTTTGTTAAGTTGTGATGGCTGAAGTCCTGAGTCAGCAAGTGCTTGACGAACAGGTCCCATTGTTGCTTCAACAAGGTCTGCTGTCATTTCGTTGAACTTTGCTCTTGTAAGAGTTGTTTCAAGGTGTTTAGGGCCTGTTGCATCTGCTGTGATGAATGGAAGGCTGATTTGTGATGTTGTTACACCTGAAAGTTCAATCTTTGCTTTTTCTGCTGCTTCTTTAAGACGCTGCATAGCCATTTTATCGTTACGAAGGTCAACACCCTGTTCTTTCTTGAACTCGTCTGCAAGCCAATCAATGATTTTTTGGTCGAAGTCGTCACCGCCAAGACGGTTGTTACCTGCTGTTGCAAGAACTTCTTGAACACCGTCACCCATTTCGATAATTGATACATCGAATGTACCACCGCCAAGGTCATAAACCATAACTTTCTGGTCTTCTTCCTTGTCGATACCGTAAGCAAGTGCTGCTGCTGTTGGCTCATTGATAATTCTCTTAACATCAAGACCTGCGATTTTACCTGCGTCCTTTGTAGCCTGACGCTGTGAGTCTGTGAAGTATGCAGGAACTGTAATAACTGCTTCAGTTACAGGAGCACCAAGATATGCCTCAGCATCTGCCTTGAGTTTTTGAAGTGTCATCGCTGAAATTTCTTGTGGAGTGTAGTCTTTACCGTCAATGTTTACCTTATAGTCAGTACCCATATGTCTTTTGATTGATGAGATTGTTCTGTCAGGGTTTGTGATAGCCTGACGCTTTGCAACCTGGCCAACCATTCTTTCGCCTGTTTTTGAGAATGCTACAACTGATGGAGTTGTGCGAGCACCTTCTGCGTTAGCGATAACTACAGGTTCGCCACCTTCGATTACTGCTACACATGAGTTTGTTGTACCTAAGTCAATACCAATTACTTTTGCCATAAATTTATTCCTCCTAATAGGTTTGTTTATAATATTATTAACTGTTTTTACAGTTAGTTTACAACTTTAACAATAGCTGGGCGGATTACTCTGTCACCCATTTTGTATCCTGTTGAGAACACATCTGAAATGCTGTTTTCAGGAAGTTCTTCATCTTCACCGTGCATTACTGCGTTGTGAATATTAGGGTCAAATGCTTCGCCCTTTTCACCGAATGACTCAACACCGAGTTTTTTGAATGTTTCACCGTACTGATTAAAAATCATTTCGATACCTTTTTTGAATGAGTCAAGGTCAGTTGCCTCTGTACTCATTGCACGAATGAAGTTGTCATATACCGGTAAAAACTCTGCGATTGTTGAAGCCTTTGTGTCACCATAAGCCTGCTCTTTTTCTTTTTGTGAGCGTTTGCGGAAATTATCGTATTCTGCCATAACTCGCAAAAGTTTATCTTTTGTTTCGTTAAGTTCTACAGTAAGTTTTTCTTCTACAGTTGGCTCTGCTGTTTCAACTGTTTCTTCAACAATTTCTTCATTGGTTTCGTTTTTCTTATCTTTTGCCATTTTAATCCTCCAATGTATCGGACATTATACTGCCCACTATTTCAGTTAAATATTTAAGACTTGGAATAAGTCTTGCATAATCTATTCTTGTAGGTCCAATTAGACCTAACGCACCACTATCTTTACCGCCAACTGAGTAATGAGAGAAGATAAGGCTTGAATCCTGCAACTCTCTGTAAAAATTCTCTTTACCAATAAGCACATTTGTATCATTTTCAGTTTTATGACCTGAAAACAAGTTTGTGAGTGGCTCGCCGCGTCGTAAAAACTCCATTAACTCGTAAGCGTTAGGATAATCAGTATAGTTAAGAAGATTTGACTGACCTTCTAATAACAACTGAGTTTGCTCTGTAAGTTGTGCTAAATCAGAAAGTGTTACAAGTAATGGTGAAATCGCAAGGGATTTACTGCCAAGTGAAAGTGCTAATGTTTGAATAAGAGCTATACTCACTTCACTTGCAGATTTGCCGATAAAATGCTTTGAAACTATATTATAGAATGTTTCTATAAGTTCAAGGTTTAATTCGCTATCTGTTCTGCAAACTCGACTTTTAAGAATACCCGATGATGAAAGCATAACCATCATAGCGGTATGGGTGCCGAGAGGAACAAGTTCAACTCTGCGGATTACTGCGTTGTCATCTGACGGAGTTGTTGAAACTACTGCACAGTTTGTAAGTTCTGCAAGCACTTGCCCTGCTTGTTCAAGAATTTGTTGTGGCTCACCGCCTGCGTCGGAAAGACGGGCTTCAATAAGTCGTTTTTCTTGAATTGGTAACTCATAACGATTCATAAGTCGGTCTACATAATAACGGTAGCCTAACTGTGATGGAATTCGGCCTGCTGATGTATGTGGCTGGTCAAGGAAGCCAAGTCTTGAAAGTTCTGCCATTTCGTTACGGATTGTAGCACTTGACACGGGAAGTGATGAAAACTCAAGCAAAGTTTTTGAGCCAACAGGCTCACCCGTTGCGATATAGCGTTCAACTATAGCTGCAAGGATTTTTTCTTTACGCTCTGAAAGTTGCACATCATCACCCCTTTTGTACGGTTTAGCACTCTCGCTGTTAGAGTGCTAACTCTGTTATATAATATACATTATCTTGTAAAAAATGTCAAGGAAATAATTGTAAATAATTTGTTAAGATGAAAGAAATTAGGTGAATTGGAGTTTGTCGGGGTGTTTGAAAGACATCCTCTTTCCTCCCTCTGACGAGGGAGGTGGCAAAATCGAAGATTTTGACGGAGGGAGAGATAAAGTACTTAACGGCTCGTATCTCTCCCTCAGTCTCACTAACGCTCGACAGCTCCCTCGTCAGAGGGAGCAAAAAAACAAACACATAAAACAGTTAGACAAACTCCAACTTCTTAAACAATTATTGACAAAGAACAAATACTATGGTAAGATATGCATAGGCAACATAGGTATTTGTTTTTAGGAGGTATTTTTATGGCAAAGAACGATTTAATGCATGGTAATACAAGTTTATTGGTGTTGTCACTTATTGAACAACAAGATATGTACGGTTATCAGATTATTAAGGAGTTAAAACGCAAGAGCGAAAATGTTTTTGAACTTAAAGAGGGCTCGCTCTACCCTGTTTTACACGCTCTTGAAAATGAAAAACTTATTACATCTTACATTGAAGACACTGACTCTGCACGCAAACGCAGATACTATAAAATTACTGACAAAGGCAGAAAGGAACTGGCAGATAAAAAGCAAGAATTTTTCACATTCACTACCGCTGCAAGAAAAGTATTAAGTTTTGCGTGAGGTGATATAACTATGAAAGAACTCAAAGATTTTAATACTGAAAAAAGCATTTACATAGGTAAAGTATTAAATCATATACATTATAAAAAACTCCACGCAAGAATTTATGAGGAACTTTCAACTCACATAGACGATATGTATGAGGATTTTAGTAGTACTTGTGATGACGAAAAAGAAATTACAAAAAGAGTTTTTGAAGAAATGGGTCACCCTCACTATTTAGGATTAGAACTTAAAAAAGCTAATAAAAATATATTATTCTGGGCAAGAGTATTCAAAATTGCTTGTACTGTGCTAACCTTACCCATTATATATTTAAGCATAGTTGCCGTTTCGCTTGTAGGTGGCGAAATTTCAGATTTTTCGCATACTCTCACTGTAAAAGAAGCCGAACAATGGATTATAGAAAACAGAACCGATGGCAAACCTATAAAACTTCTTACAGAGGTTGAACACAACGGAGTTGTTCATAGAATTTATATTCCTGAAACTCAAGGTGAACACTTCAATATATATCACATACACTCCACAAAACTTTTTGGTGCAGATATAAAAGACAGATTTGAACGGTCAACAGGTAGTTTTCACTCGACAGATACTTATACCATTGCGGACTTGGAAGAATCTTTTGGTTTAAGCGATGTGTTGCTTATATATTTCAATAAACCTAAAGAAAAATATATTAAAGTTGAATATATTTTAAGAGAGAACAACTCAAGAGGACCTTGGAGCGATTTCATAGAAATCCCTCAAAACGGTACAGTTGAAAACCCTGAATATGTGTTACTTGATTGTCCTGATGGTTACCGTTGGTCTGCCTATGAAAGATTTGATGAAAATAAAGAAGTGATTGAATAGAGTTTTATAACATTAGAACCAAGCTGGTGATATTATGAAAAACTATGAAACTTTTACAAAAGAAAAGATGTTGTATCTTTATAAAGCAACCAAACCTATCAAATATAAAAAGTTACAAGATAGAATATATTTTGAGCTTTCAAACCATATTGACGATATGTTCTGCGATTTTATTGATAATGGTATGAGCGAAGAAGACGCAACCGAAAAGTCTCTTAATGAAATGGGAAGTCCCGAAGAATTGGGTGAAGAATTAAAAAAGACTCATAAAGATACACTCCACCTTGTGAAGTTTATTAAAACAACTACTGTTCTTGCTGTTTTAGTTTTGATTGTATCTATATTTGGTGTTTTCGAGTCAAAAGATAATCTCGATTTAGCAAAACATTATAATTTACCACAAGAAACAGTTGAGCTAAAAAAAGTTTAGCTACATATACAAAATTGGAGTATTGGTCTTTTCCAATTGATATTTATTTTTACACAGATATTGATTGGCACTATTTGAATACAACAAATCCAATATATAAGGTAAAGGAAAACAATTTATTTGAAGATTATTATATATTAGATGAAAGTCAGTCTGTTTTAGTTGACACTTCCAGAGCAGCACTTGGCGATGGTGGTATATTTTATGTTGATGATATAAATAAACTGCCCCGAAATTACCACTCAGACAAACTCTCAAAAGTTGTACTTTTTAATTATGGCAATGATTTGGCTGTAACGCTTGATTTAACACCTGAAGAAGTTCTCGAGTTAGAAAAATTGGCTTTTTCTGAAACAGAAAATTTTGAAGTAAATAACTTGATTTTCAGTAATGAAAACAAACCATATCTTTGGACTATGCAATTTCACATTAAAGACCTGGAAGGATTATACTACTCCCCCTGGGATGATTTGTACAAGTCTATTGATGGTAAATATTACATAGGTCAATATTGGTATGGTTCAGAAAAAGGTTATATGTATGCAGAAATCCCTGAACACCTTGCAAAGAAAATCGATAAATCATTTGAAGATATGGGGATTAAGTTTGAAGATGGGGCAGGACACTAAATCATCCCTACAATTTGGGTGTTGACATTGTATTAAAATGAGTATAAAATATATACGATATTTATAAAGCGTTGAGAAAGAACGACGGATAACCTAAATTTTCAGAGAGATTTCGGTTGGTGTGAGAAATCAATTTACTATCTTGAGACCACTTTCGAGCATTGGTGAAAACGAATTTCGGTTAAGCCAATCGTATTAACTGCGTTAAAGTTATTTGAGTGGCAAAGTTTTATACTTTGCAATACGGGTGGAACCGTGGAATGTTGTATTTATAGCATTTCATCCTGTTTTTTCGGGATGAAGTGCTTTTTTATTTGTAGGATGCAGAGATACCCCCCTCAGTCTGCTTCGCAGACAGCTCCCCCTCAAGGGTGGAGCCAAGTTATCCCCCTACAATAAAGTATATAATTAAAAGGAGATATATTACTATGATTAAGGTAACACTTAAAGGCGATGTTATCAAGGAATATGATAACGGTACTACTATTGCAGAGATTGCTAAATCTATCGGTATGGGTTTATACAAATCTGCTTGTGGTGGTAAAATCAACGGAAATTACTGTGATTTAAGAACTGCAGTCAATGAAGACTGTGCTCTTGAAATCGTAACATTTGATGAAATTGAGGGTAAAAAGACTTTTTGGCATACTGCATCTCACATTATGGCACAGGCAGTTAAAAGACTTTACCCTGACACAAAACTTGCTATTGGACCATCAGTTGACAATGGTTTCTACTACGATTTTGATTCAGAGGTTTCATTTACACCTGAAATTCTCGAAAAAATTGAGGCAGAGATGAAGAAAATCGTTAAAGAGGATTTACCTCTTGAAAAGTTCGAGTTATCCCCTGCCGATGCACTCGCTATGATGGAAGAAAAAGGCGAAATCTACAAGGTAGAACTTATTAACGAACACGCTGACAAGGGCGAGCCTATTTCATTCTACAAGCAAGGCGAATTTACAGAACTTTGTGCAGGTCCTCACCTTATGTCAACAGGTGCGGTTAAAGCATTCAAACTTACATCTTGCACAGGTGCTTACTGGAGAGGTAACGAAAAGAACAAGATGCTCCAGAGAATTTATGCAACTGCATTCCCAAAACAGTCTGCACTTGACGAGCATTTAGCACAACTTGAAGAAGCAAGAAAACGCGACCACAATAAACTTGGTCGTGAACTTGAACTCTTTACAACAAGTGAGCTTATTGGTCAAGGTCTTCCTATTATGCTCCCTAAGGGTGCAAGAATTATTCAACTTCTTCAAAGATTTGTTGAAGATGAAGAGCAAAGACGCGGTTGGTTGCTTACAAAAACACCATTTATGGCAAAAAGTGACCTTTACAAAGTTTCAGGTCACTGGGACCACTATCTTGACGGTATGTTTGTACTTGGCGACCCTGCAAAAGAGGAAGAAGGAGAAGAAGTATTTGCACTTCGTCCTATGACTTGTCCATTCCAATATCAAGCATATCTTAACCGTCCTCGTTCATACAGAGATTTACCACTTCGTTACAATGAGACATCAACTCTTTTCCGTAATGAAGCATCAGGTGAAATGCACGGTCTTATCCGTGTTCGTCAGTTCACAATTTCAGAAGGTCACTTAATGTGTACTCCTGAACAGCTTGAAGACGAATTCAGAGGTTGTCTTGAACTTGCTATTTATATGCTTAAAACTCTTGGTCTTTACGAAGATGTTTCATATCGTTTCTCACAATGGGACCCTGCAGACACAGAAAAATACATCGGTACTCCTGAACAATGGGATGAAGCACAAGGCATTATGGGTAAAATCCTTGACCACCTTGGAATTGAATACAAAGTTGGTATCGGTGAAGCTGCTTTCTATGGTCCTAAACTTGACATTCAAATTAAAAATGTATTTGGCAAAGAAGATACTCTTATCACAATTCAAGTTGACCAACTTCTTGCTGAAAAGTTCGGTATGGAATACACAGACAAAGACGGCACAAAGAAAAATCCATACATTATTCACAGAACATCAATTGGTTGTTATGAGCGTACACTTGCTCTTCTTATTGAAAAATATGCAGGTGCATTCCCACTCTGGCTTGCTCCTGAACAGGTAAGAATTCTTCCTATTGCTGACCGTCATCACGACAAGGCTTTTGAAATCAAAAAAGAACTTGAAAAGATGGGTATGCGTGTTACTGTTGATGACAGAAGTGAAAAGACAGGTTACAAGATTCGTGAATCAAGACTTCAAAAACTTCCATATTGGATTATTGTTGGTGACAAAGAAGTTGAAGACGGCACAGTATCAGTAAGCAAACGCGGTCAAGGTGACATTGGTTCAATGAGCTTTGATGATTTTGTTGCTATGCTTAAGAAAGAAATTGATGAGAAAGTAAGATAAGGGGTAATTTATGAGAAATCCACTTACCGTAACGGTTATTACCGACACACATTATTATTCTAAAAAGTTAGGCACATCAGGTGAGGCTTATGAAATTGCCAATAACAAAAGTGGCGTTTTGTTAGCCGAATCCCGCGAAATGCTTGAGGCTGCTTTTACACAGATTGCAGAAGACACACGAACTGATATTGTTCTTCTTTCAGGTGACACAACAAGCAACGGTGACTATGACTCTCACCACGAATTTATTGAAATGCTTCGTGGTCTTAAAGAAAAAGGCAAGCGTGTTTATGTGCTCACTGCTACTCACGATTATCAATGGGAAGGTACTCACCACAGATATGAGGGTAGTGAAAGAGTTACTATTCCTGCTGCAAAGCGTGAGGAACTCTTTGATATGTATAAAGAATTTGGTCCTGACGAGGCACTTGCAGTACACGAAGAAAGTATGTCATATATCATTCAATTAGCTGATGGATACCGCCTTTTTGCTCTTAACGATGACACTAACAGAAACGGTAAAAGCGGTTTTTCTGAAGAGTGTTTTGAATGGATTAAAGAACAAATTGCAGACGCAAAGGCGAATAATCAGTTTATTATTGCTATGACACACCACCCTCTTATTGCCCCCTCACCTATGTATGAAATTATAGGTCGTGGCGATATGATGGGCGACTACGACATTCGTCGTGAACAATTCGCAGATTTAGGCGTTCAGTTTATGCTTACAGGTCACACTCATGTACATGACATTGACAAATATGTAAGTGCTAAAGGCAACTATTTCTATGACATTTCTACTGCATCAACAATCGGTTACCCTAGTACTATAAGAACAGTTGTATTTGATGTTGAAAATAATGTTGTAAGCACTACAACTGACCTTGTTACTGAGCCTGTTAAATTTGACACACATGGTAAAGATTTGCAAACATATCTTGCTGACCACTTTATTGGTACAATCAGAGATATGATTAAAGCCGCCGGTGAAGATATTGACAAATTTGCCGATATGGCAACTGCAATCAGTATAAAAAAGAAAGTTTCATATAAAATTGGTTGGATTCTTAAACCAATTTTCAAATTCTTAAACTCTCTTAAAATTGGTACAGTTGGTAACTGGACTCGTAAAGAAACTGGTCTTAAAAAAGAAGATTATGCTGACATCAAAGACAAGAGCGTTGTTGATTTTATAGTTGATATTGTGCTTAACCTTTTCGGTGGTAAAAATCTTTACACACCTGAGGATAACGAATATAAGATTGCAATTGGTCTTATCAATATTATTGATTCAATAATTAAGGTGTTACATATTCCGCTTAAAAAACTTGTTAAAGTTTCCGACACAGTTCGTGGAATTATTGAGCCACTTCTTTACAATGATGGAATACCATCTTATGACGCGATTATACCAATAATGCCCGTTTACGAGGGTGACGAGGTTGGTCCTCAACCACCAAAGCCCGCAAAACCTGACACAGTTAAAGAAAGTAAAAAAGGATTACCTATTGTAATTATTGCAATACTTTTCATACTCACATTCTTCATTCCTATTCTTTTACTGTTGTTGATTGGATTTGTTGTAAATCAGATTAAATACGGTAAGTATCTTAAATAACAACTTAAAGCCACTCAATCGAGTGGCTTTTTCTTTTGTTTATTTATACGAATTTTTTTATCTACTTTTTACTAATCCCACAAAAAATGGGTGGATTTAGTTATTTTTTAACAAAATTTACTTTTGTTCTTGATTTTTTACCAAAAAAAGTGTATAATGATGTTATATATTGAGGGGATTTTTACCTTTTTTAGCACATATTTTGGAGGTATTCATTTTGAGCGGAGATTTACATTGTCACACAAGGTTATCTGACGGTACATTAGGTATTGAGGATATTATCAATTTTGCAAAGAAAAAAAATCTTGAAACTATTGCAATTACAGACCACGACTGTCTTGCAGGTACTGTTCGAGGAAAAATTATCGGTGCTCGTCACGGTATTCAAGTTATTCCAGGCGTTGAACTTTCAGCAACTGACGAGAAAAACGAGAAAAATGTTCATATTCTTTGCTATTTGCCTGACTCACCTGACATGCTTGAGGGACTTTGCAAAAGAAACTCGCTTGCTCGCAAAAAAGCAGGCCATTTTATGATGCTCCAGACTGCTAAGCGTTTCCCTATTACTACAGAATTCATTATGAAATGTGCAACAGGTTCAACAAACCTTTACAAAAAACACATTATGCAAGCTCTTATTGAGTGTGGCTATGCAGATTCTTTTAATGGCGAACTTTACAAAGAACTTTTTACAAAAGAAAGTGAAAACAACATTCTTGTTGTTCCTAAATATGAAAATGTTAAAGATGTAATTGATGCTATTCATACTGCCGGTGGCATTGCAATTCTTGCCCACCCTGTTAAGAGTGGTTGTACTGAAATTCTTGACGATTACATTGAATACGGTATTGACGGTATTGAAGTATTCCACCCAAGTGCAAATGAAGATGAGCAGGCTGAACTTAAAAAGTTTGCAATAAAGAACAAACTTTTAATGACAGGTGGTAGTGATTTTCACGGTCTTTACAATGAATACAAAGTATCATTAGGAGATTACAGTACTCCTGACGATTGTCTTCACGCACTTCTCACATACAAATCAAAACAGAAAAGATTACAAAAAAAATTAGCACAGCAGTCAGCTGAATAAAAATTTGTATATAATATGACAAGGAGGTTTAACAATGCTTTTTGACGATAGTGATATTAAAATCTTTAATGATAATGGTGAACAGACTGAGTCTAATGACGAAGTTTCAGTTATTGCAGAAATGCAGAAACACAGAACAAACGGTAATATATTAAGAGCAAAGCAATTGGGTAAACACCTTGCTGAAATCTTTATTGATGAACCTCATTTACTTTCTGACCTTGAAGGTGAAGTTGGCGAAATTAAGCGTGACAATGATGACGATATGTATCAGATGAAAGTATTGCTTATATTCACTGCTGAATATTGTATAAATCATCTTTTACCTGCAACGGTTTTATCAAACACAGCAATTAACGCTATGTATGATACTATCAGTAAGAAAGCAGCACAGTTTTATGACAGACTTGATGACGCTGCAGAATACAGTTTCTATTACCTTGCAGTTAGAAAGGCTATTGATATTTCAAAGAATATCGGAATTTCATTCGCAATGCTTTGTGGTGAAAAAGAAGATGCATACTACACTAATTTAGGTCAGCGACTTTTTGAGGTTGCTGAACACGAAATCACAAAAATTATTGATAGTTTTGGATTTGAGAAATAAAAATATGGTATAAAAAAAGCAGTTGTAAGATTCAATTCTTACAACTGTTATTTTTATGTCTGATTAACTTAATTATTCTTGGGCGATTATACCTTTGTACTATTACAAAAACAAAGTCAACTAACGATGCTATAACAGATGTTATAAAAAACACCGGAAAAACCCCGAAAGGAATGGCAAACAAAAGCGGTATAAAACTTAAAACCATTATTATTTCATGAACAACTTCTGCTCCGCACATATTCTTTTCTATTTGTTCAAGTGTATTTTTCTCAATATCAAATGCTTCAGGATAATATGTAGGTATATGCTCTTTCCATTTCTTGACTTTCAGAAATTTATATAACTTCTTCTCAAAAGTTTTTTGATTAAACCACTTTGATTCAGGATTTGTTTTCACAAATTTGTCACAAAAAAGTCCAACAAGCAATCTCATTGCAAAATGGTAAAGAAAAGTAAAGAAAGTAACCCCAAACGAATAAATGATAACACTTTCAGTATATTGATATAAAATTATACTTATTATTGTAATCACGGCAAAAATAATTGTTAATCTATGCATTACTTTTTTCATTCGCTCACCTCTGTATATAAAAATGAGGGCGGGCACTTAAGACCCGCCACTATAAAAATTATCACTTATAGAGAGATTTTAAGAATGCGATTTCATGAGCGTAGCCATCGAGTTCGTTTGGAGTTTCAAGGAAGAATGGTAAATCGCGAAGTGCAGGATGATTTATAATTCTCTCGAATGCTTCTGCACCGATTGAACCTTCGCCTATTTTCTCGTGCCTGTCTTTATGGCTTGCAAATGGATTTTTGCTATCGTTAATATGGATTGCTTTAAGACGGTCAAGGCCAATAATCTTATCAAACTGTGTAAGCACTCCGTCAAGGTCATTTACAATATCATAACCGCCATCATAAATATGGCAAGTATCAAGGCAAACGCCCATTTTTTCGTCAAGTTCTACACGGTCGATAATTTCGCGTAATTCTTCAAACTTACCGCCGACTTCACTACCCTTACCTGCCATTGTTTCAAGAAGTACAGTTGTAGTTTGCTCTTTCCACAATATTGAGTTTAGAAGTTTTGAAATTAAGTCAATGCCCATTTCTGTTCCTTGACCTACATGGCTACCCGGATGAAAATTATACATATTATTTGGCACGAACTCCATACGCTTTAAGTCATCAAGCATTGTATTATATGCGAACTCGCGAACATAAGTCTTTTCTGCACAAGCATTAAGAGTGTATGGTGCGTGTGCAAGGATTTTTGCAAATCCTTTTTCTGCCATTAAATCGTTGAGTTTTTTAGCATCAGCCGGGTCAATTTCTTTTGCACTGCCCCCTCTTGGATTGCGTGTAAAAAATTGAAATGTATTGGCATCTATTGAAAGGGATTCAAGTCCCATATTATAAAAGCCTTTTGATGATGACAAATGACATCCTATATTTAACATAATATTCCCCTATTATTCTTGAGTTTCGTTATCTTTTTTCTTGAGTTTTGCTTTATAGTAACCTGAAGTTACAAGGTATGTAACTGCTGAAGCAATCGCACCAACAATTACCGCCACCATAACCATAACTGCATAGTGATAAAGTTTTGTTACTTTATTATTTTCGTCATTGATTTCTGCCCATACACTCTGGAAGAAATTAACTTTATCTTGTGGCTCGATTGTAGGTTCTGTTGTTGTAGGTAAAGTTGTATTTTCAGTTGTAGATTCAGTTGTTGACTCTGTTGTGCTTTCGTCAGTTGATGACTCTTGAGTCTCGCTTTCTGTTGTCTTTTCTGCAACTGTGATTTTATAGGTTACAGTCCAACCATTCTGTTTTGCAGTAATTGTTGTTGTGCCTAAGTTCACACCTGTTACAACACCTTTTGAAGATACGGTTGCAATACTTGTATCGGCAGAAGTCCAAGTAGTTGTGTAGTTGTCAGTTGCATCTGACGGAACTTTTGCTACTTTAAGGCTTAATGTTGAGCCTTGGGCAACTGTTTTTGATGAGTTACCCGAAACTGCAATACCTGTTTGTGCTACATTAACCGTTACTTTACAAGTTGCTGTTTTGCTACCTGCTTTTGCGGTAATTGTTGCAGTACCCCCACCAACTGCGGTGATTTTACCGCTACTTGAAACCTTGGCAACTTTTGAATTAGAAGTTGTGTAAGTGACTGTTTTATTTGTTGCATCACTTGGTGTAACGGTTGCAGTAAGACTTGCAGTTTCACCCTTTTTAAGTGTTACGCTTGTTTTATTAAGTGAGATGCCTGTAACTGCTTTGGTGATTGTGATTTTACCGTTAGATGTTACGGGAGATAAGCGTACAGGCGGAGTGCCTACACCACAATGGTCGCCTGCTGAACCTGATGGTGAAATTGTAAGACTTGCTGTTCCCGAATCTGCAAGGATTTTGAATTTAAGAGTTGCAAATGTGCCACTTTTTTTAGCACTGTCATCGCCCATTGTCATACCTGTACATTGTACACTTGACTTGCTACTCGCTTTAACACTACAAGTAGCAAACATGCTTCCCGCAGAACCACTTACATATTGAAGTTTTGAACTGTCAAAATTAACATTAAGTATTGCAGATGTTACACCGATACTACTTGAAACTTTAACCGTTACTGTAACGGTGTCGCCTTTCTGCCCGCTTGCACTTGTAATCGAATAGTTTACATTTGTGGCACTTGCAGGGATTACAAACATTGAAACAAGTATTATAAAGGCAGATAAAATTGCCATAATTTTAGATAGTCTTCTCATATCAATCACCCAGATAAATAGTATATAAATATAATACAATAATTAGTATTAAAAGTCAATTGAGGTGTAGTGGAAATAAATAGAAAAAGCAGGGGTTCCCCTGCTTTTTATTATAAATTCAAAACTGAACTTGCAATCGCAAAATAGATTAAAAGTGTTACTGCGTCAACAATTGTTGAGATAAACGGGCTTGACATTACAGCCGGATCAAAGCCGATTTTCTTTGCAATAACAGGAAGAATTGAGCCGACCACCTTTGCAAAAACAACTGCCGCAATCATTGTAACGCTTACTACAAGTGCCACTTGCCAACCAATATCATCAAAAATCATAAGTTTTATAAAATTGACAATTGCAAGTGCTATACCGCAGACAAGAGCAATCAAAAATTCTTTAAGCACAACTTTCAATGTATCTCTGAACTCGATTTCGCCCAAAGAAAGACCACGGATAATAGTTGAAGATGACTGATTACCACAGTTACCGCAAGTACCTGTAAGCATTGGAATAAACGCTGTAAGTGCAACGCAAGCAGTTAGTGCACCCTCAAAATGAGTGATAATCTTTTCAGTAAATGTTGCTGAAACCATTAAAAGCATAAGCCACGGAATACGCTTTTTGAAGTTTTCAAAAACACCCATTTTAAGATAAGGTTTATCAGTAGGTGTAATACCTGCCATCAATTCCATATCTTCTGTAATTTCTTCCTGCAAAACATCAATAGCGTCATCGACAGTGATAATACCAACAAGTCGGTTTTCGCGGTCAACTACGGGAAGAACAACAAGGTCGTATTTCTGGAAAAGTTCGGCTACAACTTCTTTATCTTCGTGAGTGTTTACAGAAATAACATTATCTTCCATAATTTCACGGATTGTTGAAGTTTCGTCAGCAAGAAGCAAATCTTTAACTGTTACATAACCTTTAAGTTTTCGCTTACTGTCAGTTACATAGCAAGTATAAATTGTCTCTTTATCAACACCTGTTCTGCGGATTCTGGTAAAAGCATCAGCAACTGTCATTGAGCGTTTCAAGTCAACATACTCAATAGTCATAAGACTACCTGCAGAATCTTCAGGGTAACGAAGAATCTCGTTGATTGATTTTCTTGTATCAGGGTCAGTATGGCGAAGAATACGCTTGACAAGTGTTGCAGGCATTTCTTCAATAAGGTCAACAGCATCGTCAACATAAAGTTCATCAAGAACTTCGCGAAGCTCTGTATCACTGAATGCTCTTATCAACAACTCCTGATATTCAGGCTCCATATTAACAAAAACTTCAGCCGCCAACTCTTTTGGTAAAAGTCTGTATATGAGAGTCAGGTCGCGTTCTTCTAATTCCATAAAAAGTTCCGCGATATCTTGCTCATTCATTTCTGTAAGCATTTCTTTTAACTCTTGCCACTTTTTATTACGCAATAGTTCAGTTAAAAGTTCAAAAATTTCCATTCATTTCACTCCTTCATAAATATAAGTTTGTGAAACGCTTCGAGTATTACCAATTGCGGAGCACATCCGCATTGATACTCGGAGGTTTCGCTGTTGTACTTCGGTATGTGTCCACAATTTTCACTCCTTTTTGAAATTAAGTAATTAAACAAATAAAAAAGACCACATTTTAGCCTAAACGCAAAAATGCAGTCAATAATACTACACGAATTCGTTCAAGCTTTAGCTTCGCAGGGCGATGAAATTACATTAAATCATACCTTGTTTTTCGATATGACTTGCTGACCTGCTAATAGTGTCTCCACCATTTCGCGGCAGTAATCCGTATCCCTGTGGTAGCCTTACCTACCGAATAGGTTTTATTACCCGTCTATTATCACCCTTGAAACGCAATTTGTCAATAGAAAAATCAAGAAAAAATCTATATTTTTCTTATATTTTTGTATTTTTCGTCTTTTAGCAAGTTGCACAGTTGAAATTCGCTTAATTTGGTGGATTTTAACGAAAATCGTTTTTTTGCGTTCATTTTTTGTTAAAATTTGTTTTTTTGATTGAAACAAGCACGAAAATTTGCTAAAATGATTAGGTATGTAAAACATTATATAAGGAGTGCATAATATGAGTTTATCTCAAACCGTAAAAAACGGTGTTGACAAGGTTAAAACCTATTGGAAAACACCACCTAAGGGCAGATATATGCCTTACAAAGAAATCGCCGCTTATTCAGGTGGTGGTATCGGTGCATACATGATTATCACATTAGGTAATGCATGTCTTTTATCTATGGGTAATACACTTATTTCTTCAACACTTGGTGTTGGACCAACAGATATGTATTTACTCTATGTTATCGCAATTCTCATCAACATTCCTTTCACAGGACTTCGTGCGACAATTATCGATAACACAAGAAACAAAGCAGGTAAATATCGTCCATACATAGTACGAATGGCTATTCCTTCAGCTATTATCTGTAACCTGATTGTTTGGTTCCCTTACGATAAATTAAGTCTTATCGTTGGCGATGGTATGATTTTTGGTAGAGAAAAAGATTATGTTGCAAAATGTGCAATAATTCTTATTCTTAATATTCTTTTGAACTTCATCTATTATTTCTTTTATGACGGATACGAAAATCTTATTCATGTTCTTTCACCTAACACACAGGAAAGAGCTGACGTACAATCAGTTAAGAGCGTTGTTTATTCATTCGCTCCTACTATTGTAAATCTTTTCACACCAATTATTGCAAGAAATCTTTTCCACACAAACACAACAGATATTCGTGTTTACAGATTCCTTTACCCTATTCTTGCTGTTTTAGGTGTACTTCTTTGTATCGTTGTTTATAAACATACTGAAGAAAAGATTGTTCAGGCGAGAACTCACGTTGTTCAGATTAAATTTATTGATGCCCTTCGTGCAGTTGCAAAAAACAAGTATTTCTGGATTATCTCACTTGCTGGTTGGATTGGATTCCTCGAATCAGCTTATGCAAACATTCTTAACTGGCTTTATAACTATGGTGGTGCTTGTAACGGTAACGTTTACGGTCTTGTTGTTACCCTTTATGGTAATGCATCTCTTTGGGGTATGATTGCTGCACCATTCTGCATCAGAAAATGGGGTAAGAAAGCTGTTCTTATTGTTACAAACATTATGAACGTTGTATTTATTCTTATGATGCTTCCATTCACACAAGAAATTAACAACCTTACAATCTGGCTTGTTATGGGATGCTTGTATCTTAATGCTTTAATGGGCTCATTTGCACATATTCTTAACCCAACAATTCAGGCTGACATTCGTGACTATCAGCAGTATCAAACAGGCGAAAGAATTGACGGTATGTTCTCTGCTGTTGCTACAATCGGTACTGTTATTACACTTGGTACATCTGCTGTTCTTCCTGTTATTTACGAAAGAGGCGGAATCACGGCCGAAATGGCAAAAAAAGTTACGGCAGACCCTGAAGTTTTGAATCGTGTTCTTGGCGATGGTAAAACTGTTGGTCAGATTCTTGCAGAACAACTTGAAGCTGGGCAGAATAACTATGTTAACCCAAACTCTGCATTGTATGATTTAGATATTTTCCTTCCTCTTATTCATGCACTTATTATTATTGCGGCTATTGGTGCTTTTATGAATGTTATTCCATTCTTCTGGTATGACTTTAATGAAAGAAAACAGAAATCAGTTATTCGTGTTCTTAAAGTTCGTGCACTCTTTGAAGACTATGGTAACGGTATTGTTGATGACGGTAATCTTGTTGAAGGTATTGACCTTATTAAAAATGCAAGAGAAATGGCAACACAAGAGCCAAAAGTTCTTGAAAAAACTTACAAATCAATTAAAGACAAAGCTGAAAAGAAAGCAGCTAAAAAGGCTTACAAAGAAGCACTTGATTTCAATGAAGAAATTGAAATTGGTAAATTCGTTTGTGATGAGCTTGATAAGTTCTCAGGTGAAGTTGGTAAATATCAGTATAATGTTCAAAAAGGTATTTATGACGCAGGACTTCAGGGTCTTAAGCTTATGAATCTTGATGAAATTAATGCTGAAATGGCAGCTGCTAAGGCAATGCCTAAATCAACCAACGAAGAAAAAGAAATCCGCAAATTCGCTATTGAGGTTGCAAGAAACAAGAAATCAGCTTATAAAGCACTTAACAAATACTTTGCTAACGAAGAACTTGTTCAGCCTGACTTTACTGAACTTGAAAAAATCTTTGATGCAGAAGACGAGTGCGATGCAAAACTTAAAGAGCTTTACTTAAATCTTAAAGATGCTAAGAAGGCAAAAGATGGCACTGCAAAATCAATTAAAGCTGACATTAAGGCTTACGAAGAAAAGAAGAAAGAAATTCACAAGGCTTCAAAGACAGAAATGGACAGACACGCATATTTTGCACGTGCTGCTAAACCTTATCTTGATGCTGAAAAACTTGTTAAACAAGAAGAAAACTACAAGCACTTTGATGAAATTGCAGAAATGTATGAAGAATCAAAGGCACGTTATGAACAAGCTATGGCTGAAGCAGAAGAAAAAGCTCGTCGTGAAAAAGAAGAGGCTGATGCTTATGCTGCACAGTTAAAAGCTGAAAAAGCTGCTAAAAAAGCTGCAAAGAAAAATAAATAATTGAATAAATTATTAAAGCCGATTCGAAAATTCGAATCGGCTTATTTCTTTTTGTTTATACTGCTGTTATCGTGAATTCTTGGTATTTATTATTTTTCTCTTCACCTTTCCAAGTATGAATTTGTTCTGGGTTTGCAAAGATTTCGTCAAGGCGTTTCATAAATGGTACAGTTTCACCAAAGTCTAATGCTCTATGGTCAAATGCCATACAGATTGGGAGTACCTGACGGATTTCAATTGATTTGTTTCCGTTTTTGTCTGTTACAACTATTGGTCTTTCTTGCACTGCACCAACACCAAAAGCACAAACCTGAGGTGGAATAATTTCAAGAATTCCCACATTACCTCTTTGACCTCTATAAAGTGAGCCAATATTTGAAATTGTAACTGTACCCTGTTCAATATCGTATTTTGTGATTCTGTCTGTTTTTGGAATACTTTCGTATTCTTTTTTTGCTTTTCCGCTTAAAGTTTTAACTTTATATTTACCTGTTTTTGAACCGATAAGACGATAAATTGCTTGTTTGATTTTACCCTTTTTAAGTGCGGTTAAAGTGTTGTCAAGCGATACTTCAAACATTGCTTCTGTCAAATCTGTCTTTTCAAATCTTCTTTGAACATCGTTTATATAGTCTGTCATTTCGTCAAGATTTTTACTTTCAAAGTTATGAAGGTTAATTGTCATCATTTCACCGTTTGGCATAATCATTGGCATTGAAATATTGATATCTTCAAAGGTTTTAATTTCACCACGAACAAGCTTTCTGTTATATTCAATATGTGAATTCATAATTGGTGCTGCTTTGAGTCCTTCTGCAATAACTTTAAGCATAAGTGTATTTACAGTAATTTTATCTGCACCCTTACGGTTAAAATTAAGCTTTCTGTATTCTCTCATAAAATCAGTTACATCAGGCTCATAATTATATGTTACATGTGGGATTGTTTCCCAGCTTTCAGTAGTCATATTTGCAACGATTTTTCTTTGAATTCCAAAATTGATTTTGTTTGTAATTTTCATAGTTGTTTGCTCCTAAGTATATAAAATTTATTATTTATTGTTTTTATGTGCCTTGCTTTCGGCTACAACAATATGATAATAAATTTTACTCGGTTGCACTATAAACTTTGCTTGTCAACTATGAAAAATTATGTAAACTTCAGGTTGCAAATGGCTTAAAACCAAGGTTTTTTGACCCCTCAGTCATTTTTTTTACAAAAATGACAGCTCCCCTTTCAGGGGAGCCGAGAAATAAATATTATTTAATTTTAATTGTATATGTTTTGCCTTTTTCGGATTGGAATTCTACAAATCCGTTTTCACTATTACAAATATTTTCAACTACATATTCTGACTTGCCATAATAGAGTTTACACTTGCCACCCATATTTGAAGTGATTTCGGCTTTTGTAAGTTTTCCGTCATTCCACTCAATATTGATTGTGAAATTACCGCGGGCTACAAGACCTTTAATGCTACCTTTACACCAATCAGTTGGAAGTGCAGGAAGAAGTTCAATGAACCCACAATGACTTTGCATAAGCATTTCATTGACACCTGATGTAAAGCCAAAGTTACCATCAATCTGGAATGGTGGATGGTAATCAAAAAAGTTAGGATAAATACCATTTTTGAACAAGTCACCAATGATTTTAAGAACTCTGTCACCGTCACCAACACGAGCCCAAGTATTGATTTTTTGTCCCATAGACCAGCCTGTGCTTTTATCAGTTCTGTGATTCATTGAGATGATGGATGCGTCAATAAGTTCAGGGTTTGTAAACTTATTCATAACATTACAAGGGAACAGACCTAAAAGATGCGACATATGACGGTGATGAGTTTCGCCAATTTCACCAAGTTTGGTTTCGTGATACCACTCTTTAATCTGACCGTCGTCACCTATTTCATAAACTTTTAGTTTACTTTGAATATCTTGCCATTTTGTAATATAATCCTCATCAATGCCAAGAACAATTGCACTCTTTGAAGCATCATCATAAAGTTGCCAGAGAAGTGCTTGCTCGTAAGTATTACCCATTGTGCGAGGTCCGTGTTCAGGTGAATAGCAAGGATATGTTACAAGTCTGCCATTATGCTCTACAAGAAGTTTGCTGAAATATTCAGCACACTCTTTTAGCATTGGGTAAATATCATTCTTGAGAGTTTCTTTGTCGAGTGTGTATTCATAATGCTCATAGCAATTATGTAAAATCCAAGGCATTGCAGCCGGTGACCAACCCCAGTCAAATTGCCACCCAGGACAAGTCCAACCAAATGGTGTGCACTGTGTATGGAATAAAAATCCGTTTTGCTCACCATTTTTGCTCTTTACACCTGTATAATATTCTGCAGTTACACGACCTGGCTCAACCATTGATTTTATATAACGGATTAAAGGCTTTGAACACTCTGCAAGATTACCATTGAAAATTGGCCAATAGTTCATTTGAAGATTTACATTAGTGTGAAAGTCACTACTCCATTTAGGGTCGTTTGACACATTCCATATACCCTGAAGATTTGACGGTAAAATATCAGTTTCTCGGGTTGAGGAAATTGCTAAATATCTGCCATATTGATAGAGAAGTTGTTCTGCACTTCTTCTGTCAAACTTTTCATATTTATGAATAAGTTGGTCAGCCGGCCCCATTACATTACCATCAAGGTCGAGGGACACTCTGTTGAAAAGTGATGAGAAATCTTCTTTATGGGTCTCTAATAGTTTGTCAAAACCTTTTTCGGTAGCTTTGGTTACTATTTCATTAACTCTACTGAAAAGTGTTTCTGCACTCTCACCTGTTCTGTATTTTGGGTAACAATCAATATAGTCAGTATCAGCTGAAAAGATTACAGTAATTTCAGTTGCATTTTCAACAGAAATACCACTATTACTATTAGTTGTGTTACCGTCCGTAACTACATTTGCTATAAGGCAGAATTGCAAATCGTTGTCACTAAGTTTACCTTTATGAATAATCTGGTTATCTTTATACTCTGCATTACCATGTGCAGATGAAAGCGAAATTTTAGTATTAAGTGGTGCACCTGTTCTTGCAATTCTAATTACACCACATTTATCGGGATATGATACAAATGCTATACGCTGGTCGTGGACTTTTTTGTTAAAACCAAGTGTAGCGTCATAAGATACTTCGCACAATCCATTTTGCATATTAAGTTCACGGTTATAGTTTTTATCTTTACGGAGTTTCGGGAAATCAAATTTAAGTTCACCCCAGCAACGATACCCGCCGTAGCCATCACTTATACCTACAAGTTTTTCGCAAAGGTTATGAGCAGTTTTATCATCACCGTTTTTGAATGCTTCATAAATTTCTTTATGATAATCGCGAGGAAATTTACCATTTTTATCGGGAGTTGTAATATTGCCGCCACAATAGTCGGGGCGTTTTGGCGAAGGTCCACCTGCCCAAAGAGTTTTATGGTTAAGAATAATTTTATCTTTCTTAACTTCGCCCATAATACCCATACCGATACTACCGTTACCAAGTGGTAATGAGGTTTGTTCCCAAAGATTTTCAAAGCCTTTGAAATATGGTTTTTTAAGTTTCAACTTTGAAGGTGGAGCTTTGTAATAAAGTTCGTTAATTTCCATAACTATTCTCCGAAATGTAAAATCATATCATAATGTGGAATGTTCTCTTCAAGGTATTCGGGAGTACCAACAAGAGAAAATCCGCATTTTTCGTAAAAACCGACTGCGTGAGTCTGTGCACCAACTTTTACAGTTTTTGCACCGTCTTCTTTTGCTTTTCGCAACAGTTCAAGAACGATTTTTTCGCCAAGGTGTAAACCTCTTTTTTCTTTCTTAACTGCAATTCTGCCGATTTTAACAGTATTTTCACCATAAGGAATAAATCTGCCTGTGGCTACTGCCTCACCATCAAGGAAGATTACAAGATGTGGAACTTCTAAATCAAACGAGTCAAACTCGTTTTCTTCAGGTACACCCTGTTCTTTTACAAAAATTTCAATTCGTAGATTGCGGAAAGAGTTATCAATAACTCCCCCATCAAACCATTTATATTCTAACATATTATTCTCCCTTAAATGCAAAACGGAATGAAATTGGCTTATCTGACTTAACTACATATTTAGGAAGTGTGTCAGGTCCGCAAGTGTTTGTACCTGTACCACGCATAAAACCATCAATTGAAAGGAATGTTGTATCTGCATATTCTAACTCTTCCTGATGTTTTGCTTTATGGAGTGCTTTTTGTGTATAGTTATGAGCAGAGAAACTGAACTTTGGCTCACCGTAAACTGTAAACACATTACCGTCACTATTCATAAGCTTTAACCACTTAACACCACCGCAGTTGCCATTATCTTGTGGCATAACATAAGGCTCGTGCATAGCTTCTACATCTGTTCGCCAAATACCAATATATGCGTGGTCTTTAAGGTCACAGATGTTTTCAAGTTTTTCATGTGAACCTCTGCCATAAAACTCAACTACATTCAATTCTTTTGGCAATTCAACTGTTACACCAAAACGCTGAAGCTCATCACAACCGAACATACCTTTTGAGAGCTGACACTCAACATTTACAAGGCCATCAGGGTAAACTGTATAAATAAGATTTGCACGGAAATGAGTTTTGAATCCGTTCTTAATTACATAAGATGCACCAATTTTTGCACATACTGATTTATCGGCATAATCGAATGACTTACATATAGTTGTTGCATTGTGGAGTTTAATTTTCTCCCATCCACCCTTTTGACCGTAAGAGTCGTTATCAAGAGATGCTCTTACAAGGTTAGGCACAAAACCTTTTTTATTGTCTGCAGGGTTGATATTCAAAAATTCATAGCCATTTTTAATATAATTAAGCATTTCACCTGTCTTTTCATCAAAAACGACCTTACCATTTTGGAACTCAACAGTAAGAGTGTTATCTTTAACGCTTGTTGAGATGTGACCCGCACCAACTGAATATGGTGTAAATGTTGCTCTATCATTCAATGTTGTCTGCTCAATTGCAACTTGTTCTTCACCATCAAGATAGATTATATTGATATGACAATCTTCTAATGAATCGAACTTGTCGTAATCAATTTCATAAGTTTTTGTCTGCATTGGGTCAATATCAAGTTTGAGTTCACCTGTTTTCTTTGGACAACCGTTAATATATTGTGTCCATAATACAGTTAAGTATTTTGTATTCTTAAATCGGTTTGTATTTGTAAATTCAAACACTTTACCGCTTACATGCTTACTTCTTACAGGACGATAAACTGCTTTAATTACATAAGCTCCTGTATGTGGTGTTTTGTCGGGATAAAGCATACCGTCAACACAGAAGTTACTGTCGTGCTTTTCTTCACCGTGGTCGCCACCATAGGTGTATTGGAATTTATATTTATCATTACCATCGTGGTAAACTGCATGGTCAGCCCACTCCCATACACAGCCACCCATAAGGTTGTCATATTTATAAATACTATCCCAATATTCTTCAACACCACCGGGGCCAACACCCATAGCGTGAACATATTCGCACATAAAATATGGTTTTTCGTGGTAGCGTTTATCTTTTGCAGTTTGCGAGCCATATTTTGCTACATTTTCCTGACTTGGATACATTTCTGAAATCACATCATAAGCAAAACGCTTTGTAGTGATAACGCTTTCATAATGAACAGGAATTTTTGAGCCTTGTGATTTAAGATAATCATAGCATTTATCCTGACAATAATATCCCCAAGCCTCATTACCCAATGACCACATTGTAATACTTGGATGATTACGGTCACGACAATACATTCTTGCTACTCTGTCAACATATCTGTTTTCCCATTTAGGGTCGTCACTGATAAGACAGTTATCGCAAGGGACAGTAATATCACCTGCACCGTGAGTTTCGATGTCTGCTTCGTCAATAATGTAAAAGCCCATTAAATCAGCAAGAGTGAGTAAAGTTGGGTCAGGTGGATAGTGAGAAGTACGGATTGAGTTAATATTGAACTTCTTCATAAGTTCAAGTTCTTCTTTGATTTCTTCACCTGTCAATACATAACCGTTATGCATATTTGTATCGTGGTGGTTGACGCCCTTAAATTTAATTGGCATACCATTGAAATAGAACACATTACCCTTGATTTCAATAGTTTTGAAACCTGTAACATTCTTTACATAAGTCTTTTTGCCATTACCATCAACAAATGTGATTAAAAGGTCATAAGTGTAAGGCTCTTCTGCATTCCATTCGATAACATCAAGATTTGAGAATGTGATTTTTGATTTAGCACGAGCGTCAGCAGTTTCTTTTGCAAGAGACTTTTTACCGTCAAGAAGTTCAGCAGAAATTGACGCACCATTAAGGTCACCTTTCATATCAAAAGTAACTGTTAAATCGTATTTATCGCCATTTTTTACAGTTTCAACACCAAAATCGTAAAGATATGTATTTTCGTATTCATAAAAGAGAACATCACGGAAAATACCGTTTTCACGGAACATATCCTGACACTCAAGATAAGTGCCTGTTGACCATTTTGAAACTGCTGCAACAATCTCATTTTCGCCTTTTACGAGATACTTTGTAATATCAAACTCAGCAGAGTTATGAGCACCCTCGCTGTAACCTACGAACTCACCATTTACATATAAATCAAGTGATGAGATTACACCCATAAATGTAATGATATATGTTTTATCAAGGTCTTTAATATCGATAAACTTTCTGTAAATACCCATTGGCACATCTTGTGGCATTTCAGGGTAAAGTTTAGGGTCAAATTCATAACGAGTGTTAAGATAGCAAGGCTCACGGTAGCCTGTTCTTTGCCAGGAGCACGGCACAGTTACCTTATCAAACTGAACACGGTCAGTATAAAATTCGTTTGGAATAAGCATATCTTTTTCATAATATTTGAAATCCCATTCACCATTAAGCACACGCACCATAGTACTGTTATAACGCTCGGTAAGTACTGTTTGCTCTGTAAGTGCTTTTTTTGTTTCATAAGGAATAAAGTATGCACGAGGTGGTAATTTGTTAATTTCGGCAATATCAAATTGTCTGAAATTTGCACGGTTAATAATGTATTTCATAAAAAGACCTCCGTCTTATATAGATAAGTTTAGTTTACCATATTATAGGAATTTTTACAATAAAAATAACGAAAAAGAAGTGTACAAATTTGAGTTTGTCGAGCTCTTTAATTACTTCAATTCAACAAAACTCTTTGTAGGGGTCATTCACGAATGACCCGTTCCAAAGGTTACAATACAAGTCTAAACGGGCGATTCGTGAATCGCCCCTACTATAATCGCAACGCAGTTCCAACACTTTGCACTTTGCACTTTGCGTTTTGCATTTTGCACTTTGTTAGATAAACTCAAATTTGGTGAATTATATTGACACGGAAGTGGGGATATGCTATTATATTTATGCAAAAGTGTATTATATAAGACAAAAGGTACTGAAAAATGACAAAATCGACACTGAACTCTGCTTTGAATTTTCTTAAGCAAACAAGAATATTCAAAGATGCTGATGAGAAAATTTTAACAAGTGTATTGAACACTTATGGCAAATCTGTTTCTTACGCAAAAAATGACATTGTTTTTTCAAGAGAAACTTATTCACCTGTGCTTTGTCTTATTATTAAAGGTGAAGCGAGAGTAAGCAAGGGTGAAACTGTGATTTCTCACCTTAAAGACGGTGAAATTTTTGGTGCTGCTTTTCTTTATAATCAAAGTTATGAATTTGAAAATACTGTTACAGCACTAACTCCCCTTAAAGTTGTGATTATTGAAAAAAATGGGGTTGACGAACTTATAAAATGTGACAGTTCAGTTTCATTTAACTATATCAGTTATCTTTCTGAAAGAATAGGTTTTCTAAACTCTAAAATTGAGGGTTATACAAAACCTAATGCGGAAGAAAAACTTATGCTATACCTCAAGAAAAATGCTGATATAAACAATGGAAAATGTGAAATATCCGTTTCTATGACAGAACTTTCTCATGTTTTGCAAATTAGCAGAGCAAGTCTTTACAGAGTTATTGAAACTCTTGAAAACCAAGGAAAAATCTGCCGTGACGGTAAAAAAATATATGTGAAATAAATTCACGAAAGGATTTGATTGAAATGAAAAAAGTTATTTCATTACTTCTTGTATTCGCAATTGTATTTGCTTTTGCGGCTTGCGGTACAACAAACAATGAAGACGAAACAACAACAGAGGCTCCATACCAGAGCGCTAGTATGAGAGTTGCAGGTCTTGCAGGTCCTACCGGTATTGGTATGGTAAACCTTATGAAGAGCCAAGACGACAAAACAGCAAAGAATGACTACACATTCTCAGTTGTTAGTGACCCTACTGAAATTGTTGCAGGTATGACTAACAACTCTTACGATATTGCGGCTTGTCCTATTAACCTTGCGGCTACACTTTACAACAAACTTGAGGGCAATATTCAGGTGCTTTCAGTAAACACAAAAGGTGTGCTTTACATTCTTGAAAACGGTAACACAATTAACTCACTTTCTGACCTTGCAGGCAAAAAACTCTACGCTACAGGTCAGGGCTCAACTCCTGAATATATTCTCAACTACCTTCTTGAAAAAAGCGGTATTGAAGACAAGGTAGAGGTTGAATATGTTACATCTCACGACGAGTTAGCAACACTTGCAGCAAGTGGTAAAGCAACAATTTCAATGTTACCTGAACCAAAGGTTACTGCGGCAACATCAAAAAATGCAGATTTGAGAATCGCTCTTAATCTTACAGAAGAATTTGAAAAAATCAGCGGTAAAACACTTATTCAAGGCGTAGTTATTGCTAAAAAGGACTTTGTTGAGAAAAATCCTGATGCAGTTAAAATGTTCTTAAAAGAATATGAAGCATCAATCAACGCTGCAAACAATGATATTGAAACAACATCTGCACTTTGCGAGCAATACGGTATTATTCCAAAGGCAGCTGTTGCTAAAAAGGCTATTCCAAATTGTAATATTGCATACATTGACGGTGCAGATATGAAAGCATCAGTATCTGCTAACCTTCAGATTTTCTTTGATGCAAATCCTAAATCTATTGGAGGAAAGTTACCAAGTGATGACTTCTATTTCGGAGCATAAAGCAAAGGTAACAATTAAAAAGATTATAAAAATAGCCCTGACCATTGTTTTTTGGTTAGGGCTATGGCTCATTGTGTATAAAATTGTAGGGCTTGATGTTTTGATTGCATCCCCTTTAGATGTTGGAAAAAGATTATTGGAATTCTTGCCAAGTGGTGAATTCTGGCTTACTATTTTCAACTCATTCAAAGGTATTTCGTTAGGTTATATCATTGGCGTTATAATTGGTAGTATTTTTGGTATTATTACTGCGTTTTCAAGCACATTAAATACACTTTTCAAGCCATTTTTAACTGCAGTAAAGACTACTCCTGTTGTATCTTTTATTATTCTTGCTCTTATTTGGCTTGACAAAGTAAGTGTGCCAATATTTATTACAATGCTTATGGTTATGCCTGTTGTATGGGCTAATGTGACAAGTTCAATTGTGAATACAGATAAAAGTCTTATTGAAATGGCAAATGCATACAATTTTGGGCTTGCAAAGAAATTAAAACTCATATTTTTGCCATCGGCTGTACCCGCATTTGTATCGGCTTGTAAAACTGCTGTGGGGCTTGGTTGGAAAGCTGGAATTGCAGCAGAAGTTCTTTGTACTCCACAAAATTCTATTGGTATAAACCTTAGAAACTCACAAGTATATATTGAAACTGTTGACCTTTTTGCGTGGACAGTTGTTGTAATTATTTTAAGCCTTATACTTGAAAAATTGCTTGTTTCAATTCTTGATTTATGCTTTAAGAAAATAATGTCAAAGGGAGGTTATTTCATTGAAAATACAGATAAATAATCTCACTAAAAAGTATGGGGACAAGGTAGTTTTTGACGCTTACTCAAATACTTTTGATTTTGATGGAATTTTGCTTATTAAAGGTGCTTCAGGACTTGGCAAAACAACTCTTATGAGAATAGTTGCAGGGCTTGAAAAGGCTGATAATGGCAAAATAACTAATACTGCAAAATCAATATCTTTTATGTTTCAAGAAGACAGGCTTATCCCCTTTGTTTCGGTGCTTAAAAACTTAACTGCAGTTTGTAGTGAAGAAAAAGCACTGCACTACTTAAAACTTATGGGGCTTGAAAATGAAAAAGACAACTCTCCCCTATCCCTTAGTGGTGGTATGAGAAGACGCGTTGCCCTTGCCCGTGCACTTTGTTTTGACAGCGATTTAGTTATTCTTGACGAGCCATTTAAGGGACTTGATGAAGAATTGAAATCAACTATTTGTGAAATAATCAAAGGCGAAAGTAAAAAGAGAGATTTTATAATAATTAGCCACGATAGTCAGGACGCAGAACTATTAAATGCGAAAATAATTGAATTATAATATTGACATTTTTATTTTCATAAGATATAACAATTAGGCTGTGTAAAACAGTTATGCTGGTGTGGCGAAATCGGCAGACGCAAGGCACTTAAAATCCCTCGGTAGCAATACCGTACCGGTTCAAGTCCGGTCACCAGCCACTTTGATACTCTATTTACTTGTTAAATAGAGTATTTTTATTTACATAAAAAATAGACAAAGTTTGCACATTGATTTTGTGCAAAATAGAGAAATTGCAAAAAAAATTATAAATTTACTAAGATTTCGCTATTTTTGCTCATTTTTCAAAAAAGTAATGCAGTTCGTAATGCAGTAGAACTTTATTTTATTTCTACAAACTTTTTCAAACTTTAACAGAGTCAAAAATTGTCAAAATCTACAAATGGCTCTATATAGCCAATTTGAAGAAGTTTGATAAAGTTTAATAACATACGTAAAAAAAATAAAAGAGCACTTTTTAGTGCTCTTTTTGGTGCTGGTGACCGGACTTGAACCGGTACGGTATTGCTACCGAGGGATTTTAAGTCCCTTGCGTCTGCCGATTTCGCCACACCAGCATAACTGTTTTTCACAGCCTAATTATTATATCTTATGAAACAACAAATGTCAATATGAGATTGGAAAAGTTTTTGAATTATTTCTCTCATTTGTTAATGCAGGCGTGGAAGCCTGCCACTACGCGAAATGGCGGGGTCAAGACCCCGCCCTACTGTTTTTGAGATTCTTCGCTACGCTCAGAATGACATTGAATATTTTATTTTACTTTGTAAATGTTTACTTCGTATGGACGAAGGCGTTCTTTTGGCTCGTCATAGTTTGAAAGTAAGCACTTACCACCTGTTGGGTTTGGTCTGTCAATTGTGTTTTCTGTAAGATTCATTTCAATATAAATCTTTGCATCTGCACTCTCTCTGTAAAGACAGAATGTTTTATCACTTGTTTTAAGTGGTTGGAAATCGCCATAAACCATTGTTGACTTATACTCTTTTCTCAATGCCATAAGTGATTTGTAATAGTTAAATGGGCTATTTGCATCTGCAATCTGTTTTGTTGCGTTGCAATCTGAATAATCTCCGTTAAGACGAATCCAAGGTGTGCCTGTTGTGAAACCTGCATTTTCACTATTATCCCAACACATTGGAGTTCTTGAGTGGTCTCGGCTACCTGCCATAATTGTTGCCCAAGCCTCTGCCTCGGTTTTGCCTTTTTCAAGCATTTCGGCATACTTATTGATTGACTCAACATCACGAAGTTCGCTCATATCATTAAAATCACAGTTCATCATACCAAGTTCTTCGCCCTGGAAGATATATGGTGTTCCACGACCTGTTAAAAGCATTGCACCAATAAGTTTTGAAAGTGGATTTCTAAACTTAGGGTCAGGATTAACTTTTGAAACCATTCTTGGATTATCGTGATTTTCAATAACAAGTGTTGGCCAAGATGAGCCATAAAGTGAAAGTTGATATTTTGTGAACATTTCCTTTAAGTATTTAAGGTCATACTTATAATCGTCCCATCTTTGTTTACCGCGTGGTTCAAGTTGGTCGAAAAGGAATGTTTCGCGGATTTCTTCACGAGAATCATCAACGAGATATTTAGCCATTTCAACACCGATACCACCTGTTTCACCTACACAGAATGATTCAGGGAATTTCTTGAATGAATTCTCATTAAGTTCATGAAGGTATTCGTGAAGATGTGGTCCCCAGAAATAATGCTCGCCACCGTAACCGATAAATTCGCCAACAAGTGGGTTACCATCAGGAAGTCCCTCAACTTTAGAGATAAGGTTGATAACATCCATTCTAAAACCGTCAACGCCTTTTTCGAGCCACCAGCATACCATTTCGGCAACTTCTTTACGCATATCAGGGTTTTCCCAGTTCAAATCCATCTGCTTTGATGAGAAAATGTGCATTGCCCACTCATCAAGTTCAGGGTAGTAATTCCAAGCACTACCTGAGAAAACTGATGTCCAGTTATTTGGTGGGATACCGTCGCCCTTGCCTTTACGGAAGATATAATAATCTTTATACTTCTCGTCACCTGCTAATGCTTTCTGGAACCATTCGTGCTCATCAGAAGTATGGTTTACAACAAGGTCCATAACAAGTTTCATACCGCGTTTATGGATTTCTTCGAGCATCTGGTCAAAGTCTTCCATAGTACCGAATTCTGTCATAATCTTGCGGTAGTCACGAATATCATAACCCATATCGTCATTAGGTGAATCATAAATAGGGCTGAGCCACAATACATCTACACCTAAATCTTTAAGGTAATCAAGTTTTGAGATAATACCCTGCAAGTCACCTATACCGTCACCATTTGAGTCCATAAATGAGCGTGGGTAAATTTGATAAATAACAGACTCCTTCCACCATCTTGGGTCTACTTCGTCTTTAGTAACAACCATTTCAGGTGTATAACTTAAAAGATTGCAAAGATGTTCAATTGTTTCCATTGGCATTTTATCGCCTAAAATCTTTGGAAGCATTGAAAGTTTCATTTTACCTACAAGAGGATTATGAATAACCGCAGCAGGAATGCCCGCGTGATATGCAACCATTTCAATAAGGTCGTTACCTACGGGAGTTGCAAGCACTTCTTTAATAGTACTTTTTGGTGTGATTTTCATTAAAAATCAATCCTTTCTATTTCGTGGAAAATCCCACTATGCGAACATAGTGGGAATGTTTTTATTTATTCTCATCAGGTGTTGCAAATGCAAAAATTTCTCTTTCTGAAGAATAGTTAATGTCAACACTCTTCTTGAAAAGAAGGAAGTCATACTGCGGACGCCAACTATCGCCTGTCTCAACAGACTTGAATTCCTCTTCACTTGCACCAACATTGATTACATTAACACCCATAACCTGTTTATCTTGCTTATAACAAGTATCCCAGAATGCGTGGTGACCAATAAATGTTACACTTGACGGAACATACATATATGTAAGTGCCTGACACTGTGTGAACGCATCAGAACCGATATATTTTAGACCTTCAGGGAGTGAAAGGTAATATTCGCCGAGTGCTTCTTGTGATGTAAAGTGAGTATCTGTCACTTCATTTACAGGAACATAAGAATAAATATTTGCAAGTCTTGGGATTTCATAGAAACCAAGAGTTTCAATTGTCTGAAGACCTTCAGGAATATAAACAGTTGTCATATTCGCATAGTTAAAACAAAGTTCACCAACGGTTTTAACTGTTGACGGAATAACATAAGTGAGAACATCACGCTCATATTCAGCATAGTTTTCGTCTTCAACAGCCGGTTCTATTCTGTAGCCAAACTCGTCATACTCTGCGTATCCATATTTTTCAGCAAGATATGTATCGCGGTCAGTTGGCACACAGATAATCTCTGTTTTATCTTTGTTATAAAGAACGCCATCTATATCACAATAATTAGGATTGTTTTCGTCAACCTCAATACGCTGAAGTGCCCAGCAAGAATAGAAAGACTTACCATCGATTTCAAGAACATCTGCACCGATATTGATTACCTTAACTTTTTCGTCGCAGTTAAGGGCATACTGACGAATTGCAGTTATCGGTTTTGAGGTATCCTTTTTAAGTGTAAAGTTAGTGTTAGGGTCAGCGTTGTTTTCATCATAAACAACTTCTGTTATGTAATCAATATCAAGTTCAGTAATAAAACCTGTATTACTGAATTTATCGAACTGAATACCTGTTTCAATTTCTGAATATTCAAAAGTATCACTTTGAACTGTGCGTACTGAAAAATACATTGAAAGTGAAACTGCTACGATAATAACAAGTGTAAAAATGACTTTTTTCAAGCCATAATACTTATAAGGCTTGTTAATATGAGGTGCTGCAAGACCGGGAACCTGATAAGTCCATATTTCGTCTTCAGGAATATCGAGATGAATATCTTCCTGCAAAGGTGCAATTTTCTTTTCTTTTTTACTCATAATAACTCACCCCCATTAACCTGTATAACCGCCGGATACAGAAACGCCTTCTTCTTTGGCTTTCTTTTCTGTAACTTCTGCACGACGCTTTAATACTTCCATAACCATATTCTGTTTTTTATTGTCATAATCCCAGAAAAGATATGGGATAGTCATAAGGAAGAAACCAACAACATCAACGATAATCGGAATAACGATAATATTTCTTCTTGACTCGTCAATAAAGAGAACATCCCAGTTACTATTGAAACCGTAACGAAGAAGCATAAGCGGAATAATAAGACCTACGAATGATGTAATAGGACCTGTGAACCAACCAAAAATACCTGCAAAACTTTCAAGGCGCTCGCCTGAAAGATACATCTGATAGTCACCAATACGAACATTCATATCGTGGCCTGCAGTTGTAGGAACTGTTTTTGTCATTTCCATAAAGAAGAGAACAACAATGCAGATTGTACCGCAAAGGTTAAGGTTATCGCCACAGAACCACATAGCACAAGCGATAATTGCATAACCGATTGCACGGCTTAATTGATAGAAAATCATAATCTGTTTGTATGAGAATCTCTTTAAGAAATATGGTGATAACAAATCTGGTGGAGTACCCGCGAATGAGATAAGTGCTACTAACAATGAATATGGAAGACCACTTAAACGGAATGTATAGAAGTAAAGGATTGTAACAAACGGAAGCATACCGTTACCAAGTGAGTCAATAAGACCAACTATTGTATTGATAAGCAAATATTTGTTTTTAAGAACGCCAAACATACCATCCCAGAACTTAATCTGCACTTTCTTTTCAATTGGTGGTTGTGGAATTCTTTCTTTAATTCTGCCTGCAAGGTACATTGTAAATGCTGCTGCAGTAATAAATGTAATCGGAATAACATAACGATACATATTGATATCTGCCCACTCATAACGAAGAGCACCGATAATTACAGGAAGAACAATTGCAAGAATTGAGTTGAATGTGTGAGAAAACTTTACAGGATAGCTACGAACAAGAATTCTTTCCTGAAGGTTAGGGCTGATTCTCTTTGAACATTCTTCAAGAACATTACCGAAACCAAATACATTGTATGTAGCAAAAAGAAGGTTTGCAACCCAAACTCGAGTAGCAACATCTGTAATGTTGTAAACAGGAAGCCAACCGATAAGAATAACCATTATACACTTTGGCACAACATCACAATAAAGGCTATATTTATATCTGCCGTATTTTGGAATAAGTTTTTTACGCCAGAAAATGTTACGAGCACCTACCCAACCTGAATACAAGAAGTGTGTACCGAAGGTCTTAAAGCAGGCAGTTGCGTTCATTCCTTCAAGTCCGTTGAGAAGTGTAATAAACTTACTTGTAGGGTCAAATAGTCTTGAATAGTCAAACAATATAGTAGATATACCGAATGCCATCATAAGACCATAAGCAAGATAGACTTTTCTTTCTTGTTTTTTAGGCAAAAAGCCTAAGTTATCACACACATACCACCAGATAAGAGCTGTAATATAGCCTAAAGGCATATTCAGAATACCGATGACTGAGAATGTGAGATAAGGTAATTTGTAATGGTGCATAATAAGGAAACAGCTTGACCAGAAGCCGATATACTCAAGCACCTTTGAACCTGTGTAGTTCGCACCGACACCGATAACTACATCCTTATATTCTTTATAAGGAACATACTTACCTTCTGCCGGAGTATTCCAATGAGTTTTGATTTCAGTACCTAAATCTTTTACTTTATTAAGTAGCTCGCTCATTGTTCACTCTCCCTTTCCAAATATATTCATAATATTTTAACATATTTTGAAAAATTAAACAATGAAAAACGCGTTTTTCTTACAAGTAAAACTACACAAAAAAAAGGACTGTTTATTGTGCAACAGTCCTTTTGTTTCAGTTATTTTCAAGAATATGAGTAATCTCTGAAATATCTTTGATTTCATAATCAATTTTTATGTTATTTTTGTTCTCAGTATTATGAGGATTATACCAGCAACAAAGAATACCCGCATTGTTACCGCCTTGCATATCACTTGACAAGGAATCGCCGATAATCATTACTTCATCTTTGTTAAATTTGCCGATTTTCTGCTGTACTGCGTTGAAAAACTCAATATTAGGCTTTTCAAAACCAATTTTATCAGAAATAAATACATCATCAAAAATATTTATAAGACCTGATTGTATGAGTTTTCGCTGTTGTGCTATGTATGTGCCATTTGTTACTGCATATTGCTTATACTTACCTTTTATGGAGTTTATAGTTTCAAAGGCATTATCACAGAAAAACGCTTTATCACCGAGGCGGATTTGATATTCATCATTAAATTCGTCAATACGGTTAAAAGTAATATTTTCAGATTTGAAAAACTCAACAAATCTTTCGGTTAATACTTGTTGTTTTGTGATTTCGCCAAGTTCTAACATTCGCCAATATTTGTGGTTGATTTTTGAGTACCGTGCAAGCATTTCATCTGTACACTCGCCTAACCCGAATTTCTCAAAACATTTGCGTATTCCGTACACTTCTGATTTACCAAAATCAAGAAGCGTACCATCCACATCCCAAAGTAAAATTTTAATCATAATACCCCAAGTCCTTCAAGTAGAAATTTAAGTCCCATAAGTACAAGTACAAGTCCACCTGCAAATTCTGCTTTATTTTTGTATTTAGCACCAAATTTGTGGCCAATGAAAACACCAATAGCAGAGAGAAGTGCTGTAACAATACCAATAAGTGCAACTGCTGTGAATACAGTTTTGCTATCGTATTCAAGTGCAAAAGCCACACCAACTGCCAACGCGTCAATACTTGTGGCAACTGCAAGGGCAGTAAGTTCTTTCAAATCAAGTTTTTTGTCACAACAACCGCAATCCTCTTTTTCAAATGATTCCCAAATCATTTTACCACCTATGATTGCAAGCAAAATAAATGTTACCCAATGGTCAATGCTCGTAATGTAATGGGCAAATTTTGAACCGACAAACCAGCCTACAAGTGGCATACCTGCCTGAAATCCGCCAAAGAAAAGGGCTATAAGTGCAGTTTGTTTTTTATCAAGTTTTTGCATATTAAGACCTTTACATACTGCAACTGCAAATGCGTCCATTGCAAGACCTACCGCGATAATCAATAATTCTGCCATAACTTACCTCTTAAAAAAAGACTCATGTAAATACACGAGTCTTATATTACTTAAATAATAACATTTATGCTATTTAATGTCAAGGTAACACACATTATGAAATCTTCATACGCAGACGAAGTTTATCACTAATCATTGCAATAAACTCTGAGTTTGTTGGCTTACCCCTTGTACTTTGTATTGTGTAGCCGAAATATGATGATAAAACATCTACATCTCCCCTATCCCAAGCAACCTCAATAGCGTGACGGATTGCACGCTCAACACGAGAGGCAGTTGTTGAATACATTTTAGCAACTGTAGGATAAAGCACTTTTGTAACCGAACTCATCATTTCACGGTCATTGATTGAAAGCATAATTGCCTCACGCAAATACTGATAACCTTTTATATGGGCAGGTACACCAATCTGATGCATTATTTCACTGACTGTTACCTGTAAATCAACATTATCTTGTTTTGTTACATCACCCTGAGTTTTTGACCAACCTGTAAGTTGATTTATGCGTTGTGCAAGAATATTGATATCAAAAGGTTTAAGAAAGTAATAATCGGCTCCGGCTGATAACACTTCTTGTTCAAAGCGTTGGTTATCACTGCTGGACATTACCATTATAAGTGGTTTTATTTCTTTCTTTGAAAGTTCATTGATTACGCCGAGTGCGTCAAGGTTTGACATAAACGCATCCATTACAATTACATCTGCATTTGTACTTTCGCATTTTGTAAGTAAAATTTTACCGTCCTTTGCCACAAGACTTACATCACAACCATAAGTTCTTAACACATTAGCACAGTTTTTACCAAATTCACTACCCTCACCTGTTAAAATTACTTTAAGATTTTTACTCATTTTTGAGACCTCCATTTTTATTGTGAAATCGTTGTTTGATTTCTTATTTCTGCCATATTTTACCATAAATGGTAATTATTGGCAATAGTAAATATAAAAATAATTTGAAAACTTTTCGACAAAAGTCGAAAGCCCTCAAACAATGATAATTGACAATAAAAATGGTGGAATAAAATAAAATCCTGCAAAAAATATGCAGTTAACTTCTGACTATGCATACTTTTATTGGTCTTTTTTTAACTTATATTTCAACTTTGAAATTGTTGAAAACTCTGTTGAAAATGTCAAAAACTTTGATAAATCAAGGGTTTAATAAGTTCAAAAGCACTCTTTTTGTAAAGATTTTATCTTTACAGAACAAATGAGCAATAAAAAAAACAGTGTATATACAACTGCATATACACTGTATGTTTTGAAAGAAAAATTGCAAATTTGTTTAATCGCGGCGAAGTGCCTCAATTGGTGGCATTTTAGCAGCTCTGCGTGCGGGATAAACACCAAAGATTATACCAATTGCAGATGAGAAACCAACTGCAAGTGCAATTGTTGATGGCTCAACAGTTAACGGTACTTTCATTAAGAAAGACACAAAAGCTGCTGCCGCAACACCTAAAAGTAATCCTATAATACCACCTATAAGACAAAGTATAATTGATTCTGTAAGGAACTGGAACATAATTGTTCCTGTTTTAGCACCAAGGGCTTTTCTAATACCGATTTCACGCGTACGCTCTGTAATAGACACAAGCATTATGTTCATAACACCAATACCGCCAACAACAAGTGAAATTGCACTTACTGCAGCAATAAATATTGTGAACACATTGATAACTGTATCAAGCAAATCAATATATGTTGCCATATTTGTTACATTATAACAATCTTTTTCATAATTATCATGTAAAGAACGGACATAGTTAATTGCAGCGTTGCCAATTCCGTCAAGCTGGCTTTCATCAACAGCAGTCACATTGATTGTGTCATATCTGTTCTGAGTAGAACCATTGATTGTTGAAGTAACTGATGCTGGCATAATCATCATACAACTTGTAACCTGCATACCGCCCATCATCGAGTTCATACTACTCATCATATCTTCAGTATCAAGGTTCATACTTGCCATAATATCAACAACGCCTACAACTTTTAATGAAATTGTAAGGTCGTTTGATGTGCAATAAACATACTCACCTACTGCGTCTTTAGTGCCAAACAACTGCAAAGCACTACCCACATCAATAACACCAACATTTTTGCCTTCAAGATATTCTTCTTCAGTAAAAAATCTTCCGTAAATCAAAGGTGTTTGCATAATCATTTGCATATCTGTATTACAGCCTATGCCCATAAGAATACCTGTTTTGTCATTTGCTGACATCTGGCACATTGACATTGACTGCATAGATGCATATTGCACACCGTCAAGTTTTTTAATTGCCGCAATATCTTCATTTGTAAAGTAATCTTCATCATCTGCCACATTCATATTAACAGTAAGGGCAATTGCACTATTACCCATATCGCGAATCATACCTACAATATAATCTCGCCCACCATTACCAACCGTTACAATTGAAATAACGGAAGCAACGCCGATAATGATACCAAGCATTGTGAGAAGTGAACGCATAAGGTTAGTGCGAATACTGAATACGGCAATTCGTATATTTTCTTTGATATTCAAAATTCACACCTCAATTACGCAGTTTTATTCTGCACACTTGTACCATCTTCCATATTAGGGTCAGGACTCTTGATTACCATTTCGCCCTCAACAAGACCGCTTACAATTTCATAACTTACATCGTCAAGAGTACCTTTTTCGATTGTACGCTTTGTTGCTGTGCCCTTTGTCTCGTCAAACACAAACACGAAATAGTTACCGTTATTATAAACTACTGCTTCAACAGGTACTTTTAGCACATTTTGGACTGTCTGGAGTTTGATTTTAATATCAACATCAAATCCTATAACAACCTTTTCATCAGGATTATGGATTTTAATTTTTACAAGTGCACCGTTTGCACCACCTGTGCCACCCATGAGTGAAGTTGTAATTGAACTGATATCAAGTGAACCTGAAGAATCAACAGCAGTAGCACCTACATAAATAACTTCTGCCTCATATTCACTATCAAGGCTTGTAACGATTGCCTCCATACCCACTTTAATTTTAAGAAGGTCAGATTTACCAACTGTTACGCTGACAATCATATCTTCATAACTTTCAAGAGTAATACCTGTGCCTGTTGGAACAGATACAGAATCACCCACAAGTGAAGTAATAAGGTTACTGTTTGCATTATCACCTAAAAGTGCTGACAAGTCAATTGATGCACTCTGGTCAGCAACAGGGATAAACTTTTCACCCGCTTTGATATTTACAACGGTTACAATACCGTCATTATCGGCATACCAACCATTTTTCATTTCGTCATAAATTTTCTTTACATTTTCATAGGTTGCTTTTTGTGCATCTGCTAATGTTTTAAGAGTTTCAAGCATAGACTCGTTATCAGTTGAAACTGCAACTGCATTTTCAGCCTGTAACGATGAAAGTTCTGAATTAAGTTTTGAAAGTTCAAGATTTTTCTGCATAAGCAACTCTTGTTTGCCATTGTCAGTTGATGATGACGGAATCTGTGTATTTTTTGCAGACTCAATAAATGCGTTGATTTCTTCTTCAGTTGCACCATTCTGTGCCATCTGCATAGCTATTGCGTCAATTTGTTCTTGAGGAATAGCTACATATTCAGTAGTTGTTTCTGTATTCTGGATTTCATTTTCAAGGTCTTTTATTTCTTTTTCTTTTACTTTAATTTCATTTTGAACATCTGCAATTTCTGTTGCCAACTCTGCCTTGCGTTTTGCATTACTGTCAGAAGCCTTTTTTGCATCGTTATAATCTTTAAGTGCTTTGTCGTAATCTTTTTTTGCGTCATTTACATACTTGGTTGCACCTGAAACATTGAATGTCGCAAGTAAATCACCTTTTTTAACATTATCGCCAACGCTCGCAAATACTTCTTCAACAAACACGCCTTCAATAGCAGTAAACTTTTCAGATACACCTGATTCAACAGTACCGCTGACTTCAAGATAATCTGTAATTTCACCGTATGAAACTTTACTCATTTCATAAGCTACAGGTGGCTCGGGTTTGAGTGTTGAATAAAGCACATAAGATACAAGAGCAATCATAAAAACCATGAATGCTATTATTGCAATTTTCACTTTAAGACTTTTTTTCTTGAAATTTTTAAGCAAAAGAATCACGCCTTTTTAATTTAATAAATAATATTTTACACCTTTTTTAAGCAAATTCCAATATTTGTTTGTAAATAAATTGTAAATTTAATCTGTTTTTTTCATATATTTATGTATAAATATGAATTAGGGTGATTAAATGATTAAAAAATTAACAGCACTTATCTGCATTTTACTATGTTTATGCGGTTGCTCACAGGAAGAAAAGTTCGGGTTAGAACAGTTTGTATCACGAATGAATGAACAATATAACACTACATATAAAACTTCTGATTTTATGTTAGGCACAAACGCTGAAAACAAAAAATATCTTTTTTGTGACAGTAGTGAGGGACTTATTTCACTATCACTTGACAGTAACAATGACATTATAGGTGTAAGTCTTCTAATCAATGAAAGTATAGACATAAATAAAGGAATAAATACATTTTTGAATATATGTTGTATTTTCAAAGGTAACGATGAGAAAAGTGAGAAAAAAATATTTACAGATTGCAACATTACTGACCACACAATAAAATATGCCGACAATAATACGGTGATTACTGTCGGCAAATATAAATATACAGTTGTTTGTAACGATTACTCTGTTACATTTTTTTGTGACCGCGTTTAATAATTACTCTCTGTGCCATTTAACACCTTGTGGTGTATCTTCAAGAACAATACCCTGTGCTTTGAGTTCGTCACGGATGCGGTCTGCTTCTGCCCAGTTTCTATCTTTACGAGCCTGTGCGCGAGCTTCAATCATCTTTTCGATTTCGTCATCAAGGCTTTCTGTTTTTCTATTATAAACAAGACCTAATACACCTGTAAGTTCATCAAAGAGAGTTGTTGCAAGGTCTACAAGTTCTTTGTTAGGTGCATCTGTAATAACAGTTGTATTAACATCCTTAACAAGTTCAAAGATTGCAGTAATAGCATCTGCTGTATTAAGGTCATCATCCATAGCAGTAATAAACTGGTCTTTACGAGAAAGAAGTTTTGCTTTTATTTCGTCTGCGTTTGCCACTGCAACATCTGTTGCATTCTTCATTGCAAAATCAAGACTTTCACGACAGTTATAAAGACGAACAAGGGAAGCCTTGCACTGTTCAATAATATCAACACTATAATTGATTGGGCTTCTGTAATGAGAAGAAATAAGGAAATAACGGATTGGCTCATAGCCATATTCGTTAGCAACATCACGAACTGTGAAGAAATTGCCTAAAGATTTTGACATTTTAACATTGTCAACGCTGATAAATCCGTTATGCATCCAATAATTTGCAAAAGGAACACCGTTACAGCACTCACTTTGTGCGATTTCATTTTCGTGGTGTGGGAAAATAAGGTCCTGACCACCACAGTGAATATCAATAGTTTCACCAAGATATCTTCTTACCATAGCTGAACATTCAATGTGCCAACCCGGTCTGCCGTGTCCCCAAGGTGACTCCCAATATGGCTCACCCGGTTTTGCAGATTTCCAAAGTGCAAAGTCCATTGGCTCGTGCTTAACTTCTTCAACATTGATTCTTGCACCTGCTTCAAGGTCTTCAAGTGGTTGATGTGAAAGTTTGCCGTATTCTTTGAACTGTTTAGGGCTGAAGTAAACATCACCATTATCTACTGCATAAGCGTAGCCTTTTTCAATAAGAGTGCTTACAATATTGATAATTTCGTCAATATTTTCAGTTGCTTTTGGGTGAACGGTTGCTTCACGCACATTCATACCCTTTGCATCAACCCAAAATTCTTCAATATATTTTTCTGAAACTGTTTTATAGTCTGTACCCTCTTCATTTGCACGACGAATGATTTTATCGTCAATATCAGTAAAGTTCTGAACAAAATTTACTTTATAACCACGATATTCCATATATCTTCTGAAAGTATCGAAAACGCAAAGAGGACGAGCATTACCGATATGGATAAAGTTATATACGGTTGGTCCGCAAGCATAAACTTTCAACTCGTTTGGAACAAGTGTCTTAAGTTCTTCTTTTCTTCTTGTGAGAGTGTTAAAAATCTTCATTACTTTTCTTCTCCTTTATATTTTGCAAGTTCTTTTTCAAGTTTTTCAATTTTTGCATTAAGTCTGCAGAATTCTTGTGAAACAGGGTCAGGAATATGAACCTGGTCAAGATTATCAACGCGTTTTCCGTTTCTTTTGATGACGCGGGCAGGAACACCAACTGCAGTTGAGTTTTCAGGAATTTCATCAAGCACCACCGCACCTGACGCGATATTTGAATTGTCACCAACCTTGAATGGTCCTAAAACCTTAGCACCTGAGCCAATCATAACACCGTTGCCGATTGTGGGGTGACGCTTACCTGTATCTTTGCCCGTACCGCCAAGTGTTACGCCCTGATAAATTGTAACATCATCACCAATTTCAGCAGTTTCACCGATTACAACGCCTGTACCGTGGTCAATGAAAAAGCGTCTTCCGATTGTAGCACCGGGATGAATTTCAATATTTGTCTTTTTTGCAGAGTGCTGAGAAATAGCACGGGCAAAAAATTTTATATTATGACGATAAAACCAATTTGCTATTCTGTGCGACCTTATCGCCTTAAGCCCCGGATACAAGAACAAAATTTCAAGCATACTTGACGCTGCCGGGTCCCGTTCTTTAACGGTTTTTATGTCTTCTAATAGTCTGTCAAACAACTTTATTCCTCCAAAAATAAAAAACACCTTCATCTGTAAAAACAGACGAAGGCGAATAATCGCGGTTCCACTTCGATTTATAACTCGAATAGTTTATAACGCAACAACACGGGTATGTATTTCCCCATACCGACTCACGAATGCACTTCACAAAAGTTTTTTAATACGGGCTTTCAGCCGGTGACCCGTAATCTCTGATAAAAACACATTTGCTACTCTTTTCGGTCATAGTCTTTCAAAACATTATATGTATTTTAACACATAAATTTACAAAATGCAATCACTTTGTGAAATCAATTATTTTTTTGCTGTCGTTTAAGTAAATTATACCTGAAATAATGGTTAAGATTGCAGTAATCCATAAAAATCCATTTGAAACAAGGCTTAAATCAGGTAACTTTTCAAACAAAACATTATTTGTATTTGAGATGATTTCCCAAGTTTCACCTAAAAGCATAATAAGTATTGTAAAAGTCATCTGACTTACCGTTTTAATTTTACCCCAGATATTTGCAGGGATTACCACACCACCTGCTGCTGCAATCATTCTTACAGATGCTATTGCAAATTCGCGGGTTAAAACGAGCATTACAATCCAAATATTGCAAAGTCCCATACTCATAAAAGCTAAAAGTGCTGAAGTTGTAAGGATTTTATCTGCAATAGGGTCTAAAAACTTACCAAAATTTGTTATTTGGTTATTCTTTCTTGCAAGGTGACCGTCAATTGCGTCAGTAATTGAACCGATTGAAAAGATAATACAAGCAATTAAAAATTTATGGGGAAGATTATCCATAAGTATTACTGCAAGAAATACAGGGGTAATAAAAATTCTTGCGATTGTAAGGATATTTGGTACATTTAATTTCATATTACTTCTCCTGTTAATTCACCGTCAACCACATTTATTACTTCAACTTCTACAATGTCACCATCATCTAACTCATAACCGCAAGTGAAACTTATTTGAGTGTCAATTTCGGGGGCATCCATAGTAGTTCTTCCAAAATATGAGTCGGAGTAAGAATCGTACCCCTCAACAATAGTATAAAGTGTTTTGCCGATAAGGGTGTCATTGATTTCGTCAAGAATAACATTTTGACGCTCGTTGATAATATCGGCACGGTCTTGGCGAATTTCAAAAGCCATCATTCCGTCAAGTTTTGAGGCAGGAGTACCCTCCTCTTCAGAATAAGCAAAGCAACCCATTCTTTCAAAACGCATTTCTTCAATAAATTCGCAGAGTTCGTTAAACTCTTCTTCGGTTTCACCTGGAAAACCTGCAATAAATGTTGTACGGATTGTAACATCTTTGATTTGCTCACGAATTTTTTGAAGTAACGCTGTAAGAGTTTCACGGTCACCATGACGATTCATTCTTTTAAGCACATTTTTGCTACAATGTTGAAGCGGAATATCCATATATTTTACGATTTTTTCGTTAGTTGCAATTTCATTGATAAGTGCTTCATCAATTCTTTCAGGGTAAAGGTAAAGAAGTCTAATCCACTCAATTCCCTCAACACCCGACAATGCTTTAAGAAGTGGCACAAGTGCATTTTTACCGTATAAATCTTCACCATAACGAGTGGTATCTTGTGCTACAACTACAAGTTCTTTTACGCCCTTGCTTGCAAGTTTTTGAGCCTCTGCTATAATACTTTCACTTGGTCGGCTACGGAAAGGACCACGAATAGATGGAATTGCACAGTATGTACAATGATTTGAACAACCCTCTGCAATTTTAAGGTATGCAGAATAAGGCGGAGTTGTGAGAATACGGTCACCCTCAATTTTAAGGTTTGTTTTTTCGGGGTATTCCTCTACCTTTTCACCATTTATGATTCTGTCACAAATTTCACAGATATCTTCATTAGCACCGATACCGATTACCGCATCTGTTTCAGGGATTTCCTTAAAAATTTCACTTTGATAACGCTCTGCAAGACAACCTGTAACAAGGATTTTAAGATTTTCACAATCTTCTTTATATGACACCATATCAAGAATATTTTCAATAGATTCACGCTTTGCGTCTTCAATAAACCCACAGGTGTTGACAATTACAATGTCAGCGTCATAAGGGTCAGTTACAATTTCAAAACCGTTATTTTGAAGTTTTGCCAGCATAATTTCAGCATCTACTTGATTTTTGGGACAACCCAAAGATATCATACCAATTTTTTTAGTCATAATATTCGTCCTCGAAATCTGAAACAGAGTTTAAGGCAGACTTAATATCGGAATAGGAATAACCTAATCGTAAAAGTGCGTTAACTGTTCTTTTTCTGCCTTTTTCGTCACTAATTTTGTTTATATATTTTTTCTTGATTAGTATTATAATACGAGATACAGGGTCGTTGTCAAGTAAATCCACAGTATTTTCTATAATTTCACGATTTATTCCACGAAACGCAAGTTCTTGTTTAATGCGTTTTATACTGTAATTTTTACGGTCAAGTAAATCATTAGCAAGGATTCGGGCATATTCTTCGTCATTAAGAAGACCCAATTCTAAAAGTCGGTCACAGGCTTTTTCGGCAAACTCTTTTTCGTAACCTTTTTCGCAAAGTTTTTTGACTAACTCTTTTGTACCATAAGGGCGACGAGAAAGAAAATCAAGTCCTTTGTTATAAGCACGACGAAAACTGACCGCGTTAAGTAACTCGGTCAGTTCTTCTTCGTTAATCTCTTTATAATTTCTGTATTTTTCGGAATACCAATAATCACTATCTACAGTAGCACGATATTCTTCGTCTATATAGATATGAATTTTTTTGGCTTTACCCTCTTTAATAGATAATTTCATTATTCGTCATCATCAACAGCAATATCAAGAGTTGCTCTTGCTGCTGCTTTTGTTGTTGGAACTTTAACTATTTCAGGCTGTTGAATTGGTGCGACTGCACCTTTTTTAGTTTCAAGAGCCTCTTTCATTTTTGCACGGATTTGTTGTTCGATTTCATTTGCAAGTTCAGTTTCTTGCTTAAAGAGGAGTTTTACATTTTCTCTGCCTTGGCCAAGACGCTGTTCACCATAATAAAACCAAGCACCACTCTTTTTAAGAATGTCGAATTTAACACCAAGGTCAACGATTTCACCAATCTTTGAAATACCTTCGCCATACATAATATCGAACTCAGCCTCTTTGAATGGCGGTGCAACTTTATTTTTAACAATCTTTGCACGGGTGCGTGAGCCAATAAACTCATTACCCTGACCTTTAAGCTGTTCAATACGACGAACATCAATTCGCATTGTGGTATAGAATTTAAGAGCACGACCACCTGTTGTAACTTCAGGGTTACCGTAAATTACGCCAACTTTTTCACGAAGCTGGTTAATAAAGATAACGATTGTATTTGACTTATTGATAACACTTGTAAGTTTGCGAAGTGCCTGTGACATAAGACGAGCGTGAAGACCCACATGGCTGTCCCCCATATCGCCCTCAATTTCAGCACGAGGAACAAGAGCTGCAACAGAGTCAACCACGATTACATCAAGAGCACCTGAACGAGCAAGTGCCTCAGTAATTTCAAGGGCTTGTTCACCATTGTCAGGCTGTGAAACGAGAAGTGAATTAACATCAACACCTAAATTTTGTGCATATTCAGGGTCAAGAGCGTGTTCAGCGTCAATAAACGCTGCCTCACCGCCGAGTTTTTGAGCCTCTGCCACTACCTGTAAAGCAAGAGTTGTTTTACCTGAAGATTCAGGCCCGTAAATTTCAACAATTCTGCCTTTTGGAAGTCCGCCAATACCGGTTGCGTGGTCAAGAGAAATTGAACCTGTTGAAATAGCCTCAACATTCAATGAACTATTTTCACCAAGACGCATAACTGCACCTTTACCGTAATTTTTTTCAATTTGAAGTAATGCGGTTTCTAACGCTTTTGATTTATCAGCCATTTTATATACCTCGCTATCGCACAAATGTTCGTTTGAATGTATTATATATTATTTATTTATAAATTGCAAGTACTTTTTGCTAAAATTAGTAAAAATATTTTTATAAAAAGGCTTGCAATTTGCAAAAGTAACTGTTATAATGTCTCTTGTTGTAATTTGATTATTTATCCCCGTGATATAAGGAGGTGCCTATAAAATGGCAAAATGCGAATATTGTGGTAAAGATGTTGCTTTCGGCATCAAGGTTTCTCACTCACACAGACGCTCAAACAGAACTTGGAAACCAAATGTAAAAAGAGTTAAAGCAGTTGTAAACGGCTCTCCTAAGAGAGTTTATGCTTGCACTCGTTGCCTTCGTTCAGGTAAGGTTGAAAGAGCAGTTTAATTCAGAACAAAATACGAAAATTAACGCACATCAGTTGATGTGCGTTTTTTCTTTGTATTTATATTACACCTCATCCACCGCAAGCGGTACCCCTTCACCTTAAGGGGAAGGCATTCACTTATACTTCGTCCCAGTCCACATAATCGTCTTCGATTGGTTGGTCAAATGAATAATCGTAATCTTCAACTTCGGGGTAACGATACGGAACGCCTGCATCATTAAATGCTTTTGTTGCGAAATATTCTGAAAGGCTGAAATCGGCAGTTGCCACATACTCGGCTTTATATGTATCCATTTCGGCTGCATCATAGATAACATGTTCAGTACCTATAGTCCAATCATATAAATCATAAATTATTTCATTGGCATATTGACTTATAAACTCATCATCACATTTAGTAAGTTTTGCAATATAAGGAATAGCAGAATCAGAAAGTTCGCCTAATGTATACATATCAATATTTTCGTGCTTACCGTTAAGATACGCATTTACATTGTAGTCAGCTATTGTACGCTCAATACCGAACAATGAAAGCACTGTAAAAATGAGCATTGAAATAAGAACTGCATATTTAATAGTTTTAAGTTCAGGTTTGAAAACTCTTATTATAAATGCAATTATCACTATTGCTGTTGCAAGCATAAATGCTGATGTGCAAAGTCGAAGTACTGTAAGTCCATATTCGTCGATATACATAACCATTTTAGAAATTGCAGTTGCTATAAAAAGGATTGTGAATACACCAATAAAAGTGAGAACCCCTTTGATTACCGGATTAAGTGTTCCGTTATCTCTACGGATTACAAGCCATACTGAAAGTACCATAATCACAAGATTTATAAATGCTATGGCTTCTGTTTCAAAAAATCCGCGTCTGGCATATTCAGAAAAACTGAACTCATAACCCTCAGGTAAAATTCCTGAAAACGCACTGAAAAAATATGCTGTTTGTGAGAACATATAGATAAGATACACAAGTGCAATAAGTCCTAAAAATGTTATTGCAAAAGGTGTATTTATAAATCTTGTTTTATCAAGTTGAAATGGTTTGCTTTCTGACTTATTAAGTTCGTATTTACAAGTTACTGCGAAAAGGACTACCCCTGCAAACACAATAATAGAAACAAAAAGTTTTACCACAGTTGTTCCAAGTGTAGATGCAATTTTTTCAACAAGTCCTTCAAAAGCTGCATCCGCACTTACAAGCAATGAAATGACAATTGCGAGTACCGGAATAACAGCGAGTACTGCACCGCCCACTTGCAGAACTGTTTTCTTTTTATCATTTTTTAGTACTGATTTTGCGATTGTTGGTGCATTTTCAATTGGTGCTATAAATGTGCGGATAAGTTTGAACACACCGTCAAGATTATCGGCTATGGTTTTATCAGTTAATGAGGTTGTACAAATTACAGTTGATGCAAACAAAACTGCAAACGCAATAAATCTTGAAATATAGTCATTACCGTAAAGTGTGAACACAATACTTGACAGCACAATCAGAATAAGACACGAAACTGACAAGAATGAAAACTTACCATTTTTTATAATATATATAACTAACGCTACTACAAGTGCAATTGTTGATAAGGTATAGCCTAATGCCATCTGACAGAAAAACCCAAAGAAAACAAGGCATATTGATAACACAGCAAACACACCGAAGAATATATAATCGGACACAGAAAAATCAATTTTCTTTTTTTCGCGGACTTTTCGCACTTGTGTATAACCATTTTGATTACCATAAGGAATTGTGGGATATTGAGGAACTTGATTATTATTGTTTTCCATAGTTACGCCTCCTTTGATAAATCTTCTGTTATAAACTCGTGAAGGTATTTTTCATACATTTCTTTTTGTTTGATTTGTTCAGGTGTTTTTTCTGTTTTACCAATATATACAGTAATAGCAATAAGTACTATATTGATTAAAATTGGTATAAACATACCGTGAATTAACAAAAACATATTAAAGAACAGTGATATTGAAAGAATTGCAACAGGAATACACTTAAAATCTTTTTTCCAGAAATTAGAAAGAGTTGTAAAAATAATAAGCATTAAAAAATATACGCTCCACCCTATTGTATGAATTAAATTGCTTAACTCTACATTTTCAGGTGATTCGCCAATTGCAAGCAATCCTACTACACCAGCACATATATTTGCTTCAAAAGGTAAAACATCAAAGAAAATACCCATCCATGCAAAAGCATAATAAATCATTGTGATTATATAAAGAAATCTTTTCATGATTACGCCTCCTTGGTGTTAATAAGGGTAAGGTTTGCACCCTCTGTGTATTCAAGAATATCGCCGGGTTGACAATCCAATTCGCGACAGATTGCCTCCAGCGTTGAAAAGCGCACTGCCTTTGCTTTGCCTGTTTTAAGAATTGATAAATTTGCCTGAGTAATTCCTACTTTTTCTGCTAATTCGCCAGATGTCATTTTGGCTCTTGCAAGAGCCATATCAAGATTAACTTTTATTGCCATATACATCACCTCATATTGTTAAGTCGTTATCTTCTTTAAGTTCGATTGCTTCTTCGATGATATTTCGCACTACGCGTACTATAAGTCCTATAAATAATGCCGCCAATGATACCAGTACAAATGCAACAAAGTTTATAGCACCAACTATACTGACAATACCTACATAAAAGCACAACCACGAAAGTGCTGTGAGATATTTTACATTATCATCTATAAAAACTTTTTTATCGCGGACATTAAATAATATTTTATAGAGTAATACCAACGCACCCCACCCTGCCGGGATTGCAAGATATGTCATAAAAATTAAAAAATCTGTTAAATGCTCATGTTTGAATATCTTACAGATTATACCTACAGACCAAGGTGCTGAAACTGTAAGAAATGCCAAGGATATGGTAAAAAATGTTGTAAACGCTATTGAAAGTTTTAATGAACGGTTTTTTCGTTGCATATTTATACCTCTGTTAGAAAAAAGTGGTTTTTTCTTTAAGATAGCATTGATTTTATCGTTTGTCAATAAAATTTTATCGAAAAACAGAAAAATTACAATATTGTAATAATAGTTACAAAAGAAAAATGAAAACATTAGTTATTGTTTTGATATATAATTAGGTATAAAAAATTAACGCACATCAGTTGATGTGCGTTTTTGTTTGTGTTTTACCACACTTTATCTAATTTTTCACAGATTTCGCCAGAAAGTGTATAGCTAATATAATCTGTCGAAGCAGACCTTAAATAATATTTACCATCGGTAGTTTTTATTATATCACCGTATTCATAACGGAGAGCTTTTTCATCTTCAAAATACCACAAAATATCAAATGTTGTTGAATCTTCAAAATATTCTTCATCATAATATTGAGTCTTACTCTCATCATAATTATATCCCATTATAAATCCGTGGATTTCTTCTATTTCTTTTTCGGTCAACTCAATTTCTCTGTCTTTGTTATAACCGAAAAGGATTTTTGTCACATTTGCGGTTGAAGGGTCAGGGAATTTATAATCACTACGGATAAGTATGTAGTCGTCAGCTACATTATCCCAATCGTCATAGAACAAATGATAGATAATGTCAATATCGTCACCAATCATCCAATAGTCGTCGGAATTACTGTTAGATTTTAGCATTTTGCCAATTAACTCAGTATCAACAGTCCATTCACCATCATTCCACCAATAGCCTGAGCCATTATAGTTTTCATAATTATCAATAGTTGCTAAAAATACATTGCATTGTTCTTCTGTTGCCATTTCGCTTGGCAAATCTACGCGATAGCGATTTTTGAGTTCGTCATAGTTTGATTCATGGAAAGGCGAAGAAGCTAAAACGACTAAAAAGAATACCACAATTGGTATAATTGTAAAACTCAAAATACTTCCTACTATTTCGTGTTTTCTTTCTCTTCTGTTTTCTTTCTCGATGTTTTCTTTTTCCGCTTGTGTAAGGTCAGTTACGATTACATATTCATTATCTTTAATAAATGTCATTACAAGTAGTGCTACTGTTGCTATAAAATAAATTGAGCAGGAAATAGGCTCCCAACCTATAAAGAAAGCGTTTAATATTGCCAATAAAACCAAAATACCTCTGACAATATAAATAAAGTTTATACTTACTTTTCGTGCAAGGTAAGTAAATAAAATCATAATCACACCTATTATGAGTGTTGAAATAACCGAAAACGGCTGACTATTCGCAAACACGCCAATCCACCAGATACCTGTAAAAACACCAGGACCTAGCCCCATGAGCAAAACCAATGAAGCAATATAAATCATTATTGATGCAATAAACAATTTTTCTTTCATTTCAAGTTTGAGTTTTGGTTTCATAATTTGCACTCCTTTTTAATTTATTATAGAATTAAATTGGATTTTTCGCAAAAGGAATTGTAAAACTGCTTATTTTTTATGTAAAAATGCAAGAAAGCAATCCGTTTTCATAATTTTAAAATACTATTTTATATTTTGTTTGTCAATTAATATTACAAAATTGTAATAATGGTTACAAAAATAAAAACGGAGGAAAAGATTTAATCTCTCCCTCCGTCAACGCCAACGCGTTGCCACCTCCCTCGTCAGAGGGAGGTTTTATTATTTAATTACGCATTACGAATTATTAATACATTCCGCCGCCGGCTTGAGCCATTGCTGCTGCAGCTGCTGCCTCAGCCTGTGGGTCAGGAATATCAGCTACAAGCGACTCTGTTGTAAGCACCATTGCTGCAACTGACGCTGCATTCTGGAGTGCTGAACGAGTAACTTTTGCAGGGTCAAGGATACCTGCTTCAAACATATCAACATATTCGCTTGTTGCAAAGTTGAAGCCATAACCTGCTTTATTTGAATTTACAATTTCGTTTACGATAACTGAACCTTCAAGACCTGCATTTGCTGCAATCTGACGAACAGGCTCTTCAATAGCTTTAAGAACAATCTTAACACCTGTTTTGTAGTCTGCATCGTCAGTATCAAGAAGTGCTGATGCTGCTTTAATAGCACCAAGAAGTGCTACGCCACCACCTGCAACTGTACCTTCTTCAACTGCTGCCTTTGTAGCTGCAAGAGCATCTTCAATACGGAGTTTCTTTTCTTTCATTTCAGTTTCAGTTGCTGCACCTACACGGATAACTGCAACACCACCTGCAAGTTTTGCAAGGCGTTCCTGAAGCTTTTCACGGTCAAAGTCAGATGTTGTTTCTGCAATCTGTGCTTTAATCTGATTGATTCTGCCCTTGATTGCATCCTGGTCACCAGCACCATCAACGATGATTGTGTTTTCTTTAGAAATCTTAACCTGCTTTGCACGACCAAGTTGCATAAGTTGTGTATCTTTAAGTTCAAGACCTAAATCAGATGTGATAACCTGACCGCCTGTAAGGATTGCGATATCCTGAAGCATTTCTTTTCTTCTGTCGCCAAAGCCCGGTGCTTTAACTGCAACACAAGTAAATGTGCCACGAAGTTTATTAACAAGGAGTGTTGAAAGAGCTTCGCCCTCAACATCTTCTGCTACGATAACGAGTTTTTTACCTGACTGAACAATTTGTTCAAGTAATGGAAGGATTTCCTGAATGTTGCCGATTTTCTTATCTGTAATAAGAATAAGAGCGTCATCAATAACTGCTTCCATTTTATCAGTATCAGTTACCATATAAGGTGAAATATAACCACGGTCAAACTGCATACCTTCAACAACATCGCTATATGTTTCACTTGTTTTTGATTCTTCGATTGTGATAACGCCATCTGCAGTAACTTTTGCCATAGCATCTGCAATAAGGTTGCCAACATATTCGTCTGCTGCTGAAACTGTTGCAACACGAGCAATATCGTCACTTGATGCAACTGGTTTTGCATTGTTAAGAACTTCTGCAACTACTGCGTCAACTGCTGCCTGCATACCCTTTTTAACAACCATTGGGTTTGCACCTGCTGCAACATTTTTCATACCCTCACGAACAAGAGCCTGAGCAAGAAGTGTAGCTGTTGTTGTACCGTCACCTGCAACATCATTTGTTTTTGTTGCAACTTCTTTAACAAGCTGTGCACCCATATTTTCGAATGCGTCTTCAAGTTCAACTTCTTTAGCGATTGTAACACCATCGTTTGTAATGAGTGGTGCACCGTATTTTCTATCAAGAACTACATTTCTGCCTTTTGGTCCTAATGTAATTTTAACTGTATTGCTTAATTTATCAATACCTGTCTGAAGAGCCTTGCGAGCTTCTTCGCCATAAATAATCTGTTTAGCCATTATATAAGCCCTCCCTTATTCTACTATTGCAAGAATTTCTGACTGACGAACAATTGTGTATTCTGTGTTGTCCATCTTAACTTCTGTACCTGAATATTTGCCGATAATTACCTTATCGCCAACTTTTACATACATTTCTACTTCGTGACCGTCAATAAGTCCGCCTGGGCCTACTGCTACAACTTCTGCTACCTGTGGTTTTTCCTGAGCAGCAGCTGCAAGCACAATACCGCTTTTTGTTGTTTCTTCCATTTCGCAAGATTTGAGTACAACTCTGTCTGCAAGTGGTTTAATTGTCATTTTATGTTACCTCCTGAAAAGAATAATAAATACTGATTTTTAGCACTCTCGAGTTACGAGTGCTAATTTATATTTTAGCCACTTTTTTCCAAATCGTCAAGTCTTTTATGTAAAATTAATAGATTTTTAATAATTATATTTATGAGATTCTTCGCTACGCTCAGAATGACACCCCTCAGTCTGCTTACGCAGACAGCTCCCCTTTCAGGGGAGCCAAGATTTAATTTGTATTTATATTAAACCGAAACTTACTGTTAAGGCTTTGTTGATTTTATTCATATCTGTTGTTGAAAGATTGCCCATTCGTTCTTTAAGGCGTTGTTTATCAAGCGTTCTTACCTGTTCAAGCAACACAACGGAATCCTTGCTTAATCCGCAAGCATTTCCGTTTACACTTATATGGGTTGGCAACCGTGATTTATCCTGCTGACTTGTAATTGCAGCGGCAATAACCGTTGGGCTGTATTTGTTGCCCACATCATTCTGCACAATAAGTACCGGTCTTACTCCGCCCTGTTCAGAACCTACTACAGGACTTAAATCAGCGTAATATATGTCCCCTCGTTTTACATTCATTTTTTGTATCACTCCTTTGATTTTATTTTTACCTATAAAATGTACAAATAAACATCTAAGGTAAAATTTTCGGGGAGTAATACATTTTATGTATTAGTTACTCTGTTTGTCCCTGTATTCAAAATTTTCAAAGAACAATAAATCGTTACCGTCAACGGAAAGTTTAACAAAATTTCTTGTTTCTTTTTCTGTATAAAGTTTGCAAATGTGACCATCTGCATTATATGAAAATACAAGTAAATCTAACTCTGTATCAGTTTCAGGTGAAACATATTGCACAGAGTTTATACAAGTTTCAAGCGTTCTGCAAATCATATTAAATGGTAGTTTTTCACTTGTAAATGTAAATGATAATTTGTTCATATTTACAGTATATTCGCCATTACTGCACAATATTTGCATATCTTTTACTGTTTCAGGCGAAGTAAATTTGAAATTAAGGCTCTTATACGGCACATACTCTGCATTTGCAGAAATCTGCACATTGTTCAATGTTGATTTTATTATAGTATTAAAGCCACTGATTTCCAGTGGCTCTTTTTTAACTTCCTTTATTTTTTCTACACTACAACCGCCAAGCATAATAATGCAAATGAAAATACAAAGGATTTTTTTCATAATAAATCTACCTATTCAAATTTTTTAAGTATTAAAGGGAGTTCATTAAGCATCAATGTTGGTGTGTTGCCCATCATTGAATATTTTTCTGTTACTTTATCCCCTATCATACCGTGAACATTTACACCTGCGACAGCACTTGTGAATGGGTCAATGCCTTGTGCAACAAAAGATGCTATTATTCCACCAAGCACATCACCACTACCGCCCGTAGCCATTCCCGGATTCCCTGTTGAATTCACATAAATATCATCATAATCAGTACTACCCACAAGAGTTGACGCACCTTTAAGTACGAGTACAGATTTATGTGCTTTTGTAAAAGAACTTACAACTGCACCTCGATTTTCCTGAATTTCATCTACAGTAACCCCTGCAATCCTTGACATTTCTTTTGGATGTGGTGTTAGAATTACAGGCACTTTCGCACTGTCTATTATATTTATGTTATCTTTAAGACAATTTATGCCATCAGCATCAAGAATAATTGGCACTTCTGCATTTTTAATTACAAATTCAGTAACTGCTTTTGTATCTTCATCATTACCCATTCCGCAACCTATAAGCACACAAGAACATTTTTTAAGTTCAGTTTCAAGGCGTTTTGTTGCATTCTGCGATATTCTGCCTTTTTTATTGCTTTCAAGAGGTATTAAAATCTGTTCATATGTTTTTGGTGCGATTGCATTATATGCTACTGACGGAAACGCAACTTTTACAAGTCCTGCACCGCTATTAACTGCACCTTGTGATGCAAAATACACAGCATTTGGCATTTCGTAACTGCCACCGATTACAAGTACAGTACCGAATGTACCTTTATGACTATCAGTTTCACGCTTTTTGAAAAACGGTTTTAATTCATCAACGCTCATTGTAAAAAGTGTTGTATTCACCTGATTATAGCATTTTTCGGGAATTGCAAGAGGAGCAACAACAACTTTACCGCACTTTTCCATTGATGGTTTTAACACATGAACAGGCTTTAACACAAGTACAGCGATAGTCATATCGGCAGTAATGGAGTTTATTGGTGCTTTATTACTGTCGCCTTCGAGTCCGCTTGGCACATCAATACTTACAACCGTTGCAGGTGAATTATTGATTTTTGTAATAAGTGAAGTAATTGTCATATCAGGCTCACCACGAAAGCCTACACCAAAAATACAATCTATAATAATTTGTGCGTCTTCAAAATACTTATCAGTTGTTTCATTGTAATATGCAATATTTATACCCATAGCACGAATTCGTGAAAGCATTTCGGAGGATTCTGCATCAGTCGGCAGCCCCATAGCCATAAGCACATTAACTTTATATCCATTTTCAAAGAGTTTTCGTGCAATTACAAATCCGTCACCACCATTTTTACCTTTGCCACAAACAACAAGAGCATTACGCTTATTTGTGTTTTCAAAGGTCTTACGAATTATTCTTGCACAATATGAGCCTGCATTCTCCATTAACTGCAAATATGAAATCCCGGTTTCGTTGGCAAGAGTTTCTAACTTTCTTGTATTTTCAACTGTAAGTACTCGCATTAAATCCACTCCACATAGTTTATATTATTATGATAACACAAAACAATTTTCAGGGCAACAAAAAAAGAGAGCATTTCTGCTCTCTTTCTCGATTATAATACATAAATTGTAACGCCTCTATCGCCCCATTGACGACACTGTTTGTTACTGTTCATATAAAGGTCAACTGTGTAGTAACCTTTCTTTGCAAATCCGCCTGTATCTTCTGCAACTGCATAACCATAAACAACACCATCATTAGATACAATCCACATTTCAGTACCATAAGGAATCTGTTTAGGATTAACTGCTACACGACCTGGCATAACTGCTTTACCTGTTGCTGTTTTTCCGCCCGGCTGGCAATATGCTGCTGCACGACCTGTAATCTTATATTTATAATTTGTAGGAATATTGTTTTCGCCGATTGTGTATTTTGATGGCATTACAAGTTCTGAAATAGGCTTGCCATTCTTTTCAATCTTTGAGTTACCAAGACCTGAAGATTTTGTAAGTGTTCCCACTGTTGTAATCTTTGTAACAGGTTTCTTTGTTACAGTTTCGCTCTGTACTTCAGATGACTCAACTACGCCATTTACAACTTTATCTTTATAAACAACTGTTTTTGTACCATTCTGGCCTTCTTGTGTTACCTTTTTAGTACCCTTAAGCATAGCTGAAGAATATTTTGTTGTTGATGTGAACTCAATAGTTTCTTCTGCCTCGCGTGTTACATATTCAACACGAAGAACATCGATAACCATTTCGTTAGAAAGTGCAGTATCAGCAGTTGGGACAACTTCATCATCCTCATCGAGAACGATATTCTGTTCAGCGAGTAATTCACCTACTGTTTTTGCAGTAGATTTTACAAACTTCTTTTCATTGTCAACATTAATTGTAAGGTCATAAGAATTAAGGATTTTAACCTCTAAATCGTTTGTCACAACAGCTTTTACATTGACGCTTGAAATGAGTTTGTCTGAAAGAACTACACCCTGTTGTTCAATTAGTTCTGCTACTGTTCCTGCGAATACGATGTTTTCTACTGTACCGTCTGCATTAACGAACTTAACATTACTTGCACGACATACAATAATTCTGCTGTCTTCACCTACAATGAAATCTTTAAGGATAAGTTTATCATTTTCACTAAGGTTAATATCAGCTTCGGCAACTACTGAATAAGCATCTTCCGAAGAAGTTTCTACTCGTGTTACCTGTGAGCCTTCATAGACATCAACTATATAAGTCTCACTTGTGGCAGCGAAAGCAGTTCCGGCACAAAGAACAGCAATTGCTAAAATAAGTGCCATTACTCGCATAACATTACGACGAGATGCTTTTGCATACCCTTTTATTTTGTTTATCATCATTCTGCTCCTTTAATAAGTTGTGTCAACCTTTGTTACTTACAAAGTGTTCACCCCAATATAACCTTGAAAGGCACATTTAAGGCTCACTTAACGCACAACCGTTATTCTCGCTTTGTGACCTTGCACATTATATTCAACCGTCAAGAAAAAGTCAAATTTTTTTGAAAATATTTTTTGTGAATATTTCACAAAAACAAGAGTTAATTTTTGACTTAATCCGCAGTTAGTCCCCTTAAAACAACAATATATTGTGGTTTTCACGGGTTTTTGCTCGTGATTTTTTGTAAGATTATTAAAAAATCATTAAAATATTACAAAACGGTTACAAAATCAACCCCTTTTTGTCATTTGTTTGTTAATTGTTTGTCCATATTTTATGCACATTTTTTGAAAAATATTCCTATTGTTTGTATACTATTATAGATAATACAAAAATGTCACCCTAAACGCATTGAAGGGCCTCAATTGAGATTCTTCGCTTGGCTTAGAATGACGCTTTCGATTACAAATATTCAATTATGCAAAAACAGTTTGAACTAATATCATATAAATTATTGTTCCTGCACCGATGCTTAAAAGATTATTGCGTTTCCAGATGTGCAATACAACTACTGTAAGTCCTGCAATCAGTTCAGGAAGACCGAACGGTGATGAAAGCACATTTACAGACTTAAAGCAATAAACTACAAGCATACCTATTACTGCAGGCGGTAATACTTTGCCCAAATATTCAACTGCTTTTGGAATTTTTTTACCTTCGGGAAAAAGTACAAATGGTATTGCACGAGTAGCAAGAGTTACCAGTGCCACTAATACTATTATAATAACAGAACGCCAAAAACTTATGGGAAGATTATTCATTGTTTTCTGCCTCCCCTGTTTTATTCTTTTTCTCTTCAATTCTGTGGTTTGAGAGAAGTACAATCATAATTATAATCATTGATGGTAAAATGAAACTATCCTTACCAAAAATCATCAGACTTATTACACTTGCTACCACTCCCACAACTGCAGGAAAACGATTTTTCTTTTCTAACCATTGTTCAACAAAGATTACTATAAATAAAGCTGTCATAGCAAAATCAATGCCCGTTGAGTCAAATGGGATAAGTGTTCCTGCAAGTCCTCCAATCATTGAACCCACAATCCAATAGGATTGGTCAAGAATAGAAAGAGCAAACAAAAACTTACCTTCATCAACACCGGGTGGTGTTTTTGTAAGGAAGTATAACGAATATGTTTCATCAGTTAATGAAAATATCATATAAGGCTTTTTCTTACCTGACACCTTGAATTTATCAAGTAATGAGAGTCCGTAGAAAATATGACGAACATTCACCATAAATGTTAAAAACGCAACTTGTAAAAGACTTACCGATGGGTCAAAGAAGTTTACTGCAAGATATTGCCCTGAACCTGCATAAACGAGCAAGCTCATAAGACCTGCCCATAAAAAGTTATAGCCTTTATCTGCAAACATAACACCAAAGGCTATACCTATAAAAAGATAGCCTGTCATTACGGGTAAGGTATGTGGAAATGCTGCTTTGAAAGCGGCTTTATATGTATTTGGCTTTTCCAATGTTATCACCGTGAATGATTGTACTACTTTGTTTTTGGAAATTCAACATATAAACTTAAAAAAGTATAAAAAACAGCACCCACAAATGTGAGTGCTGAAAATTTGCAATGATAAAATTTATCGTTTGCTGAACTGAGGTGCACGACGAGCACCTTTGAGACCGTATTTCTTTCTTTCTTTCATTCTTGGGTCTCTTGTTAAGAAACCTGCTTTCTTGAGAGCAGGACGAAGGTTTTCGTCATACTGAAGAAGAGCACGAGAAAGACCGTGACGGATAGCACCAGCCTGACCTGTAACGCCACCACCGTTTACACGGCATACGATATCGAACTTGTCAGTTGTTCCTGTAAGAGCAAGAGGCTGACGAACGATAAGTTTAAGTGTTTCAAGACCGAAATAATCGTCGATTTCTCTGTCGTTGATAATGATTTTGCCTGTACCTGCATAAACGCGTACACGAGCTACTGATTTCTTTCTTCTACCTGTACCGTAGAAAAATGGACTTGTTTCGTACATTTATATAGCCTCCCTTTCTTAAAATTCTCTTGTTTCAGGTTTCTGAGCAGCATGTTTGTGCTCTGCGCCGCGGTATACACGAAGTCTTGTAAGTGCCTGACGACCGATTACTGTATCAGGAATCATACCCTTAATTGCCTTTGTTACTGCGAACTCTGGCTTTGTTTTCATAAGAGTCTTGTACTTAACTTCTTTCATGTTACCAACATAACCTGTGTGATGATAATACATTTTCTGTTCAAGCTTGTTACCTGTAAGTACAACCTTTTCTGCATTGATAACGATTACATGGTCACCGCAATCTGCATGAGGTGTGAATGTTGGCTTGTGCTTACCTCTAAGAAGAACTGCAGCTTCAGCAGCAACGCTACCAAGAGTTTTGCCTGCAGCGTCAAGCACATACCAGTTACGGGTAATGTCGCCCTTTTTTGGCATATAAGTTGACATAGAACTTACCTCCGAATATTATTTTTAATTGCTCGAGAATTATATCAAAGGTAAAACCAATTGTCAACACATTTTTTTGAAAATTTAATGAGAGAAATATAAATCTTTATTTTTCTTTGTTTTTCTTTATTTTTCATATATTTTTCTTTTTTATTATTTTTGAAAATATTTGTTTACTTTTAACTAATATTGATATAAAATGTTGGTAATATCATTTAAGTGAGATGTAAGGTATGCAAAAGTTATTAAGTTTAGTCCGTGCGGCTGTTGACAAATATAATATGATTGAAGATGGCGATAAAATCGGTGTTTGTGTTTCGGGTGGCAAAGACAGTGTTGTTATGCTTTTATGCCTTATCAATCTTAAAATATTTTATCCTAAAAAATTTGACATTTGTGCCATTACTTTAGACCCACAATTCAATAATGAGTGTGCAGATTATTCTGAAATTCAAGCAATCTGCGATAAATATGACATACCATATACTATAAAGAAAACAGAACTCTATCACATTATATTTGAAGAGCGTAAAGAAAGTAATCCTTGCAGTTTATGTGCAAGAATGAGACGCGGACTTTTACACGATACCGCTAAAGAGTTAGGTTGCAATAAGATAGCCCTCGGGCATCACATGGACGATGCGGCTGAAACCTTTATTATGAATTTATTCGGCAATGGTAGGGCTGAATGTTTCTCCCCTGTTTCTTATTTATCACGAAAAGACCTTTATATGATTAGACCTATGGTTTTTGCATACGAAAGCGATATTACACGAGTGGCAAACAAAGAAAGTGTGCCGATAGTCGAAAGCAAATGCCCTGCTGATGAGAAAACTAATCGTGAGGACACAAAAAAGCTTCTTATAGAGTTAGAAAAGCGTTACCCTGCACTACGACAGAAAATCATTGGTGGTATGCAACGAGGAGATATAAGCGGTTGGGGAATTGACGAATGCTGAATTTGTAATTCGTAATGCGTAATTATTATATTTTTACTTTTATCAATAAGACAAAAATAGTTTCTTTACATTATATATTTTATATGATAAAATTATATTAACCAAATTATGAAAGAGGGTTTATATATGGAAATTTTGAACAGAGCAGCAATTAAACAACAGGCTCGCGAGTTTATCGGTGTTGACCGCAGATGGCTTTATATGGCTTTGGCTTGTCTGCCTCTCACATTGATTCAAGGTGCAATCAGCGGTGGTGTTGAAGTTGTTCAGCACTTCTCTGAAGATGGTGAAATGATAAGCACATCTACTTCAAGTAGTTCAAGTATTATTGCTTGGTTACTTGTGCCTTTCACAATCGGTATGGCAGGTTATTTCCTTAATCATCTTCGTGGTGGTAACCCTGATTGGAAATCACTTTACCGTGAAGGTCTTGACAACTATGGCACATACTTCAAAGTTGGCGTTGTTACTGAAATTTTTACAGTTCTTTGGACATTATTATTTATTATCCCCGGTATTATTAAAGGTCTTGAATGGTTCTTTGTTCACCAGATTATTCACGATAATCCAAATCTTGACGGTAAACAGGCAAGAGATTTAAGCAAGCGTATGACAGATGGTTTCAAAGGCGAACTTTTTGTTATGGAACTTTCATTTATTTTATGGTATTTATTAGTTGCAGTTACATTTGGTATTGCTAATCTTTATGTAGCACCTTATGTAGGCTGTACAACTGCTATGTACTATGAAAACTTAAAGCATAACGCTATTATGAGTGGTGTTGCGACACCAGACGAATTTGGTATTTTGCCTATTGTTCCCGAAGAAAATGCAGAATACAATGCAGATACAAATGCAGAACCTCCTGTTTTATATTCATATATTGAAAGAGATGTTGAGACAAATGTTGAAACAGTAGTTGAAGAACAGGTTGTAGAAGAATCAACAGAAGATACTGTTGTTGAAGAAACAGTTGAAACTGAAGTTGTTGAAGAAGAAAAAGAAACTTCAGAAGAAGAAATCAGCGAATAAACTTTTATCCCCTGGAGGCAAATTTTATGAAATATGTTGTAGTTTTATATGATGGAATGGCGGACTACCCTGTTCCACAATTTGATGGTAAAACGCCTATGATGATGGCAAACAAGCCAAACTTTGACTCACTCGCTAAAAAAGGTACGGTAGGTCTTGTTAAAACTGTTCCTGACGGCATGAAACCGGGCAGTGATGTTGCAAATATGAGCGTTATGGGATTTGACCCATCAATTTACTACACAGGCAGAAGTCCACTTGAGGCTGCAAACATCGGCGTTGACCTTAAAGATACAGATGTTACACTTCGTTGTAATATTGTTACTCTTTCAGATGAAGAAAACTACGCAGACAAGACTATGGTTGACTACTGTGCTGACGATATTTCAACAGAAGAAGCCGAAAAAATTATTGAAACAGTTGAGGCTCATTTTGGTAATGACATTTACAAATTCTATAGTGGTGTAAGTTACCGTCATTGTCTTGTATGGGATAAGGGTACAACAGATTTAGGAAATATGACTCCTCCACACGATATTTCAGGCAGAGTTGTAGGTGAATATCTTTCAACAAGTGAAAATGCAACTGACCTTATCAGAATGATGAAAGAAAGTTACGATTTGCTTAAAGACCACCCTGTAAATCTTGAAAGAATCAAGAACGGTAAGCGTCCTGCAAACTCAATATGGCTTTGGGGTGAAGGCAAAAAGCCTGCACTTTCACCATTTGAGGAACTTTATGGCATTAAAGGTGCTGTAATTTCAGCAGTTGACTTGCTTAAAGGTATCGGCAAATGTGCAAAAATGGAAACACCTGATGTAGAGGGTGCAACAGGATACATAGACACAAACTTCAAGGGCAAAGCACAGGCTGCAGTTGATGCATTAAAAAATGGTTGCGATTACGCATATATTCACATTGAAGCACCTGATGAATGTGGTCACAGACGCGAGCCTGAAAACAAAGTTCGTGCTATTGAGATTATTGACGAGCAAGTGCTCCCAATTATATTTGATGGATTAAAGGATTATGATGATTACAAGATTATGATTCTTCCTGACCACCCAACACCTATTGTTACTGCAACTCACGCATCTGACCCTGTTCCGTTTATGATTTATCATAAGAATAATGAAGTGAATGGCGTTGATACTATCAATGAAGAAACTGCAAAGGCAACAGGCATTTTTGTAGATAGCGGTGTTGCACTTATGAAGAAATTTTTGGAGGACTGATTAAAATGGCTTATAAAATAGAAACTAATTGCGTTCAGGGTGCTTATCGCCCTAAAAATGGTGAACCAAGAGTACTCCCAATCAATCAGAGTACAACTTTCAAATATGATACAAGTGAGGCTATGGCTAAACTTTTTGACCTTGAGCCAGGCTATATGTATACTCGTCTTGCTAACCCTACAAGTGATGCAGTTGCACAGAAAATAACAATGCTTGAGGGTGGTGTTGCAGGCGTTCTTACATCTTCAGGACAAGCCGCAAACTTCTTCTCACTCATTAACATTATGGGTGCAGGCGACCACTTTGTAAGTGCTGCCACAATTTACGGTGGTACATTCAACCTTTTCAATGTTACAATGAGAAAATTGGGTATTGAAGTTACATTTGTTGACCCAAATGCAAGTGAAGAAGAAATTCAGGCTGCTTTCAAACCAAATACAAAGGCACTTTTCGGTGAAACTATTGCAAACCCATCACTTGATATTCTTGATATTGAAAAGTTTGCAAAAGTTGCTCACGCTAACGGTGTGCCACTTATTATCGACAATACATTCCCTACACCTATTAACTGTAGACCATTCGAATTTGGTGCTGATATTGTTACACATTCAACTACTAAATATATGGAAGGTCACGCTAATATTATTGGCGGTGCAGTTATTGACAGCGGTAACTTTGACTGGGAACAGAATGACAAATTCCCTGGACTTACACAACCTGATGAAAGCTATCACGGTGCTGTTTATACAAAGGATTTTGGCAAGGCAGGTTACATTACAAAGATTGTTGCACAGCTTCTTCGCGACTATGGTTCAACTCCTGCTCCACAAAACTCATACTATCTTAACTTAGGTCTTGAAACACTTCACCTTCGTATGGAAAGACATTGCTCTAACGCTCTTGCAGTTGCAAAGTATCTTGAAACAAACGACAAGATTTCTTGGGTTAACTACCCTGCTCTCCCAGGAAACAAGTATTATGACCTTGTTCAGAAATATATGCCAAAGGGCACTTGTGGTGTTGTTTCATTCGGTGTTAAGGGTGGCAGAGATGCAGCAGAGAAGTTTATGAACTCACTTAAACTTGCAGCAGTTGTTACTCATGTTGCAGATGCAAGAACTTGTGTTCTTCACCCTGCAAGTTCAACTCACAGACAGTTAAGCGACCAAGAACTTGTTGAATGTGGTGTTTCACCTGACCTTATTAGATTCTCAGTAGGTATTGAGAATGTTGAAGATATAATCGCAGATATTGAACAAGCACTTGCACAGATATAAAAAAATTAACGGTAACTCGAAACGAGTTACCGTTTTTTGTTTGGTAAATATTTTATGGTTTTGCTGGTCTTGCTGGTTTGTAACTACAAGTACCACAAATACGGTCGCCTGCGTCACCCGCTGCTGTTACGATATAACCATCTTTATTAAGACCTGTTGGAATATACTGTGCTGCATATATTTTAACATCAGGATGCTTTTCGTATAGAAGATTTACACCTACATCAGATGCGAAGATGCACATAACTTTAATATTTGTGCAACCTTCTTTTTTAAGATAGTCAATAGATGCGTCAACACTACCACCCGTAGCGAGAGCTGGGTCAACAATAATTACAGGGCCTTTTGTAATATCAACAGGCATTTTATAATAGTAAGTTACAGGTAAGAGAGTTTTTTCGTCTCTGTAAAGACCAATATGGCCTACTTTTGCAGTTGGTGAAAGTCTACGAAGTCCCTCAACCATACCAAGTCCTGCACGAAGAATAGGAACAATTGTGAAATCTTCAGCAAGTACAGGAGAGTCAAAATCTGCAAGTGGAGCTTGAATTGGTACCATCTTTGTTTTAAGGTCTTTAAGTGCTTCATAACCCATAAGCATTGTAAGTTCATCAACAATTTCACAGAATTCTTTTGAACCTGTGTTGATGTCGCAAAGATGTGTTACTTTATGAGCAACTAAAGGATGGTCATTGAAGCTTGTTAAATTCTTTGTAAAATCTGACATAGTGACGCCTCATTTCGTAATACTTTATCTTAATTATAATATCATATTTATGTATAATTGGCAAGTAATTTATAATTTGACACTATTTTTTTGATATGATATACTTGTATTGTATGAATTGTTCATTTAAGGAGAATAATTATGGCTAAAATTATTGTAAGTGGATGTCTTTTAGGTTGCGATTGTCGTTATAAAGGTGACAACTGCCAATGTGATGAATTATTGGAATTAGCAAAGGAACACACTCTTATTCCCGTTTGTCCTGAACAGTTGGGTGGTCTTAGTACACCTCGCCACCCTGCTGAAATTGTTGGTGACAAAGTTATAAGCAATCACGGTAAAGATGTAACTTATGAATACACTAAAGGTGCTGAAATGGCTCTTTATATTGCAAAAACCAATAATGCAGACGCAGTAGTTTTTAAGGCTAATAGTCCATCTTGCGGTAAAGGTATTATTTATGACGGAACATTTACGGGAAACAAAATAGAAGGTAATGGCGTTGCAGCAAAAATGTTTTTAGATAACGGATTTTTAGTGTTTACTGAGAATGAAATCGATGAACTCAAAAAAATATTAAAAACATAATTTGAGTTTTTATGAAAATTATTGACAAAAAAACACAATATATGGTATACTACACAAGATAACTTGACAATATTAAATACTTAACAAAAAATATAGGCAAGATAAGTGTGTAGCGTGTTACATAAAATATCTGTTGCATATTAACCTTGTCAATATTGACAAGGTTTTTATTTTTGTTGTCGGGTAGAAAAATTTAGGAGGAGTTGTTTTTATGAAACTCATTTATGATGTCAGCGACCGCCCAGGTTTAAGCAAAACCTTGCTTTTTGCTTTTCAGCAGATGATTGCTATTATGGCGGCAACATTGCTTGTTCCAATGCTTATGTCAGGCTTTGCTATGAGCAACGGTAACACACTTTCTTTTGACCCTGCAGCAGCCCTTTTTGGTGCAGGTATCGGTACACTTTTCTACACATTTGCTACAAAGCGTAAGAGTCCTGTTTTCCTTGGTTCATCTTTCACTTTCCTTGGTGCTTATGCAGCAATTATCGGTATGAACTATGGTTACTGGGGCGTTATTATTGGTATCACTCTTGCAGGTCTTGTTTATGCAGTTCTTGCAGTTATTATCAAGCTTGCAGGTTCAGGTTGGGTTAACAAACTTATGCCTCCTGTAATTGCAGGTCCTATTGTTACTATTATCGGTCTTTCACTTTCAAGCACAGCTACAGGTTGGATGTCAACAAACGGTGGTCCTGACTACAGCCTTGTAACAATTCTTGTTGGTGCAGTTACATTCTTTGCAATTGTTATTGTTTCAGTTAAGGGTTCAAAAAATCTTCGCCTTATTCCTTTCATTATCGGTGTTGGTGCAGGTTACATCTTTGCTCTTATTCTTACTCTTATCGGCAACGCTGCTGATATTGCTGCTCTTCAGATTTTGAGTTTCGACTCATTCAAGGCAGCATTTGACCCATTTACAATTCAATCAATTGTTGATTATCCTAAATTTACATTCCTTCAGGCAATGACAGATAAGGTTGATGGTATTCTTCCTATTGATGCTACTGCTGTTGGTAACATTGCTATTACATTCGTTCCGATTGCAGTTGTTGAACTTGCTCAGCATATTGCTGACCACAAGAATCTTGGTAACCTTATCGGTAGAGACCTTATTAAAGAACCTGGTCTTGACAGAACACTTATCGGTGATGGTGTTGGTTCAATCATTGGCGGTTTCTTCGGTGGTGCTGCTAACACAACTTATGGCGAATCAATCGGTTGTGTTGCTATTACAAAGAATGCTTCAGTTATTTCAATCATCACAGCAGGCATTGGTTGTATGATTCTTTCATTCTTCACACCATTTGTAGCACTTATCAACTCAATTCCTAAGTGCGTAATGGGTGGTGCTTGTGTTGCTCTTTATGGTCTTATTGCTGTATCAGGTCTTACAATGCTTAAAGATGTTGACCTTGGCAAGAGTAAGAATCTTTACATTGTAAGTGCAATTCTTGTTATTGGTATTGGTGGTCTTTCACTCAACTTCGGTTTCAACCCAGTTACAAACGGACCACTTGTTCAGGTTACAGCTCTTGCAACAGCTCTTATCTTCGGTATCATTACTAACTTAATCGTAAGCACAGGTAAAGACAAAAGCGAAGAAGACGAAGATGCTGAATAATCAGTAATTCAATAATTTATCCCCACGGATTGGTTTCGTGGGGACTTTTTTTGCGGGCGATTCGTGAATCGCCCCTACAAAGTAGTTGTTATAAAAGGAGTTTTGTGGTATGATATATAAGGTGACTTTTAATGATTAAAAACGACAAAACTAAAGGAATTATATATATTATCATTTCTGCCTTTTTCTTTGCTCTTATGGGACTTTTTGTGAAATTATCAGGCGATTTGCCTACTATTCAAAAAAGCTTTTTTAGGAACTTTGTAGCGATGATTTTCGCATTCGTGCTTATTACTAAAAATAAGGAATGGGCATTACCTAAGGGCAAGAATGTGGGGTTTTTACTTGTTCGTGCTATTGCGGGAACGGGAGGTATTCTCTGTAACTTCTATGCTTTAAGCAATATGAATCTTGCAGATGCTTCAATGCTTAACAAACTCTCCCCTTTCTTTGCAGTTGTTTTTTCATTATTCATTCTTAAAGAAAAAGCAAGTTTTAAGCAGATTTTAGCAGTTACAATTGCCTTTATAGGTGCTTTGTTTGTTATGAAGCCTACTTTCTCATTTGAAGGCTTACCTGCTTTTATGGGCTTTTTAGGAGGACTCGGTGCAGGTCTTGCTTATGCTTGTGTAAGAAAGCTTACTCAAAATGGATTTAAGGGTAGTTTGATTATTTTCTATTTCTCGGCTTTTTCTTGTTTGACCACACTGCCTTGGTTGATTTTCGATTTTACTCCTATGTCAGCAGAACAGTGGCTTTATCTTATTCTTGCAGGACTTTCTGCTAGTGGCGGACAATATTTTATTACTACTGCCTATTCAAAAGCACCTGCAAAAGAAATTTCAATTTATGACTACTCACAAATTATATTTACAACTCTTTTAAGCCTTGTTGTATTCGGTGATTTACCTGATGCTTTAAGTTTTGTGGGATATGCAATTATTATTGCCGCTGCTGTATTTAATGCTTGGAATTCCTTAAAGAAAAAGACTTGATATTTAGCGTATATTCAACTATAATTGACTAAAGACTTCGAGTGAGGTATTTTTATGGAAAACTTAAACAAAAAGAAAATCTCACTCCAAGAGATTTACCCAATAATTAAAGAAAAAATTGAAACAGGCGGTACTGTTCAGTTACCTATTACGGGTACGAGTATGTTGCCTTTACTCGTTTGGGGTAGAGATTCTGTTGAACTTATAAAATGTGAAAATCCGCAGAAGTATGATATTATCTTTTATCGTCGCGATGATGGGGCTTTTGTGCTACACAGAATAGTTGGTAAAGATAAAAACGGTTTTATTCTTTGTGGTGATAATCAAGTAAAAAAAGAATACGGAATAACTGAAAATCACATTATTGCAGTTGTAAAATCAATTACACGAAATGGCAAGACTTTTAGTGTAGATAAGTTCTCATACAGATTATATGTGAAACTATGGACCTTGATTTTGCCACTTCGCAACTTAATTTTGGTACCTATGAGAAAGATTAAAGGATTGTTAAAATAATGCAGGAACAGATGGTAACAAAAAAATACTTTTTGGAAATGGTAAGCGCTTCAATTAAGGGCTTGCCTGTTCCCCATTGCCCTGATGAAGTTGATACTTCTTTGCTTTATAAATTATGTGTAAGAAATGCTGTACAAGGTATTTTATATCTTGCAGTACAAAGCGGTGCTGTTACTCTTTCTGCTGAAAATGAAGTTAAATTACAAAAATCGTATATGGCAATACTTGCCCGTGAGGCAACACAGCAAGAAGAAATTGAATATATAAGAAATGCCTTTAATGAAGAAAATATTGAGTTTATGTTCTTAAAAGGTACACACCTTAAATCCCTCTATCCTGTTCCAGAAATGCGTTTTATGGTTGATATGGACATACTTGTAAAAGAAAAAAGTATGGAAAAAGGTGGCGAGTTAATTCTTGCCCGTGGATTCACACAAGAAATGAATAACGGTAAAGATATTGTTCTTGTTAAAAAGCCTTTTCTTACTATTGAACTTCATAAAATGCTTTTTGTTGAAGATTATTTTATGCACGACTATTTTAAGGGTGTATGGAACAGAGTTGAGAAAGTCAGCAGTTGTGAATACAAGATGCCAATTAGCGATTTGTATGTTTACACACTCGCTCATCTTGCTGAACATTATCTTGAAGCAGGCTCTTGTTTCAGACCGTTAATGGATTTGTATTTAATGGAAAAAACACATACTGAACTTGATTTTGACTACATAAACAAACAGTTTGAAATAATTGGTATTGACAAATTTGCCATTAAAATTCGTCAATTATATAAAAGTGCTTTTGATGATGCAGAATACAACGATGACCTTATTACAATAGAGAATTATATCGTTTTTGGTGCACCCGTAAAAAATGCAAGTGAAGTTTCAAAAGTTGCAATAACAAAAAAATCAAAATCACAAAGATTTATGGAATCTGCATTTCCAAATCTTAAACACATGAAATTAAAATATTCAATCCTTAAAAAAGCACCGTTTTTATTACCTTTCTTTTGGGTTGTAAGATTTTTTGAATTTGTCTTTTTAAAGAAAGGAAGTATTGAACAAAAACAGGCAAAAATATCAAATGTTGACCAGAAAAGTACCGACATTATGAGAGAAATCTTTGAAAAATCAGGACTAAAATAAAAATAACCTACTGACTAAACATCAGTAGGTTTTTACTTTTAATTCATATAAAATTCTTTATACCATTTTGCGAAAGCTCGAAGTCCGACACGCAATGATGTGCTTGGCTTAAATCCAAAATCCTTTTCTAATGCACTTGTATCAGCATAGGTAATGGGTACATCCCCTGCCTGCATTGGTACAAGTTTTTTATGGGACTCGAAATCATAATTTTCAGGTAAAACACCTGCACTTACAAGTTCCTGTTGAAGAATATCAACGAAATCAAGAAGATTTTCAGGATTGTTATTTCCGATATTATAAACCCTGTATGGTGGAACAGGAAGACCATCTTCACCCATTTTCTTTTCAGGTGCATTCTGCATAACAAGTTTTACACCCTCAACAATATCGTCAACAAAAGTGAAATCACGTTTACAGTTGCCGTAGTTGAAGATTTCTATTGTGTCACCTTTAATAAGCTTGTTTGTAAAACTAAAATATGCCATATCAGGACGTCCTGCAGGTCCGTAAACCGTAAAGAAACGTAATCCCGTAGATGGAATATTATAAAGTTTTGAATAGGCATGTGCCATAAGTTCATTTGATTTTTTAGTTGCCGCATAAAGCGAAACAGGGTTATCAACTTTATCATCAGTTGAATATGGAATTTTCTTATTTGAACCGTAAACACTTGAACTAGATGCATAAACAAGATGCTCAACAGGATTGTAACGGCAAGCCTCTAAGATATTATAAAAACCGATTATATTGCTTTCAATATAAACATCAGGATTTTCAATAGAGTAACGCACTCCTGCCTGAGCTGCAAGATTTACAACAACGCTAAACTTGTAGTCTGTAAACAACTTATCAATAAGCACTTTATCAGCAATATTGCCTTTTACAAAAGTCCAACTTGATTGTGGGTATTCCTTTGATAACATATCAATTTCATTAAGTCTGTAATCTTTTATCGATGTATCATAGTAATCACTAATATTATCAATACCAACAATTTGAATTGGTTGAACTGTTTTCAAAAGTTCTTTTACAAGGTTTGAGCCAATAAAGCCTGCCGCACCCGTTACAAGAACTGTTTTATTTTTCAAATCAACATTAGGTGTCAACATATACCTTTATACTCCTTTTTTACCTGTTCATAACTTTCAAGATTGCCTATATCGTAACGCTTTCCCGGCATTTCCATAGCATAAGCTTCAACTTGAGTGCATAACCACGCAATAAAGCTACCCGGTGCATCAACTCCACAACCACTTTCAATACCTTTTTTAATGAGTTTTGCAGAGTCTTTTGTGTAATAATAGAACGGCGGACAACACCAATTACTTTCAGGATTTGCAGGTTTTTCAACCATATTTATAATTTTGTCCTTATTATCAACTGTTACAACACCGCATTTTTTAAGTTTTTCTTGTGATGATTCATAGTAACGCATAATACAAGTTGTATTTTTGTTCTTTGCATATTCAATAAATTTTGTAAGACTGAAATCAAGAAGATTATCACCTGCAATAACAAGCATATCATCGTCTAAACCTAATTTATCAATTGCAAACTGTATATCACAAACTGCACCGAGTCTTGTTTCATTTGTACTTGTACCATCATCAACAACCGTAATTTTTTGCGATTTTGAAGACGCCCAAGCATCAAAATGGTGAGCAAACTTGTGGTTCGAAATCACAATATACTCATCAACAAGCCCTAAAGTATCAATATCTTCAATAAGCCAGTCAAGAATGGTCTTTTCGCCTACCGAAAGTAATGGTTTAGGAAAATTTTCAGTTAAAGGATAAAGGCGGGTTGCATAGCCCGCCGCTAATATCAAACATTTCATAAGTTTACTCCGTCTGCACTTTTTGTAACGTGTGCAGAATATTTACCTTTAAGGTCAGGGAATGCCTTAAGATATTTTGTAGTTACATTTTCAATTACTGACTCACGGAAAGCAGGGTCAATAAGTGCAATACAACAACCCTTAAATCCCGCACCGCTGAAACGACCACCATAGATACCATCTGTTTCAGTCATAATTTCATAAAGCTTTTTAAGTTCAGGAGAGCCTGACTCATAATTATAAATTGATGAATAACCACTTTCAAATGAAAGTTTACCGAATGCCTCAATGTCGCCATTTCGCCAACATTCCGCGCCCTTTTGAACACGATAGAACTCTGTGTACCAATGTTCCGCACGTTTCATCCAGTTCTCTGGCAATTTATCTTTATATTCTAAATACACTTCATATGGAACTTCACGAAGATTAGTTTCATTAAATCTTCCATACTCCATGCCTGCTAACGCCTTTAATGCATAAGCCGCACTACGACATTCGTCAACTCGCATATTGAATTTAGACCCTACCAATGAACGCTCTAATCCACTAAAGAAAATAATAATTTCATAAGGTTTCATTTGTGGATTTGTAGGAATAAGTTCAAAGGTATCGTCTTTTGTATCAAGGTACAAAAGATGGTCTTTTTTAGAATAAACTTCGCAAGACTGGTCTAATTTACCGCAAGAAACACCCACATATTTGTTTTCAGCCTGCAAAGCCATCATAATCATTTCATTACTTGTGAGTTTAATATTATTAACATCGCAAAGTGCTAAAAGAAATGCAATAATTACGGCTGCTGATGATGACAATCCACCTATTGGCAAAGTGCCTTCAATAACACCTGCAAGGCCAATTTTTATTGGATATTTCTCGGCTAACGCAAGAGTTGCACCACGCAAATAGTCAGCCCAATCCATTTGTTTTGTTTCGGGTACAGAATTAATATGGAATTGTGCACGCTTATCAAATTGCAAAGAGCTAAGCTCGATAATACCACTTTGTTTTGGTCCATATGCAATATGAATTCCTTTATCAATGGCAAGCCCTGTGATTTTACCTAACTGATGGTCGCTATGAGCACCAATAGGACAAATTCTGTACGGGCAAAATGCCACTCCTGACGGGGTTCTCTGATAGCGTTCTTCAAAAATTTTCTCACAAATCATCAGAATTTTCTCCAAACCATTTTATCGACTACGCCAGTATATGACTGAATAAGTTTAACTACTTTATTTGAAACAATTTCGTCAACATAATCAGGCACAGGAATACCTAAATCGTCATTTTTGTTCATTTCAACTGCAGTATCAACTGCTTGAAGAAGTGATTTTTCGTCAATTCCTGCAAGCACAAAACATGCTTTATCAAGTGCTTCAGGTCTTTCAGTTGATGTACGGATACAAACTGCAGGGAATGATTTGCCGATACTTGTGAAGAATGAGCTTTCTTCAGGTAATGTACCACTATCTGACACTACTGCAAAAGCGTTCATCTGTAAGCAGTTATAGTCGTGGAAGCCAAGTGGCTCGTGCTGAATTACACTGCTATCAAGCTTAAATCCACTTGTTTCAAGTCGTTTCTTGCTTCTTGGGTGGCAAGAATAAAGAATTGGCATATCATATTTTTCTGCCATTTTGTTGATTGCATTGAAAAGTGATAAGAAATTCTTTTCAGTATCAATATTTTCTTCTCTATGTGCAGAAAGAAGAATATATTTACCTTTTTCTAAACCGAGTTTAGAATGAATATGCGACATTTCAATATCTGCAAGGTTATTGCGAAGTACTTCTGCCATTGGTGAGCCTGTCACATAAACTCTTTCCTTTGGAAGTCCACATTCGTGAAGATATTTTCTTGCGTGTTCTGAATATGCAAGGTTAACATCAGAAATTATATCAACAATTCTTCTGTTTGTTTCTTCAGGAAGGCACTCGTCTTTGCAACGATTACCTGCTTCCATATGGAAAATTGGAATATGTAATCTTTTTGCAGGAATTGCTGAAAGACAAGAATTTGTATCACCTAAAATAAGCAACGCATCAGGATTAATTTCAGCCATAAGCTTATATGAGCAATTTATAATATTGCCTATTGTTGCGCCAAGGTCATCACCTACTGCATCCATATAAACATCAGGGTCCTGAAGCTTCAAATCCTTGAAGAATACACCATTAAGGTTATAGTCATAGTTTTGACCTGTATGAGCAAGAATACAGTCAAAATACTGACGGCACTTATTAATTACCGCAGCAAGACGAATAATTTCAGGACGTGTGCCTACGATAATCAAAAGCTTTAACTTGCCGTTATTTTTGAATTTTACATCTGAGTAATCAAGTTTCATTATCTCTTCACCTTCGCTATTCTTTTTAGTTTTTCAAGACTTTTGCCATATATAACTGAAAATATTTTTTCACAACAATAAGACATTGCTAATAAAACTACAAAGCAAACAAGCAATACCACAAACAACAAAATACTGTCTGCGAACTTATTAGCATTTACTGTATCTTGCCATAAGAAATACCTTATCATGCAGTTTTCTTGTATCAAATATACACCAAATGACGATGCTGCTAAAGCAACGACTATTTCTTTGATTTTCTTATTATTGATTCTAATATTTAAAAATGCAACAAATAATGCAACTGAAAGAATAAGACTAAAAACTGAATCATCAGTGTTAATTGGGAAGTTGCTGATAAATGAAAGTTTTGGCAGCAAAAAGTTATATGCCAAAATCACTACAAACGAAAATACTGTTACAATAATATTTATTGCATTAAACTTTATTTTTTCTCTATAAAGATTTATGTATGCGCCAATTAAATACAAATACATAAACCATAATAATCCCCTATTACCACCTGTAACAACACCTTGAGAAAAATACACAATAGTTGTCCAACCAGATAAAAGTATTCCGCCACCAACAACGAGCAATCTATGTTCTTTTTCCGTAATTGATATAATCACTTTATTAAGAAATGGTGATACTAAAATCAACACAATATATGTAACCGAAAACCAATAGTGTCTACTTACAAATGGCAATAATGCAAAAATCAAGTTAGATAATGAAAATCTTTTGAAGTTCAAAATCAATCCAACTATAAAAAACAGTACTGAATAGAAAAATGTTTCTGCCCAGATTTTCACAATTCTTTGTGGCTTAAATGCTGAATTTACTAAAAAATAGCCACTGATAAGCACAAAAATATTTGTAGCAGGAATAACAGTTACGGACAACACATTTACAAAAATACCATTAAGAGAAGAAAACCCTAAGCTTTCAGTAACTCCTGAATATCCAATATAATGTCTTGCTGTTATGAGAAACATTGATAATATTCTTAGGATGTCTAATCCAATATTTCTCTCTTTTTTTGCTAACACGTTCATATTATACCTCTAAGAAGAATGTATCAGGTTTTTCTGGATTGAAGCATTCGTTACACCACATAAATGTAACCATATCTGTATCTCCAAGGTTTTCAATGTTATGGGTATATCCTGTTGGAATATCAACAACCTCAAGTTTTTCACCTGAAACGAAATATTCGATAACCTCATCACTATCTACTTTTCTAAAACGGATTACGCCCTTACCTGCGACTACAAGGAATTTTTCATTCTTTGTATGGTGCCAATGCTGACCTTTTGTGATATGTGGCTTTGAAATATTTACTGAAAACTGACCATTATTAACAGTTCTTAAGATTTCAGTGAATGAGCCACGGTCATCAACATTCATTTTAAGTATGTAAGAAAACTTGTTCTTTGGCAAATATGAAAGATATGTACTGTAAAGTTTTTTACTGAAACTACCATCAGTCATATCAGGTACTTGTTTGTTTTCACGGCTTTCTTTGAATGAATAAATCAAATCAACAATTTCACCCAAAGTAATTTTATGTTCAACGGGAACTTTGCAGAAATCTCCGTCTTTTGTTTCGTTGCCACACATTGCATTGATAATTTCATCAACAACATCATCAACATAAACAAGTGTCATAGGATGATTTCTATCATTTACCTGAATTGGCAAATCGTTTGCAATATTATTACAAAAAGTTGCAACTGCGCTATTATAATTAGGTCTGCACCATTTACCAAAAACATTTGGATAACGGTAAACAAGCACCTTAGCCCCTGTCTCTTTAGCATACTGGAAGAACAAGTCCTCCCCTGCCTTTTTACTTTGACCATAAGGGTTGTCCAGTGCAGCTTGTGTTGAAGATGACAACAACACAGGACAAGTATTGTTATATTTTTTAAGAGTTTCAAGAAGCGTTGAAGCAAATCCAAAATTGCCTTGCATAAACTCTTCAGTATTTTGTGGTCTATTAACGCCTGCAAGATTTACAACAAAATCACAGCCGTTGCAATACTCATCTAAAAGTGCTTTATCAGTATCAATATCAAATTCACAAATCTCAAGGTCTGTTGGCAGTTTTGTAGTCTTGTTTTTACCCTCTTTAATTGTGTTTAAGGTTGCAACAAGATTTTTACCTACAAATCCTTTTGCGCCTGTAACGAGAATTTTCATATTATATCTTTACTTCCTTTTTTAAAACAATATATTGTTTATAAATCCAATCACATATTTTTGAATAAACAAAAGCTGAAACGAATGTTAATGCAAGTGCAAATAGAACACTCCATATATTCACTTCACATTTTTCTAACACTTTTAATGTGTAGTTATTTAAAAGATAAAGTGCATAAGACATTGAGCCAAATGGTATAAACATTTTTAGCAGTGGTATTTTTCTGAATACATAAATACCATAAATAGTAACAATTGCAAAAGTGGTTTTAATTACAAGCCAAACTGCATTAAACATAATATAGTTGTTGAACGTATTTCTTAACAACCACACCCCTACCACTACTGACACTAATAACCCTAATACCATCAAAGATTTGATTATTGAAAATTTTTCCACCTTATTTTTCAGATTAAGCTGTGAAAATGCAACACCAATCGGGAAGCACAACAATTGTTCAGCATATATTTGGGATTTTAATAAAAGGAAAGTGATAATTGAAATTGCAAAAAGCAAACCTAAAGACACTTTCTCATTTTTCACAAATTTATATGCAATCCAAAATAAAGCATAGTCATAAAACAAAACCTGTAAATACCAACCATACAAGAAAAGTGGACTATTAGTTAGCCAAACTTTTAAGCCAACCATTCCAATAAGAGCAACTATACTCACCTGAATAAATGATGGCACCCATATTTTGACAAATTTGTTACCCCAATAATTGCTTAAATTCTTATATTTGAATGACTCTGAAAGTCCATATCCTGAACAAATCAAGAAAATTGCAACCATTGCTCCAGCAACAGGTGATAAAACTGGAAAATTTAAATATCTATTAGTTAAATGCACTAATATTACAATGAGAATTCCCATACCCTTTGCAATTCCAAAGTGTGTCTTATCACAAAGGTCAAAGGTATTTGACTTCTTCTGCACCTTAGTTGCCTCCTATTTACCCCAATTTGCAAGTTCATTCTGAATATATGAAAGAGTTAAAAGTTTTTCTTTAACTTCTTCAACTGTCATGAGAGTTGTATTGTTTGAGTTGAACTCTGTAAGAGTGTTACGTTCAACATCGCCATCCTTAAAGTATTTATCGTAGTTAAGACCGCGTTTGTCAGCAGGCACACGATAGAAATCGCCCATATCAAATGCATTTGCACACTCTTCATTTGTAAGAAGTGTTTCATACATTTTTTCACCATGACGAATACCGATAACCTTAATTTCTGTATCAGGTGCGAAGAGTTCTTTTACTGCTTCTGCTAATACTTCGATAGTGCAAGCAGGTGCTTTCTGAACGAGAATGTCACCACTTTCACCATTTTCAAATGCAAAGAGTACAAGGTCAACTGCTTCTTCCAAGCTCATAACAAAACGAGTCATTGAAGGCTCTGTAATTGTAATTGGTTTGCCTTCACGAATCTGGTCAATCCAAAGTGGTACTACTGAGCCACGTGAGCAAAGAACATTACCATAACGAGTACAGCAAATTTTTGTCTTTTCAGGGCTTACTGTTCGGCTCTTTGCAACAACAACTTTTTCCATCATAGCTTTTGATGTACCCATAGCATTTACAGGGTATGCGGCTTTATCAGTTGAAAGACAGATTACACACTTAACACCTTCGTCAATTGCCGCTGTAAGAACGTTATCAGTACCGAGAACGTTAGTTTTAACTGCTTCAACAGGGAAGAATTCACAAGACGGAACCTGCTTAAGTGCTGCAGCGTGGAAAATGTAATCAACACCGTGCATAGCATTTTTAACTGACTGTAAATCACGAACATCACCGATATAGAACTTCAATTTATCGGCAACTTCAGGGAATTTCTGCTGAAATTCGTGACGCATATCGTCCTGTTTCTTCTCATCACGAGAGAAAACGCGGATTTCACCAATATCAGTTTCTAAAAATCTTCGAAGCACTGTATTACCAAACGAACCTGTTCCGCCTGTAATCATTAAAGTTTTGCCTTTAAACATATTTATACTTCCTTTACAACATGAATTTTCTTTAATATCTTTTTAAATGGTTTGAATACCAGATTTTTTTCATAATCATTCATACCATATAATAACATTGTTACACCATAAATTGCAACCATTACGCCACAATTTACAACAAATCCCAACCAACCGAAGCGGTTTAATTTAAATGTTTTTAATAAGAATCCTACTACTGTTGATAATAACAAACACGGTACTGTACCTTTAAACATTCCGCCAAAGAAAACTTTTAAACGAATACCTATCTGTTTTTTGTACATTAGAGTCATTATAACCATATCACAAAGGAACAACGATACAAATGAACCTATAACTGTACCATAAAGAGCATTCCACTTAATCAAGATTATTACAAGTATAATGTGAAGTATTGCGGAACCAACCTGTATAATTGCCGGCAGTTTATGTTTTGCCATTGCTTGTAAAAGCTGATAACCGGTACCTTGTGCATAACCAAACAATGTTGGGAACATTAAGACAATTGCAACAATATACGCTTGAGAATTTTCTTCCCCAGCCCATAAGCAGATGAAATCCTTACCAAATACAAGGAATACACACCACACTAGTGCCAGAACCATAAACACAATTCTGCCTATTTTTATCATTTCTTTTTCGTAGGTTTCTCTTGTTGGCTTTGAATCAACAAGTCGCACTAATCCCGGCATTAGAACACCTGTAAAATGAGCTCCTACAGTTTTGAAGTACTGGAGAATCTGTGCACCGATACTGTAAATACCAATTATAACAGCTGAACCTTGTGCAAACATTCCCAATAAAATCTGGTCTGACATAGAGTTTATGTAACTTGCTATCAACTGAAGAAGTATGAACGATGAATATGATGCCACTTCTTTTAAAAATGAGAATTGAATATTCTTAAAACTTGGAACTATCTTTAATTTAAAAACAACATATACAACATATATACCTCTTGTTATACAAGTTGTAATAAGATGAACCGTAAGAACACCTTTACTGCTCATTCCCATTTTAAGTGCAACAACTGACAATAACACTTTAATTATTGTCATAACTATTGTAGTGCCCTTTGAAACCATAAAGTGCTCGTGTGCAAGAATTGCATTTGAGAAAGCAGAAGTAGCAAGGCTCACTACGGTATTACATATTGCAATTGAAAACAATTTTTCAGCAAGCTGAATTTCAGATGCTGTAAGACCTGTTTCAAAAATCTGTGGTAAATTCTGTTTCACAACAAGTCCGATAACAAAAGCAATTACCGCAATAATTGAGTAATATATTGTTGTAACGCCCATAAAACTACACTGAGCTTTTTTGTTATTCTCAGCAGAGTATTTTGACATATATCTGATTACCGAGTTACCTACACCTAAATCAAGCAAAGTGAAGTACGACAATATTGACAGAATCAAATGATAAATTCCGTACTCAGCCTGACCAAGTGTTCGTATCAGGAACGGAGTAAACAGCATAGTTGAGCATATTTCCACAAACATTAGAACATATGAAAATATTACGCCGACTTTTCTGTTCATTGTTTACCTCCTGTTAAAATACAAATGACATATTCCTATAAACATAAAGCAACAAGTATGCAAAATGCCCTAAACTTTCGATAACAATTATCACTGATAACGCTGTATAATACTGCTCATTATATTGTTTAAGTTTCATTAGAATAAGCAATAATACAAATGACATAAAAATCTGAACAAAATAAGGTGTTCTTAAAACAAATTGATAATTTGAAATTAATATAAAAATCGTAAAAGTTACATATAAAGAGTAAATTATAAAATCGTTATTTCTCTTAATAGGTACAATAGACTTATTACAGTTTTCTTCAATGTCACATTTTCTTAATTCAGACTTTTTCCATTCACTGCAAATCCACACACCAATTAAACATAAGAAAATAAACAATGCCGACCTAATCATTGATGCCGCAAATTGCCATATACCAAAAGTTTCATAATCCTGATAACCTAAGAGTTTGTCGTTTGCCAAACCCAATAATGAACTGCCACCACTAAAACTTTCAACAAATTTATATGCTATCAAAATAATCATAGGAACCATCACTGTAACAATAGCAGATGAAATACCCTTGAATTTCCTAGTGAAAACCAAAATAACTCTCAATAGAACAAATACCATCATAGCATAATGGAAATAACAAAGAAGAATGTATACAGTAAAACACAACCACCTGTGTTTTTTCTCAACTATATCCATATATAAGAAATATGCCATAATTGCAAAAGCCATATACATACGAATTACGTCAAGAATATAACAATAATTCATATTCAACATAAAGAATATGAGTGCTATATTAATATCTGCAACTGATGAATTGAAACGCTTTGCTGATTTATATAGAACTGCAAAACTACAACCATAGGTGACTGCAGCTGCAACTGCAGGTACTAACGCGTCATTGTTAAACAATGACATACCATAGAAGAATAGAAATGCTAACGGGTTTGAACCTCCGTAATTATCTACACCCCACTCAAATCCCATTATACGCGTATATTCCATCATATTAATATATCGCGATAAGTCAGCTTCTTCTCTTACTACTATAAAATATGCTAGTGAAGACATGAGAACAGTAGCCAATATAAAGAATAATTTTTTATGCTTTTTTATCAACAGAATATCAAGTAGCACTAATATAAGATGTGCACCTAATACATATATCATATCTTCACCTCTTTTCATTGTTTATTCATTAATTATAAATTATAAAGTCTTGTTGTAAACTCTTCATAATTCTTTTTATCGTAATAACTATTTTTCCAAGTATCAAATGCACATTCATGCATTTCATTAACTTTGTATAAATCAAATTCTGTATGTGAAACTAATGTTTCAGTAATTAACGACATATCAGCATTGGCGGGAAGAAGATAACCATTCTTATTATTCTTTACTATTTCACTAACTCCACCAACATTTAACGCTAAAACTGGAATTCCAAAAGACATAGCTTCCATCATAGTTACGGGAATTCCTTCAGAATCGGAAGTATTTATCAATAAATCAAAATCTTTTTGACCGATAAATTCAAGTGCATCACTATTCTCCATAGCCCCAACAAAAGAATATGTAATATTTCCTTTTTCACCAAGTTTTTCCTTGGCAGTATTAGAAATATCTTCAAATAACGGGCCTCCACCAATATGTGTCCAATTTACTTTAATATCTTCAGGAACTCTTTGCAAAGCATCAATAATTTTATCAAGTCTTTTAACAGGAACAACATATGAGAAACTATAAACTGATAACTCATTTTCCTTTTTATTAACAATTTTCTTTTTTTGACTTTTTACACCTAAACGGAAAACTTCTTTTGATGCTTTTGTTTCAAAATTATTTGAGAAATATTCTTTGCCTTCTTCACTTATAAAAGCAATAAGGTCTGTTTTTCTGTTTGAAATCTTTTTAAGTGGCAAATAGTAATTATTTTCTTTTCTCTCATATAAATCTATTCTATGAGCACGTGAAACAAGCTTATCTTTAGGTTGTTTTATCAAAGATAATGACATAACAGAATAGTCGTTCCAATATGTATATAAAACTACTTCCTCACCCATTTCTTTACGTATATCGTTAAGATAATCTGCAAAGTGGAATGAACGCATACAATACTTTATAGCTTTTTTAATTTTTGCTATACTAACTTTTTTCTTTTTAGTTAATGTAATTATTTCACCGTAAATATATGGTGAACATATTGTCTTTAAAAGATATTTTATAACACTATACGATTTTTTGCTGTTGTATCTTAAAACCTTGACATTTTCAGGTGTTTGCGAAGTCTGTTCATCAACTGAATTTCGTGATACTAAAGTTATATCAAACTTTTCACTAAGTTTTGCAATTTCAGGACGAACAAAACTTGCTTCCCTCTCACCGAATGGATAAGAGGTTGTTACAAATAACATCTTCTTCATTATTTTTCCTCACAAAGTTGTGAATACAGTTCTATATATTCGTTGGTTAAAGTGCTCTTTTCAAAGGTTGTGCGGGTATGTGCAACACAATTGTTACTGTAATGCTCTTTGCCGTTTTTGTAAATTTCATCAAGAGCATCAGCAAATCCCTGTAAATCACCTATTTCGACTGCATAACCACAGCCATCGCCTAAAATCTCCGGACAAGCGGTTGCATTATGACAAACAACAGGTGTACCGCAAGCCATTGCCTCAGCAGATACTTTTCCAAAGGTTTCAGCCGTTGAAAATGTTACAAATGCGTCTGCCATACTGTAATACTCAGCAAGTTTATCTATTGAAGATACAACACCAACATAGTTCATATTTGATGGCAAAACAGTTCCCTCAGGAATTTTACCAATAAGAATAAAATTGTAATCTTTTTTCTGTTCTGCCAATGCGATATAGTTATTAAGCCCTTTTTTAGGGTCCCAAATCATTGCGGCACTGAGCACTGTAAACTTATTCTGCGGATTTTCTGCTTTTTTAAGTTCATCTACATTACGCGGATAGAATTTTTCAAAATCAATCCAATTATAAATGTGTTTTACTAATGCTTTTTTCGCAATCGGCGATTTCTTAGCTTCATCAGCCACCCATTTTGACACACCTGTTATGGCAAGACGAGGAATATCAGCAAACAACTTGATTTTATCTTCATGCATTTCTTTTGTGCGGTCAAAAAACCAAGAACGGTTGCCATTATTTATATTGGGACAATTACCACACTGCGTTTGCCATTTATCACAATTTTCAAGGTTAAAATAAACGCAGTTACCTGTTATAAACCAGAAATCGTGTAATGTAATAACCGTTGCTATATCATTTTTTGCAAGATATTTTAATAACATTGGAAGATTGATATAGTTTGCATGAAGATTTCTCAAATGCACCACATCAGGATTGACTTTATCAAGATATTTAAGCATCTGTCTTGTAGAATTCGTAGAAAAGTAGCCTTGTTTACCAAAAAGTCTTGAAAGCAAACCGTGAAGTTTTCTATCAAATTTATTTCCCATACAGAAAGATGTTTCAGGGGCATCTGCATTAGGTTTTGAATACACTACGTAAGAGTCGTGACCTGCCTCAATAAGTACTTTATGTAATTCAGCAGTTGTTCTGCCTGTACTAGCTACATTGTAAACAGAATTAACTTGAACAATTTTCAATGTCCCCCCACCTTTCTTATTTTTTGATTTTGTTAATAATCTTTTTTAATGTTCCAAGGAAAAGTTTTTTTTCGTAATCATTCATACAGAACAATAGCATCACTATACCAAAAAATCCAACGAAAGCCACACCATTAACCACGAATCTTAAAAATCCCGCACTGATTGGATTGAAGTTTTCAAGGGCAAGTCCAACACCAAGACTTAATAAAAGCCAAGGAGTAATTTTAAAATATGTTGCTTTAAAAAATTGCCACATTTTTAGATGAAGCACTTTAACGTGAATTACTATCATCAACGCAGTTCTTACCATATATGCAACAAAAATTGAAATTGAAGCACCTAATGCACCATAATACTTTGAAAGAATTGCAGAAAGAACAATGTTGATTATTCCCATCACAATAAATACAAATGACTGTAATTTAACTTTATTCTCAACGATTATGGTTGTATTTGCAATCTGCAATGGCAAATAAAAAAAGCTTGGTATTATAAGGAATACTGCACAGAGATAACTCTCAACAAAATCAGGTTTATTCCAAATATCAACAATAAAGGACTTGCCAAATGAAATAAATCCAACACACAAAACACCAATAATCATGCACTGCAGTCTTCCGATTTTTATCATCAAATCCATAAGTTCGGTATCTTTTTTGCCTTCATAGACAATCCTTGAAATCCTGGGCATAAACATACCATTAATTGCAGTTGCAAAAGTATATACATAACCTTCAATAGTAGTAGCTAACCCGAACAATGCAGAACCGATAGCTCCTGTAGATGATACGGCAACAATAATCGATGGTGTGACATTAAATATTAATCGCTGTGCAAGGGTTGAAACTGTTGTCCAAACTGAAAAGCCAAAGATTTCTTTAAGCATCCCCTTATCAAAATACTTAAAGTTAATCCTCACAGGTGTTTTCTTTCTGATGATTATCAGTTTAATCGCAATTGTTAAAAGTCCTGAAATTGCATTTACAGTAACTAAAGCATACACACCATAGCCCATTAAAAGTGCAATTATCATTGCTACAATTATAAATACTTTGTGAAACAAATCAGCAAGTTTCAATCCCACAAAATTCTCATAAGCAGTAAGAATACCATTAAGATTTGTAAAGGGGAACGAAATCACGCTGAAAAGTCCAACTATTATGTAAAGAACTTTAAATGTTTCCAACTCTGTTGCAGAAAGATTGTCATAAATACTATTTATAAAAAAACTCACCACAACAAGTGCTAAAAATATAATACCATCAATCAACAGATACAACTTATAAACAATTCCAAGAAAATTATTTACTGCTTGCTGATTACCTTCTGCTCTATATTTTGAAACAAAACGAGACACAGCAGCACTCATACCAAAATCCATAACGAACAAAGTTATAAGTGAGGTTGCAAGCGTATACAGTCCGTAATTACTCTGACCGATTTGTGAAATCATCCAAGGTGTATAGATTAGTCCTGAAATCATATTGAACGCTATAGCAAAATATGATAACAGTGCACCAGCCTTAATTTGTTTAGAATTATTCATATTACTTCATCTACATTTAATCTATTTTTTTAATACCTTTTTCTTAAATTTCTTAATAAGGTTTTTAAAATCACCATATATAATACGCAAAAAAATTGACTCTGCTTTTCTGTATTTAGAAATCAATTTATTTGGTCTCATTAGTCTGTCAACCTTATGGCAATATTCGATATCATTGAATACGTATTTAGGATGTTTTAATGGAAACTCCATTTCATAGAGTTTAAGTTGATATAAAGGTCTTAATCCTCTTGGAACAAATTTAATGTTGCTTACACTATTTGCAGATTCAGCAGTTAATCCGATATTTGACATAAGATTTACTTTTGGTGCGATAATAAGTTTAGAGTTAAGAACCTGCATTATACCGAACTGGGTTGACCATGATGTAAGTTTTCCGCCATTATCTAAAATTTGTTTTTTAGCCACAACATTATCATAGGTACTGTTTCTTGTATGAGCATATGTTTGATACATTTTCAACAAACGCATTGCCTCAGTATCATTTGCCACCTCATTCAAATCAAAAGAGGTTGATTCCCAAGAACGTTTCCAAGTTGCCCAACCAGCAATTGACCCTACTTCAGAAAAGAAATAGTCACTTTCAACACTATCGTATGTATTCAAGTGATTCATCCCTGTAATTAAACCAACACGTTCATCATTCTTGTATTTTTCCAGCAGTTCAGCACAGAAAGGAAAGAAGCTTTGTGACGGCAAACAATCGTCTTCTAAAATTATTAAGCGGTCAACCTTTTGAAAGCATTTTGAAAGACCTGTGTAAATACGTTTGCCACAACCGAGATTTTCTTCTGAAAAATCCTCGTTTATTTCACATTCCCAATCTATCCCTTTAAGAACTTCACGACATTTTTTTATATTTTCTACATCATTTGCATTGTTTTCACGGGCACCATCCTGTATAAGAAAAAGTTTTGAAGGTGCTGCTTTTTTTACTGTTTCAAAAACTTTTTCAAATTGTTCCGGTCTATTAAAAAAAACTAACGCTACTGGTATATCTATTTTACTTTTTCTCATAAACTGAATCCAACCTACTTACTCTCTATATTTTAAAATTTTTGCAGGAACTCCCACTGCAATAGCATTTTCAGGAATAGCACCTTTAACGAGTGCTTTTGCACCGATTACAGCACCGTCACCTATTTTACTGCCTTTTAAAACTGTAACATTAGCTGCTAGCCAAACATCTTCGCCTATATTTATAGAGGATACCGTATCCTCTTGTTCGACAATAGGTATACCCACCTTGGTTCCGTGATCACAGTCAATAATATATGATTGAGCCGCAATCACTGTATTTTTACCAATAGTGACCCCTCCCCGATTTTTAGTAGCATAAATTACTGTATCTTTACCAATGTCAACATTATCACCAATTGCAATTTCACCATCCCCCCAAAACATAACGCCAGGATAAATGGTAACATTCTTTCCAAGTTTTATATTCTTATTTATTAATGTTACATTTCCCACCAATTTAAAATCATTGTGCGGACATTTTATTGTTTTTCTGAAAACTGCTTTTTTATAACTACGAATTATCTTTTGAACAACTCGGTCAAATAATAAAAACATATAACCTACTCCAATATATTTTTAATTGTAGCAACAAACTCATTATTAAGATTTTTAATTATCTTTCGACTGTTGTATGATGCGTTCATACTAATATCTAAAATTGCATCTGCGATTTGTTTGCCATTATTTTCATTATAATAATGTATAATTGAGCCAATTTCGGCATTTTCCACTACTGGAATTCTAACTGACACTACGTGAAGTCCGTTAGCAAGATATGAAAGAATTTTTGATGGAAATGATGTGTCATTAAACTCGCCTTCTGGATTTTGTGTACTCATGCCAATATTACAACTTTGTAAAAATCTTATATAATCTTCTCCTATCAACATACCATCGTAAGTAACTTTGCACTCATAAATTTGCGATAATCTTTCAATCTCATTTTTTACGCTTTCAGTGTCTTCTTTATTACCAAAACCTATGATGTGCATATGGTATTTTGAATTTAGATAAGGAATTGCTGAAAGTGTTGCTTGTACTCCACCTTTTCGTGGGTCAAATGTACCTGCATAAACAATATGAGTTTTACCATCATCAAACTTACATTTTCTATCCTCTTCTACTTTGTATGTTCCATAAATAATAACACTTGGTTTTTTGTTTATATTAATTTTTTCATCAAGCAATTCAGTTGGGAAAATGTAAGCGTCAGCACTTTCAAAAAACTCAATTTCTTTTTGTGAGACCTTCTTATTTCCAATTACGTCACCATAGATTTCTTCTGCTTCAACAACTAATTTAAACTTCTTTATCTTTTTAAGAAAAGAAACAAGATTCATATAAAAAAGAGAGTGATACACAATTAAAGTTTCATTCTTTTTTATTTTGAGCAATCTCAAAAATATGCTTGCTTTCATTTGCCAACGGTTAATAATCTCGAAAACTTTATTTTTTCTTCCAATGGAAAACGGCATATCTAGGGTAATATACTCTGACAATCTCATTCTTCTGCCAGACACATTTCTTTTTCCATAAGTATAACTGGAAGATATAATATCACAATGAATGTTATTTTTTTCTAAACACTCGCAAATATACTGTATTTTATTTGTCGCCGCAAGAACATAATTTCTTTTCTCATCATCAAAGCCATTGACGTCATAAAAAGCCAGATATTTCATCTTATTCTCCTATAAATTTTTCGTATAAATCAAAATATTCTTGAATATTCTTTTCTTTATTGAAATTATCAACCGCAAAATTACGACAATTAGTTGAATACTTTTCTTTTCCGTTATCTAATATATTACGAATTTCTTTAAGCATAGAATCAATATCACCTACTGGTACTGAAGCACCGCAACCATCCTTTACAAGTTCAGGGTTTGCAGTTGACGCAAAACAAACTGCAGGTGTTCCGCAAGAAAGAGATTCAGCCACAACCTTTCCAAAGGTTTCCTGAATCGATGGCTGAACAAACACATCTGCCATAGAATAATAGCCAATCAACTCATCAACAGACTCTGTTGCAGGCACGTTTATAATTTTTTCGTTCAAAGCAGATTTATCATATACAATACCAACAAGAAGTATTCTTTCATCTTCGTTAAGTTTTTGTGAAAGTTTAACTACAGTTTCAAACCCTTTTTCTTTTGTCCATCCACCTGCTACGCATAACAAAACTTTTTTATTTTCAAGACCAAGATTCTTTTTCAATTGTTTAGAATCGGTTTGAACAAATTTATCTGTATCAATCCAATTATAAATACGTTTTTTTTCAGCATTTTTAAAAATTGGTGATTTTTTCACTTCCCCTAAAAGCCAATCTGATACTGTTACAACTGTTAGATTGGAAATATTACCAAAAAGTTTCTTTTTATCATTAAACATTTTCCGAGAAAAATCAAAAAACCAACTTTTATTATACTTTTTCAATGCAGGACAATTATCACATTTTTCAGTCCATTTAAAACAATTATCAGCTGTATAATGACAACATTTACCTGTAAAAAACCAACAATCATGCAAAGTTACAACTGTAGGTATATCATTTTTGGCAATATATTTTAACAGTACAGGCACATTAATATAGTTTGCATGTAAATTTCTTAAATGAATTACATCTGGCTTTTCTTTTTTAATAAAGTTTATCAATTTTTTTGTACTAATAAATGAAAAATAGCCTTGCAATCCAAACAATCTTGAGAATAAGCCGTGAAAAAGCCAGTCTATTTTATTGCCCATAATATAGGCATTATTGACACCACTACTTGCTTTAGTTGTTACAACTATGCTTTCATGGCCTTTTTCAATTAAAGCATCATTTAACTCTAATGCGGTCTTACCCGTACTGCTAAAACCATAAATAGCGTTTATTTGCAATACTTTCATCTTTTCACCAATCTTTTTTTCATATTGAGACAATTACATGAAGAAAAATTCGTATTTTGCTCCACTCCTTAGCAAATGTGCTACAAGAACAGCAATCATTGCCCAATATACAAATGGGCGATATTTTTTCTCAACAGACAATATTATCTCTGGTGCTGTTATCATAATAATTAAGGAATAATATTGTTGAATACGCATAAATCCTTGATGTTGGAAAATAAGCAGTGTAGACGCCGTAGTTAAAAAGGTCATGTTGTATAGATTCTTAGCATCTAAACGATTTTTACTTATCCACGGATACAAACAAAATGTAATCAAGCAAAAAATTAAAAGGACTAACGCGTATGTATTAGCTCCGCCAACACTATCTAACGCTTCTTCTTCAAAACCAAGTGCCAACGCAACAGGACCATATAATCGAATACCTAGTAAAGAAACTAACAATATAGCACCCGACATTACTACAACATATATGAAAGAGAGATTTATATTTGCAATTATAGCGAACAATATAAATACAACGGACGATTTATGTATCATATATGCAACAAACGCAACTATTGCAAATTGCAAGAACTTCTTCTTTTGTGCCAATTCATATCCTATAAATACAATTAATGCGGTTGCAATTGTTTGTCTGTGTCCTGTGACAGCATAAAAAGAATAGAATAATGTTGAATAAATTATAAAACTTAATTCAGGCATTGATGAATACTTATAAATCCAACGTGCCATTAATCCTGTAAAAAGAACTGCAATAAAAATTAAGAAAACCTGATAATCATCTGAAAAAACTTGAAATATCTTTTGAAGCAAATAATAACCAGGGTCTTTTGTAACTAAGTCATTAAAGAGATAGTCCCAACATCTAGTAAGAATTTGACTCCAGGACAAACTCTTATCCCTTTCAAATGCGATATAATATGCATATGTATCTGCACCAATAGACCAATCACGCAAGCCCGAAAGTACAATCCACTGGAGTGCAACAATTCCGCAATATATTTTCTTTTTCTTATCACTTGGTTTATTTTTTAACAAAATAAAACTCCACCCTATTATCAAAACAATGTTGATAAAATAGAAAACCATAAAATTACACTCCTTTCTTAAAAACTAGTTTCATACAATTATAATTTACTTCTTAAATCCTCTGACAACATTTTATTGTAGTCAGCTTTATTGTGATATTTTTTACCACATTCATAGCCCTTAAGTGCTATTTCAGTTAATTTACTATTATCATTTATAACTTCATTGAGTTTTTCAATAAGCTCGTCCTTATTATCAGCAATAATTGCACAATCATTTCTGATTAAGTGCTCAATAGATGCTACTTCTTTAGGACCTACTGCAAGAATTGGTCTTGCAATTTTAAGATAGTCAACAATTTTTGTTGAGAATGACTGACGCACCCACAATCTGCTCTGTAGTGAAGACGACTCAACATGAACGAGCACATCAGCATCACGCTGAATTCTTGAAATTTCACTAGAAGAAACAAATCCCATAATTTTTGATGTGTTTTCAATATTGAGGGCTTTACTGATTTCATCAGTCACAAGACCGCCAGTATATATTTTCATTTCTGCCTTAATGCCGTCTTTGTTAATCTCTTTTAATGCATCTGCAATAATTGCAAGGGATTTCCACCGCTTAATGCCAATATTTCCTGTATAAATAAACTGCAATGGTTTATTATACTCTTCTTTAACTTCAGCGGGCTCATCAAAATTGGCAGATTTAGTTAAAATCTTGCAAGGAATTTTAAAAATTTTTTCATACTCTGCACGCTGAACTTCAGAAATTGTGTAAAGAATTTCACACTGCTTTATAACTTTTTTTACATTTCTTCTGCAAATAAATCTGTTAATCCAATAAAGCGGTGACAATGAAAACTGTTTCAGTGTATAAACATCGTCAGAAACATAACCATACATTGGGACGCCCGTATACTTCTTAATGAATTTAGCAATTCTATTCATATGGCTTACATAATAAATTGGTTGGAAAATTATATCAGGTTTGAAATCATCAATAAACTTTTTTAGTTCAGGCGATTTCCAACGACTGAATTTCCATATTAAATCTCTTGCCCAAAACATTATTATCCATCTTTTTTTACGGGCAAGATTTGCCGATTTCGGTTCGACCACATCAGTATAAGCAGTTTCATCCATAAAAACTTCTTTTCCTGCCGATATTTTGGGATTTTTCAAATTTTTAAGCAATGATTTTTCGGTAATCTGAAAAAATCTTGAAACAAGATTCGTTTTCGGATTACCGTATTTACAGTAAATATTTGCTATTTCAACATCTGGGATTCCCTCAAAAATATTTTCAAAGGAATTGCCAAAGCTATTATCGTTGGTCCATGATGAACTGGACAATACTAATATTTTCATTGTTAAAACCTTTCAAACAATTCGATTAGGATTATATTTAATCTTTAAATCAATAGATACTACTTAAGATTTTCACACATTCTGTGCTTGCTTTCATAAAACTCCATTAATTTTTTTGCATTATTTTTTACGTCATATTGGGTTTTTGAAATCTCTTTCGCCCAGCTTCTTCTTGTAGTTTGTTGTAAAGAAACGATTTCATCAACCCAAGCATTTTTATCTTCGATTGACACAAAAAATGTATCCATTGCTTCAAAAAGTTTAACATCTGTTGGCACGCCAGTAGAAATCACACAAGGAACACCTACCGCCTCAGCTTCCAACACCGAAATGGGAAATCCTTCTGAAATAGATGGCAAAACAAAAACATCAAGACCTTGCAAAATACGACTTACATCTTTACGCAACCCAGTAAATATAACTCTATTACTAAGATTTTTTTCCGCAACCATTTTCTCAATACTTTGTTTCATTTCACCATGACCTACAAGCACAAGACATGCATTGGGTATCCTTTTTAGCACGTCTGAAAAAACTTCTATCATAAATTTATGATTTTTTACAGATTTGAAGTTTGCTACCATACCAATTACGAACTTATCAGTTATACCCAGTTCCTCACGTACGTCTTTACGAATATTGTCTTTCGGTAAATACAACTCTGAATCGATAGCATTAGGAATCACAGTATATGGTAGATTTCCAAACAACCACTTACCAGCTTCATTTGAACAAGCGAAAGCGTCAGTTACATATTTATTGATTGTTTTTTTTGTATAAATTCTAAAAGGTGTTTTAAAATCAAGTTTTGAGGTTGTAGCGTGAGCATGAGCTATTCTCACAGCAACATTCTCGTCCTTGGCAATGCGTAAAGGATATGCACTGTAAGTATTAATGTGTGAATGCACAATAGAATACATTTGCTTATGCTCGTTAAAAAAATTCGAAACTACCTGATTATACTGTTTTTGTCTTAAAGGATTGATTGGAGGAACACTATATATTTTTCCACCTAAATCTAAAATTTCATCATCAAAGAAATCATGAGAATCGCGATGCTTTAAGAAATCAAATTGGACACGTGTTCTGTCAATATTTCTATAGTTAACCATAATAAAATTTTCAATTCCACCCAATTCCATGGATGTAACAATATGCAAAACACGAAAAGGTTCCATTTTAACCACCCTAATTTAAAAGTCTAAAAATCGAATTATGTAAGGTCTATCCAATCGCCAAGTTTTTTCTCCCATTCCATCGGTTCCCACACACAGAATCCACCACCGTGGAAGAAAGTATATTCACCAAAATACAATTTACCGTTAAGTTCATATAAATCAATACGCACTTGTGGCATTCCCTGGGAAAGTTTTGCTGCAATTTCTTTCATTTCTTCAAACTTTTCAGGTTTTGGAATCTCTTTACCTGACTGTGGATGGATATTGACAATATCAAGATGATTGAAATCCATATCGAAGAAATCAAACTTAACATCTATATTTCTTTCGGTTGCAACAAACATAATTTTAGGTTCACCATTGAAACAGAAAAACTTATAATCTTCAATTGCTTTTTCAGGTGCTGATTCATCAACCATAAACGCCTCTGCCATTATGTGACGTGGAAGTCCCTTGTACGGATATTCACGACCGGCATAAAAATATTCGCGGTCTAGTCGTTTAGTAAAATGAGCTTTTAATTCATCAAAATCATCTTGTGTTAAAGCACTTTTACTCTTAATAACCTTTGTGCTTCCTGAATCGTGATTGCATTTTAATACAAACTGTTCAGGAAGACTGTCAAAATCAATAGCGTCAAATGAATCCCATACACCAAGAAGTTGGAAAAGATGTTCTTCGCCCCAAACTTCTGCAATATGCTCACGAACCGCAAGTTTATCAACCAATTTACTATATTCAGGTCTTCTATTATTAACTTTTAACCACTGAAGTTTTTCAGTATATGTTTTTGGATTTTTAAAATTAATAAATTTTCCTAAAATCAAAAAGTAATGAAGCTGCAGGTACATTTTATCAGGCATAAAAGAAAAGATATATCTCATATTTCGTCTAAAATCTGCTTTTATTATTTTTTTTAAATCAATCATCATAATTACCTCATTTATCTTTATTCAAAAGCTTTAACAGTGGCCTTTGAACAAGTGATGAAAATTTATTGAGAATAAACGCTAATAACACGATTACGCCGGTAATTAACAACCAATTCAGTGGGAATGGCAAGAAATTAAGTTTATCTATAATTCCAATTTGAGCAAGGTATATTTCAAGAGTAATTCCTGAAACGAACGTTATTATAGCTTTTATCCATTTTGGCAAGTTTTCAAGCCAACCGTCGATTGACATGAAACAACGAAAAGTTACAGCGAGTAATACAAATAAGATAATTTGATTTACAATTTGCAAGTCTGAAATACTGTCAACTCTACTGAAAATTAATTTGCTTGCAAAATACGCAACAAACAAAATTGGAAGTAAAATCCATGAAATAATTGATTTTTTATTGCGATACTTTTCAAGATTCTCTTTGAAATAAGCACCTAAAAGCATAGCAAAGAAGAACAAAAATCTAATCATTGGCTCACGTACTGTATCAATATGATAGTAAGATTTATCATATACAAATATGTAAATTGCGAGCCACACAAGAGCCGTTATTCCAGCTACTGCAGGAATATTCTCTCTTAATTTTTCTACTTTCATAACAATGTAGAAAGGAATATACAAAATAATAATTGATAATACAAAGTGATATTTAACCGGTAAAATAAAACTATCAATTACACCTTGTAATGTTGGTTGAAACTCGTGAATTCCTAACAAAATATAGATTATAGAAATTATAAATACTGCGGGGAAAACACGTACAAGTCTTTTACCATACCATTTTGGAAAACTGTTTTTTACGTTTGTAAGGCAAAAACCTGAAACCGCAAAGAAAATCACGTCGCCAAATAATCCACCATTAGCGATTAAATCGGTCGGATAAACACCTACATAATGTGAATTTGTAATAATGCAAGCAGCTAATGCTCTTAATACTGTTATGAAAAAAATCATGGTTAATTTCCTTTATAAGTTTTCTTTATACCACTCGATTGCGAGTTTGATTCCGTCTTGAAAGCTATAATCAGGGTCATAGCCTAAAAGACGTTTTGCTTTTGAAATGTCAGCATTGCTGTGCTTGATGTCGCCTTTACGGTCAGGTCCGAAGTTTGGCTCTACATCAAGTCCTAAAGCCTTTGTAAGACCATAATAAATATCAATTAAGTATTCGCGACCGCCATAAGCAATATTATAAGCCTCACCTGCTGCCTCACTTGGTGCAAGACAAGCCTTAAGGTTTGCTTCGATAACATTTTCAATATATGTAAAATCTCGACTTTGTTTACCGTCGCCATTTATTGTTGGTGTTTCGCCATTAAGAAGTTGTTTTAAGAATTTCGGAATAACTGCCGCATAAGCACCATCAGGGTCCTGACGACGACCAAATACATTGAAATATCTCATTCCATATGTATCAAGTCCATATAGTTTTGTGTAGAGTTTACCCCATTCTTCATCACAACGCTTCGTAAGAGCGTAAGGTGAAAGAAGATTGCCTTCTCTACCCTCATACTTTGGAAGATTTGGTTCATCCCCATAAACAGATGAACTTGACGCATAGACGAACTTTTTAACGCCGTTTTGTCGAGCAGCTTCCATCATATTGAGTGTACCCTCAATATTATTTTTGCAGTAGAACAAAGGCATTTCAATAGAACGAGGAACACTACCCCAAGCAGCCTGATTAAGTACGTAATCTACGCCTTCACAAGCCTTCATACATGTATCAAGGTCTTTAATGTCGCCTTTTATAAATGTATAGTTGGAATTATCAAGGAACATATCAACATTCTTCTGTTTACCAGTTGAAAGGTCATCAAGTGCCTTTACTTTATAACCCATATTAAGTATTGCTTCGCAAAGATTTGAGCCGATAAATCCTGCTGCTCCTGTAACAAGGAATACTGAATTTTCAGGGAATTTTAAGTGTTTGTAGCCCATAAATTATAATCTCCAATACTTATAACCTGCTGATTCATATTCCTTACGGTTGAGAAGTCCCTTAATATCAGCAAGTACTTTTGTTGAATTGTCACCTGCTTTGAACATCTTGTCAAAGTCAGCCTGTGTCAAATCTTTAAACTGCTCGTGAGCAACTGCAAGAATTACTGCATCACAATCTTTGATTGTTGACATATCAACAAATTCCATACCATAAAGGTGCTTTGCCTCATCAGCATCTGCTGCAGGGTCTGCTACTGTTGCAACAATGCCGTACTCTTTAAGTTCGTTATAAATATCGATAATTTTTGTATTTCTTGTATCAGGGCAATTTTCTTTGAAAGTGAAACCAAGTATTGCAACCTTTGCATTCTTAATGGTTACATCAGCCTTGATAAGATTTTTAACTACACTTTCAGCAACATATTTACCCATATCGTCGTTAATTCTACGACCTGAAAGAATAATCTGGCTATGATAACCTAACTGTTCTGCTTTATATGTAAGATAATATGGGTCAACGCCGATACAATGACCGCCTACAAGACCCGGGAAGAAACCGAGGAAATTCCACTTTGTTCCTGCTGCTTTAAGAACTGACTGTGTATCTATACCCATCTTGTTAAAGATGATTGAAAGCTCATTCATAAATGCGATATTAATGTCGCGTTGGCTATTTTCGATAACCTTTGCTGCCTCAGCAACCTTAATGCTTTCAGCACGATGAACACCTGCTTCAACAACAAGTTCATAAACCTTTGCAATTTCATCAAGTGACTCTTCATCCATACCTGAAACGATTTTTACGATTGTTTCAAGACGGTGCACTTTATCGCCTGGGTTAATTCTTTCAGGAGAATAACCAATTTTGAAATCTACACCACATTTAAGTCCTGATTCCTTTTCAAGAATCGGAATACAGATATCTTCTGTAACACCAGGGTAAACTGTTGATTCATAAACAACAATTGAACCTTTTGTAAGGTTACGACCGACAATTGTTGATGCACCTTCAACAGGAGTAAGGTCAGGCGTATGGTCATCATTTACAGGTGTTGGAACTGCAACAATGTGGAATTTTGCTTCACGAAGTTTTGTTTCGTCAGCAGTAAACTCTACTGTGCAATTCTTAATTGCGTCATCGCCAACCTCATTTGTCGGGTCAATACCGTTTTTATAAAGTTCAATTTTCTTAGCATTAAGGTCAAAACCTACAACTTTTACTTTCTTTGAGAAAGCAACCGCAATAGGCATACCAACATAGCCAAGTCCTACAAGAGAAATTTTTTCTTCGCCGTTAATGATTTTTTCGTAAAGTGACATATCAATTACTCCTTTATTTTAAGATGCATACACATTTCTTTGTTAATCTTATTTACTTCAAATCTTCGTCTGCAATATTCATTACTTGCCTTGCCCATTTTTTCAACGAGTTCAGGATTTTTAACAAATTCCATCATTTTTTCAGCAAGTGCTTTGCCGTCTTTTGTCGGAATAATAAATCCCGTAACACCGTCTATTACTGTTTCGCGACAACCCGGCGCAGTAGTTGTAATAATTGCACGGCCCATTGACATTGCTTCCTGTACTGTTCTTGGAACACCCTCACCGTAAGATGGCAATACAAATACCGAACATTGTTTATAGAAATCAGCAACTGTATCGGTTTCGCCAAAATGCTCAATAATCCCTTTTTCTACATATGGTTTTAATTCTTCTTCTGAAAGCGAATCGTGAATTCCCTCGCAAGCACCTAAAAGCATAAATCTTACTTCAGGATGTTTTTCTTTAACAATTGTGCAAGCCTCAAGATACTCGCGAATACCCTTAAAGTACATAACTCGTGACAACATAAAGAATGTCAGCTGTTTAGGATATGGTGCCAATGGAAAACGTTCCATATTAACGCCTGAGCCATCAATAACCTTACATTTTTCTTCCTTAAGTATTCCTTCTTTAACAAAGGTATTTTTGTCGTCAACATTTTGGAAGAGTGCAACATCAGCACAAGCAAAAGCCACTCTGTATAACATTGATAAAATCATTTTAATAACTTTAGCCTTTTTGCTTTTTGAAGCGAAAGCATAACCTGCACCCGTTACCATTCCAACCTTATGCGGTACTTTTGCTAGTTTACCTGCAATTGAACCATAAATTACAGGTTTTGAAGTATAACCTAAAATTACATCAGGTTTTTCTTCTTTAAAAAGTTTACGAAGTGCATTCATATACTTTAAATCCTTAAACGGATTTAAGGCGTTTTTATTCATTGGAATTTCAACAAATCTTGCACCCAATGCCTCAACCTTATCAACATTGTCACGATTGGGGCCTGTTATGACTACTTCGTAACCGCTTGCTATAATTTTTTTGACCAAATCGCCTCTAAAATTATATGCTGTTCTGTTTTTAGGGGAAATCAAAATAAATTTCATTTTTCTGCTTCTTTCATATATGTATTCAAATTATTATAAACTAAATTAAACAATCTTTCGTTGTTTTTTTGTGATACAAAGGAATTGTGTGGTGTGATAATCACATTTTCCATTTCCCATAGTTCACTGTTTTCATCTAACGGTTCAGTATTGAATACATCAAGCACCGCACCGTCGATTTTACCATTTTTAAGTGCATCTATCAAATCCACCTCATTCACAACTGCACCTCTTGAAATATTTACAAGAATTGCATCATTCTTAAATTGTGAAAGAAGTTCTTTATTGAACATATTTCGTGTTTCATCTGTTAATGGAAGTGTAAGGATTACAACATCTGCGTTTTTTACTGCTTCGGTTACATTATTTATAGTATAGTAATTATCAAATAAATCACTTTTAGGTTTCACGATATCAACTGCAATCATTTCATTACTGAATGGCTTAAATAATTTTGCACATTCAGTACCAACACTACCACAACCTACAATACAGATTGTACTACCTGACAACTCTTTTACATTTCTATCTTTAATCCATTTATGATTTTGTTGGTTACTATAAAATGCATTTGTATTCTTATACAATGTAAGAACACCTGTAAGTACCCATTCAGCCATTGGAGTGCTATATACTCCCCTTGCGTTATGAAGTACTATTCCCTTTTCATTCATTTTTTCAACTGGTACGCGGTCAAGCCCTGCACTTGTAAGTTGAACGAATTTAAGGTTTTTAAACTTGTCCAAGTCATTATAAAGGAACAAGCCATTGCAAATTACTATATCTGCTGTATACATTTCTTCTGACAAAGGCTCATTTTCCATTTGCTGAAACATAACTTCACAGCCAAGCTTTTCTATATTCAGTTTTTGCTCTGCTGTGCAATTAAAAGCACCTGTCATTAAAAGTTTCATAACTTTACCTTTACTTATTCTTTATAATCTCAACAATCTTCTGAACACATTCCTGTGTTTTTATATGATTCGCTTTGTGTGTTTCTTCATTCCAAGTGGTGAGTAATTCTTTTTCAAATTCACGAATGTCACGAACACCTGTATTAAACTTTTCTTTTACTACTTCAAAATCGTTTTCTTTTGCAACATCACAAAATGCACGAGAGAGAATAACACGCTCTGAGCCAAGACGGTAATGCTCACCTAAAATACATTCTGCAGGAAGAGTACCTGTACCAACACGGGCAACTCCACCAAAACCATAACTTATATTTTTCTTTGCAATTTTTTCGCAGAGTTTCTGTACTGTACCATCTGCTACCAACTCAAACATAAAGGTCATTCCATAACCTAAATGCAAGTCGTTAAGACCAATGTGTATTTCATCAATTCCGTCGATTTCAAGTATTTCGTCAATATTTTCTGCAGCTTCAGGAGTTTCAACGAGCAAATTTGTTTTTACTCTGCCCCCTACTGCTTTTATAAATCGACTTACTTGCACTGCATTTTGAAAGAACGGTAACATTATAACATCTGCACCCGCATCTATTATACTGTTAATTTCTTCCTCAGTTGATGGGTAACTGTCAGTTGCGTCATGCACTGGATTACAACGGACATGAAGTGTTGATGTTGTAAGCACCTTGCGAAGTGCTTTTACATCTTCTAAAGTGTGCATATTCTGAACTGTATCCATTCCGCCCTGACGGTCAGATTTGCCGATATACTCCATATCTACGAATATACGGTCAACACCTGCAGACTGTGCTGCTTCTGCCACATCAACACGATTTGTAACAAACATTAACTGAAGAGCCATAACTACCTCTTATTTATTGACTGTTTCTTTTTCTTCCTTTGCAACTACTGTTGCACCTGTGTTCTCATTATCTTCATTTTTAAGCACTTTAAGGAAAGTTGTGAAAATAATCTTTATATCAAGCCAAAGTGACATATTATCAACATACCATACATTAAGTTCAATGCGTCTGTTCCACTCAACATCTTTTCTACCATTTACCTGTGCCCAACCTGTAATGCCCGGTCTTACCTCAAACATACGAAGTTGAAAATCTGAATATTCTGAATAATCCCAAGGATGATATGTAAGTGGAGGACGAGGTCCTACAAAACTCATTTCGCCTTTAAGAATGTTTACAAACTGTGGTAACTCGTCAATACTTGTTGCACGAATAATCTTACCGATTTTTGTAACGCGTGCATCACCTTTACCTGAATAAACTCCACTACCCTGACTTTCAGCACCTACTACCATTGAGCGGAACTTATAAATTTCAAAAACTTTGCCATCTTTACCTATTCTTTTCTGTTTGAAAATTACAGGTCCCGGTGAAGTGAGTTTTATAATTAAAGCAACTATTAAAAATACAGGTGAAAGAATAATCAACGCCATTAAGGCAATAGTAAAATCAAGAAATCTTTTAACACTTCTATACATAAATTCATGCTCCTAACAGTAAAAGTAAACGCAACAATCCATAATAATTGCATTATAATCATATTTAAGTTATTATACTGCTATACTATATAAAAGTCAATGAAAATTAACAGTTTTTTTCATTTTTGTTCAATTGTTTTTTTACTATTTTGTTCATATTTTTACAAATGAAAAAAATGCACAAAAATGCACAAAAATTTAATAAGAATTTTTATTTATATGACTTATATTTTTATTGACTTGAAAAAAATGTAATTGTATAATATTTTAGTGGTTAATATGCGGAAAAGTTGGCATTTTGCCACAACGCGACATTCGTTAATTTTTTATATTGGAGAGATATATATGGAAAGAAAAGTCGGTACGGTTTCAAGAGGTATTCGTTGTCCTATCATCAGACAAGGCGACAATCTTGTTGACATTGCAGTAACAAGCGTTCTTGAAGCAGCAGAGAGCGAAGGTTTTACTATGCGTGACAGAGATGTTGTTTCTCTTACAGAATCAATAGTTGCGCGTGCACAAGGTAACTACGCATCAGTTGACGATATTGCAGCTGATGTTAAGGCAAAATTAGGCGGTGAAACAATCGGTGTTATTTTCCCGATTTTATCACGAAATCGTTTTGCAATCTGTCTTCGCGGTATTGCTAAAGGTGCAAAAAAAGTTGTTCTTATGCTCAGCTACCCAAGTGACGAGGTTGGTAACTCACTCGTAAGCCTTGATAAACTTGATGAAGCAGGTGTAAATCCATATTCTGATGTTCTTTCACTTGAAAAGTACAGAGAACTTTTCGGCGAAAACAAGCACGAATTCACAGGCGTTGACTATGTTGACTACTATGCAGGTATTATCCGTGAAGCAGGTGCTGAAGTTGAAATCGTTTTTGCAAATCAAGCTAAAACAATTCTCAACTACACAGATTGTGTTCTTACTTGTGACATTCACACAAGACAGAGAACAAAGAGAATTCTTAAAGCTGCAGGTGCTAAAGTAGTTTGCGGACTTGACGATATTCTTAACGCTCCTGTAAATGGTAGCGGTTGCAACGAAAAATATGGTCTTCTTGGTTCAAACAAATCAACAGAAGATACAGTTAAACTTTTCCCAAGAGATTGTCAGGGACTTGTTGAGGATATTCAGGCAGAGTTCTTAAAGAGAACAGGTAAACACATTGAAGTTATGGTTTACGGTGACGGTGCATTCAAAGACCCTCAGGGTAAAATTTGGGAACTCGCTGACCCGGTTGTATCCCCTGCTCACACAAGAGGACTTATTGGTACTCCAAACGAATTAAAACTTAAATATCTTGCTGATAACGACTTCAAAGGTCTTTCAGGTGCTGAACTCAAAGAAGCAATTTCAAAGAGCATTAAAGCAAAGCAGGACAACCTTGTAGGCAATATGGCTTCACAGGGTACTACTCCTCGTCAGCTTACTGACCTTATCGGTTCACTTTGCGACCTTACAAGTGGTTCAGGTGATAAGGGTACTCCAATCATTCTCGTTCAGGGATATTTTGATAACTATACAGACTAATTTAATATAAAATGGAGGAATTCAAAATGGATAGCAATGTTAGACCCGAATCAATGGAAAGAATTACCACCAAAGCGTTAGCTGATGCTTTTATTGAAGAACAGATTAAAGCTGTTCGCGAGCAAGTTGGCGATAAAAAAGTTCTTCTCGCACTCTCCGGCGGTGTTGACTCATCAGTTGTTGCTGCTCTTCTTATTAAAGCAATCGGCAAACAGTTAGTTTGTGTTCATGTAAATCACGGTCTTATGAGAAAGAACGAAAGCGAAAATGTTATTGAAGTTTTCGGCAAAGAACTTGATGCAAACCTTATCTATGTTGATGCTACTGACCGTTTTCTTGACCTTCTTGCAGGCGTTAGTGAGCCTGAAAAGAAAAGAAAGATTATCGGTGCTGAATTTATAAATGTTTTTGCTGACGAAGCAAGAAAACTTGAGGGTGTTGAGTTCCTTGCACAAGGCACAATCTACCCTGATATTCTTGAAAGTTTCAAGCAGGCAGAAGGCAAAAAGGCTGTTAAATCTCACCACAATGTTGGTGGACTTCCTGAAGACCTTAACTTCCAACTTGTTGAACCAATCAAGCTTCTCTTCAAAGACGAAGTTCGTGTTGTAGGTGAAGCATTGGGACTCCCTCATGCGATGGTATATCGCCAGCCATTCCCAGGCCCTGGCCTTGGTGTTCGTTGCCTTGGTGCAATCACACGCGACAGACTCCACGCACTTCGTGAAGCAGACGCTATTCTTCGTGAAGAGTTTGACAACTGCGGTCTTGCAGAAAAAGTATGGCAGTACTTTATTGCTGTGCCTGATGTTAAGAGCGTTGGCGTTAAAGACGAAAGCAGATACGAAGGCTGGCCTGCAATTATTCGTGCAGTAAATACTAAAGACGCTATGAGTGCCACAATTGAGGAAATCCCTTATGAAGTGCTTCATAAGGTTACTTACAGAATCACACACGAAGTTGACGGCATCAACCGTGTTCTCTACGACCTTACTCCAAAACCAATCGGAACTATCGAGTGGGAGTAATCAACGTGCCCCAAGGCAATCCCCTTCATCCTTACATGGGGCAAAATCGTTTATCCTCTAACCGCTGAATTAGAGGTAAAATAAAAACTTAAAACTCGAAAAAATTATGACCTTGCATTTCACATGCAAGGTCTTCTTTTTTTATCC
>JAFQCT010000016.1 GCA_017399405.1 Clostridia bacterium | reverse complement strand
TATTATAATATGACCGGCGAAGAAATAAGTAAATATCTTAACATATCAAAGCCACTTGTAAGAAAAAGATGTATGCTTGGCATGCAATTTGTAAGAAATTATGTTAATGGAGAGAATAATGAATAATTTTGAAAAAGCATGTGAAATGTCATTAAATGATTGGCTCGCAACTATACCTGAAATTGTTCCTGAAGCAGAATACACTAAAAATCATGAAAAATGGAAAAGAAAACTATTTAATAAAATGCGTGACAACCGTTATCACAGGTTTACTACAAAAACAGTTAAAGTTTTAATGATTGCCGCAGTATTATCAGCACTGTTATTGACTGCGTTTGTAATCCCATCATCACGCGAATATATTATTGATAATTTTGATATTTTCAGCAGATATCAGCTTACAGAATCAAACGATAATTCAGTAAATGGTGAAATCACTGTTGGTTATATTCCTGAAGGGTTTGAAAAAATTAATGAATATGTTTCATCAAAAAATATATTCCTCGATTATGAGAATTCTAGTGGTACAATTATCAATATTATAAAAAGTTCGTCCGCTAATAAAGTTGAATTTGATACAGAAGCAGGAATTATTGATAATATAATTATTAATGATACAACATACACATTCTATGATGATGAAACGGATTACAATTGCATAGTATGGAATAAAAATGACTATGTTTATCAGATACATAGTACGGTTTCAAAAGGTGAGTTATTAAAAATTGCGGAAACTGTAAAATAAATTAATAGTAACAAACCTTTCTTAAAATACGATGTATGTTTTTTTAAGGGGGTATAAAATTGGTAAAAACTATAAAAAAATCTGTAAGTATACTTTTAATTCTCGCTATGTTGTTTTCTTCTTTTGTAATTATGTCTTCTGCTGCTGTAGTGGAAGATGATTACGGTGTTATGCCTTGCTTTACTACCATAGGTAGTGTAACAACATCTTTTACTATCAGTGGTTTGAATTCAACCTCAAGTGTTGTACTTATTTCAAAGGTTTCAACTTCACTATACATAAAAATTGAATTACAAAAAGAAAAATCAACAGGTTATGAAACAATTGAAACTTGGACAAAGTCTGGCACAGGTACTTCACTTGGCCTTGAAGAAACACGCCTTATCAATGTTTTCAGTGATTACAGAATTAAAGTAACTTGCACAGCAGGTAGTGAAACACACACAACATACGATTACCCATAATTATGGTATTTAATCGTGTAAAACCGAAACTAAAAATTTAATATTCAGTACAATAAAGCGTACAGTTTATGCTGTACGCTTTATTTTTTTGCTTGTAAATTATGAACTCTTAATGTAAAATAATATTGTTAAAATTATTCCCATATATTTTATGGGGTGATTTTGTGAAAAAGTCGTTAATTGCGTTAATTCTTGCTACAGTTGTTTGCGTTACCTCTGTACTTTTGTGCCAAATTCAATTTGCATCTTCTAATAGCATAATCAATAGCACTTTACCCGTAATAATCATTGATGCAGGTCACGGTGGTGAAGATGGCGGTGCAGTAGGGATTGATGGCACTTATGAGAAAGACATAAACTTGCAAATATCATTAAAAGTTAATGATATTCTTACATTATTCGGCTATAAAACTCATTTAATACGAACAACTGATACTGCAATTCACACAACAGGAGATACAATTCGTCAGCGAAAAGTTTCTGATATCCGCAATCGTACTGCTACAATGGACTTGTACGAAAATTGTATTTATTTGAGTATACACCAAAACAAATACGAAGATAGCAGAATTTGGGGCACACAGACCTTTTATTCGGCGAATTGCGATGAAAGCCGAGAAATTGCAGGGCTTATTCAAAACGCTGTCAAAAGCCAACTACAGCCGAATAACAAGCGTCAAATTAAAAAGTCGGGTACAGATATTTATGTACTTTATAACGCTACTAAACCCGCAGTTATGGTTGAATGTGGATTTGTTTCAAATCAAAGCGAGTTAAATCAATTGAAAGATAGCACATATCAAAATAATATGGCATTATCAATTGCAACAGGAATAATAAATTATAATATTTCGGAGGTCCAAAATGGCTCAGAAGTCTAAATCAGTATATATTTGTAGCGAATGTAGTTATGAAACACCCCGTTGGCTTGGTCAATGCCCTAATTGTAACGAGTGGAACACTCTTAATGAAGAAATCAAGACAGTCGTTAAAGAAACTACCAAGAAATCACTTGTCGGCTCAAATCGTGGCAGGGCATACCCACTTGCACAGATTACTGCTGACACAGGTCACAGATACAATACAGGACTTAAAGAATTAAATCGCGTACTTGGTGGCGGTCTTGTTAAAGGCTCTGTAGTACTTTTAAGCGGTGACCCGGGTATTGGTAAATCAACAATCCTTTTACAGATTTGTGAATATTTAGGTGAGGGATTAAAGATTTTATATGTATCCGGCGAAGAATCTGCACATCAGATTAAACTCCGTGCGTCACGACTTTCAGTATCAACCGAAAATCTTTCAGTTCTTTGCGAAACTGATGCACAATATATAAGCGAATATATTCAATCTGAAAAGCCTGACATTGTAATAATTGACTCCATACAAACTATGGAAATAAGCGAATTAAATTCATCACCGGGTAGTGTTACGCAAGTTCGTGAATCTACAAACCTTTTCACAAGAACTGCAAAAGCATCAAATATTCCAATATTTCTTGTAGGTCATGTAAACAAAGACGGTAATATTGCAGGTCCTAAAGTACTTGAACATATCGTTGACTGTGTTCTGTATTTTGAGGGTGACAGAAATACATCTTACCGCATTTTAAGAGCAGTTAAAAACCGTTACGGGTCAACTAACGAAATCGGTGTATTTGAAATGCTTGATAATGGTCTTTGTGAGGTTGAAAATCCATCAATGATGCTTATTTCAGGTAAGCCACAAAATGTATCAGGCACTTGCGTTGCTTGTTTAATGGAGGGCTCAAGACCGATTCTTGCTGAAGTGCAAAGTCTTGTTACACCAAGTGGTTTTGGTAATCCAAGAAGAATGGCAACGGGTATTGAATATAACAGAATGGCAATGCTTATTGCAGTTCTTGAAAAACGATGCGGTTATTTCCTTGGAAATATGGATTGCTACACAAATGTTATTGGCGGATTGCGAATTGATGAAACTGCAGCCGATTTATCAATAGCACTTGCAATTGTTTCAAGCCTTAAAGATGTTGTTGTACCTGAAAAAACATTAGCTTTTGGCGAAATTGGATTAGCAGGGGAGATTCGTTCAGTAAATTCTTGTGAGCAGAGAATAAAAGAGGCTGCAAAATTAGGTTTTGAAAAGTGTGTTATTCCTTATCATAACTATTCAAAATTACCTAAATATCTCTTTAATGAAATTGAAATTGTTCCTGCAAAAAATATTAGACAAGCATTTGAGGCGATTATAAATTGAATGAAAGATTTTTAGAAAATCCTAATCTTCCCAAAAATAAAGTTACAACAGTATTTGCAAACATTGACGAAAATGCCCTTAAAAGCGTTTTTGACGAATTGGCTATAATAGTCGTGAATGTAACCGAAAATCCGCTTTTAGACACTCCTGTAAGCAAACACGCTGATATTTTAGCGAATTATGTTGGGAAATCTACATTTTTAGTAGATAAAAATCAAGTTGAACTTTGCAAATTTATTAAAGATAATGGCGGGAAATCAATTATTATTGAAAATATAAAATCACCTTATCCTAATGATTGTTTGTTGAATTTTGCAGATATTGGTGATTATATTATCTGTAATAAGTCGATTTTGACAAAAGAAATAATAGAATTATTACCTAAAAAACCGATTATTGATGTAAAACAAGGTTATTCAAAATGTTCTGTTTGTATTTGCAAAAGAAACACCATCATAACTGACGATATTTCCGTTTATAATGCGGTTTTACAGTATGATAATATAAATTCATTACTTGTCCAAAAGGGGAGCGTAAGCATAGATAAATACGATTACGGATTTATCGGTGGATGCTGTGGATTGATAGATAAAAACACATTACTATTTAATGGTGATTTATTATTACATTCAGACTTTGACAAAATCAAAAAATTCTTGTATGATAATGGTGTAAATTATATTGATATTAAAGGAAAACCTTTAACAGATATAGGAAGTATTATTCCAATTATGGAAACAGATGGTGATTAAAATGAAAAAGGGATATTTTATAGCATACTTGGGTGCAACAGCCACAATGGGAATAGTTCTCTCAAAAGCTACAAAAATGACAAAAAAATATGGTCAGCCATTAAAAGAAAAGAAAAAAGTATCACCTGAAAAAATCGCAAAACCTGCAGAAAAAGGCATAGATTTTGTTGTTAAAAAGATAGCAAAATAATATTTATTTTCAGGCATCTCTTTATATATGGAGATGCCACACTTATTTTGGTGATATTTATGAAAAAGGTAATTATAATAGGTTGTCCCGGCTCGGGTAAAACAACTTTTGCTGAAAAACTTAATAAATTCACAGGTTTACCATTATATTATCTTGATGCTATATGGCATAAGCCTGACAAAACGCATATTTCAAGAGAAGATTTTGACAAAAGAATATCTGAAATATTTAACGAAGACAAATGGATAATTGACGGCAATTACAAAAGAACAATAGAAATGCGACTTAAAGAATGTGATACAGTTTTTCTGTTTGATTTACCGACAGAGGTGTGTCTGCAAGGTGCAACCGAAAGAATTGGTAAAGGTCGTTATGAGTTGCCTTGGGTAGAAACAGAATTAGACTCGGAATTCAAACAATTTATTGAAGATTTTTCAAAAGATACATTACCATATATCTATGACTTACTTGAAAAATACAAAGATGAAAAGCAAGTAATAATATTCAAATCAAGAGAAGAAGCAGATGACTATATTAAAGATGTGGAGTAAAATAAAATGGTTAGAACAGCAACAATTGATGATATATCTGCAATAGCAGAGTTATATCGTGAACAATTTATGGAAATGACAAAATTGATTCCTAATTTCATAAAAGAAGGCGACCAAAGTACAGAATTTCTTGAAAATACTATCTCTAATGAAAATTCTGATATCCTTGTATATGAAAATAATGGTGAAGTTGTTGGATTTATTCTACTTCAAGCTAAAACAAGACCTGATTTTGAGTTCTTAATTCCCGGAAAGTTCTGTTACATAATGGATATAATTGTAACTGAAACCCAACGCAATAAAGGAATTGGAACTGCTCTTATGAATTCTGCGAAAGAATGGGCTAAAGACCTAGATTGTAACTTTATAAATCTAGATGTTCTTATAAATAACCCAAAGGCAATAAAGCTGTATGAAAAACTTGGTTTTACTCCAAAAGCACAAGAGATGTATTGTTGGTTAGATAAATAAAATGGTAAAGATATATGAATAAAGAATTGATTGATTATATTCAAAACAACATTTTACCTGAATACTCTAAAAACGATTCAGGTCACGGAATTGAACATATAAATTATGTAATTGACCGTTGCTTTAGATTTGCTAAACAGTTTAACAACATTGATTTAGATATGCTTTATACGATTGCTGCGTTTCACGATATTGCTCATCATATTGACAAGAAAAATCATGAAATTTTGTCAGCAAAAATATTTTATGATAATGAAGATATTAAACATTTTTTTACTGACGAACAACGAATCGTTATAAAAGAAGCAATAGAAGACCATAGAGCTTCATCAAACTGTATTCCTCGAAGTGATTACGGTAAAATAATTTCTTCTGCCGACCGTTCTACTGATGTAAATGAATTTCTAAGAAGAACTCACGCTTATACTTTAAGACATCACCCTGAATCGACAATAGATGAAATGTTAAGTCGTGCATATATCCACACTTCAAACAAATATGGTGACAATGGTTACGCTAAACACTATGTAATTGATGATGAATATAATAAATTTAGAAACGAAATCAGCAATCTTTTATCAGATAGAAATCTGTTTAATGCTAAATACTTGAAAACAAACAATTTAATATAGTGATTAAAGCTCTGTATATCAATACAGGGCTTATTTTTATATCAAAAGAGGGGAGGTGTATTTATGCGAGATACTGAAAGAATCATTATGATAATGAGATATGTCTATGTTTGTGATTCTTTTCTTAAAGATGAATATCTAAATAAATTAGATAATTACACAAAAAGTAACAACACTTATATTGAAGAAATTTTAGAATTGTATCGTGCAAAAATTCGTTACGAAGCGTTCAAAGAATTTTGTCACAACATAGACAGAATATTGTATGGTTGGCAATAAAAGTTTTCAACAACCAAAGTTTTCGATTTTGTATACTTCTTACAAAAAGGGAAGTAAACCATAGTCGAAAACTTAATTTAATTGTTGACAAAGTTGAAAACTTGATATATAATTATACAAAATAAATATTTTGTATCAAATAGGGGAAGAAAAATTATACAAAATACGGGAAATATGGGTATTTTATAGCAAAACAGCTATTTTGACGATTTTACGCTATTCAAACGATAATATAGATAATTTGTTTAATTTACAGGAACTTATTAGATTTTATTTCAGATAATCTTTTATATAAAAAATTAATTTCTTTGTACTGATATTTCATTTTAACAAAAAATAAAATCCGATAACTTTTTTCAAAATGGACTCTGCATCATTTCGAAAATTTCTATCGAATTTATTTTTCAAAAAAATTGCAAAAATCCTTTAATTTTTATAGTTTTTAATATATTATTATATTAGTTATAATAATACATACAACCTAATTCAAGTTGCCTGATTAGTCAGTAACAAAGATTAGCTGAATAAAGATTTAAGACTTATATCTGTATTATGATGTTATAGTAAGCAATATAATATAGTTTTAGTTATTACCAATTGTGAATAATTAAGTAGTTCATTGAAATGCACACAAGTATTTATTCATTATATAAAAAATATTTTATTGTGAAACAGTTTCACGGGTGATGTTATGAAAAAAATAAATTATATAGGTTTACCGCCAATAATTAGGGATTTTATAGTTTATCTTGATGTTATTAAGAATAAATCCGCACTTACTATTGATGAATACGCATCAGATTTACGACTTTTCTTTAAGTTTCTAAAGTATTATCGCGGGCTTGTCCCCTCTTCTGTTGAGTTTGAAGAAATTGATATACTTGATATTGACGAAGAGTTTGTCAGAAGTGTAACATTAAATGATGCTTATGCTTTTCTTTCATATTGTAAAAATGAAAGAGATAATCAAGAAGCAGCTCGTGCAAGAAAAGTATCTTGCCTTCGTACATTCTTCAAATATCTTGAAAAGCAAAAACAGATTATTTCTGATAACCCAATGGAAGTGTTAGACTCCCCTCGTCTTAAGAAATCACTCCCCAAATACCTTACATTAGAGGAAAGTATAAAACTACTGAAATCTGTTGATGGAAAGTATAAAGAACGAGATTATTGTATTCTTGTATTTTTCTTGAATTGTGGTTTAAGATTATCAGAATTAGTAAGCCTTAACTACAATGATATTCGTGACGACCACACATTACGAGTAACAGGTAAAGGTAATAAAGAACGCACAATTTACTTAAATGATGCTTGCTTAGATGCTTATGCTCACTATATGGCTGTAAGGCCTGTTGATGGTGTGCCTGCAAGTGACAGAAACGCTTTGTTTTTAAGTAATCGAAATAAGAGAATCAGTAATAAAACTGTTCAGCATATTGTATATAATGCACTTGAAAAATGCGGTCTTGAGGGTTATTCAACTCATAAATTAAGACATACAGCAGCAACACTTATGTATCAGCATGGTAATGTTGATGTGCTTGTACTTAAAGATATTTTAGGACATGAAAATCTTGGTACAACTGAAATTTATACACATATTGTTGATGAACAACTGAAAAAAGCATCAGAAGCAAACCCGTTAGCTAACATTAAAAGCGATAATAATTAGAACAAGAACCAAATCCTTTTGTGGACTTGGTTCTTTCGTTTATACAATATTTATTTTTGGTCCAATAAATGAAATTAAAAACGCTGTAACAGTAATACATGCTATTATTATAGTGAACAAAAGAACATATCGCAACAAATATAATCTGATTGATATATTGTCAGTGGTGCTTTTACCATTTAAGCAATTATAAATATATTGACTCATATACACGTTTTCGTTAGATGCAAAAATCAAAGCTGTTGTTGTTATTGCAAAACATGGATACAGCAATAACAAACAGAATAATACTCCTTTTAGTTCAAATTCGTTGTATAAATATCCGCCTAAATAACCTATATATAAGCATTTAAGAGTTGATGGAATGAATGATAGCACAGCACCGACAAAACTTGTTCCTATAAAGAAACTGATTAAAAAATATATTAAATCCAGTTTAAGAAGAAGTATAAAAATTGATTTGAAATTACCGTTGTTAAGAATAGTAAAGTTTTCTGCAATAACCTGTATCAACTGACTGTTATCTGTTATTTTATAACATATCGCTCCAACGAAAATTCCTAAAATTGAAATAAGCAAAAACAATAATTTATATTTTTCACCATACAATTTATTAAAATTGTAATTTTTTCTATCTTTATGAACAATTGGTTTAGACTTATATCTTTTTGTTCTTAAATTTATTACTTTCGACATAATTAAAATCCTTTACTGTTATTTTCTACGCTTTGTATTTGCACTGATTATTCCACCAATAGCAGAAAACACTATAATTCCTACATACAATATTGCAGTTTCAGGTATTAGTCTGCCATGAGAAAAAACTAACATTACAACTGTAACGCAAAACATTAGTGGTAATGATGCTATAATACCTGAAATAAATCCCTTAAATGTACATTTTTTTGATGCAATAAATCCTGTTATCAATGAACCAATTGTAACTGAGCCTATAAAATATATAGATACTGAATTGGTTAATGCTGATGATTTGGTTAATATCAGAGATGAAATAAATGTCAATATAATAATCGATGTAAAACCTATACCATTTGAAATAAGAATTCCTATAATATTTTTAGTCGATACCGGTAATTCTTTTTTTCTTTTTGCAATTTTTTTACGCATAGAAAAATCCCTCACATTCAATAAAGAATATGAGGGATTAAGTATTTTTATGATTTAATTATTCTTCGTCTTTGTTCTTTTTAGACTTCTTTTCTTTCTTTTCCTGCATAGCAGCTTTTGCAGCTTCACGCTCTGCCTGAATCTTTTCATTAGCTGTGTGGTTTGTCTGAATAGCGTATTTCTTGAACTTGATTTTTACTCTGTCAGAACCTGTTTCAAGAACGATTGTATCATCTTTAACAGAAACAACTCTACCGCAAATACCGCCAATTGTTGTGATTTCATCACCAATCTGTGTGTTTTCACGAAGTTCCTGTTCCATTTTCTGCTGTTTCTTCTGTGGTCTGATTGTAAAGAAATACATAGCAGCAAAAAGAACTACCATCATAATAATCATTGAGAAAGAACCACTCTGCTGTGCACCTTCTGCACCTGCACCGGTGCCACTCATCATAGCAAATGTTAAAAAGTTTGTCATTTCAAATATCCTCCAAAAATTGAATTAAATGTCAACTCGCATATTATACATAATATTTGTATATTTTGCAAGCAATTTTCAAAAATTTACAAATTATAAAAAAACTGTTAATTAAATTCGCGTGTCTAATCTATCAACATATTTGTTGTAAAACTCATCAAATGTGTCATTGTCAAGTGCTTCGCGAATTCTTGTCATAAGATTATTATAGAAATACAAGTTGTGCATTACACAAAGTCTCATAGCCAACATTTCTTGTGCCTTAAACAAATGTCTTATATAAGCTCTTGAATGTCTTTGACAAGTTGGACAGTTACAAGTAGGGTCTATAGGTAAATCATCTTTTTCATATTTTTTATTATTGATGTTTATAATACCTGAGTCTGTAAAAAGGTGACCGTGACGAGCGTTTCTGCTTGGCATAACACAGTCAAAAAGGTCAACTCCCCTTTTTACTGCTTCCAAAATATTACCAGGAGTACCAACACCCATAAGATATCTTATTTTATCTGCAGGCATATATGGCTCAACTGCTGAAATAATACGATACATATCTTCTTTTGGCTCACCAACAGCAAGACCACCAATTGCATAACCGTCAAGGTCAAGCTTTGCAATTTCTTTCATATGTTCTACACGCAAATCATCAAAAGTACAACCTTGGTTTATACCGAAAAGCATTTGATTTTTATTTATTGTATCAGGCAAAGAATTAAGTCTTTCCATCTCTGCTTTACAACGAATAAGCCATCTTGTAGTTCTTTCACAAGATTGTTTTGAATACTCATATTTTGCAGGATTTTCAACACATTCATCAAAGGCCATTGCAATTGTTGAGCCTAAATTTGATTGTATCTGCATACTTTCTTCAGGTCCCATAAAAATCTTATGACCATCAATGTGTGATGAAAAATATACGCCTTCTTCTTTAATTTTGCGAAGTGAAGCAAGCGAAAACACCTGAAACCCACCACTGTCAGTAAGAATAGGGCCATTCCAACCTGTAAACTTATGAAGTCCACCCATTTCTTTTACAAGTGTATCTGTAGGTCTTAAGTGCAAATGGTATGTATTACACAATTGCACCTGACAGTTAATATCTTTTAAGTCGTAAGCAGAAACGCCGCCTTTAATTGCACCTTGTGTTGCAACATTCATAAAGGCAGGAGTCTGAACAGTACCGTGAACTGTATGAAACTCACCTCTACGGGCATTTCCACATTTTTTAATAAGTTTATACATAATTACTCCTTAATAAATAAACATACAATCCCCAAAACTAAAAAATCTGTACTTTTCTTGGACTGCGGTTTTATATGCATCTAAAACTTTCTCTCTATCATATAATGCAGATACAAGCATTATAAGTGTACTTTCAGGTAAATGAAAGTTTGTAAGTAATGCATCAATGCACTTAAATTTATATCCAGGATAAATAAAAATACTTGTCCAATCGTCAAAGGCTTTCATTTCACCCTGACTTTGCATTACACTCTCAAGAGTTCGGCAACAAGTAGTACCAACACCTATAACTCTGCCACCATTTTTCTTAGTTTCGTTTATTAAATCAGCAGTTTCTTTTGGAATCTGATAATGTTCAGAATGCATTTCGTGGTCTTCTATATTTTCGGCTTTTACAGGACGAAATGTACCGATTCCAACATGAAGTGTTACATAACCAATTTTTACACCTTTTTCTTGGATTTTCTGCATTATTTCATCTGTAAAGTGAAGACCCGCAGTCGGTGCTGCTGCTGAGCCTAATTCTTTTGAATAAACCGTTTGATATCTTTCTTTATCTTCAAGTTTTTCCGTAATATAGTGTGGTAATGGCATTTCACCAACTTTATCTAAAACTTCGTAAATATTTGACGCATCATAGCTAAATTTTGCTATTCTATTACCATTTTCGAGTACTTCTTCAATCTTGCAAGTAAGAATACCATCACCGAATGAAAATTCAGTATTAACTTTTGCTCTTTTACCCGGTCCTGTAATAGTTTCCCAACGGTCATTACCAAGATTATTGAGAAGCAAAAATTCAACAATTGCACCAGTATCTTTTTTTACACCGTACATTCTTGCAGGAAGTACTCGCGTATTATTGAGAATAAGGCAATCACCAGATTCAAGATAATCAACAAAATCATAAAAATGTTTATGTTCAATTGTATCATTTTTTCTTGATATTACCATCATTCTTGAGTGGTCACGAGGCTCAATTGGAGTCTGTGCAATCAATTCTTTGGGCAAATCGTAGTAAAATTGTGATTTTTTCATAGGGTTTCTCCGTAAAAATATAGAAAATGATAAAAATGTTTGACACAAACGCGTTATAATGGTATTATATTTACGCGATTGAGGTGCAACAAAAATCAGTACCGTTTTTGAAACTCCCAAGAGTTTTTGATAAAACGCAAAAGGGTTTGTTGCCGAAGAAAAAACAGGGCTTGGGATTTGGTTTTTCTGGTTGTATTATTAACAGTAATATGACTGTCATCATTTATTGATGGAGTGCTTTCGTATTATGACATAAGTCCGTAATACTATGTATTTTATTCAGTAATGGTGGCATAATCATTACTGATTTTTTATAACGAATGATATAATATCATTATTTGGAGGTAATTTCAAGTGAAAAAGTATAATGTAGGTGTAATTGGTGCAACAGGTATGGTTGGTCAGCGTTTTATGACACTTTTAGATAACCATCCTTGGTTTGATGTTAAAGTACTCGCTGCAAGCCCACGCTCAGCTGGTAAGAAGTATTCTGATGCCGTAGGTGCTAAATGGTGTATGGATGTAGAAATTCCTGAAGCTATGAAAGATATTGTAGTTATGGACGCTACTGCAGATATTGAAAAAATCGCATCACAAGTTGATTTTGTTTTCTGTGCAGTTGATATGAAGAAAGATGAAATTAAGGCTCTTGAAGAAGCTTATGCAAAAGCAGAGTGCCCTGTAATTTCAAACAACAGTGCACACAGACATACTCCTGATGTTCCTATGATTGTTCCTGAACTCAATGCAGACCATGCAAAGATTATCCCTGCTCAGAGAAAAAGACTTGGCACAAAACGAGGATTTATTGCAGTTAAATCAAACTGCTCACTCCAGAGTTATGTTCCTGCCCTCTACCCTCTTTCAAAGTTTGGTATTAAAGATGTTCTTGTTTGCACATATCAGGCAATTTCAGGTGCAGGTAAAACATTCCAGACTTGGCCTGAAATGATTGATAATGTAATTCCATTTATCGGTGGCGAAGAAGAAAAGAGTGAAAAAGAGCCACTTAAGATTTGGGGTAAAGTTGAGGGTGATGTTATTGTTGACGCAGACTCACCTAATTTCACAGCACAATGTATTCGCGTTCCTGTTTCAAATGGACATATGGGTGCAGTATTTGTAAGATTTGAGAATAAACCAAGTAAAGAAGAAATATTAAATATATGGAAGGATTTTGCAGGTCGTGCACAGGAATTAGAACTTCCACACGCACCAAAACAATTCCTCAACTATTTTGAAGAAGATAATATGCCACAGACAAAACTTCAGCGTGACCTTGAAGGCGGTATGGCAATTTCAATTGGTCGTCTTCGTGAAGATACACAGTACGATTACAAATTTGTTTGTCTTTCACACAACACACTTCGTGGTGCTGCAGGTGGTGCTGTTCTTATGGCAGAACTTCTTTGTGCAGAAGGATATATGGATTAAGGAGAGTTTATTATGAGTAATAATCCTATTTTTACAGGTTGCGGTGTTGCTATTGTAACACCATTCAATGATGATTTAAGTGTTAATTACAAATCACTTGAAAATCTTCTTGAATTTCATATTGCAAATGGTACAGATTCTATTGTAATTTGTGGTACTACTGGTGAAAGTGCAACACTTACACCAAAAGAACATTCAGATGTAATTAAATTTACTTGTGATGTTGTAAACCATAGAATTCCTGTTATTGCAGGTACTGGTAGTAACGAAACAGCTTATGCGATTGAACTTTCAAACGATGCTGAAAAAGCAGGTGCTGATGCAATGCTTGTTGTTACACCTTATTATAATAAATGTTCACAGCGTGGTCTTGTAAAGCACTATCAAGCAATTGCTGATAATACATCAAAACCAATTATCATCTATAATGTACCAAGCAGAACAGGTGTTAATGTTCTTCCAACTACATATGCAGAACTTTGTGAGCATAAGAACATTATTGCTACTAAAGAAGCAAGCGGTAATATTTCACAGATTGCTGAAACAATAGCACTTTGCGGTGATAAACTTGATGTTTATTCAGGTAATGACGACCAGATTGTACCTTTAATGTCACTTGGTGGCAAAGGTGTAATTTCAGTTCTTTCAAACATTTGTCCTAAACTTGCACACGATATTCCTACTCTTTATCTTGAAGGTAAAGTTAAGGAAAGTGCTGAACTTCAGCTTAAATATCTTGACCTTATCAATGCAATGTTTATGGATGTTAACCCAATTCCTGTTAAAGTTGCTATGAGAATGATGGGCTTTGATGTTGGCCCTCTTCGTATGCCACTTTGCGAAATGGAAGATGCAAAAACTGCAAAACTTGAGTCAATTCTCAAAAAATATGAATTAATCTGATTTTAATTGGATGTGAAAAAATGACAAGGATTATTTTAAGCGGTGCACTTGGTAAAATGGGCAAAGCAATTACCGCTTGTGTTGAAAACAGAAACGATTGTGAAATAGTTGCAGGTGTTGATTTAGCTACAGCTGAATGTACATTCCCTATTTTCAAATCATTTAACGATATCAATGTAGATGCAGATGTGATTATTGATTTTTCACATCCATCTGTACTTGAAGATTTACTGAGCTATGCCAAAGAAAAGAAAATCCCTGCTGTAATTGCAACAACAGGACTTAATGAGCAACAAATTGAAGATATTAAAACCATTTCTAATGATGTTCCCCTTTTCTTTTCTGCAAATATGTCAATTGGTGTTAGTTTAGTTTCAGAACTTGCTAAAAAGGCTGCTAAAGTTCTTCAGGGAAGTTTTGACATCGAAATTGTTGAGGCACATCATAATCAAAAAATTGACGCACCAAGCGGTACTGCTTTAATGCTTGCTGATTCAATTTCAGAAGCACTACAAGAAAAGCCAATTTATGAATTTGACCGTCATTCAAAAAGAATGAAACGAACAAAGAATGAAATTGGTATTCACGCAGTTCGTGGTGGTACTATTGTTGGTGAGCACGAAATAATCTTTGCAGGTCCTGATGAAGTTATTAAAATTTCACACTCAGCATATTCAAAACAGTTGTTTGCAAATGGTTCAGTTAATGCAGGATTATTCCTTGTAGGTAAAGAACCGGGATTTTACTCAATGAAAGACCTTGTTAACGAATAAGGAGGATTTATAATGAAAAATATTGATAATATTACAGTAATTGAAAATGTAACACTTATTTCTATTAACGATTCCCCTGCTGATTTCAAAGTTGTTGCACAGATTTTTGAGATGCTTTCAAATGCAGGAATTGATGTTGATATGATTTCGCAAAATCCACCTCAAGGTAAAACATCAAATCTTTCATTTACAGTAAATGATGATGACTTAGGTAAAGTTTTTGAAACTGCTTCAAAGCTTCGTGAACTTCACCCTGAACTTAAACTTGCAATCAGTAGTGGTAACACAAAGATTTCAGTTTTTGGCGAAGGTATGAAAAACTGCCCGGGCGTTGCATCAAAAGTATTTTCAGCAATCGCTGAGACAGGTGTTGAAGTTAGAATGATTACAACTTCTGAAGTTGATATTTCAGTTCTTGTTTATAGTCACGACGGTGACGCAGTTTATTCAGCACTTAACTCATAATTAAATACTAAAATATTAAAAGGACTTACTGAATTCAGTAAGTCCTTTCTTTTTGTGTATTGTTATTTACGCTAAAATTGCCTTGTAGAAGACTTTTTTACCTTTCTTGATGATTACATATCCTTTCTGGAAATCAGCCTTTGAAAGTGCTTTAAATGGCTCTGTAACCTTTTCATCATCAACTGATACGCCACCCTGCTCAATGAGTCTTCTACACTCGCCTTTTGACTTTGCAATACCTGCTTTAATCATAATATCAGAAACAAGCACACTATCGTCATTAAAATCGTCTGTAGTGAGTTCTATAGTCGGCATATTCTCTGTATTACCCTTACCTGAGAAAAGGGCTCTTGCGCCTTCCTGAGCCTTATTTGCCTCTTCTTCGCCATGAACAAGCTTTGTAAGTTCAAATGCAAGAATTTCTTTTGCAGTATTGAGCTGACTGCCTTCCCAAGAATCCATCTTTTCAATTTCTTCCATTGGTAAGAATGTAAGCATTCTAATACATTTAAGAACATCTGCATCGTCAACATTTCTCCAATACTGATAGAAATCAAATGGAGATGTTTTTTCAGGGTCAAGCCAAACTGCACCTGACTGTGTTTTACCCATCTTCTTGCCTTCTGAATTAAGAAGAAGAGTAATTGTCATAGCGTGAGCATCTTTACCGAGTTTTCTACGAATAAGTTCAGTACCACCAAGCATATTGCTCCACTGGTCGTCACCACCAAATTGCATATTACAACCATATTTTTGGAAAAGCTCATAAAAGTCGTAACTCTGCATAATCATATAGTTAAACTCAAGGAATGAAAGACCTTTTTCCATTCTCTGCTTGTAACATTCAGCAGCAAGCATTCTGTTAACGCTGAAACAAGCACCAACCTCACGAAGTACATCAACATAGTTAAGGTCAAGAAGCCAGTCAGCGTTATTAACCATAAGAGCTTTACCCTCAGAGAAGTCAATAAATCTGCTCATCTGTTTCTTAAAACAATCACAGTTATGCTGAATTGTTTCTTTTGTCATCATCTGACGCATATCACTTCTGCCTGATGGGTCACCAATCATAGCAGTACCACCACCAATAAGTGCGATTGGTTTATTGCCTGCCATTTGTAATCTCTTCATAAGGCAAAGAGCCATAAAGTGACCAACATGTAAGCTATCAGCTGTTGGGTCAAAACCAATATAGAAAACTGCTTTACCCTCATTTACAAGATTTTTAATTTCTTCTTCATTTGTTACTTGGGCTATAAGTCCACGAGCAACAAGTTCTTCATAAACTTTCATTTTTCCTACTCCTTAAAAATAATAAAAGTCCCCTGCAAAATGCAGAGGACGAAAAGATTTCGTGTTACCACCTCAGTTTGACATTACCTCACGATAATGACCTCAACGAGTAACTATCATTACTCTGTACTATAACGGGTACACCCGACACTCTCTACTGTAATTTCAAAAGTGCAACTCCACGATGTATTTCATAAGTTTTGCGTATGCCCTTACACCAAACGGACACTCTCTGTAACTGCAAAGGTCTTATTACTTCTTCGCTTCAAAGTCATTGAGATTATTATACACAATTAATAATTTTTGTCAAGTTAATATTTTTAGCATTTTCAATCATTTCTTGTGCTGTATCAAGTGACAATTGTGTAGATTCAATACCACCAATGATTCGTGCCAATTCGTGAATTCTACCACTATTATCAAGATTTTCAACATTTGTGTATGTCTTATTATCACTTTCAGATTTGGAAATTAAGAAATGATTATCAGCAAAACAAGCAATTTGCGCAAGATGAGTTACACAAAGCACTTGACGATTTTTTGAAACTTCTTTTAATTTAATACCAATTTTTTGTGCTGCACGACCACTTACACCAGTATCAACTTCATCAAAAATTAGTGTTTGAACATTGTCTTTTGATGCTAAAACATTTTTGATTGCAAGCATAATTCTTGATAACTCACCACCTGATGCAATCTTTGAAAGTGGTTTTGGTTCCTCGCCTGCATTAGCAGAAATCAAGAAATATATTTCATCTGCACCTGTTTCATCAAACGCTTTTCTATTCTGCACAATTTTAAATGAAATTGATGCCATATCAAGAAATGATAACTCATCTTTAACTTGATTTATAAAGATTTCACCATATTTTTGACGATTAGCAGAAAGTTTTCGACTTGTTTTGTCCATTAACTCATACTTTTCATTTAACTCAACTTCAAGTTGTTCTTTAAGTTTATCGGAAAAAGTAATATCCTCAAGTTCCTTTTGAGCATTTTCAAGAAAAGTTAATATTTCAGTCTCATTTTGACCATATTTCTTTGAAAGTCTAAATAAAACATCAAGTCGTTCTTCAATTATATCAAGTTCATTAGGGTCAATATCAAGAGAATATAAAAAACTATTAAGTTCACTTGCACAATCTGCAATATTATATGACATTTCTGCAACTGCATCTGAAACTGTATTTAATGTTTCATCAAAAGCAGAAGCTTTGACAAGCGAATTTGTTGCAGTATTCAGCATATCTGCAACACCTGAAAAATTATCATTACCATTTATAATTTCAACAGCATTGTTTACAAGTGCAAGTAACTGTTCAGCGTTCTGCAAAACTTTCTTTCGTTTTTCAAGTTCTTCCCACTCACCTATTTTTATTCCTGTATCTTCAATTTCTTGAATTTGGTAAGTTAAAAGGTCGATTTTTCTGGCTTTTTCACTTTCATTTGTAATCAGATTATCATATCGTCTTTTAAGATTACAATAATCGTTATAAGCACACAAATATTCATCTAAAATATTACTGTTTTCTGCAAAACTATCAATATATGTATAATGCAATTCTTCATTAAGCAGATTATGGTTATCCATTTGACCGTGAACATTTATAAGTGCTTGTCCAATCTTTTTAAGCATTGAAACAGTAACATTTGAGCCATTGATTTTACAGATATTTTTACCATCAAGTGAAATTTTTCTTGAAACAAGTAAAGTTTTATCCTCTTCACATTCAATACCAAACTCATTGAGTATCGCAACAACATCTTCATTTATATTTTCAAAAAAGGCTGAAACTTCTGCATTATTGCTACCTGTTCTTATAAGTTCACGGGAAGTTCTTTCACCAAGTATCGCATTGATTGCATCAATGATAATCGATTTACCTGCACCCGTTTCACCCGTAAGCACATTAAGACCGTTATCAAAATCGATAACAGCCTCTTTAATAATAGCAATATCTGATATTTTGAGATTTGAAAGCATAAATATCAGCCTTTCAGCATTTCTTCAACAGCGTTTTTGGTCTTGATTGCAGTCTCAACATCAGTACAAGCAGTAAAGATTGTATCATCACCAGCAATTGTACCAATTACGCCATTCATATGTAATCCATCAAGTGCAACACAAGCAGCATTCGCAGTACCAGGATAACATTTTACTACAATTAAATTCATTGCAACATCAACTGATAATACAGAACGAGCAAAAATCATTTTAATATTATCGTTATTATCCTTTTTAGTACTTACCGCATATTTAACTTCGTTTTTACCATAATGCTCTTTTATAAGTTTTAACTCTTTAATATCACGGGAAATAGTTGCTTGTGTAACATTGTATCCATGTTCAGAAAGCATTTTTATAATCTCATCCTGAGTAGAAACATTATTGCTTTGTATAAAATTGAGAATTAACTCGTGTCTATTCTTTTTCACTTAAATTCTCCTTTGCGATAATTTACTGTTGAGTATATCAAAAAACTCGTCAGATTTAATTCTTATAAACTCTGCATAACAATTTGATTTTGAAATAATTATTTCGCTATTTGGTGATAACTCAATTGTTTTTTCACCATCAGTTGAAACACACACTTTTTGACTACTGATTACAGGTTTTACTCTTATTATTGAGTCTTCATTAAAAACTAAAGAACGATTTAACGGTGAATGTGTGCAAATTGGTGTCAACATAATACATTGCAAATCAGGGTCGATTACAGGTCCTCCTGCAGACCATGAATAAGCAGTTGAGCCTGTTGGAGTTGAAACAACAACACCGTCAGCACGGTAATTGTTGATTTTTCTGTTATTACAGAAAACATCCAAATCAACAAGTCTTATTTCATTTCCTCTTGCGATAGCAACATCATTAAGGCAATAACCTAATAACTGCTCACTATTATTATCTTTAATTGTAACATTAAGCATCATACGCTTATCTGTTGAATAATCCCCTGTAATCAGCTTTTCAATTAAATTCAGTTCATTACCTTCAAGTCCTGCTAAAAAGGCTAAATTACCTGCATTTATGCAAAGTACAGGCTTTTTATGGACTGCTGATTGCTTTGCAGTGTGAATAAATGAACCGTCTCCACCAATTGCTATTATTACATCAATAAATTCAAAGATATTATCAACAAAATATTTTTCATTAACACTAAGAATAAAATCGTTTTTTGAATTTATATCAAAATAATAATCTATATTCAGTTTTTCAAGTTCGGCAATTGTGTTTTTAGTAATATCAAGTGCTTTTTCTCTTGTAAAATTTGGTATAATACCGACTTTCAAATTATTCACCACTCAATTCAGTATGGGATTTTTCTGCAATTTCATCAATTTTCACATTATCAACAAGTAATTGTTTTTCGTTATCTTTTGAAAGAAAGATAAGATATTCAATATTGCCTTCAGGTCCACGGATTGGTGAAAAATCAAGCCCTAAAACCGAGAAGTCTGTTTCAAATGCAAAGTCGACAATCCCAGAAATCACTTCTTTGTGAGTATTTATATCTCTAACAACACCCTTTTTACCTACTTTGTCTTTTCCTGCTTCAAATTGCGGTTTTATAAGTGCAACGGTTTTGCCATTTTCTTTAAGAAAATCGAAAAGAACAGGCAAAATTTTTTTAAGAGATATAAAAGACACATCAATACTTGCAAAATCAATTTCATCTGTCACAGTTTCTTTTGTGATGTATCTGAAATTTGTTCTTTCAAGATTTACTACTCTTTCATCCGTTCGAAGTTTCCATGCAAGTTGACCATAACCAACATCAATAGCATAAACTTTACTTGCACCACATTGAAGCATACAATCAGTAAAACCACCGGTAGATGCACCGATATCCATACAAATACAATCCTGAAGGCTTATAGGAAATGATTTCATAGCCTTTTCAAGTTTGTATCCACCACGACTGACAAAAGGCATTTTTTTGCCCTTAAATTCAATTTTATCAGTATCTTTTACAGCATAGCCTGATTTTGTTTCTTTTTGCCCGTTTACATAAATTTCACCAGACATTATAATTGCTGATGCTTTAGAACGAGTTTCAGCAAAACCTAAATCGACCACAACAGTATCAAGTCTTTTCTTTTCAGCCATATTATTTCTCCGAAAACTTTTCTACAATGCTTTCTGTATCTAATTTGTATCTTTTTAGTAATGATTTTACAGTTGCGTGTGGTACAAAAGAGTCTTTAACTGCAACATGTTCATATCTTCCGTTATAGCATCTTTCACAAAGTATGTCTGCAAAACTTTGACCAATACTACCTGAACGGACAGATTCTTCATAGAAATATATTTCACTATATTTCAATGCAATATCATATACTTCATCACTAATTGGCTTTATTTTGTTTAATGAAATTATCGAAATATTAACGCCTTTATTCTTTAACTGTTCAACTGCATTTATTACTTCAGCGGTAACCCTACCGTAAGAAACGATAAGTTTAGAACTATTATTATCAAAATAGTCAAATTCGCTATCAGTAATTACATAAGTATTTGGAATTTTGATTTCACCACCACGAGGATAACGAATAATTGTAAGATTTGATGCATTATTTACAGCATTTCTCAAATCTTTTCTCAATATTTCAAAAGTAAATGGTGAATACATTGTAGCGTTAGGTATGCTGTTGATGAGTGAAACATCAAGTAATCCCTGATGTGTAACACCATCTTCGCCAACAAAACCTGCACGGTCAACACCGATAATTACTTTTTGTTCTTGTAATGTACCATCGTGTACCAATTGGTCATAAGCTCTTTGTAAGAATGTTGAGTAAAGGGCAACAACAGGTATCATTCCACCTTTAGCAAGACCTGATGCGAAAGTAACTGCATGTTCTTCTGCAATACCAACATCATAAAACCTGTCAGCAAATTTTTCTGAGAAATCTTTAAGCCCTGTACCTAATGCCATTGCAGCAGTAATAGCACATACCTTATCATTTTCATCTGCCAATGCACATAATTCGTCGCCGAATACTGATGAAAAATTAGCACCACTTGATACTGGTTCGCCTGTTTCAACATTAAATTTTGAAATTCCATGATAAGTACTTGGTGACTTCTCTGCAAAATCATAACCTTTACCTTTAACAGTGCTGATATGTAACAACACAGGGGCATTTACAAGTTTTGCACTATCAAGTGCCTCACATAAATGTTCAAGATTATGACCATCAATAGGTCCCATATACTTAAATCCTAAATCTTCAAAAAATGTACTTTCATACATAGTTGATTTAATATCTGATTTAATTTTTGAAACAAAACGAGCAATTCCCGAACCTATTAAAGGGATTTTATTCAATGTGCTCTCAGTTTTTGCTTTCAACTTATTGTATTCGGGTTTTGAGCGAACAACTGCAAGGTAACGAGCCATTGAGCCAACATTTTCAGAAATTGACATTTCGTTATCATTAAGAATAACTATAAGACGAGTGCCAGAACGCCCCGCATTGTTAAGAGCCTCGTAAGCCATACCGCCCGTAAGAGCACCATCACCGATAACTGCTACTGTATAATCATTTTTTCCAAGTCGTTTATTAGCCTCTGCTATACCTAATGCAGAAGAAATTGAAGTACTTGAATGACCGCTATAAAAAGTATCGTGTTCACTTTCGTTTGGTGCACAGAACCCAGAAATACCATTTTCAGTTCTCAATGTGTCAAACTCATTAGCTCTGCCTGTAAGAAGTTTATGGGCATAAACCTGATGACCTACATCCCATACAAACTTGTCATTTGGAGAGTTAAACATTCTATGCATAGCAATAGATAACTCAACAACACCGAGATTAGAAGACAAGTGACCACCATTCTGTGAAACGGTTTTAATCATTTTAGCTCTAATTTCAGTAGCAAGAGTTTCAAGTTCGTTCATATTCAGTTTTTTTAAATCATCAGGTAATTTAAGCTTACCTAAAAATTCAAAATTTTCCAAAATATTTACTCCAATCAATAAGTTCTATTTGCCATATAAAGTGCAAATTCTTTAAGAGTTGTTGTGTCTCCATCAATACCATCTAAAGCATCAATAGCTTTTTGCGTATATTCATTTACCATTTCTTTTGCTTTTTCTAAACCATAGAATTTAACGATAGTTGATTTATCGTTTTTTTCATCACTTCCTACCGGTTTGCCAAGAGTAATCTCGTCACTTATAATATCAAGAATATCATCCTGAATTTGAAAAGCAAGACCTAAATTCATTGCATAATCTGAAGCAGATTGTCTAGATTTAGAAGAACAATTTTCATAAGATAAAGACCCCAAAACACAAGATGCAACAAGAAGACAACCTGTTTTAAGTTTATACATTGAAAGCACTTCATTAACTGTTGGATTAGAATTTTCAAATTGCAAATCGAAAACTTGTCCACCAATCATTCCTTTTATACCAGATAATTCTGATAAACAATTGATTGCACTTACCTGAATATTAGAAGAACAATCAATAGAAGAAATTACATTAAACGCTTTTGTTAACAATGAATCACCAGCTAACAAAGCATTTGCTTCACCAAAAGCTTTATGACAAGATGGTTTGCCACGTCGCATATCATCATTGTCCATACAAGGTAAATCATCGTGAATAAGAGAGTAAGTGTGTATCATTTCAACTGCACATGCAAAATCAAGTGCTATATCTTCATTTCCACCACAAGCCTTTGCAAATTCAAGACAAAGAAATGGCCTAATTCTTTTACCACCATTTAATATACTATATCTCATTGCATCAGCAACTACCGAATTTCCTACACCAAATGGACCATGACGAGAAAGCAATTCGTTCAATCTCGCATCCACCTTATCAGCTTGGAGGTTTATGGTGTGTTTAAGTTGAGCAATTCTCATCATTTCAATATCAGTCATTGTTTTTGACCTCATTTATATCAATAATTTTTTGTTTAGCATCATTTAATTTCTGCATACAAAACTCTGAAAGTTTAACGCCTTCTTCGTAAAGTTTCATTGATTCTTCAAGTGGCATCGAACCTTCTTCAAGTTTTGTTACTATTTCTTCAAGGCGTTTTGTTGCCTGCTCATAAGTCATTTTCATAATTAAACCTCTGTAATTTTTGCTTTAGCATTTCCGTCAGCAAATTGTATTGAAATACTGTCACCTATTGACAGGTCTTTAGAATTTATAATTACATTATTATCTTTTTTTGTTATTGAATAACCACGGGCCAATACTTTTAGCGGACTTAAAGACTCAAGTTTCGAGCAAATCATAGCAAAATCAGATGAATTTTTTGTAAATATATCTTTGAAATTCATATTGATTTTTGTAATCAGCGAGTCAAGATATAGCTCACAGTTTTCAATAATCTTTTCAGGATTTTTAAGTACTGTAGATTTTGTAAGCTGTTCAAGATTATATTGTTTCTCTTTTATATTATTTTCAATTGCACTATCTAAAGCGTTTTTTAATGCAGATATATAATATTTTTGTTCACGAATATCAGGTACTGCAAGTTCTGCCGCTGCAGACGGAGTTGGCGCTCTTAAATCAGCAACAAAATCACAAATTGTAAAATCAGTTTCGTGACCAACACCAGAAATAATAGGTATTTGCGAGTCATAAATAGCATAAGTAAGTTTCTCATCGTTAAAAGGCCATAAATCTTCTGCTGAGCCACCGCCACGAGCAATAATAATAACATCAACATCAGTTTTGTTTAGTTTCTTTATCGCATCAATAATTGTTGGTGCAGCATTATTCCCTTGCACTTGCACACCTGCAAAAACTATTTCTGCAACCGGAAAGCGTCTGTTTAGTACATTCAGAACATCTTGCACCGCTGCACCTGTTGGTGATGAAATAACACCGATTTTTTCAGGAATTTCAGGTATCCGCATCTTGTGTTCGACATCAAACAAACCTGCTTTTGAAAGTTTTTCTTTCATCTGCTCAAAAGCAATTGCTAATGCACCAACTCCATCGGGTTGCATATCGTCAATATACAGCTGATATCTACCATCACGCTCGTAAATTGAAACGCGACCTCTGATAATAACTGACATACCATTTTCAGGCTTGAATTTGAGTCTTGACGCGTTCCCCGAAAACATAACAGCACTAATAACAGATTGATTATCTTTAATGCTCATATACAGATGTCCACTGCGGTAATGGTCAACAAAATTAGAGATTTCACCCATTACAAAAACATTACTGAGTGTAACATCTTGCTCAACAACAGATTTTGCATAAGTATTCAATTGTGTAACAGTTAAAATCAAAGGTGATTGCATATAATTATTCCTTATTACAAATTGAAGATAAAATTGCTATACCACAAGCATTGTCTGAAGAATATTGAGGTTCTGCAAAATATGCATCATATCTATTCACAAAATCATTACGAATAATTGAATTTGACATTACTCCACCCGAAAAAATCAATGGTAAATTACCATATTTTGATATAATTTCATTAACGGTATCGTCAAGTGCAGAGAGAATATAATTTATGCAATAAAAAGCAATATCTTCTAGACTATTACCATCTTCAAACATTTTTTTACACTTGTTTTCAACACCTGAAAGGCTGAACTTACCATCTCGACGAAAAACTTTTTCTTTTTTTAGAGGAAGTTTGCTATTTAACGCAAGTTTTTCAACCTCAGGACCGCAAGGAAACTGCAAACCCAACATTACACCAACTCTGTCAATAGCTTGTCCTGCTTTTAAGTCAAGAGAGTCAGAAATAATCTCTGTCCTAAAATACTTGTCATAAGGGGTAACTTTTAACACTTGTGAAGTTCCACCGGAAATATGAAAAGCAAAAAAGTTTTCTTTTATCAACTCAAGTTTGTCAGCAGAATAAAGTGCAGCTGCAATATGACCATCCTGATGTGAAAACTTATATAAAGGAATATGCATAAATGATGAAACTGCTTCCGCAACAGATATACCTGATAAAAAGCAAGGCATATACGAGCCTTCTTCATTGCAAGGCTTTACGGAAACACCAACACTCGAAATTTCACCGTTAAATTCATTAACCAAATCATTTATAAGTTGAGGTAACTGAACAGTGTGGTGAAATACAGCATCACTCTGTCTAATTCCTTTTTCTCCTGCCTTTACAGGTAAAAGTTTTTTTCGACTAATTACAGTATTTGTTATGTCATCATAAATCGCAACTGATGTTGTGTAATTACTTGTATCAATTCCTAAATGATAACTCATTACGCATCAATCTCTTTTACAACTTTACCAAGCACACCGTTTATAAATGATGCATCTTCTTTTGTTGCAAATTTCTTTGCAAGTTCAACTGCTTCATTGATTGCAACACTGTTCGGAACTGATGGCACATAAAGGATTTCACAAATAGCAAGGCGGAAAATTGCAAGTGAAACTTTTGGAAGTCTTTTTACAGGCCAACCAATTGAATTATCAGTAATAATCTTATCTATTTCTTCTAAATGCTCATAAACTAAGTGTGCAACAGAAAAAGCATAAGTATTTTCTTCAATCAATCTTGCTTCTACAGCATTTTCAATAACTTCATCAACAGATAATTCATCATTGAAAATCTTTTCAAATATGAGCGTAAATGCAAGTTCTCTTTCTTCTTTTCTTGTCATAATATCCTCCAAAAAAATATACGCTCCCCGTCAGAAAAACAGGGAGCGTTCTAAATTTTCTGCGGTTCAAAATGTATATACATAAAATTTATGTATATTTTATCACTTAATCCACAAAATTTCAATAGATATTTACATATATATTACATTATTTTGTTTCTATAATAGTTATTTTATCAGCTGTTAGCTTTGTTTTTGAAATTATAATGTCTTTAATTTTAACTACACTGTTATCATCAAGTACATCTTTAGGCAATATTACCTCAATAGAATCGTCACAGTAAGTTACAAGACATTTTGAATCTGTCTGAGCAGATATCAAATTTTCAATATCGCTTTCAGTTTTAATCTGTTCTGAAATTTTTGTAAGTTTCTCACGGGCAGATATTTTAGTGTCTTCATCAACATTTGTATCCGCTATAATTGATGATAAATAATCTTTTGCAGAGTCGTGTGCTTTTTTTCGATTTATTTCGGCAGATTCAAAATAGTTTTCAGTTTCTACTGAATCGGAATTCACATACTGTGCGTCGCCTAAATTGGCTTCGTTTGTTACCTCTGGCTCTGTTGTATTGCCTTGAGGCTTGGTATAATACCAATTCACAAGAACTGCCAATCCCAACGCAAGCACAAGACTAAATGTTAATAGTTGTTTTCTGCCTATAATTCTGCTTTTCATTTTATTCCTCCATATATGTTAGTTTTGATATAGATATTCTTGATGTACTAATATTTAGAACAGCACTTATTGCAGAGTATATCTGATTTTGAACAGTTGAATTATTACCACCCTCACATACTATTGCAACTCCCCTGACTTTTGGTTCAATTGTTTTTATTAAAAGTCCTGTGTCGTTATTATCTTTTTCAATAATTACATAATCATTTTGTGCAGTACTATCATCACTTGCATCGTTATTTTTTCTTGTGTTTTTATCATTTGTTGCATAAATATATTCAGTTGTTTCTGAAAGAGTAATCATTACTTTTGTTTTTCCAGCACCATCAATACATTCAATAATTTCAGTAACTTTTTCTTCGAGGTATGCGCAATATTCTGTAGTTGACAATTTATCTACAGTTTCAATTTCTTTAGAATCAGCAGAATTAAAGTCAAGTTCAGAAATAAAGATGAAAGCAATTATCATAAATCCTGCAACAACTATTAAGGCAAGTTTTTTATTATTTTTGATTACATCGGATTTCTGCAAAAAAGATTTCATAAAATTCATTTAACAATCACCTCGTAACCAAGTTGTTTTTTTAATGTATTCTTTATCATTTCTGTTTTGTCAGCATTATCAATACGGATTTCAATGCTTTCAACACATAGATAGTCTTCATCATTCATATATGACACAATGTTGCATGATAAAACTTCAACATCTGACTTTTTACATTCGTTTTTTATCGATAATTCAATGATTTGTTCATAGCCATTCTGATAAATTTCACTATATTCATTTTGCGTGTCAAAAGAAACATCATTAAAACCTTTATCCTTGAAAAGCGATTGAATAGGCATTATTGTATAGAATAATACAAACAAAGTGAAAAATATGTTAAGTACTTTATTCAGTGAAGATTTAGAAAGTAATATTCTGAATAATGATGTGATTGCTGTTGCACCACAAAGTGATAACATCCATATTTTGAAAGTATCCATATTATTTACCCATCATAATTATCACACCTGTTGAAATAATGAGTACAAATGTAATAAAAAACAAAATAATGTTCAGTAATGAAATTACAGACGAAAGACTATCAAGTGTATCAGTTATGTTATTGACGCTAAGCATTGAAGAAATTAAAGAACAAATTTGCAAAGCAAAATACCAAATCAATAGTTCAACCATTACAGGCAGATTTATGAGTATGATTACTATGATTACGAATACACCTAAAGTATTTTTCATTATTACAAAACTGCTAAAAACAGATGCTAACGCATCACCAACTCCCGCACCAACTACGGGCACAAACGCACCTGATATAAACTTTATTCCCCTTAGTGCAATACTATCAGACGAAGTTGCAAGTATGCTTTGAGTTGTTAACAAACCGGTATAAACCGTTGAAAACAAAGCAAGAAGAACTACTACGCACTTTCTAAACCCAGCTACAATTCTTTCACGAAAGTTTTCAAATGAAAATGAAGATAAAATATTAAATGACAGTAACGCACTTACACAAGGCATAAAAAACTTATCAGCAACAGTTGTTATAATTGACGATAAAAATATTGAAAATGAATTGTATGTAATTGCAAGTCCCGGATTCCTTGATGCAACAATTATTGCAGTCATAATGGGTATGTAAGAATTAACAAATATCATCGATGTTTTAATTCCTGTAACAACATCTGTAATCATTCTGCTGATTGGTACAATTACAACTGACAGTACTGTTAAAACACCAACAAAACAAATGATATTATGTATTTTATCAGATTCTTTTAAGAATGCCGATGCAATAGAAATAATGAATAATATTGCAATAATTACAAATATATTTTGAAATACTTTAACACCTGATTTCAAACTGATATCGACTAAAAATTCTATTACACGGGTAGGACTCAAATCAAATAAATCGCTAAAACTTATTTCATCTATTCCTAAATCATTAAGATAATCTTTTGTCTGATTATCAATTTCATCCCATACTGAATTTATATCAATGTCAGACGCATATACATTAACAATGAATATGTTTAACAACACAATAACAACAAAAATTATTGAAATTAACTTCTTCATATTATTCAACAAACTTTATACAGAATAAAATCAACCCATTAAGTATTGGCAACGCGAGAAAGATTATTAAAAACTTTGATGATATTGAAACAACGCCTGCTAATGATTTTTCACCTGAATCGATAAGGGTATCACAGATAAAATCAGTAATAATTGCTATTCCTGTAACTTTTAGCAGTAAATTTATATGTTCAATATTGATATTAAAGACAGAAAACACAGATAAAATATTTGAAATAAATCCTGCGATATCGTCAATTAGTAATGTAAAAATCAATACAACTACAAAAATACGCATCAAAAATACATATTCAGGTCTATATGACTTTAGAATTACTGAAAAAAACATATAAATTAAAGCGATTGCTCCGATTTTTAAGAATATACTCATAAATTAAAAATTGATTTCAGTTCATCAAACACAGAGGAAATCTGTGGCACAAGCATTGCAATAATTACTATAATACCGGTAAGCACCGTAAGTGTTGCAAATTCCTCACGACCTGTTTTCGAAAGCAATTGTTGTAAAATTGCAACAATTATTCCTATACCTGCAATCTTAAAAAGAAATGTAATATCCATTTTAACTCCGTTAAATTATAATTATTGAAATTAACAATCCTATTCCAATTGATAATGTTGAAGTACACTTACATTTTGATTTCTCAACTGACACCAATTGAGAATGCTTTTTTTCAAAAAGTTTCTTATATAAATTACAGTTAACAATTTGGCCATCAGTATCAGAAGTACCAAGCATTGAGAAAAAACCTTTGAGATACTCCACATCCTCATCATCAAAATTGTTAAATAAATTTTTATCTTCAAAAACATTTTTTAATGTACTGTGATAATCATTTAATCCTTTTTTTATTTCAACTAAAAAAAACAACAGATTGTAATTATCTGAACTTAAAACAATATTAAAAATTTCAGTAATACTAATATTTTTGTATTCAATTAAAATTTTTATATTTTCAATAAGTAAAATTACTTGCACCAAAGATTTAGTATGACTTTTAATTTGCTTTACAGATACCAGCGATATTGCTGTGCACATTAACATAATCATAACAACTGTTATTATTTTCATTAAAAACCTCATCTGCATTAATAATCTTACTGATTTTACAAGGATTTGAAGCGTCAGATAAAAATAAGATTTTATCAATTGCGTTTAACTCAAAAAACTCCTTGAAAACTCTTTTATTCTTTAATTCTTCAACACTATCGGCGTGAATACTAAGTGCAAATTTCGTTCCGCAGTTGACACCGTTAAGAACTTCACTCGCTTCTTCTGATGTTCCTATTTCATCACAAATAATAACATCAGGAGATAAAGTACGAACAGCCATTGAAATCCCTTTGCCTTTAGGAAAACCAAGTAGAACATCTGTATTAGGACCTAATGATTTAATATCTTGTTGCGATGGGAACAACTCTTTTCTTTCATCAACTACACAAATTTTATGATATTTTCCCATTCGACCCGAAGATAACTGAAAAGCCAAGTCACGAAGCATTGTGGTTTTTCCCGAAGACGGTGGTCCAACAATTAAAAGATTTTTCAGTTTTCCTTTATATGCACCATTGAATATTGGTTCTGACACTCCAAAAACTGTTCGAGGAATACGGATGTTAATACTATTGATATTTTTTATATTTTTAACTTTCTCTTTTTCATACACTGCTGTTCCACACAAACCAACTCTTGAACCATTTGGTAATGTTATATAACCGTTTATAATATCTTCATAATGGCTATGCATTGAATAACCGCACATTTTATTAACAGTATCAACAATTTCATTTTCGCTTGATATTACACAATTTGAAGAATATATGTAACTTGTTTTTCCACTTAAAGTTAAAAAACTGCTTCCCGTTGGTGTGACAATTACTACGGGGCGGTCCGAGCGAAGTCTGATTTCCTGAATATTTTCAATCATTGGTTCGCTCATCTTTTTAAGATACATTTGAATTCTTGGTGAAATATATGAAATTATATTATTGAAATTATTTGAAAAGGATTTGTCCATTAAATCACCTCACTAATTTCTATGAACACTTGTCCCCTATTATTACAAAACTTTCTTGAAATGGAAATTCTAATATGATATACTTATTTCAAATTAAAATTAAGGTGTAGAAAATGACAGAAAAATTAAAATCAACATTAAAAGATAATAAATACATTTATATTTCAGGCGGAGTTGCGTTATTTATCATTCTGCTTGTATATTTTTGCTATGAAATAATACCTTTTGGTGAAAAAATAATTTATAGAATGGACTTATATCATCAATATGGTCCTTTATTTTCTGAACTTTACGACAGACTTACAAGCAGTGAATCGCTGATTTATTCATGGAACAGTGGTCTTGGTAGTTCTTTTTTAGGAAATTTCTATAACTATTTATCAAGCCCTATATCGTTTATTATCCTTATATTTGGACACGAAAATACTTTTGAAGCAGTTGCCGCAATGATAGCAATTAAGGCCGTTTTAAGTTCAATGGCAATGTCTTACTACCTTAAAAAGTCTCAAAAAGCTAATGGGTTTGCAATTGTAGCTTTTGGAATTATGTATGCTTTTTGCGGATATTTTGTTGCGTATTACTGGAATGTTATGTGGATTGACGCAATGTATATTCTTCCGTTTGTGGTATTAGGCATTGAAAAGATTATCGAAAAAGGCAAATGCTCAACATATATAGTTGCATTAGCACTTGCAATTTTTTCTAACTACTACATTGGTTATATGCTTTGCATTTTCTCTTGCATTTACTTTATTTACTATTATTTCTGCACGCTCAATAATATTAAAAACAAAAAAGCTCTTTTACCTGAAACAAAAGGATTTTTCAAAAAGCTTTCAAACTCTTTTTTCTTGAAAAGCGGTTTAAGATTTGCTTTTTCTTCACTTACTGTTGGAATTATTCTTTTATTTATGCTTATTCCACTTGCATATATTCTTAATTCATCATCTGCTACTGCAGGTTCAACACCCGATGAGTACAAATCATATTTCAGTATTTTTGATTTTCTTGCAAATCACCTTGCAGGACTTGAGCCAACAATCCGTAGTAGTGGTGACGATGTATTACCAAATGTATATTGTGGAATGCTCACAGTACTTTTAATACCGTTATATCTTTTTTCGAAACGCATATCCGCATCTGAAAAAATAACTTCAGTAATGCTTCTTGCGGTTATGTATTTCAGTTTTAATATTAACTTTATAAACTTTTTCTGGCACGGATTCCATTTTCCTAACGATTTGCCTTACAGACAATCGTTTATGTATTCATTTATTCTTTTAATTATGGCTTTCAAAGCATTAAAAAACATTGATGAATACAGCAAAAAACAAATATTAGCTGTTGGTGTTGCTGTTGTTGGTTTTGTAATCATAACGCAAGAATTAGGTTCAAAAAATGTTGATGATTTTACAGTTTTTGTAACAATTGCGTTTACAGTATTATTAACCATTGTGCTTGGACTTATTGTCAGCAAAAAAGCACAAGTTTTTGCTTTATCAATTATGCTTATATGTTCAGTTGCAGCAGAAACAATCTCTGCTAATACTGACCACTATGTTGCAAATCAGTCAAAGGAATCTTTCTCTTCTGATTATGACGATTTCAAATCATTACAACAAGAAATCGCAAAAGAAGACAAATTAGTTTTCTATCGCGAAGAAATGACTGATTTAAGAGCACGAATGGACCCGTGTTGGTATGACTATAATGGTGCGTCAACATTTACTTCAATGGCATACGAAAAAGTAGCAAATTTTCAAAAAGATTTTGGTCTTTACGGAAACAAAATCAACAGTTTCACTTATAATCCGCAAACACCTTTATATAATGCGATGTTCTCATTGAAATATATTTATGACAAATCTGATTTAATCAGTGAAAGCGAGTATTATTCTATTAAAAGTGAAAACAACACTTTCACAGCATACCAAAACAACTATGTATTGAACATTGGATATCCTGTATCTAATGAAATTATTGGTTGGGACGCTTCTACTTATAATAATCCGGTTGAAGCACAAGAAGAATATTTTAAGCTTGCCACTGGTATTGATGGTCTTTATGAAAGAATTTATGATTACGAATTTATTTATGGTAATGTTCTTTCAATCGACAGATTTAATATTGAAAATGAAACATTTTCTATAAATAAAATTGATGACAACTATGATGGTGCACTTACAGTTGATATAACCGCAAAGGATAATTCCAACATTTATGTTTATGTATATTCAAGGAATCTTGATACTGTATCTATTTTTTCACAAGCACTTACAACAACGATGACAGTAAATGATGGTTATATACTTGACTTGGGTTGTCACACTCCCGGTGAGTTAATTTCAATAGAGATGCCATTAAAAGATGATTGTAATTCAGCAAGTGTTGATTTTGTGGTATTTACTGTTAATCACGAAAAGTTTGTAGAAGGATACAACAAACTACAACAAGGTCAAATTGAATATTCAAAGTTTGACGAAACATTGATTACAGGTTCTTTTGTTGCTGATAAAGATGAAATTTTATACACCTCAATACCTTATGACGAGAGTTGGAGTGTATATATTGATGGTAAAAGAGTTCCAAAAGATGATATCTTTGCAATATCTGATGCCTTAATTGGTGTTAATGTAACTGAAGGTGAACACGAAATCACCTTTATATATGAAGCACAAGGCTTAAAAGAATGCATCGTTATTTCAACATTGTTTATAATAACACTTCTTATCTTCTACATTCTTTCAACTAATAAATGGTTGTTTTTTAAGAACAAGAAACTGAACTTATGGCAAAGAGTTTCTATAGCAAAAAACAACGCACAGGCGCAAGAAAGAATTGAAGAAATAATATTCTTTGATAATGTTGAAGACGAGAACAACCCTCCTACTGATTCAAATGAATAAAGAAAAAGGTGTCTGAAACCAGACACCTTTTGTTTTTACATTCTCTTATTATTTACTTTTTTGTTGCAATGCTTATCAAAACTTGGATTAAAAGCATAGAAGTTTTTACTGTCCAATCTGTCAGTAGCTAACTGTAATCCCTCACCGAATCTCTGATAATGGACTATTTCGCGTTGACGCAAAAACTTAATCGGCTCACGAACATCTGGGTCATCAACAAGTCGTAAAATGTTGTCATAAGTTGTTCTTGCTTTTTGTTCTGCTGCAAGGTCTTCGTGCAAGTCTGTAATTACATCGCCTTTTGACTGCAAATATGCAGCAGTAAATGGTGCACCACTTGCCGCAACAGGATACACACCTGTGGTGTGGTCAACAAAATACTTATCAAAGCCTGATTTTTTAATTTCTTCAATAGTAAGATTTCTTGTTAACTGATATACGATGGCTCCAACCATTTCTAAGTGAGAAAGTTCTTCAGTACCAATGTCTGTTAAAAGACCTTTAAGTTCAGCATAAGGCATTGAATATCTTTGTGAAAGATAACGCATTGAAGCAGCAAGTTCACCATCAGGACCGCCAAATTGGCTTATAATTATTTGTGCATATTTAGGATTTGGATTTTTAATATTTACCGGAAATTGTAATTTTTTCTCATATTGAAACATCAACAATCACACTCCTTCATATATTCCCAAGGCCATGGGTTCTTAACCCATTTAAGTCCGCTACCTTCTTTATAATTCAAAGGACCGTAACATTCAGCGTATTCTTTTCTCAATTCTTTAGCTCTTTCAACATATTTTTGTTGCATTTCTAATGCTTTTTCATCGCAAGGATGTGTATCAAGATACAAATGAAGTTCCCACGCAGCAAATTCTACTGCAGAGATTTCACGCATAAGTTTACATTTATCCACAGCATTTACCTCCATAGAACTTTTTATCTAATTCAGGAAAGAGCGTTCCGTTACAAAGTGCATCATCACTTTTATATGTGATTAACTCTGTCTGGAATGGTACATAAGCCATTGCAACAACCATATTACCAGGTAATTTTGGTAAGTTTGTGCAATCACAATCAAACTCAAAGTGTTCCATATTCCTACTCCTTTATTTTATTTGGTGTATATACACCTTAATTCATCATATTCATATATTTTATTTTTGTTATTTATTGAAAATAATAAGTTAAAATGTTAAAATATAACAATGAGGTGTGAATATGGGTAAAGATAATAGAGAAAAGAAAATAGTAACTATATTCAAAAAATTCATTGATGTTGATGAGTCAGTAAAAAGAATACCAATGTATTTCTTTTTAGTTTCTGTGCTACTCGTTGTGCTAATATTCAAATTAGGCCAAACAAATGAGTATCTTAAAGTTATTGCAGAAAATGGTAAAAATAGCATTGAATATGAAACTTTTGACGATACTTTTATTGAAGTAATTACGGAAGAGAAAAAGGATAAAGAAGATTATATTCCTTTACTTGAAGAACTGACAGATGAAGAAACAACAAATGAAGAAAACTCAACCAAAAAACAGAATAATACATCAAAAGAAACTACAACAAAAAACCATAGTGAAACAACTACTAATGGTAATACAACTACTCAAAAATCAGATGATAATATTACAAGAAAAACTTATGTATTAAACATTAGCAAAAGCAGTAAAAAGATTCACCTATCAAGTTGCTCTTTTGTATCTCGTATTAAAGACGAAAACAAGAAAACTGTTAAATTGACTGACGAAGAGTTACAAGAATATATAAATGACGGTTACACAATATGTAAAACTTGCGGAGGGAAATAAAATGAACATTAAAGATATTTTATCAAAGGTTGACCATACATTATTATCTAAAAGTGCGACTTGGGATGAAATCAAAACAATTTGTGATGATGGAATGAAATACAACACAGCATCAGTTTGTATTCCTGCATCTTATGTTAAACAAACAAAAGAATATGTAGATGAAAATCTTGCAATCTGTACTGTTATAGGCTTCCCAAACGGATATTCAACAACCACAACAAAAGTTTTTGAAACTGCAGATGCCGTTAATAATGGTGCTGACGAGATTGATATGGTAATCAATGTAGGTTGGTTAAAAGATAAGAAATATGACGACATACTTAATGAAATCAACGAAATCAAAGATGCTTGTAATGGTAAAATATTAAAAGTTATTATTGAAACTTGTCTTTTAACGGATGATGAAAAAATAAAAATGTGTGAAATTGTTTCAAATTCAAATGCTGATTTTATTAAAACATCCACAGGCTTTTCAACAGGTGGAGCAACAAAGGCTGATATTGAACTTTTTGCAAAGCACACTACAAATGGTAAGAAAATTAAGGCTGCAGGTGGAATTGCATCAATTGAAGATGCTGAAGATTTTATTAACCTTGGTGCATCAAGGTTAGGTACAAGCAGAATAATAAAAATCGTTAAAAACGAACAAGGTAGTGGGTATTAATGAACTATAAACGCATTTTTTTAATTGTTCTTGATAGTTTTGGTATAGGCAATGCACCTGATGCCGACAAATTCGGAGACTTCGGTGCAAACACTCTTCAAAGTATTTCAAAATCAGAAAATTTCAATATTGAAAACTTAAAAAAACTTGGACTCTCAAATATTGATGGTGTTGATTTGGAAAACTACGATTCCCCTATCGGCAAATTCGGTGCATTACAAGAATTATCTGCTGGAAAAGACACTACAATCGGTCATTTTGAAATTGCAGGTATTATTTCAAGTAAGCCAATGCCAACATACCCTGACGGTTTTCCTAATGAAATAATTGAAGAGTTTGAAAATCAAACTGGTTGTGGAACTCTTTGCAACAAAACATATTCAGGTACACAAGTTATTGCAGACTATGGTGAAGAACATATCAAAACAGGTAAACTTATTGTTTATACCTCTGCTGATAGCGTTTTTCAAATAGCAGCACATACTGATGTAGTACCATTAGAAAAACTTTATGAGTACTGCAGAATTGCAAGAAGAATTCTTAAAGGTGAACACGCAGTCGGTCGAGTTATTGCAAGACCTTTTAATGGTAAATATCCGTTTACAAGAACTACAGACAGACACGATTTTTCTGTTGAACCGCCTGAAGACACAATGCTTGATAAGTTAAAAGCAAATAATTTTAATGTAATTTCAGTTGGTAAAATTGCTGATATCTTTGCAAACCGAGGAATTACAGAGAGTTATTATACCCACTCAAATAATGAAGGCATGGCAAAAACTCTTGAATTAACGGATAAAGATTTCAACGGTTTAGTATTTACAAATCTTGTTGATTTTGATATGAAATACGGTCACAGACGAGATGTTGACGGATACGCAAAAGCTATAAGCGAATTTGATAATTGGTTGAATGAATTTTTACCAAAAATAAAAAATGATGATTTGCTAATTATTACTGCCGACCATGGTTGCGACCCTGCATTCAATGGTACAGACCACACAAGAGAACAAGTACCTGTGTTAATATATTCTAACAATATTCAACCTGAAAACCTTGGTACAATTAAAGGATATAATTATATTAGTAAAGTAATTTTAGATAACTTCAATTTAAGGTGATTTTATGGATAAAAAAGACCTTTTTAATATTGCAAAAGAATCAATAAAAAACTCCTACGCACCCTATTCAAATTACAATGTGGGTGCATCGTTACTATGCAACAACGGTAATGTTTATAAAGGCTGTAATATAGAAAATGCATCATATTCTTTGACAAATTGTGCTGAAAGAACTGCTCTTTTTTCTGCAATATCTAATGGAGAAAAAGAATTTGAAGCAATTTGTATTGTTGGTGGAAAAAACGGTGTAATTACAGATTATGCAATGCCTTGCGGTGCTTGTAGGCAAGCATTAACAGAGTTTTGTGATGAAAATTTCAAAGTATATGTTGGTATTAGTGAAAATGATATCAAGGAGTTCACTTTAGGTGAACTTCTCCCCTATTCTTTTAACAAATCAAAATTAGGTGAATAATATGAGAATTTACGATATTATTGAGAAAAAACGAGATGGACAAAAACTAACAAAAGAAGAAATAGATTTTTTTGTTCAGGAATACACAAAAGAAAATATCGAGGATTATCAGGCATCTGCACTTCTTATGGCTATTTTCATAAATGGTATGGACGAGGAAGAAACCGTAAACCTTACTGAAAGTATGGCTCGTTCAGGTGATATGCTTGATTTATCAGCTATTGCCGGAATAACTGCCGACAAACATTCCACAGGCGGTGTTGGAGATAAGACTTCACTTATAGTTGCACCCATTTGTGCTACACTCGGCATTAAAATGGCTAAAATGAGTGGTCGCGGACTTGGACATACAGGCGGTACAATCGATAAACTTGAAAGTATAAAAGGTTTTAATGTTTCTTTGGAAACTGAAGATTTCTTTAATCAAGTCAATAAAATCGGTATTTCAATCATCGGTCAGACTGGCAATCTTGCTCCTGCCGATAAAAAGATTTATGCTTTAAGAGATGTAACTGCTACTGTTGACAATATTTCACTTATTGCATCAAGTATTATGAGTAAAAAAATTGCATCAGGTGCTAAAAATATTGTACTTGATGTGAAATGCGGTAGCGGTGCATTTATGAAAGATGAAAAAAGTGCTACTGAACTTGCTGAAATGATGGTTAAAATCGGTAAAAAATGTGGTCGTAATATGGCTGCAGTTATTACAAATATGGATATTCCCCTTGGTTCAAATGTGGGTAATGCACTTGAAATTAACGAGGTTATTGATGTTCTAAATAATAAAGGTGATGAACAGCTACGAGAACTCTGTCTTGTACTTTCTGCTACGATTTTAAGTATTTCGCTTGATTGGGATTATGAGGTCGCATACAAAAAAGCTGAACAAACAATAATTGATGGTTCAGCTTATAAAAAGTTTATTGAATTTGCAACAACACAAAGCGGAAGCAATGAAATAACTGTTGCATCAATTTCAGAAAATTCACTTGAAATCAAGGCAGATAAAGATGGATATATTCAAAGTATTGATTCACGAATTGTTGGCGAAAGTACTGTTTTACTCGGTGCAGGTCGCGAAAAGAAAACAGACACAATCGATTACGGTGCAGGAATTGTACTTTATAAAAAGACTTGTGATAAAGTTTCTGTTGGTGACACAATCGGAATTCTTTATGCTGAAAATGATGAAAAACTTAAAAACGCAGAAAAACTTTTCAATACAGCGTTTGTAATTGGCGATGAAAAGCCTGAAATGAAACCGTTGATTTATAAAACCATTAGATAATAGTAAAATCCCACATTATTGTGGGATTTTTATTATATATGGTCTTATTTTGTATGCTGAAATTGATGCTAAAATTATGCATATTATTTCTTTTGGTAAGAACGGCAAGAAAACTGTCTGAATAAACCATATTGCAGAATAAGCATTGTTGTTATGTACATTTATGATGAATGCAAAATACAAAACTCCAATTATGTAGATTACTGCAACACCAAGTAAGGATATTACGATATATTGCCATAATTTGCAATATTTTAGTTTTTGTGTAACAACACTAATTATTACTGTTGCAATAAAAAAACCGATTACAAAGCCAAAATTAGGCATTAAAATATATCCTAATCCCCCACCACCTGAAAATATTGGTAAGCCGATAAGTCCAAGTGCTATATAAGTGAGAATTGCAAGGGTTGATGCTTTTACCGGCAGTACAAGTCCTGTCAGCAAAACAAAGAATGTTTGCAATGTTATTGGCATCATATTAGGCATTGGAAATCTAATAAACGAGCCAACGCAAATCAAGGTGCAAAAAAGTGCAGAAAGTGTTAAGGTTACAATTAAGTTTTTTCTTTTCATAAAAGCCTCACACTAACATCACCTGACGAAATTTCTTCAATTTCGCCTTTTTCATTTTTAACAAGCAAATGACAATCGTCTGTAATATCAATTACAGTTGCAGGTCTTGTAGTTTCGCCTTGAATTATATTGATTTCTTTTCCTGTTAAATATGAGCACTCTTTGTATCTTCTGATGTAATCATTATCATCACCGTTATACATACAGAAAAATCTGTTAACTACATCAGCAACAATTTTTTCTTTGATATTTTCTTCACTATTTCCCGGGAAAATCGCTGTTGCAATATCCTTAATATACTCGGGAAAACCGTTTTCAGGTGCGATTACATTTATACCAATACCAACAACAGCGTAGTCGAGCATTTTATTACAGTTTACCGCTCCTTCTGTGAGTATTCCACATACTTTTTTACCGTCAATATAGATGTCATTTACCCATTTGATTTTAACATCATTTATATTATATTTCATAACCGTTTCAGCAACAGAAACAGCAGCCATTACCGTCAAAAATAGTGATTTTTCGGCAGAAAATTCCGGATGTAAAAGTAAAGAAAAGTAAATTCCCGTACCATTTGGGGAATAGAAAGTACGCCCCATTCTGCCTCTGCCACCTGTCTGACTTAAAGCAATAACGAGTTGATTTTCTTTTTCGCCTTGTGAACCTATCTTTTTCAAATAATTATTTGTAGAATCAAGCTCATCGAAAATTGTGATATTCAGTTTTTGGTTTAAACATTTTTCTAATATTTTCTTGTCCAAAATAATCACCGAATTAATTATTTCTTTCTAATTATAATCAGTTTAATTACAGCGGCAAAAGCACCGATATAAAACAGACAACCAAAAATGGCAAAGATTTGTCGTTCACTCTCAAGTTGTGCCATATATGATTCAAAATCAAATACTTTTATATCGTTTATCATTAAATCAATTATAATTTCAGAATTAGGATGTAACAACATAATTATCTTCGATTTCGATGGAGTTTGTTCAAGAATATTGACTAATTCGTTAGTATAAATACTATCATCAATAATTGTTTGTTGTTCATAATCTAAAAATGATAATTCTATTTCGTGTGTCATTCCTCTGTAATAATCATCAAATGATTTATATGTAGCGTCTACAACAATGCATTCTTCTTTTGAAACAGGTGCATACCAATATGAAATACCAAAAACAAAAACAGTTCCAAGTAATAAACCAACAATAAGTATTATAAATAAAGAACTTTTTAACGATAAGTTGATATTGCCAATCATAAAATCACCCAGATAATTATTTATAAAAATATTATATCAAATTTATTAAATATCGTCAAACGATTTATAAAAAGGCTCGGATTTCTCCAAGCCTTTCGTTTATATATGCCAAATATCCTTTGCATATTCTTTGATAGTTCTGTCAGATGAGAATTTACCAGCATTACACATATTAAGCCAACACTTTTTATAAAATTCCGTTTTGTTTTTATAATCCGCATTAACTCGCTTCTTTGTTTCAACATAATCATTAAAATCGAGAAGTAAATAGTAATGGTCAGGCTCGTGCCAAGATGCACCCTTGAGAATTGAATCGTAAAGTTCTTTGAAAATCTTTGTTCTACCGTCTTTAAGAGTTCCATTAACAAGAGCATCAAGTACTCTTTGGATTTTTTCGTCATTATCATAAAGATTTTTTGAAGAATAATAATCTTTTACCTTTTCAATATCTTCAACACGGGCACCGAAAATATAGTTATTCTCTTCCCCTGCTTCTTCAACAATTTCAATGTTTGCACCATCATAAGTGCCGAGAGTTACTGCACCATTGAGCATAAGTTTCATATTACCTGTACCACTTGCTTCTGTACCTGCTGTTGAAATCTGTTCGCTGACATCAGCAGCCGCAACAAGTTTTTCAGCATACGAAACATTGTAATTCTTAACGAAAACAACTTTGATATATTTTGAAACTACTTTGTCTTTCTCGACAAGTTTAGCAATCTCGTTAATAAGTTTTATAATACCTTTTGCACGAGCATAACCAGGTGCAGATTTAGCACCGAAAATAAATGTTGTCGGAACAAAATCTTTTATTGTACCCTCTTTAATTTCAAAATAAAGTTCAAGAATTGCAAGTGCATTGAGTAATTGACGCTTATATTCGTGAAGTCGCTTAATCTGAATATCAAAAATTGTATTAGCATCAACTTCTACACCATCGTGTTGCTTGATAAACTCAGCAAGTTGATGTTTTTTTGTTTCTTTTATAGAAATAAAACGATTGAGTACATTTTCGTCATCGGCATATTTTTCAAGTGCTTTTAACTTATCAAGGTCAATTACCCACTCGTCAGTTCCTAAAAGTTCAGTAACAAGGGCCGAAAGTTCGCGATTACAAAGCAATAACCATCTTCTTTGTGTAATACCGTTAGTCTTATTTTGGAACTTTTCAGGGTACAACTCGTACCAATCTTTAAGCACATCAGTTTTAAGAATGTCGGTATGAATTCGTGCAACACCGTTAATATATTTTGAACAAAAAATCGCAAGATAAGCCATGTGAACACGCTTGTCTTGAATAATCTGCATTGTCATAGCTTTTTCCTTGTCGATTTTAGCCTTTTTAAGCTCTTTTTTAAGCATTTTATCAAGCTTTTTGATAATGTCTAAAACTTGTGGAATAGTGTCTTTAATCGTCTTTACACCCCATTTTTCAAGTGCTTCTTGCATAATGGTGTGGTTTGTATAATTAAACACATTTTTTGTAATATCCACTGCACTATCAAAATCAACTTTTTCATATTCGGTTAAAAGTCTAATAAGTTCGGGAATTGAAATAACCGGATGAGTATCATTAAGTTGAATAGTTATAAAATCAGCAAATTTAGAAAAATCACTACCGTGAATACTTTTGTATTTTCTAATAATATCTTGCAAAGATGCACTTGAGAAGAAATACTGTTGTTTTAAGCGTAATTTCTTGCCCTCATAAGTATCATCGTTTGGATATAATACACGAGAAATATCTTCTGCACGGTTTTTAAGATTTACTGATTTATCATATTTTTGCTGATTAAACAAGTCAAAATCAAACGGAATAAGTGATTCAGCTTGCCAAAGTCTTAATGTGCCTACATTATCAGTTCCGTAGCCTATAACTGGCATATCATAAGGTACTGCTTTAACTGTCATATCCTTGAACTGAACTTCTACTGCATCATTTTCGTTACGGATTGACCAGGGGTCACCCCATTTTGTCCAGTCATCAGCATATTCAACCTGAAAACCATCTTGTATATCTTGCTTAAAAAGACCGTATTTGTAACGAATACCGTAGCCATCAAGTGCGATATTATGAGTTGCGGCACTTTCAAGGAAACAAGCAGCAAGACGACCTAACCCACCATTACCAAGTGCACTGTCTTCAACTTCTTCAAGAGAATTAAGTGACACATTGTATTTATTAAGTTCAGTTTCGACTTCGTCATACAATTTTTTGGATACGAGGTTGTTATAAATTGCACGACCAACAAGGAATTCAGCAGAAAAATAGAATGCTGTTCTCTCGCGAATTCTCTTGTTTCTGCTGCTCATCCAATCATCTGCAATATCGCTCATAACTGCAGTTGAAATTACATCGTGCAGTTCATTGGGTGTTAATTCGTTTAACGATTTAAGATATTTACTTTTAGCAAGTGATATTGCATCATTTACTATTTTTGACATTGTTTTTTCCTCTTTTCACCTTTGGCAGACGCTGATAAATTGTAGTGTAATATCTAATCTTTTCTGCCAGTTCATCACTTAAATAATCAGTTTTAGCACGCCACTGCCAATTGTCTTTGACTGTTGACGGATAATTCATTCTCGCTTCATTACCAAGTCCTAACAAATCTTGCATTGTAACGATTGCAGTATCAGAATTACTTGACCAAATTGCCTTCATCATACCCCAATTATATCCTTCTTTGCGAGTAAGACGAAGATAGTCTTTTGCTCGTTTTCGTGTTTTTCTTGGAGCGGTTTTAGTCATATAACCAATTATTGTATCATTATCATGAGTGCCAACATAGGCTACTGAATTTTTAGTAAAATTATGAAGCAAATAATCATTTTCTTCTGGAGTATCAAACGCAAACTGAAGAACTTTCATACCAGGATATTTACTTTGTTTAAGCATCTTCTTAACTGCAGGAGTTAAAAATCCTAAATCTTCTGCAATAATATTCATTTTTCCAAGGTCTATTTCAATTTCACGGAAAAATTCAATACCAGGACCTTTTCTCCATTCACCTATTTTTGCGGTTTTGGCACTTGCAGGGATGCAATAATAAGATTCAAATCCTCTAAAGTGGTCAATACGAATAACATCACATAATGAATACTGATGTTTTATTCTTTGTTTCCACCAAGAGTAATTATCTTTTTTCATATATTCCCAATCATAAAGTGGATTTCCCCACAATTGACCATCATCGGTAAACGCATCAGGTGGACAACCTGCCACTTCAATTGGGTTGCAATCTTTATCAAGCAAAAAGTTTTTTGGATTTGCCCAGACATCAGCACTGTCACCCGCAACATAAATAGGAATGTCTCCAATAATATATATACCGTTGTCATTAGCATATTTTTTAAGGCTTGTCCATTGAGCAAAGAATAAAAACTGAATGAATTTCTGCAATTCTATTTCGTCTTTTAATTCATCTTTTGCTTTGCTTATGGCATCTGTTTTACGGGTTTTAATGTCAGTTTCCCACTCAATCCAAGGTTTACCGTTAAAAGATTTTTTAAGTGCCATATACAAGGCGAAATCATTAAGCCAAAAAGCATTATTATCGCAGAAATTGATATAATCAGCATTTGATAAATCAGATTTATTATATGCTTTTTCTAACACCTTAAATCTGTTTTTATAAAGTTTTTCAAAATCAACTTTTTCAGGATTTTTGCCCCAATCGATTCTTGAATAATCACTTTTTTTCAACAAACCATCATTGCAAAGCAAGTCAAAATCGATAAAATACGGATTACCTGCAAATGTTGAAAAAGATTGATATGGTGAATCACCGTAACTTGTTGGACATAAAGGCAAAACTTGCCAATATGTCTGCCCACTTTGTTTAAGAAAATCAACAAATTTATATGCTTCAATGCCAAGTGTACCAATACCTGTGTTACCGGGTAAAGATGAAATATGCATTAAAACTCCGCTTGTTCTCATATAAATCGCCCTTAAATAAATAATATAAAAATAATAATATTATTTTTTGCTTAAAAAGTCAATCACAGATTAAGTTTTCACTTACTTTATCAAAAATATGAAGACGGTCCGTATCAATAAGCATACTACAAGTTGTGTCACTTTTAATTTGCATATTAGACGGAACATTTGCAATAATGTTCTTACCACCAAGTTTTCCATACAAATAATAATCGGAGCCTGTCATTTCTGCAATATCTATATACATTTCAAATGATTTTTTCTTCGTATCTTTTGCAAGATGTATATTTTCAGGCCGTATGCCTAATACAACTTCTTTATCTGTATATAGTGATAGTGCATCGTTCATTCTGTCGGGCAGTTTAATATTATAGTTTTCAAATTGAGCATAATATCCATCAGTATTTCTTACAATCTTACAATAAATAAAGTTCATTTGTGGTGAACCAATAAAACCTGCTACAAACATATTCTGTGGATGATTGTAAAGCATCTGAGGGGTATCGTTCTGCATAATTTTTCCGTCTTTCATAACAACAATTCTGTCACCCATTGTCATAGCTTCAGTCTGGTCATGAGTAACATATACAAATGTTGTTTGAAGTTCTTTATGAAGCATTGAAATACGACTACGCATTTCAGTTCTAAGTTTTGCATCAAGATTGGAAAGTGGCTCATCAAGTAAGAATACTGCAGGCTCACGCACCATAGCTCGTCCCAAAGCTACACGCTGTCGCTGACCGCCTGATAACGCTCTGGGTTTACGGTTAAGATATTGTTCAATATCAAGCATTTTTGCTGCTTCGTGAACTTTTTTATCTATTATATCTTTTGGTACTTTTCTGTTTTTTAGTCCAAAAGCCATATTTTTATATACATTCATATGAGGATATAACGCATAACTTTGAAACACCATGGCAATATCTCGGTTTTTAGGTGAAACATCATTCACAAGCTTGTCACCTATATACATCTCACCATCTGTTATTTCTTCTAATCCCGCTATCATGCGAAGTGTTGTTGACTTACCACAACCTGACGGTCCTACTAGTATTACAAATTCCTTATCTTTAATTTCAAGATTAAGGTCTTCAATAACCGTTACCCCATCTTCATAAGTCTTTTTTATATTCTTTAATGAAATTGATGCCATAAAATCACCTAACCTTTAACTGCACCGTCAATAACGCCTTTAATAATATATTTCTGACACACAAGATAAAAAGCAATAATTGGAATAATTGCCAACACAAGCATTGCCATAAATCCGCCCCAGTCAATTGAACCATATGCACCTTGCATTGTAAGTTGAATTGCAACTGAAAGTGTTTTATCGGTTGAACCAAGTAATAAATATGGCAAAAGAAAATCGTTCCAAATCCACATTGCATTGAGAATTGCTACAGTAATTGCAGTTGGTTTAAGCATTGGAAACACAACCATAAAAAATGTTTTTAATGGACTGCAACCGTCAATCATAGCCGCTTCTTCAATTTCTTTTGGTAAACTTTTTACAAATCCACTAAACATAAATACTGATAATCCCGAACCAAAACCGAGATAAACAGGTATAATACCAATCACATTGTTTAATCCAAGATTTATGCAAACAGATGTCATTGTAAACATAACCATCTGAAAAGGCACAATCATACTGAATAAAAACAGATAATACACAATTTTGTTGAATTTTGATTTAACTCTTGTGATATACCAAGCAGTCATTGAAGTAAAAATAACAATTGCAAGTACAGAGGCAACTGTTACAAATAATGTTCTAAAAAAAGCACCTACTATTCCTGAACTTTGTATTCCGTTTATATAGTTTTCAATCCCAACAAATGTATCTTCATTTGGAAACTCAAAAGGTGTTCCAACAATGTTGAATTTTGACTTAAACGAATTGATTATTACAAGATAAATTGGAAACAAAAATAGTGCAGATAACAATAAAAGTAGTGAAAATGAAAATCCGTTGAAAATTTTTGTTCTTTGTTTCATCAGTTTTCAACCTCTTTTCTGCTGGTAATTTTAAGTTGAATAAAAGAGATGAGTGCTACAATTATAAAGAAAACTACTGCTTTTGCTTGTCCTACACCCTGCCAACCAATTCGACCATAGAATGTATTAAAGATGTCCAGTGCAAGCATAGATGTTTCTCTTGCAGGTGCACCACCTGTTAAAGCTAAATTTTGGTCAAACAACTTAAACGAGTTAGTAATAGTTAAAAACAAACATATTGTTACCGCTGGCATAACCATTGGAATTGTAATATGTCGTAAAATTGAAAATGGTGTTGCACCGTCAATTCGTGCAGCCTCGTTAAGTTCGGATGGAATATTTTGCAGACTTGCAATATAAATAACCATCATATATCCAATCAATTGCCAATTAAGAAGAAAAACGAGTCCCCAAAATCCATAATCTGCACTATAAGTTATGTCATAACCAAAAATTCCTAATATTGAATTTATTAAAAGATTCCATATATAACCAAGAACAATACCGCCAATAAGGTTAGGCATAAAAAATACTGTTCTGAAAAATGCAGTACCCTTTAACGCTCTTGTAAGAAGTAAAGCAAGTAAAAAAGCACATATGTTAATTGTAATTACTGAAACAATTGTAAACTTTATAGTAAACCATAACGCATTCAAGAAGTTTTCGTCCTGAGTAAACGCTTTAATATAATTTTCAATTCCAACCCAAGTTGCATTTTCAACAGTTGTAAATCTTGTAAATGACAAATAAATGCCCATTACAAAGGGTATAAAAAAAACAATGACAAAAGAAACCAATGTTGGCAACAAAAAGATTGGAAAATATTTTTTCATATTTTTTTCCATAAAATCCGTCCTTGCGACATAATCGCCCCACAAATTAGCGGGGCGACTTTTTATAATTTACTGGCTTTCATTTTTCCAAGATTTAGTAAAATCTGCTTTTACTTGTTCCCAATTTTTAGTGCCTTGTGCATACTGCAACAAAGATGCACCAAAATCTTCTTTGAATGTCTGACTTGGAAATACTGTAAAGTTCCATGGAATCGTTGTGACATCTGCATTATTCATCCATTTAATAACTTCTTGTGCCAATGGGTCTTTTGGTCTTTCTTCGTCACTAAAAGTATCAAATGGAGCAATAAACTCTAATCTTTCATTAACAAACTTTTTGCCTGTTTCACTTGAAAATAGCCAATATATGAAGTCAGCAGCAACTTTTTGCTCTTGTTCTGATGCCTTTGAATTGATTGCAAAGAAATTTTCAGTACCAATACATAATCCTTGCTTTTCTTCACCATCAACGCCCATATATATTGGAAGATATTTAATATTTTCTGCTTTAACAGTATTTTTATCAATACCGTTAATTTGTGACCAAGCCCAGTTACCGTTTTGCACCATAGCACACTGCCCTAATGCAAATTCAGCCATTGATTCATCAACTATTTTTGAACCGAGAACTTTTTTGTCTGTAGTAGAATTATTTATATATAAATCAAAAATATTCTTGAAATTTTCAGAATATTTGAAATTTATTGTTTTTGTTGCGTCACTCGATAAATCTACATCGTTTTCATCAAACTCATAATACACAGGGATATTAGCGAGATGTGTATGCCAACGCCAATCCTCACCGGTTTTAAGTGAAGTTGATGCGAATACACCCTTAATACCAAGTTTTTCTGAATTTTTCTGCATATCTTCAACTAATTTTTTCAGTGAATCAAAATTTTTGATTTCATCCATTGATTTGAACTCTGTAGATTTTTCTTTTAGTGCAAAATATTTATCTGTGATTTCCTTATTGTATATAATTCCGTAACCCTCAACAACATAAGGAATACCATAAACTTTACCATCAACAGTTACTGCAAGTGATTTTTCAGTTAAATGTTTGTAAAGTTCTGTGTTTGATAAATCAGCACAGTAATCCTGCCAATTAGCATATCCTTTTGGACCGTTAATCTGAAAAATTGTCGGTGCTTCATTAGTTCCCATCTTTGCTGCAAGAGTTTGTTCATAGTTGCCACTTGCTGCTGTTTCAACAATCAAAGTATTGCCTGTTTCTTGATTATATGCTTTGGCGATTTCGTCATAAACTGTTGCAATTTCTGGTTTGAAGTTAAGAAATCTAACTGTGGTTTTACCATCACTGTTCTGTTGTGTTGCACCTTGATTTTCATTTCTGTTACAACCGGTAAAAACAGTTGCTATAATCATAATGGCCATTAAAATTGATAAAATCTTTTTCATTTTATACCTCCTGGTTGAAAATCAAATGATTTTCTTTTTATCTATTTTTACCAAATATTTATTAAAAAATTCCACGAATAAAACATCAAAAAATATTGTTTTTTTGATTGATTTGAAGTATAATTAGTTGTATCTTGATGATAGAGGGCAAATTTATGAGGATTTTAGAAGAAAGAATTTTGAAAGATGGTAAAGTATTTGCCGGTAATGTTCTTAAAGTTGATAGTTTTCTTAACCATCAACTTGATGTAAAACTTCTTTCAGAAATGGGAAAAGAACTTAAAAATTTGTATAAAGACTGTGGCATTACAAAAATACTTACAATTGAAGCTTCTGGCATTGGTGTAGGTTGTATGGTGGCGCAGTTTTTTGATTGCCCTCTTCTTTTTGCAAAGAAATCAAAAACACTAAATATTAAAGGTGATGTTTATACAAGCAAAGTTGAATCTTTCACACATCAGTGCGTATACGACATTATTGTTTCAAAGGATTTTCTTAATGAAAATGATACTGTTTTGATTGTTGATGACTTCCTTGCCAAAGGTAATGCTCTTGTTGGTCTTATTGATATTGTTAATCAATCTGGGGCAAAACTTGCCGGTTGTGGTATTGCAATTGAAAAAGGCTTTCAAGGTGGCGGAGATAAACTAAGGGCACAAGGTGTTCGCGTTGAGTCAATGGCTATTATTGATTCTATGAATGACGAAACCGGTGAAATTGTTTTCGGTACACGGTAATAACAGCACTACGCTGTAAAAATATTACAAAAAAGTAAAGGAGAGAAAAGTATTATGAAAAATCTCAAAAAAGTACTTGCAGTAGTAATGGCTATTGCACTTATCGTTACATGCTTTGCAGCTTGCGGCGATAACAAAACAGATGAACCTGATGTAAAGGCAGTAAAGGCTGCTCTTATCTGCTTACACGGCGATTCATCAACTTATGACAAGAACTTCATCGATGCTTTCAAACAAGCTTGTGCAAACAAAGGCCTCACAGCTGACGATTACACAATTGTTACAGACATTCCTGAAGGAACAGCTTGTTATGACCAGGCAGCTGACTTGGCAGAAACTTATGACCTTATCTTTGCTGACTCATTCGGTCATGAACCTTATATGATTCAGGCAGCTAAGGAATTCCCTGAAGTTGAATTCTGCCACGCAACAGGTACAAAAGCTCACACAGAAAAACTTGCTAACTACCACAATGCATTCGCTTCAATTTATGAAGGCAGATACCTTGCAGGTGTTGCAGCAGGTATGAAACTTGTTGAACTTTACGGTGACGAAAATGGCAAAGTTTCTGACGAAAACGCAAAAATCGGTTATGTTGGTGCTTGGCCATACGCTGAAGTTATTTCAGGTTACACATCATTCTATCTTGGTGCTAAATCAGTAGTAGAAAATGCTACAATGGAAGTTCGTTATACAAACTCTTGGTATGATGAAACAGCTGAAAAAACAACAGCTCTTGCTCTTATCGACAATGGTTGTAAATTGATTTCTCAGCATGCTGACTCATGGGGTGCTCCTACAGCTTGTGAAGAAAGAAATGTTCCTAATGTTTCTTACAATGGCTCAACAGTAGAAAAATGTCCAAACACATTTATCATTGCTTCAAGAATTAACTGGACTCCATATTTTGAATACATTATTGATTGTGTTCAGAACGACAAGGCAATTGATACTGACTGGACAGGTTCAATTGAAACAGGTTCAGTAGAAATCACAGCTCTTGGTACTGCTGCAGCAAAAGGTACACAGGAAAAACTTGATACTGTTATGGCAGGTCTTAAAGATGGTTCAATTAAGGTATTTGACTGCTCAACATTCACAGTAACTGTTGACCCAGCTGTTAAAGATTCTTTTGGTAATGTAATTAATGCAAGTGCAATAATCGATGGTAAGAAGGGTACAGAAACAACTGAAAAGATTTCTGGACATCTCACAGGCTTTGTTGCAGATGTAGATGATGCAGGTGATTACATTCCTGAAACAGAAGTTGTTGAAAAGTCTGGCGATATTACATTTGTAAACGAAAGTGGCAAGCGTTCAGCACCTTACTTCAACCTCATCATTGACGGTATTACAGCTATTACTGAATAATTATTTAGTTTTTAATGTTATTCTTACTTAATTAACGGGAAAGGCGAAGCACAACAACTTCGCCTTTCTTGAATGATTAGCAAAATATAAATCCTTTATTATTTAAGGAGTTTGTTATGAACAAAACTGTTATTTTACAATTAAAAAATATTACTAAAAAGTTTGGAACTAAGGTTATTGCAAACAATAATGTTAGTTTAGATGTGTATAAAGGTGAAATTCTTTCTATTCTCGGTGAAAATGGTTGTGGTAAAACAACCCTTATGAATATGGTTGCAGGAATTTACTATCCTGACTCTGGTAAGATACTTATAAATGGCGAAGAAGTTATTATTCGCTCTCCTCGTGATGCTTTTGAACATAAAATTGGTATGATTCACCAGCACTTTAAGTTAATTGATATTTTTAGTGCAGCACAAAATGTTGCATTGGGTGTTGAAGGTGAAAAATTTAATCTTAAAGAAGTAAATAACCGTATTAAAGAAATGGCAAAAAAATACGGATTCAATATAAATCTTGACAAAAAAATCTACGAAATGTCTGTTTCTGAAAAGCAAACTGTTGAAATCTTAAAGGTTTTATACAGAGGTGCTGATATTCTTATATTAGATGAGCCTACAGCTGTTTTAACTCCACAGGAAATTAGAAGTTTGTTCAAAGTTTTAAGTGCAATGAGAGATGACGGTAAATCAATCATTATCATTACACATAAATTAAATGAAGTTATGGAAATCTCTGATAGAGTAACAGTTTTGCGTAAGGGTGACCACATTGCTACGGTGAATACTTCTGAGACTTCAGAAAAAGAACTAACAGAAATGATGGTCGGTGAAAAAATTGACCTTAACATAAACCGTACAGAGCCTAAAAACAGTAAATTAAGACTTTCTGTTTCAAACTTAACAGTAAAAAATCCTGATGGCTACAATGTAGTTGACAATGTTTCTTTTGAAGCTTTTGGCGGCGAAATTCTTGGTATTGCTGGTATTGCAGGCAGTGGTCAAAAAGAATTGCTTGAAGCAATCGCTGGACTTAACAACTATGAAAACGGTAAATTGATTTATTATCATCCTAAAAAGAATAAGCCTGTTTCATTCTTCCACAAAACATATAAACGCGTTATGGAACTTGCCAACGAAAACGCTTTTATTGATGAAAAAGGCAATGATATTGACTTCACAAAGTTAACTAAAAAGGAAATAAAGGAACTTGTAAACAGCGAAAAAATCATTTTCAAAGAAGATGAAGTAATAGACTTAAAAGACAAAACACCAAGAGAAATTCGTGAACTTGGTATTCGTCTTTCTTTTGTCCCCGAAGACAGACTTGGAATGGGACTTGTTGGCAACATGGATATTGTTGACAATATGATGCTTCGTAGTTATCGTAAGGGTAAGTCAGTTTTTCTTGACAGAAAACGCCCACAAGACCTTGCTGACAGAATTATTGAAGAATTAAAGGTAAATACACCTGATTCACACACTGCCGTAAGAAAGTTGTCTGGCGGTAATGTTCAAAAAGTGCTTGTTGGTCGTGAAATTGCTGCTGCTCCCGCAATTTTAATGACCGCCTACCCTGTTCGTGGACTTGATATTAACTCGTCATACACTATTTATAATCTTCTTAATGAACAAAAGCAAAAAGGTGTTTCAGTTATCTTTGTTGGTGAAGATTTGGATGTGTTAATGGCACTTAGTGACAGAATATTAGTTTTAAGTGGCGGCAAGGTTTCAGGTATTGTTGATGCCAGAACAACCACAAAGGATGAAATTGGTCTTTTGATGGTGCAATCGAAAGAAAATGGGGTGACGGAATGAAAAAGAACAAGAACAACTTAAAAGAGCCTTTCGTTCGAATTGTTAAACGAGACAATATTAAAATTCAAAAAATAATTCTTATTTATTCCATCGCCATTGTTGGAGGACTTCTTTTAAGCGGATTTATTTCTATGATGTTTTCCGATAAAAATTTAGTTGATTTCTTCCAATCATTATTTACAGGTGCATTTGGTAGTGAACGCAAATTCTGGCTTTTACTTCAGGATACTTCTCTCCTTCTCGGCACATCAATGGCATTACTTCCTGCTTTCAAAATGAAATTCTGGAACTTAGGCGGTAATGGTCAGATTCTCGTTGGTTGCCTTGCTGCAATTGCTTGCATGTTTTATCTTGGCGGTAAAGTGGATGATTTTGTTATTATTCCGCTGATGCTCATTGCTAGTGTAACCGCAGGTGCAATATGGGCAGCAATTCCCGCTATATTCAAAGCAAAGTTTAACACCAACGAATCCCTGTTTACACTTATGATGAACTACATTGCACAAAGTCTTGTTTCTTTATGCATTACAATTTGGGTTAAGTCAGGCTCAGGTGTTTTAGCTCCAATTGCTTACGGTAATATTCCTGACATTGGAAATAAATATTTATTACCTATTATTTTGTTTGTAGTAATTACAGTTTTAATGCATGTTTATCTTCGTTCATCAAAACATGGTTATGAAATATCTGTAGTTGGTGAAAGCATCAATACAGCAAAATATGTAGGAATTAGAGTTGATAAGGTAATTATCAGAACAATGATTTTATCAGGTGCAATTGCAGGTCTTGTAGGTTTTGTTCTTGCAGGTTCAATTAACCATACAATCAGTACAGCATCTGCTAACAATATGGGCTTTACTGGTATAATGGCTACTTGGCTTGCAACCTTTAACCCGTTGATGATTATTCTTACAAGCTTTTTTATCACCTTTATTTCTAAAGGTATGGTAGAAGTTAGAAAGACATTTATGTTCACAAACGATTCAATATCAAACATAGTTGTAGGTATTGTGTATTTTGCTGTAATTATTTGCTCATTCTTTATAAACTATAAGCTTGTATTCAGAAAAAAAGAAAAGGAGGAAATTAAGAAATGACAGTTACATTCTTAATGAGTGCTATTGCAATCGGCACAGTTCTTCTTTTCGGTTGCATCGGTGAAACAATTACTGAAAAGGCAGGTCACTTAAACCTTGGTATTCCCGGAATTATGTGTACAGGTACTGTTGGTGGATGTCTTTTTGTAAGTTTTTATATGAATAGTCTGGAAGTAATTGAAAACGCATCATGGATTATTCTTATTTTATCCTCCGTTTTCGGTGCATTCCTTTTTGCATCTCTAACTGGTGCTATTTATGCAGTAATGACAATTACATTCCGTTGTAATCAGAATATCACAGGTCTTGCGATTACAATCTTCGGTAATGGCTTAACTCAATTCTTAATGCACTCATATGTTGATAAAACTAATTTTTCTACAGCAGGTAAAATTATCGCTAAATGCTTACCTTTTGCTGATGGGTCAGATGGCATTGTTAAAGTATTATTCGGTCACGGATTTTATGTGTATTTAGCAATAATTATTGCTTTGATTACTACCTTTATTTTCAACCGAACTAAAGTTGGTCTTAATCTCCGTGCAATTGGTGAAAATACTGCAACTGCTGACGCAATGGGTGTTAATATTACATTATATAAATATGTTGCAATCTTAATAGGTAGCGGTATAGCCGGCTTTGGTGGCGTATTCTATATTATGGACTATGTTAAGGGAAGTTGGGAAAACGCGTCAACTATTGAGGCGTTTGGTTGGCTTGCAATCGCACTTGTTATTTTCACATTATGGAAACCAAATATTTCAATAATTGGTTCTTATCTTTTTGGTGCATTATATATTGCGGCTTTTGTTTTTGGAAATATTTCATTCTCAGGACGAGAAATCTTGAAAATGTTGCCTTATGTAATCACAATTGTTGTTTTAATTGTTACAAGCATGATGAATAAAAAAGAAAATCAGCCCCCTGCTTCACTTGGATTGTCATACTTCAGAGAAGACAGATAAAAGGAATGATTATTATGAATAATAAATTTGATGTAATTATTATTGGTGCAGGTCCATCAGGTATATTCTGTGCTTATGAACTTTTGGCTAAAAAGCCTGACATTAATATTCTTATGATTGAAAAAGGTCGTTCTATTGAAAAAAGAATGTGCCCTAAAAGAACAACTAAAAAGTGTGTTGGTTGCAAACCTTGTTCTATTACAACAGGCTTTGCTGGTGCAGGTGCGTTTTCTGACGGTAAACTTTCACTTTCACCTGATGTTGGTGGTCATCTTCCCGAAATCCTTGGTTATGAAGAGACTATGGGATTATTAAAAGAAGCTGATGATGTATATTTAAGTTTCGGTGCAGACACTAATGTTTATGGTGTTGACAAGCGTGCTGAAATCGAAGAAATCCGTAGAAAAGCAATCAATGCAAATCTTAAATTGATTGAATGTCCAATTCGTCATTTAGGAACAGAAGAGGGCTATAAAATTTATGGCAGACTTCAAAAGCACCTTGAAGATAATGGTTGTAACATCATTTTCAATACAATGGTTTCTGATATTATTATTGAAGATAATCAGGTAAAAGGTGTTATTGCTAATGGTGAGACATACTATTCTGATAAAATCGTTGCGGCAGTAGGTCGCGAAGGTGCAGAATGGCTTAGCCATATCTGTAAAGACCACGATATTGAAACTCAAGTTGGCACAGTAGATGTCGGTGTCCGTGTTGAAGTTCGTGACGAAGTTATGAAGTTCTTGAATGAAAACCTTTATGAAGCAAAGCTTGTCTATTATTCACAGACTTTTGATGACAAAGTAAGAACTTTCTGTTCTAACCCATCCGGCGAAGTAGCAACTGAATATTATGACAATGGTCTTGCTGTTGTAAACGGTCATGCATATAAATCTGCAGAATACAAAACAAACAATACAAACTTTGCACTTCTTGTATCAAAGAATTTTACAAAGCCATTCAAGTCACCTATTGAATATGGTAAGCAAATTGCACAGTTAAGTAATATGCTTTGTGATGGTAAAATACTTGTTCAGACTTATGGTGATTTTAAGCGTGGTCGAAGAACTACACCTGAAAGACTTTGCAGAAACAACCTTATTCCTACACTTAAAGATGCTGTACCAGGTGATTTATCTCTTGTATTCCCACATAGAATTATGGTTGATATTGCAGAAATGCTTGAAGCACTTGATAAAGTTACACCGGGTATTGCAAGTGATGAAACACTTCTTTATGGTGTTGAAGTAAAATTCTATTCAAACAAAGTTGTTGTTGATACTAACTTTGAAACAAGCGTTAAAGGTCTTCACGCTATAGGTGACGGTGCATCAGTTACACGCGGACTTATGCAAGCATCATCAAACGGTATAAGTGTAGCAAGAAGTATTCTTGAAACATTATAAAAAAATTAAGGGACTGAACTTCAGTCCCTTTTTTGAGGTTGAAATGAGGTGATAAAATGGTAAGAGATATGACAACTGGAAATCCTGCAAAAATACTTATAAAATTTACAATTCCAATGCTCATTTCCGTTATGTTTCAGCAATTATATAACATTGCTGACAGTATAATTGCAGGGCAATTACTCGGTGGTGACGCTTTAGCAGCTGTGGGGATTTCGTATACAATCACAATGATTTATATGGCAATTGCAAACGGCTCAAACATAGGTTGTAGCGTTGTTATTTCACAATTTTTTGGTAACAAGAATTACTCAAAAATGAAAACCTGTATCAGTACTTCTCTTATATCCATTTTATCATTAAGCATAGTTTTAACAATACTTGGGTTAGTTTTTTCATCATCATTACTTATTAACTTAAACACTCCGGAAAGTTTATTCCGTGCATCAGCAGATTATCTTAATATTTATACCGCTGGTTTAGTTTTCTTGTTTTTATATAATATCTGCACAGGTATTTTTACTGCATTAGGTGATTCTAAAACTCCCCTGTTCTTTCTTATTCTTTCTTCCGTATTTAATGTAGTTCTCGACTATATACTTGTAAAATACACATCGTTAGGAGTTTCCGGTGTTGCTTGGGCAACATTTATTGCACAAGGTATTGCATCAATATTATCTTTTGTCACATTAGTTTTAAGGATACGCAAACTAAATTGTGGCAAATCAAAATTATTTTCATTTGATATACTTAAAAAGATTTTATTTGTTGCAATTCCAAGTATATTACAACAAAGTTTTGTATCAATTGGCAACATTTTTATTCAAAGTCTTGTAAACACATTTGGTGACATTGTAGTTGCAGGTTTTTCAGCAGCAGGAAAACTAAATACATTTACAATTACTACTCTTACTGCACTTGGTAACAGTATGTCAAGTTATACCGCACAAAATGTAGGTGCAGGAAAAATAGATAGAATTAAAAAGGGCGTAAAATATTTGTATTTTATGTCTTTTGCAATAACAACTCCCCTATTTTTACTTTTTAATTTCTGCCCTGAAATTATGATGCGAATTTTTGTAAATGAAACTGATACAGCGATTATTGAGGCTGGTATTGCTTTCTTAAAGACGGTTGCACCATTTTACTTATTCATAGCCATTAAACTAATTATTGATGGCGTGCTTCGTGGTAGCGGTGCGGTAAACATCTTTATGGTCTCAACATTCTCAGATTTGCTTTTACGAGTTGTGCTTTCGTTTGCATTATCGCCAATATTTGCACAACAAGGAATATGGTACTCGTGGCCTATTGGTTGGCTGTTAGCTACAGCGATTTCCTGTATATTCTACTTTACTGGAATGTGGAAGAAAAACATAAAAAATCTTGCAAATAAATAAGGTAAAAAATTATGCTTATTACTTTACAGAATATTAACAAAAGTTTTCTTGACAAAAGCATATTAAAAAATGTAAACCTGACTGTTAACGAAAAAGACCGTATTGGACTTTTAGGCATTAACGGTGTGGGTAAAACTACTCTGCTCAACATTATTTCAGGTGCTCTTGAATATGATGAAGGCACTCTTGCTACTAAGCCAAACATCCGTATTGGTTACTTAAAGCAAAATGAGGCACTTGACACATCAAACACACTTTGCCAAGAAATACAAAATGCTTTGAAACTTGCATTTGATACAAGAAAACAACTTGAAGAAATATCTAAAAAAATGGCAGTTACAAGCGGTAAAGAATACACCGAACTTTCAGCTGAATATGAACAACTTACTAATATTTACGATGCTTGTGACGGTTATAATGCAGAAGTGCGAATCAATAGCGTTCTCAATGGTATGGGATTTGGTGACTTTAATTTAGATGGTAGCGTTTCTGTACTTTCCGGCGGAGAAAAAACTCGATTTGCCCTTGCTAAAATTCTTGTTGAAAATCCTGATTTGCTTATTCTTGATGAGCCTACAAACCATCTTGATTTTTCTATGCTTAATTGGCTTGAAAATTACCTTGAATCTTACAAAGGTGCAGTTATAATTGTATCTCACGACAGATATTTTCTGAATTCTGTTGCATCTGACATATGTGAAATTGAAAATGGCGAATTAGTACGCTATAAAGGTGGATATTCTTCATTCTTAAAACAAAAAGAAGAACGAATTAAAACACTTACAAAAGAATATGAAAAACAGCAAAAAGAAATTGAAAGTTTACGAGATTATGTCCGCAAAAACCTTGCAAAATCAAGTAGTATAAATAGTGTTGGGTCTCGTGTTAAGGCTCTTGAAAAAATGGAACTTCAGGCAAAACCTAACCCAAAAGTTAAAGATTTGCATATTACATTCCCCTTTGATATTGAACCACATAAAACTATTCTTGAATGCAAAAACTTAAAAATAAGTGTAGGAAACGGTGTTAATAAAAAGACACTTTTTGAAAACTTTAACCTGATTGTTGAACGCGGTGAAAAAGTCGCTTTTGTAGGCAAAAACGGTGTTGGTAAATCTTCATTACTTAAAGCTATTCTTAAAAAGATAACTTATGAAGGTACTGTGCGTTGGGGCGGAAATGTAAAGATTTCATATTTCGACCAAGAATTATCTTCACTTGACCTTAATATGACAGTGCTTGAAGCAGTTCATCGCAAATTCCCTACTAAAACCGAATACGAAATTCGTAGTATGCTTGGTCGTTTTCTTATTGAAGATGAAGATGTATTTAAGCGTATTCGCGAAATGAGTGGTGCAAACCGTGCGAAAGTAGTGCTTTGTATAATCACCTTTGAACGCTCGAATGTGCTTGTTTTAGACGAGCCTACAAATCACCTTGACTACAAGGCAAAAGAGGCTTTAGATATCGCTTTAAGCCAATATGAAGGTACTATAATTATGGTTTCTCACGATAGATATTTTCTTAACTCTGTTCCCACTAAAATTATTGAAATGAAACCACAAGAAATCATTATCTATAATGGTAATTATGATTATTATAAAGAACATTCAGTAATTGATGAAGAAAAAGTTTCTGTTGTAAAAGAAAAAAGCGACTCAGCAAAAAACTATGACGAGTCGCGAAAAAATAAAGCAGAAGACAGAAAGCGTCGTGCTAAACTTATGAATACTGAAAAAGAAATGTCAGTACTTCAAACTGAAATCAATAATTTGAAAGAACTTTGTAATGACCCTGATATTTCAAGTGATTATGCAAGACTTTCTGAAATCCTTGAGGAAATCAAAACGAAAGAAGAAACTCTTGAAGAACTTGAAACCTTATGGCTTGAATTAGCTTAAAAATAAAATTAAAAACTTGCCGGCGGTAAAGATGAATGTTCACTTTTACCTGTCGGCATTTTTGTGCCATAAAGACGACAACCATTAAATATTTTATCGTTACCTAATTTTTTTCGTATTCCATTAAGTGTATTATCAACAACACACACCTTTTCGTGAGTATCTATATCAAAATCAATATGAAGTTGTTGATAATTTTCTTCTTTCACAAGATTATAAGTTCTTACGGTTAAGGCACGAATATTTCGTTTCCATATATGTTTTTGAAATAAAAGTTTTTGTGAAACTTCATATATTTCTTTTGCGTTATGTGTAGGAAATTCAAGGTTATCTGAGTACTGTTGAACTGTTAAATTATCCTCTTTTATTGCCAATTGAACACCTGTTGCAAGTAAGTGTTCTCGTCGCAGATTCTTAGAAACTTTTACAGATAACTCTGCAACTACTCTTTCTGCCTCATATACAGACAATAAACTCTCCATACAGGTTATTCCCCTGCTTATACTTTGCGGTATAGGTTTACTGTCAATATGTGAAACAGGTGAAAAGTCTAATCCGTTTGCATAAGCCCACAAATCAAACCCGTTTTTACCAAGAATTTTCTTGAGAAAATCAGGTTGAGTACGGGCAATATCTCCAATAGTGATTATTCCGTATTTCTGTAAAGTCTTAAATGTTCTTCTACCCACAAAAATCATTTCGTTTGCATTAAGACACCATACTTTATCCTTATAATTTTCTTTTGAAATCACCGTAGTTGCATCAGGCTTTTTCATATCACTACCAAGTTTAGCAAAAACTTTGTTAAAGGAAACCCCAACAGATATAGTAAGCCCTGTTTCTTCGCGAACGCTGTTTCTTATCTCTTCAGCAATCGCCAAACCATCGCCAGAAAGATTTTCATTACCGCTTATATCAAGCCAACACTCATCCATACCAAAAGACTCAATTAAATCAGTGTATCTTGAATAAATGCTTTTTACCTTTTCGGAATAATCGTAATAAGTATCAAAATCGGGTCGCACAACTATAAGATTACCACATTTTCGCCTTGCTTCAAGTATAGTGTCACCTGTTTTTACACCAAGCATTTTTGCAGGTTGAGATTTTGCAAGGACTATTCCGTGACGGTCATCTTCGCTACCACAAACCGCAACGCATTTACCTTTTAATTGAGGATTTTTAACACATTCAACAGATGCGTAAAAGTTATTCAAATCACAATGCAGAATAATTCTTTTCATAAAAATCCCCTTTGTTATTTTATAAAAACATTATACCAAACATTTGTTCTATTGTCAATATAATATTAAAATTACCATAAAATATGCACCTCTTGTAATTCAGAAAATATAATGAATACAGGAGGTGCTATATGAATACTTTTGTTATTATGGCACTAATAGCAACGCTTGGCACCTGGTTTGTAACCGCATTAGGTGCAGCCACGGTAGTTTTATTCAAATCCACTAATAAAAAATTATTAAATATTATGCTTGGTTTTGCGTCAGGTGTTATGATTGCGGCAAGTTTCTGGTCTTTATTGCAACCCGCCATTGAGCGTGCAGAATCCATATTGAACACACCTGCATATTTTGTTGTTACAATCGGATTTTTATTCGGTGCAACATTTATGTGGGCTTCAGACAAAATAGTTACATTTGCAAGAAATAAAGCCAATAACCCAAAATCACAACCTAACGAAAAACTACAACGAATAATAATGCTAATTCTTTCAATAACACTTCATAATATACCTGAAGGGTTGGCAGTTGGTGTTGCTTTTGGTGCTCTTCAAAACAATTTTTCTACTGAAAATCTTATGGGTGCAATATCAGTTGCAGTTGGTATAGGCTTACAGAATTTCCCTGAGGGTGCGGCAGTTTCAGTACCCTTAAGACGCGAGGGTTATTCAAGAAAAAAGAGTTTTTTATTCGGTCAGGCGTCAGGTATGGTTGAGCCGATTGCTGGTGTAATTGGTGCATTATTGACAGTATATGTTGAAACCATTCTACCCTATGCTCTTTCATTTGCTGCAGGTGCAATGATTTTAGTTGCAGTACACGAACTAATACCCGAATGTCAAAAAAATCAGAGAATACAACCATATTTCGCAACAATGGGTATAGTTTCAGGCTTTGCTACTATGATGCTATTAGATGTTATGTTAGGATAAACAATACGGGTCAAGTCCTATAATCACAAAAAGAAAAATCCAAACTCAACCTAAAGGTCGAATTTGGATTTTTGGTCGGAGTGACAGGACTTGACCGTCTGCTCGCGTCTCGCTCGCATACTTTTCGCTTGGCGACCCAATTTCTAATGAAATTTGGTACCCGCCAATCGTCTTTGGCTAAAAACAATCAACCAGATTGTTTTCTTAACGCCAAAACCCAAGGGTTCAAGACCATAATACATACTAAAAAACGAAAAACACCCATCCTACGATGAGTGTTTTCCATTTTTGGTCGGAGTGACAGGACTTGAACCTGCGGCCTCTTGACCCCCAGTCAAGCGCGCTCCCAGCTGCGCCACACCCCGATATATTTAACGCAGATTATAATAACATAATCATTTTTAATTTGCAAGTTGTTTTTTATATTTAATTATTCATATTTCCTTTGCCTTTTTATAATTTATATGGTAATATTTAGAAAAGGAGAAGTGTGTATGAAAACTATGAAAAAACCATTAAAAATCATTTTAATTATTATTGCACTACTTTTAGCGGTAATTATATGTTGGGGCGGTCTTATGTTTTGGTATTATCCACATTATAAAAATAACAAAACTGAAATCAAAATCAATGAAAATTTAAGCGAAAATGAAGTTCGCATTATGAGTTATAATCTTCGTTGCCTTAATCCTACAGATTTAGGTAAAAAAACTTGGTTTTATCGTGCAGATTTGATTGTTAAATCAATAGAAAAAGAACAACCCGGTATTATTGGTTTTCAAGAAGCAACAAAATGGCAATACAGTTATCTTTGTGACACAATGAAAGGCTACGATTCAATTATTACATATCGTGATGAGGCTTTTAACTCTGAAGGCTGTCCTGTATTCTTCCGCACTGATTTATATTCACTTATCGATAAAGGCTCATTCTGGCTATCAGAGACACCGGAAGTTATGAGTAAAGATTGGGATTCAGCGTGCTACAGAATATGCAGTTATGCAATTCTTAAAGATAAAGCTACTGAAAAAGAGTTTGTTGTATTTAACACACATCTTGACCATATCAGCGATACAGCACGAATCAACGGTATTCAGGTAGTGCTTAATAAGATTGCTGAATTTGGCTCACTTCCTGCAGTTCTAATGGGTGACCTTAACGCTGAGGAAGATTCAGAAACATACAGAAGCGCTACCGCTAATTTCCTTGATGCTAAATACCAGACGGAAAACACAATGACAAGTTGTACATATCAGAATTGGGGAACTGAACTTGATAGTAATTGCATTGACTATGTTATGATTTCAAAGACAGGCTTCAAGGTTAATTCATATAAAGTAATTACAGAAACTTATGACGGAGTTTACACAAGTGACCACTTCCCGTTATCTGTTAGTCTTTCTTTTGAATAACTCCCCTATTGACAACTTAATATGCTTATGTTATATTATACATAGATAATCAAGGTATCCTTTGAAATTGAATATTTTTAAGGGATACCTTTTATTATAAACACTATACCTCGAATATCTATGTAATATTGAAAGGAGTATTTATTATGAAAATCAGCAAAGAACTCTCAAAAGGTAGTACAGGAATGATAGTATTAAGCGTTATTTCAAGAAGTGAAATGTATGGTTATCAGATTATCAAAACCGTTGAAATGATGTCAGAAAATGTGTTCCAAATGAATGAAGGCACACTATACCCTATTCTTCACGCACTTGAAAAAGAAGATTATCTCACTTCACGCTGGGTTGAAAGCGAAGAAAACGGAAGAAAAAGAAAGTATTATAAAATTACAGAAAAAGGAATCAAAGAACTTGCCTCACAAAAGCAAGAATGGGAAACATACAGTACTGCTGTGGGCAAAGTGCTTACCGGTGAATTACAAACCATTTAACTATTTTATTTAATAATGTTTGTAAAGGCGGTGGAGTATGAAAAACGAAATGAAAATCCTGAACACATATATTAATAATGTATGTAAAGGTATACGCGACAGAAAAGTAAAAAATGAGCTTAAAGATGAATTACTTTCTCATTTACTTGAAATATATGAAAGAAATATCGCCCTTGGGTTAAGTGATGAAGATGCTCAAAAAGACGCAGTTGCACACATGGGTGATAGTGAAGCAGTTGCAGAGACATTCAAAAAGATTTACCCTGTTTCTTCTGAAAAATTTTTCAAGGATGTGGGCGGCAATTTTGCTTGGTGTATAGTATTTTGTGTGCTTTGGTCACATTGGGGATTTAATGCGATATTTATAACATCCTGCTATTTAATGTTTACATTAAGTAATATTAAAAATATCAATAAAGCTTTACATAATGCTTATAATATTTCAAAAATAAACTTTATTTTGCATTTGCTGATTTACTTTGCCTATAACAACATTATAATTCACGTATATATTATGATTGTATCTGCTATATGTCTGAATATAATGACAATTTTGACTTACATATTTACAATAGTAGGATTAGTTAAAGTTCGAAAGGATTTAGGTGAAAATAAAACATATAAAGGTTTAGCTTTTGCATCAATTTTTGCAATAATTATTTGTTTTATTATGGTATGTATACAGTTATTTGTTAAGCAAAATATAGTTGTTACCTTCTCTGCTTTAGCTATAAGCTTATTACCGGCAGGTTTTATATACACTGTTATTTCTGAAGATATTGATAGACTTGGTACAGGTGTACCTCAAGAAAAAAAGAATAATTTTAATAAACATAAAATTATCATAGTTTTATTACTTGTAATTACTGTTCCATTATTATTCACATCAGAAATTTTTACGTATTATCAGCCTGTTGAATATGTAATTGATGATACCCAAACAAATATTAATGAAACCAAAGATAATCTTATTGAATTAGGTCTACCAGATAATGTTGCAAATGAATTACCTGAAAGTGAAATTTTGAAATACAAAGGTGCAACTGAATTACATATAGATTCATTTTCTGATGACACTTATTCATATTCTGACTCTTATTATACATCATATAATTTTACACTTTGCAAAAATGATAATGCTTTTGTTGTCAGAACTTTAATGGTTGTAGAAAACTTTGAGGATTTTAAAGAAAAACACTACACAGAACTTTTTATTGACTGCTATAAATATGACTCAAGTGATATTTTCTGTAAATTCTTATGTGATTACAATAGTGAAACAAAAGAAATATCACCTATCAAATGCAAACCAATTGAAGACGAATCCTTTAAGGATTTACATTATGTTTTTCCTAACACAAAGGATGCTAAAAATCATCGTGCATACATCAGTATGACTGTTACATTGACACCAATGACTGATGATGAAAATTATTTTTACAAACATAAATATGCACAAACCCGTTTAGTTGACATCAACAACCCGTATAGCAAATATTGGACAAGAGATGACGACTGGTTTTCATGCAGTATTGCAAATCCATATTACATTGAAACTGAAGATAATAACAACATAGGATTCGGAGCTCTATTTGAAATTTTAGAAAATCTTCCAGAAGACGAAAGTATTGATTTATCTGAATTAGAAAGTACTATGGAAGATGCGTTGGGACAAGATGTAGATTCAAAGTTGCTCGAAAATATGTTTAATCAAATAACCGATGAGGTTTCTACCCCATAAAATTTCATTTTACGCTTGATTTTAATTGTAAAATATTGTAACATATAATGTATATTTACATTGGAGGTTTTACAATGAAAGAGGAAAACAGAAAATATGCTGAACTTGCCTATGATTTAGTCAAGGATGCTGAAAGTTTTGGCTCTCGTCTTCCCGGTTCAAACGGTGAAAGAAAATACGCAGATTTTATGGGTTCAAAACTTGAAGAAATCGGCATTAAAGCAAAAAAAGAAGAATTTGCGGTATCACCACGCTCAAGTATCGGCGGTATTCCTTATGCAGGTTGGGTTGGTATCATCTTAAGCGCACTTACATATTTTGCTCTAGATAATTATCACCTTTGGTTTGCTATGGCATTCATCGGTATTGCTACTGTAATTTGGCTTGTGTTTAGTTGCTTCCTTTACAAACCATGGTTTGATATGTTCTTTAAGCAGAAAATTTCACAGAATGTTTATGGTGAATTAGTACCTGAAGATGGTAAATATGATTACACAATCATTCTTTCAGGTCATACTGATACAAGCTGGAACTGGAAACATTCAGAAAACGCATCTAAGTACCCTGACAAACCAATTTATGGTCTTATTACAACTTATGGTAAAGTTGGTTTTGGTGCAGTTTGCGTTTTCCTTAACATTGGTATTTCAATTGCAATGGCTATTATCTATGCTGCTGCAACATTTGGTGCAGATTGGGCCGTTGAAAAGTATTATGGTCAATCATTATCATTTAATATTTTCACATTTGTTTTGCACTTCTTACCTGTTATTACTGCAATTGGTAGTGCTTTTGTTACAATGTGGAATGATGGTGACGAAGAAACCGCATCAAAAGGTGCTATGGACAACGCAACAGGTTGTGCTCTCAGTTACGCAGTTATTAAGTACTTCAAAGAAAATCCTGAAAAAATGCCTAAAAACTGTCGTATTGTTGATTGCAACTGCGGTGCAGAAGAAGCAGGTCTTCGTGGCTCAATGGCATTCGTACATAAGCACAGAAATGACGACTTAACTGAAAACGCATGGAATATCAACATTGACTCTGTTGCAGATAAAGAATACTTTGAAGTTGTTATTAAAGACGACTGGCAAGGTTGCAGATTTGACACTGACCTTGAAAAAATGTTCAAAGACACATTCAACGAAATGGGTATTGAAAGCAAGACAAACGGTTGTATTCACAACCCTGTTGGCGGTTGCGACAGTACACCAATGACAAGAGCAGGTATTAAATCAGTTACATTTGCAGCACAAAATCCAATGCTTACTTGGTATTATCACACATTCCACGATAAAGCAGAAAGATTTGAAATGGAAACTGTTGGTCAGGGCTTTGATGTTGTACTCAGCGTTATTGATAAAATCGCTAAATTCCAAGAAGAAAACGGTTACAACGGACCACAGAAGAAATAATTGAAATCAACGGTATGGACTTAATGTTCATACCGTTTTTAATTGACACTTTTCGCTGTTTATGGTAAATTTATTACATAAAACTTTATGTGGTGATTAAATGAGACGAATATTAAAATTTATATCTCCCCTACTTGCAATTGTAATATTGCTTTCTTCTTGCACAATTAACAGTAGTGGTAAAATTCTTGAAAATATTGATACGCTTATTGCAGATAACGAGCTTAACGCTTGTCTTCAACTTGTAAAAGACTTAGAAAGTGAAGAAAAGTCTGCAATCAACAATAATGTTTGCAATATCGTAATAAACAAATTTATTGAATTGCGTGACAAAACAAAAATTGATGAAACAAACATATTCGATTTATCATTGATTAACACTTCTTTTGCTGAAAAATGTCAGAAACTCTGGAATATTATAAGTGAGTTTGCAATCGATGATAACTATGAATTATATTATGAATGTATAAATCTTCGTTATTATTCTGAAATGATTGATTATACACGATATTGTGATATTTATTCACTTGCAAAAAAAGTAAATGCATCAGGTTACCTTGATGATTTAAGTGTTGCATTGTATGAATATGAAAACAAAGGCAACAACTCTAATCTAAAATTACTTTTTGACGATATTCGTAACATAGATTACAGCAGTTTTGACCCACAACAATATCTTGTATCAGATTTTAGAAACGCTCACAAAAAAATAGTCAAAGCAATTAACGACCTTGATGACGGATTTAACGCAAATGACTCCTCGACAGTTGCAACCGCTATAAACTTATTACATAGTGCTTTAGATGATATACTTTATATTACTGACACATTATCAGCAGTAAACGCAATGCAAATAACCATTTTTAACAAAGTTTCAAGTGACAATTTATATGCACCATTTGATAATGAAATTAAAGTGACAAAACGCGATTATACTACTGGTATGAGTTTTGCACTTAATGGTATCTTTGGTGGTGTTGGTGATATAATTACAGATAACAACATCGAATCAACTACAAAAATTGACGAAGAAACAATATCATTAGATGATACAATTAAGATTACCACAAATGCAATTAACAAAACAAAGGCATTCACAGGTAATGTAAACATTGTACTTACTCAAACAAGGAATATTTATTTGACCGATTTTGAAACGGATTCAACAATAGCAGATGCTGAAAATATGATTAAATCTCAACTTAATCAAGTAATCAAGCAATCTAACGGAACAGGCGAAAAATCAGCATCATTTTCAAATGGTACAGATGGCAAACAATCACTTAATTCATTTATACCCCCTTCTGATAAAACAGTTTCTATCAATCCTGACGCTGTAAGTAATTATACTTGTGTTAAAGGTAGTGGCGGTTACATAATAACACTTACTCTTAAACCTGAACTTGTAAAAAAAGGTGATAAAACAAGCAATATCAGTTCAATTGTAAATACTTTCGAATTTGATAACAGTGAAGAAGTAAAAGATTTTGATACTTCTTACTCTACAACCGATATTTCATTGATTATCAACAATAGTGGTAGGCTTATTGAAATGCAATATACAATTGACGGTATAAGCAACTGTGAGTTTGAAGAAAACAATGGTTCAAATGAGTATAAAGCACAATTCACTTTCAAAAACACTTATAAATACGAGTTCAAATACTGATAAATATTCATATATCGTTAATATTTGTCTAAAAAATTGTTGACTTATAGCGTATTTTAGTGTATTATAATTTACAATATTTTTATAAATATAATGTGGGTTTGACCAAAAATCCACAAAATTTTAAGGAGGAATTTTCCTATGAAAAACTTGAAAAAAGTTCTTGCCGTAGTTATGGCAGTTGCTCTTATCGTAACTTGCTTTGCAGCTTGCGGCGGAAACGAAAAACCAAACACAGATGAAGCAGTTCTTAAAATCGGTGTTACAGGTCCACTTACAGGCGACTATGCACAGTATGGTCTTGCTGTTAAGTATGGTGCTGAACTTGCAGCTGCTGAAATCAATGCTGCTGGCGGTATCAACGGCATGAAAATTGAAATTCTTGCTGAAGACGATGTTGCTGCTCCAGAAGGTGCACAGAATGGTTACAACGCACTTATTGATGACGGTATGAAACTTTCACTTGGTAGCGTTACATCAGGTGCTTGTGCTGCATTCCTTGGCGAAGCTAAAAAAGACAATATGTTTATGCTTACAGCATCTGCAACAGCAGTTGAAGCTATCGATGGCGACAATGCTTTCCGTGTTTGCTTCTCAGACCCAGCTCAGGGTACAGTATCTGCTGACTACATTGCTGATAACAAACTTGCATCAAAAGTTGCTGTTATCTATGACTCATCAGACGCATACTCAACAGGTATCTATGAAAAATTCGACGCTCAGGCAAAGGCTAAAGGTCTTAATGTTGTAGCTACAGAATCTTTCACAAAGAACACAAAAACTGACTTCTCAGCTCAGATTCAGGCTGTAAAGACATCAGGTGCAGAACTCCTCTTCCTTCCTATCTACTATAGTGAAGCATCTCTTATCCTTTCTCAGGCAAAAACTGCTGGTCTTGATGTAATCTTCTTTGGTTGCGACGGTCTTGACGGTATTCTTGGTATGGATAACTTTGATAAGTCCCTTGCTGAAGGCGTAATGCTTCTTACTCCTTTCACACCAACAGCAAAAGACGAACGCACACAGAACTTTGTTAAGAGCTTTACAGCTAAGTATGACAAAGCATACCTCAACCAGTTCGGTGCAGACGCTTATGACGCAATCTACATCATCAAAGCAGCTATTGAAAAAGCTAATGTAACAGCTGATATGGACGCTTCTGCTATTTGCGATGCTCTTAAAGTTGCTATGACTCAGATTACATTCACAGGTGTTACAGGTACAGATATTACTTGGGGTGCTGATGGCGAACCAGTTAAAAAGCCAATCGCAGTTAAGATTGTTAACGGCGAATATGTTGTAATGTAATTACAATTTTAATTTAGTTTTAATCAAAGTATGCCGTGTGTTTTACATACGGCATACTTTTGAGCGTTTTATATGTCTTTTGAAAAGGTCTTATTTTTATAAGATTTTCTCAAAAAACATATATGGAGGACATAATATGGAATTTTTATCAACGATTATATCAGGTATCAGTCTTGGTAGTATTTATGCCTTGATTGCACTTGGTTATACAATGGTTTATGGTATTGCAAAAATGCTTAACTTTGCACATGGCGATGTCATTATGGTGGGTGCTTTTATGATGTTTACCGCACTTACCAAAACAAGTTTACCACCTATTGCTTGTATCATTGTTGGTACAATAATTTGTACAGTTTTAGGTATGCTTATTGAAAAGATTGCATATAAGCCACTCAGAAGTGCAACATCATTATCAGTTCTTATTACTGCAATTGGTGTAAGTTATTTCTTGCAAAACTCTGCACAATTGATTTTTGGTGCAGGTACAAAGCAGTTTACTCCCCTTTTTGGCAACGGTAGTGTTTCACTTTTTGATGGTCAGGTAGTAATTTCACATAACACAATCGTTACAATCATTATTTCAGTTGTACTTATGATTGTACTTACATTGTTTATCAATAAAACAAAAACCGGTCGTGCAATGCTTGCTGTTTCAGAAGATAAAGGTGCAGCACAACTTATGGGTATCAATGTAAACAAAACAATTTCAATTACATTTGCTATTGGCTCTGCACTCGCTGCTATTGCAGGTGCACTTCTTTGTTCATCATACCCAATACTCTCACCAACAACAGGCGCTATGCCTGGTATCAAAGCTTTCACTGCTGCGGTATTCGGTGGTATCGGTTCAATTCCCGGTGCTATGATTGGTGGTATTCTTCTTGGTGTAATCGAAAACCTGAGTAAAGTTTACATTTCAACTCAACTTTCAGACGCTATCGTATTTGGTATTTTGATTATTATTCTTCTTGTTAAACCAACAGGTATTCTTGGCAAGAAAATCAGTGAGAAAGTGTGAGGTGTAAGTAATGTCATTATTTAAATCAAACAAAAAAATTGTTTCAAATACAAAAAACAACTTAATCACATACGCTATTCTCCTTGGCTTTTTTGCTTTTGCATTTATCTGGGCACAAACCGGAGAAATGCCAAGAAAAATTCAAAATTTACTTATTCCTCTTTGTGTTTATTCAATTCTTGCAGTTTCACTTAACCTTGTAGTTGGTGTGCTTGGTGACCTTTCATTAGGCCACGCAGGATTTATGTGTATTGGTGCTTACACGGGTGCAGTTTTCACAAACATTTTTGAAACTGTTATTCCTAACGATTTTATCAGATTTGGTCTTGCTCTTATAATTGGCGGTTTATTTGCTGCAATATTTGGATTTATCATCTGTATTCCTGTATTACGACTTAAAGGCGACTATCTTGCTATTGTTACGCTTGCATTCGGTGAGATTATTAAGAATATTCTAAATATAGTTTATCTTGGTGTTGACTCCGAAGGTCTTAAGGCTTCAATAGATGGTACATCATACAACGCCATGCTTCTTGAAGACGGCAAAACAATAATTAAGGGTGCTATGGGTATTACAGGTACATCACGCGATGCAAACTTCATTATTGCATTTGTACTTTTATTTGTAACTGTTATGGCTTCACTTAACCTTATCAATTCAAGAACAGGCCGTGCTGTAATGGCAATCCGTGATAACAGTATTGCCGCACAGACAATAGGTATCAACATTTCAAAATATAAACTTATTGTATTTACAATCGCTTCATTCTTTGCTGGTATTGCAGGTGTTCTTTTCTCACACAATATGAACTCATTCTCTGCAAGTGGATTTGACTACAACACATCAATTCTTATTCTTGTTTATGTGGTACTTGGTGGTATTGGCAGTATCAGAGGTTCTGTAATTGCTGCAATCCTTCTTTATGCACTCCCTGAACTTCTTCGTGAAGTTGGCGAATACAGAATGTTGTTCTATGCAATCCTTCTTATTGTAATGATGATTGTAAACAACAATGAAAAGATAAACGATATGAAAAAGTCATTTATGATGAAATTCAAAAAGAATAAAACTGTTAGCGAAGGAGGTAAAAACTAATGGCATTACTTGAAGTAAAAAATCTTGGTATTGTTTTTGGTGGTCTCCACGCTGTTGAAGGTTTTAATCTTTCACTTGAAAAAGGTATGCTTTACGGTCTTATCGGTCCTAACGGTGCCGGTAAAACTACAGTTTTCAACCTTTTAACAGGTGTTTATAAACCAACAACAGGTACATTTAGTCTTGATGGTGTTAAACTTACAGGAAAAAATCCTGTTGAAATCAGTAAAGCTGGTATAGCTCGTACTTTCCAGAACATTCGTCTCTTCAAAAAACTTTCTGTACTTGATAATGTAAAACTCGGTCTTCACAATCAAGTTAAATACTCAACAGCAGAAGGTATTTTAAGACTTCCTCGCTTTTTCAAATCAGAAAAGAAAATGAATGAAAAAGCAATGGAATTATTAAAGGTTTTTGGTCTTGAAAACGAGGCATCTACATTAGCAGATAACCTCCCCTATGGTAAACAAAGAAAACTCGAAATTGCTCGTGCACTTGCTACAAATCCTAAACTTTTACTTCTTGATGAACCTGCTGCGGGTATGAACCCAAGTGAAACACAAGAGCTTATGGATACAATCCGTTTTGTTCGTGATAATTTCGATATGACAATACTTCTTATCGAACACGATATGAAACTTGTTAGCGGTATTTGTGAAGAAGTTACAGTTCTTAACTTCGGTGAAGAACTTGCACAAGGTAAAACAAGCGAAGTACTTAATAACCCAGAAGTTATTAAGGCATATTTGGGCGATTAAGGAGGAGTTAAAATGGCACCACTTTTACAAGTTGATAACATTGAAGTTTATTATGGCGTTATCAAAGCCTTAAAAGGCATTTCTTTTGAAGTAAACAAGGGTGAAATCGTTGCACTTATCGGTGCTAATGGTGCGGGTAAGACAACAATCCTCCACACTGTTACTGGTCTTTTGAAACCAAAGACAGGCAAAATTTTATTCAAAGGAAATGACATCACTAAAGTTCCTGCTCATAAAATTGTTACAATGGGTATGGCTCATGTTCCTGAAGGAAGAAGAATTTTCTCACAACTTTCAGTTCTTGATAATATCAAATTAGGTGCATTTACCCGTAAAGATAAAGAAGAAATTGAAGAAACACTTAATTATGTATATGAGCGTTTTCCTCGTCTTAAAGAAAGAAAGAATCAGATTGCCGGTACTCTTTCTGGCGGTGAACAACAGATGCTTGCAATGGGTAGAGCACTTATGTCAAAACCTGAATTCGTTTTAATGGACGAACCTTCAATGGGTCTTTCTCCCCTTCTTGTTTCTGAAATTTTTGAAATCATAAAGGCAATAAATGAAAATGGAACTACTGTTCTTCTTGTTGAACAGAACGCAAAAAAAGCCCTTTCTATTGCTGACAGAGCTTATGTTCTTGAAACAGGTAATATTGTTCTTTCAGGTGATGCAAAAGACCTTATGAACGATGAATCTGTTAAAAAAGCATATCTTAGTGAATAATTCATAGGAGGATTTGTTATGGATAAGAAAATCGTTATTACAATTGCCCGTGGATACGGTAGTGGTGGTAAAACTGTTGGTCAAATGCTTTCAAAAGAGCTTGGAATCCCCTTCTATGACCGTCAAATTCTTTATATGGCATCTGACGATAGTGGAATCAATGTAGGTCTTTTTCAGAAAAACGACGAAGATGTAAATAAGGGTTTGTTTGACCCATCAACTCACAAATATTTAGGCGGTATTATTCCTCCTGAAGATAGTAAATTCACTTCTAAAGAAAACCTCTTTAATTATCAGGCAAAAATTATTAAGGAACTTGCAAGTAAAGAGTCTTGCGTTATTGTTGGTCGTTGTGCTGACTTCATATTAAAAGACAATCCTAATGTAATTAAAGTTTTCATCTGGGCTCCACACGAGTCTTGTGTTGAGACGGTTATGGATATGTTTGATATGAATGAAAAAGAAGCTGACAAAAAAATTCGTAAAATTGACAAACACCGTAGTGAATATTATCGCTATTATACTTGTCGCGAATGGGACAATGCTCGTAATTATGACTTGTGTCTTAATAGTGCAGATTTAGGATTCGAAGGTTGCGTAAAAGCAATTAAAGCATATATTGATGTACTTAAAAGTGTAAAAGAATAACAACATAAAGGACTATCGCTTCGATAGTCCTTTAATTTTGCCTTTAATTCGTTTTATGATTCAAATGTGAGTAATTTCACAATTATCGTGCAAAAAACTCATATATGGCTATTTTCTTAAAAATACGCATAAAAAACACCTTATCTTTTTACGGATAAGGTGTTTTAATGATACTTTGATAAGATTACGCCTTTTTCTTAGTAACTGCTTTGATTACAAAAAGTGTACCAAGCATAAGTGCGATACCGATTGGAAGTGCAATTACTGACTGCACAAAACCTGCAATAATGTATGTTATAAAGGATACCCCTGCAACTGTAAGTGCATATGGTAACTGAGTTGAAACATGGTTAATGTGGTTACTCTGGCTACCTGCACTTGCCATAATTGTTGTATCTGAAATTGGTGAACAGTGGTCACCACAAACTGCACCAGCCATACAAGCAGAAATAGCAATAATTGAAATTGGACCGCTACTGTATGGGAATACGCTAAGAACAAGAGGAATAAGAATACCAAATGTACCCCATGAAGTACCTGTTGCAAAGGCCAAACCAACTGCAATAAGGAAGATAACTGCAGGAAGGAAGTTTGCAAATGTGCCTGCTGTTGATTCAACAATACCTGCAATAAATTCTTTTGCACCAAGACTATCTGTCATTGCTTTAAGAGTCCATGCACAAGCAAGAATCATAATAGCAGGAACCATTGCCTTAAATCCTTCAGGAATTGATTCCATACAATTCTTAAATGTAATTACACGACGAATCATAAAGTAAGCAACTGTAAGAATAAGTGTGCAGAATGAACCATAAAGAAGACCAACTGATGCATCAGCACCTGAGAATGCTTCAATAAGGTTGTGATAAGCACCACTTGTTGCGTCAAAGAATCCGCCTGAATAGATAAGACCAACAACACACGCAACAATAAGCATTATAACAGGAAGAATAAGGTCAATAACCTTTCCCTTAGGATTTGCTTCTTCATCCGCTGATTCCATAAATGATTTTGCATCACTTGTGAAAAGGTCACCATTAAGAGCGTTTTCTTCGTGAACCTTCATTTTACCAAAGTCAAACTTCATAATTGTGATTGTTACCATCATTACAATTGTAAGAAGAGCGTAGAAGTTATATGGAATAGCACTTAAGAAAAGCTGGAAACCACTTACTTCTTCTTCAGCAACGAAACCTGCAACTGCTGCTGCCCATGATGAAACCGGAGCAATAATACAAACAGGTGCTGCTGTTGCATCAATAAGATATGCAAGTTTTGCACGAGAAACCTTATGACTATCTGTAACAGGTCTCATAACTGAGCCAACAGTTAAACAGTTAAAATAGTCATCAATGAAAATCATACAACCAAAGAGTACTGTTGCAAGTTGTGCACCAACTCTTGATTTGATGTGTTTCTTAGCCCAACGACCGAATGCAGCTGAACCGCCTGCCTTGTTCATCATTGAAACCATTGCACCAAGTACAATAAGGAATATAATAATACCCATATTGTAAGAATCAGCTACATTAGCAACAAAACCATCACTGAAAACATGTGTAATAGTGCCTTCAAAATTACCCTCTGCATACAAAAGACCGCCTACTACAATACCAATGAAAAGTGAAGAATAAACTTCTTTAGTAATGAGTGCAAGTGCAATAGCAATTATAGGTGGAAGTAATGACCAAATACTTGAATAAAATCTTGTTGGTGCTTCAACCTTACCGCTACCTTCACAGTCAGCACACACATTTGTTGCTTCACTACAATCAGCACAAACAACATTTGCACCTTCACATGCTTCACAAGTTGCAGTTACACCCGAACCTTCACAAGTTGAACAATCAATCATTTTAACTGCATCAGCAGTTCCATCACTTGCAAAAGACATAAATGACATAACTGAAACAAGAATTAAAGCAACAGCTAAAATAGAAACTACTTTCTTGTTTAATTTGCGTTTCATTTTTACATCTCCTTTTCGCACATTTTGCGTAAAACAAACCCCACAAAATATACAATTTATCCGCTTAAAGATACCATATTTCACGCATTTTGTCAATGTATATCGCAAAAAGAAGAGTGTTAAAAAAATAACATATACATATACTATTTTTTGTGGTATAATATAGAAAAAACAATAGGAGTTGATTTAATGATACGAAATGAAGCTATGTTCAAATTAAGTTACGGTTTATATATTTTAAGTGCCAATGAAAATGGTAAAGATAACGCTTGTATAATAAATACAGCTTGTCAGGTTACAGATAATCCTAAAAAACTTACCATAGCGGTAAACAAAAGCAATTACACTTGTGAGATGATTGAAAGAACAAAACTATTTACAATTTCTGTGCTTTCAACTGAAGCTACTTTTGATTTAATTAAAAGATTTGGTTTTGCAAGTGGTCGTGATACTGATAAATTCACAGGACACAATGACCATTACAGAACTGAAAATGGAACATATTTTATTTGTGAAGGTACAAATGCTTATATTTCCTGCACAGTTACAGATATAGTTGATTGTGGCACTCACCTATTATTTATTGCCGATGTTACCGAAGCTGAAACATTATCTGACGAGCCATCAGCAACATATCAGTATTACTTTGACCATATCAAGCCAAAACCTGAAGTAAAGAAAAAAGGATATGTATGTAAAATTTGCGGATATGTTTATGAAGGTGACGAGTTACCGGAAGATTTCATCTGTCCTCTTTGCAAACACGGTGCCGAAGATTTTGAACCATTAACATAAAAAATTAAGCGTAGCAATCTTAGAGATTGTTACGCTTTTTTAATGTTCTTATTTGATTTTCTGTTAGATATCCTTTTGAAATCATCATTTTTATTATTTCAAGTTTTTCTTCATTTGTTATGTATTTTTTCTGCATTATAATCACCATTAAATTATATGCAGAAAAAATCAAAATATTACTTAAGAACTTCAGTTTTATCAACTCTGCTGTAAATAACACTTGAACATTCTTTACAGATTGTGTGTTCAAGTACAGTACTGAACGACTTAATTTTGTCACGATATACTGCACCATCATTAATCTGGTAGCCTTTTGTTAAATTTTTTGAGCCACAGTATGGACATTCTTCAATAATAATATTTTTCATATCAGTTTACCTCTTTTTTCTTTTAATAATAATTAAATATACCCCAACACCTACTATAATAATTCCGCCTGCAATAAACAAGCCAATTACTATTTCAATATAATCATTGTCTTTGTCATTATTATCAATATTGTTATCAGCTGTAGAAGATTCAGTAATATTACTTGAAGATTCTACTACATCCGTAACTGATTCGTCAGTTGTGCTTTCAGTTGCTTCGGTACTTTCAACAGTAGTATTGATTATTTTAACTGTTGAATCTTTAACTGTATAGGCAAGTTTTTCGGCATCTGCATTTACAAAATCACCAGCACTTGGTATGGAAATTTTAATATCACTTTCACCTTCAGCATTTGGAAGTGCTTTGAACTTTACACTAAACAAAATACCCTCAGAAGTTACTGCTAAATTTGGAGATAAATAAGTAAATCTTACAGATTCATTAATCGATTGTTTAGAAGAAGCATTTATACTTACCATTGCACCTTTATCAATAATCTGACCGGCTTCACCTGATACAAATTCAAGTTTTGTTGCATCATACTGTAAATCAATTACCGCACCACTTAATTGTGAATTGTCACTTATAAAGAGTTTCATTTCGAACTCATCGCCTGCATAAACGGTAACATCAGTAAGTTTTAATTCAACTGGATTCTTTGCAGAAACAAGAATAGTAAGTAGCATTGAAAGTAATATTAAAACAGTTAAAATTACTGATATTGTTTTCTTCATTTTAATCACCCAAAATATAATAACATAAAATAGATTGTAATACAAGAAAAATCCTCCCAATTGGGAGGATTTACTTAATCTTTTAATGATGAACTTAAAAATTCTTTGAGTCTTTGACTCTTTGGATTTTCAAACAAATCAGTTGGCGTACCCATTTCTTCAATTACGCCATCTGCCATAAATATGACTTTATCAGAAACATTCTTGGCAAAATTCATTTCGTGAGTAACAATAACCATTGTATTCTCACCATTTTTAAGTTCTTTAATTACGCGAAGCACTTCACCTGTAAGTTCAGGGTCAAGAGCACTTGTAGGTTCATCAAAGCAAAGAACATCTGGTGAAAGTGCCAACGCACGAGCAATAGCAACACGCTGTTGCTGACCACCTGAAAGTTCGCAAGGATAAGAATCTGCTTTTTCAGCAAGACCTACACTTTTAATAAGTTCTAATGCTTTATTATTTATTTCTTCATCTGTACCTTTTTTTAATAAAGTCGGTGCTAAAGTAATATTTTTAAGTACCGTATATTGAGGAAATAAATTGAAATTTTGAAACACAAGACCAAAGTGGAGTCGATTTTGACGAATCTGCTCATCATTTATTTTTGTTTTTACGCTACCGTCAAATAAAAGTTCATCTTTAACACTAATCGTACCTTTATCAGGAGTTTCAAGGAAGTTCAAGCATCTTAACAATGTTGTTTTACCACTACCTGAAGAGCCAATAAGTGCTAATACCTCACCTTTTTCGAGAGAAAAATCAATACCCTTAAGGACTTCTGTTTTTCCAAAGCTTTTTTGAATATTTTTTACTTCAAGCCAAGACATATAAACTCCTCCTTAAGTTCTGAAATAACTGAGTTTTTTCTCAAGTTTGCCTAATACAATTGTTAAAACTCCACTGAACACAAGATAATATAATCCTGTAAAGAACAATGGCCAAATCTCACCGGCAATACCTTGTGAGCCTTTCATAAAGGCTTGTCCTGCCCAGATAATCTCTTGCAAAGCAATAATTCTTGCAAGTGATGTATCTTTAACAAGAGTAATAATTTCATTTGACATTGGCGGTAATACATTTTTAACCATTTGCAAAAGAGTAATCTTAAAGAAAATCTGTGATTTTGTTAGACCAAGAACTTGCCCTGCCTCTTGCTGTCCGCGAGGTACTGCCTGAATACCACCTCTATATATTTCAGAAAAGTAGCACGCATAGTTAATTATAAATGCTGTAACAGATGCTATGAAGCGACCTTCTTCACCACTGCCCCAAATGTTGTTGTGGAAAACAAGTCCTGGCAGATAGTATATAACAAGAAGTTGAAGCATTAAAGGAGTACCACGAATTACCCAAACCAATGTTTTTACAACTGCACTTAATGGCTTAAATTTTGACATTGAGCCAAATGAAATTACAAGTCCAAGTGGTAATGCACCAACTAAAGTAATTAAAAATAATTTTAATGTTTGAATAAATCCAACATTCAAAGCATCAAAGACTATTGGAAATTGTTCGATAAATGACAATTATAACACCCTATCTAATTTATTACGCCAAAAGAAGAGAGTGCATAAAACACTCTCTTCTTAAATTATTGAAACTTTCTTGAATTACTTAATAAGTGCTTCCTGAACACCGTATGTTTCAGCAACTTTCTGAACATTACCATTTGCTACTTCAGCATCAAAGAACATATTAAACTCAGCAACAAGGTCTGAACCCTTACGGAAACCTACACCATACTCTTCACTATTAAGAGATGCTGTGTAAGTAAGATTTGCATAACCTGTACCTTCACCAATCATTGCACCAGCCATAAGTGAGTCGATAATAGCAGCATCACAAGTACCTGCAGCAACTTCTGAAAGTGCTGTTGCCTGGTCAAGAACTTCAGTATATTTGAGTTCATTTGCTACTGCCTGGTCTTTACCTGCTGAACCTGCTTCAACAGCGAATGTAAGCTCTTTGCAATCTGCTGCTGTTTTGTATTGGTCTGCCTTATCTGCAGGAACAACAATAACCTGAGCGTTATTGCAATATGGTTTTGAGCAATCCATACCAGCTTTTACTTCATCAGTAAGTGTCATACCGTTCCATACGCAGTCAATGTTTTTACCATCAAGTTCCATAATCTTGTTGTCCCAGTTGATTTCAACAAATTCAACCTCAACGCCAAGATATTTAGCAAAAGCCTTTGCCATATCAGCATCAAAGCCAATCCAATTACCATCTTTATCTTCGTAATCCATTGGTTCGAAATCAGTAATACCAACAACAAGTTTGCCTTTTTCTTTAACATATTCCATATCTGTCTTTTCTTTGTCTTCACCGCAACCTGCAAAGCAAACTGCAATCATAAGTACTGCCATAATGACAGCGAGGATTTTTTTCATTTTCATAATTCTAACTCCTTTTAGTGTGTTAAAGTGTTAATACGCTAATATAATACATCATTAAATAAGTTTTGTCAACTAAAATCTATATCCGAAATTAAATTTTTGAATAATTTTTCAGCTTTTAGACACTCTTCTTTAGATTCTTTAGATTTTTTAAGCACAAGAACAATAGATGCAACTACAATTACACCAAGAACACCTGCAGAAAAAATGCTCATAGCACCAAGTTTATACGCATAAAGAAGATAGGCAAGTACCGCAAAAACAGCAATTATGTAAACAATTCTTATTAACGGGTCATAAAGTTTGTCATAAACCATTGCGTATTCGATATACGAGCCATTTTCGTCTTCACCAACATCGACAAGATAATGATATCTGTCAAAAGTCATTGGTTGCAATTGTTTGTTACGAGTGTAAATGTATTTTACTTTATACATTTTATCAAATTTATTAAACTTACCGAAAATACCCGTCATATCGTCTTCAGCAGTTGGATTTTTGAATGCAACATTTAATTTTTCACGAATTTTAAGTGTTGTTGCATCAATGTACATCCTTTTCCGTTCTGTTAACTGCTTATAATGAAATTTGTTTATCTCCATTTTTATCACCTTTTATTATTCTATACTAAATTATTGTAAGTTTCAAGTTGAAAAGCAATTTAAGTTGTGGTATATTTAATTGATAAAAAATTGAGGTGCAAAAATGAAAAGTTTTACTATCAACAAAAATGACGCTGACCAGCGACTTGACAAATTTATTACTAAATCCGTTCCCCTACTACCTAAAACGCTTATGTATAAGTACATAAGAATTAAAAGAATTAAGGTAAACGGTAAGCGTGCTGAGATTTCAACTCGTCTTAATCTCGGTGATATTGTTGATATGTATATAAATGACGAGTTTTTTGAAAAAGCACCTGAAAAGTATGATTTTCTTAAAGCATCTAAAAATCTCAACATTATTTATGAAGATGAAAACATTATACTTTGTGATAAAAAAGTTGGTGTACTCTCCCACCCTGACGATAATGAATATATTGACACATTGATTGGCAGAATCAAGCGATATCTTTATGAAAAGGGTGAATACAAACCTGATGACGAAAACTCATTTGTACCATCTCTTGTGAATAGAATTGACCGTAATACAGGTGGTATTGTAATTGCAGCTAAAAATGCTGAAACACTTCGTATTCTTAACCAGAAAATGAAAGACCGTGAGTTGCACAAATTTTATCTTTGCATAGTTCACGGCGAAATTAAGAAAAAGAGCGGTCTTCTTGATGGATATCTTGTTAAAGACGAAAGCAAAAACAAGGTTACAGTTTCTAAAAAGAAAATTGAAGATTCAAAAGAAATCCGTACAAAATATAATGTTATTGATAGTGATGGAGATTTATCACTTGTTGAGGTTGAATTGCTCACAGGAAGAACACATCAAATTAGAGCACATTTTGCATCAATCGGTCACCCATTACTTGGTGATGGAAAATATGGCACTAATGCTCAAAATAAAAAATATGGTTATAAAAAGCAGTTTTTATATTCATATAAACTTGTTTTTAATTTCACAACAGATGCAGGAATACTTGAATACTTAAACCATAAGGAATTTGAGGTTGATGATGTATGGTTTAAGAATGAGTTTTATAATAAGGGTTTATAAAGACAAGAAGGACGGTTTTATTAAACCGTCCTTCTTTATTGCAAAGGAATTATTGATACATATAAGAAAATAATTCTTTTAATTCATTATAATATTTTTCGTCAATTTGATATGGGTTTGAAGTGTAATCAGGATATCCCTGATATGGATACCAATAATATTCTTCATTTTTATAAAGTAATTCTCCCTTAAATTGATAAAAAATCATATTATTTTCATAAGCATGAATAAAAATGTGTTCTTCCCCGCTACTACGATTTGTGCTTGTATCAACAGTTAAATTCTTTTTATTATTTTCCGCTTCTCTTATAGCTTTTACTAATTCATCGCTTAATGAAATATCTTTAGAATTATAATCTTTTTGCTCAATTTGTGCACAATAATTTATAGGATTTGCATTTTCTAATATTTTACTATAATATTCAAATTTGTCTTCTTTAACATAATACTGTGTTGAAAGCAAATCGTAATCTGTATAAAGATAAACAATATCATCGTTTGCTATACCCTTTATATAATACAATCTATCTTCACAGAATATTCTGTCTATAAATCCATAGTCTTGAATTTTTGCCATATCAACAGCTATTTCACCAATTTTGCAATCATAAGCACCATTTTCAGATGGCTGATGTTTTTCTATATATCCCGTATCCAATGGAACATATTTCTTGTTATAATACATAAGATATGAATAATCGGATTGAATAATACAATTATTAGAACCCACCATATATTCGGTATAAGTTTTCACACCATTTATAACCATTATTCCAAAAAGTAATAGAATCATAAAAAGAAAAACTGCAACAATTATATTGAATTGCTTTTTTTGTTTTTTCCTGTTAGCTTTTGCAGTATTACATACAAATTCGAGATTGCCATAAGGTATATAAATTGGTTGCCCCTTTGGTTGAATTTTACCATTAAGCAATTCATTTATGGAAACCGAAAACACATCTGCAAGGTCAGGCAATATTTCAATATCAGGGTATCCTCTGCCTGTTTCCCAACGAGAAATTGCTTTATCAGTAACTCCAAGTTTTTTAGCAAGTTCTTTTTGTGTCATATTTTTTTGTTTGCGAAGTTCTGCTATAAATGAACCTGTTTTTTCGGAATTCATTAAACCACTTCCTTTGCCATCATTATACATTTATACACATAAAAAAACAACCTACGATTCATAGAATTGCAGGTTGTATTGAATATTAACACAAAATTTTTAGGTCTATTCACTGAATCACAAAAAGTAAGCATGGAAATATGCACTACGCTAAATTATTTAATCATTTCAGCGAATTGTTCTTCGTTGATAATTGTTATGCCTAAATCGGTTGCTTTTTGGAGTTTTGAGCCAGCAGCCTCGCCTGCTAAAACATAAGTTGTTTTCTTCGATACAGATGAGGATGCTTTACCACCGTAAGACTCAATAATCTCTTGTGCTTCTTTTCTTCCATAAGTTGAAAGAGTTCCAGTAAGCACAAAGGTCATACCCTCAAAACGATTGTCTTTGATTTCTCGCTGACTTTCCATATTAAGACCAAAACTTTTAAGTTCTTCAATCATTTGTTTTGTTTGTTCTAATGAAAAGAAATCAACAACCGAATCAGCCATAATTTCGCCAAATCCCTCAATATTAAGGATTTCTTCTTTAGATGCTGAAATTATGTTATCAAGTGTTAAAAAGTGGTCAGAGAGCAATTTTGAAGCCTTTTGACCTATATGACGAATACCAAACGCAAAAATGAGTTTTGACAAGTCATTCTGCTTTGATTTTTCAACTGCATTTCGCATATTGTCAGCACTCTTTTTGCCCATACCCTCAAGTTGTGCAATTTTATCATAATCAATGCGATATATATCTGCAATCTTACTGATTAACCCTTGATTTAAGAGTGTTTCGAGGACAGCGTCGCCAAGTCCCTCGATATCCATAGCATCACGAGAACAGAAATGAATAAGAACTCGCAAAAGTTGTGCGGGACAATCAGGATTATCGCAACGGATTGCGGCTTCACCAACTTCACGATGGACCGGTGAATTACAAGAAGGACAAAAATCAGGCATTTTATATGGTGTTGAATTATCACAATGTTCAACCACACACAAAACTTCAGGAATAATGTCCCCTGCTTTTCTGATTTTTACGGTATCACCAATTCTTATACCCTTTTCAGTTATAAAATCTTCATTATGAAGTGTTGCACGGCTGACAGTTGACCCTGCAACAAGTACAGGCTCAAACACTGCTGTTGGTGTCAGCACACCTGTTCTGCCAACATTGATTTCAATGTCAACAAGTTTTGTTTCTTTTTCTTCAGGTGGGTATTTATAAGCCAATGCCCATTTAGGAAACTTTGCAGTACTTCCAATAGTTTCACGCATTGAGAAGTCGTCAGTTTTAATTACTGCACCATCAATATCGAACGGTAAAGTATAACGAATTTCGCCAATACGCTCAATTTCTTTTAATGTGTCATCAATGTTATCAAATTTATTAAAGAATGGGATTGTCTTAAAGCCCAACTCTTTCAAGAACACAAGTGATTCATAATGGCCTTTAATTTCTACACCCTCAACTTGTTGAATGTTAAAGACATAAATGTCAAGATTGCGTTCGGCAGTAATTTTAGGATTTTTCTGTCTTATGCTGCCTGCCGCTGCATTTCTTGGATTTTTGAATGGCTTTTCACCATTAAGTTCTTGTTTTTCAACAATCTTTAAGAACACTTCGCGTGGCATATATACTTCACCACGAACTTCAATAAACGGAATATCCTTTTTCAATCGTAAAGGTATTGTTTTGATTGTTCGAAGATTTGCTGTTATATCTTCGCCATTCTCACCACTTCCTCTTGTTGAGCCACGTGTAAAGACGCCATTTGTATATTCAAGAGATACAGAAAGACCGTCAATTTTTGGCTCAACAACATATTCAGCACTCGAGAATACATCTTTTACTCTTGCATCAAATTCACGAACTTCTTTATGACTAAAAGCATCTTGTAAACTTAGCATTTTTACAGTATGAACTACTGTCTCAAAAAGTCCGTCAGCCTGACCACCTACTCTATGAGTTGGTGAATCAGGTGTTAAAAGTTCTGGATATTCTTTTTCAATTGAGTCAAGTTCACGCATAAGCATATCATACTCATAGTCCGAGATATCGTTTTCGTTTTCAACATAATAACGATAAATATGATGATTGAGTTCTTTGCGTAACTCTTCAGCTCTTAACTTTTTCTGTTCAAAATCACTCATTTTGTTCACCTTTATTTTGAAAATCTGCAAATGTTTCAGGTACTGTACCAATAATTACAGTTTGTGCAATACAATAATTAGAATTCACTTCAGCGGTTGCAGAATTTTTTGGCATAATAACATAAATAGTTGCATTTACATTTACAAAAATTTCGTGCAAGGTTTGATTTATACCTGCTGATGTAAATGTATTTTTAATTGTTGATGTTACATTACTTGCCAATGTAACAGTTGTTTTAATTTTAGGTCCTTTACCCGATAAAGCACTTATACCTAAAATTGTACCTAAAGGAATACTGATTTCACGACTATCGGTTTCTAAAATGTCATTAGAAATTTCTGCACCGATTTCACTTTTCAGCATATTCATTTTAATTGTGTCCGCTTTAACGGTCGTAACTCTACCGCTATCATCTTTTTCAATATCAACAAGGCTTGAATATGTAATACCATTTTCATACAATACAGAATTTATTGCACTTTCAATAATTGAAGACGCAATATTTTCAGATTGTGCAACTGCTACTTCAATTATAACAGGTTTTGCTCTTATTTCAAAGAAGATTAGTCCAACTATTAAAAATAGCAACAATACAAATATTATTTTTAAGACTCTTTTCTTAAATTTATGTTTTCTTGAATTGCTCAAACAATCACCCTGACCATTTTATGCTATACATAAATTAAATGTTTGTGTCAACACTAAATCAAGGTGATTGCGTAATGAATTTTGAAAAATATTTGTTTTTGTTTTGCTTCGGTGGACTTGGATACGGACTTATTGAAATTGCATTCAGAGGATACACTCACTGGTCAATGATTATAACCGGCGGGTCAGCTTTTTTATGTCTGTATATTATAAATAAATCCTTTGAAAGCACATCAATATATAAAAAAGCATTGGTCGGTGCGTTGATTATTACAACTTTAGAATTAACAGTTGGATTAGTAGTTAATAAAACTTTTAATCTTGCTGTTTGGGATTACACAAACACACCTATAAACTTTCTTGGAATAATCTCATTACCATTTTGTTTTTGTTGGTATATCATTTCACTTGTAGTATTAACAATGTTTAGTACGATTAACAAAATTACTTCAACGCAGAAATTCTATAAACCTTTACACCATGTGATGGAACTTCAGCAGAAATAGTGTCATTTACTACTGTTTCTGTTTTATCCCACAAATCTTTACATAAGTATTTTTCAGCTTGTGGTAATGTAACATTTACAATATTATGCAAATCTGCTATTGAATAACTCATTTTTGCTTTTGAAATACCTTTATTGAAGAAACAAATCGCAACTTCATTGTTTTCAAGTGGTTTAACAAGCACATCTGTAATACCATTTGTTTTTACTCTTGAACATTGAATGCCAAGTTTATCTTGGTCAACAGAAATAACATCTTTATTTGTAAGAATTTCAAGAATTTTATTATCTGTATCAACTGTACCGTCTGCTTTAATGAAATTACGAATATCATTACCGAGAATAAGGGGTGCTGCCATCATTGCCCACAATGTAAAGTGAGATTTGTTCTCTTCAACAGTAAGTTTACCATTACCAACTTCAAGCATATCAGGGTCATTAAACGCACCAGGTTGAGCATATTTTGCAAGTCTAACATTAACCTCATAAATGCCAACAACAGATGCCCAAAATGGTTGAATGTCAGGTGTTGTTCGCCAAATATTACCCGCTTTTCCGCCCCATTTCCAAGGCTGGTTATTTCCCCATTCGCAGATTGAATAAAGGATTTTCTTTTCTTCGCAATTATTCTCTTCTGCGAATTTCTTTGTAGCGCGCTGGAGTTCTCTACCCATTTTTTCATACTGCATAGCAGCACTATCCATTGGAGAACCAACAGGGTTTGCAATAGAAATAGTATTATTACCTGCTTTAAGATTTATCTTAATTTGTCTTCTGCCTTCACGGGAAAACGCTTTTTGCTTTGCGATAAGGAAATCATATTTATCGGTATTATTTACTGTTATAACGCAGAACTGACCATCACAGGTATTTTTTCTCATAACAAGAGTCAAAATGTATTCCCCATCATTCGGAACAACAATATTATTGAACTCAATTGAGCCCATATTACTGTAAATACCCTTTACATAAGATTTACCATCTTCTTCATTAACAACTTTTGCCTCGCCTTTAAGCACAGCATCTTTTGCAGGGAATACAAGTTCACCCTCAATACCGTTGCCACCAACAGAGATGCTATCAATGTATGGTGCATCAGTTGGAATAAGCACATGATGGCAATAGTCGTATTTGAAATATTCTACACCCCACTCAGCAAAAGTTTCGGCATCAATTCTTTCATTATAAAGTGATGCAGGTAAATCTTCACAAGTAAGTGTTCCATTTGATGAATAGATACCAAGTTTAAGTCCCATAGCATTTACTTGTTCAACAAGCCATTTAATACCGTGTGGAAATGTTGTTAAATCTCCTTGCATTTTTCCATTTTCGTCACGCATTGAAGATTGCCAACAGTCATCAAGGTTGATATATACATAACCCGCGTCAGCAAGACCTGAGTCTTTAACTGCTTTTGCAATCTGGAGTATTACATTTTCATCAATCTTATGTCTGAAAATGTTCCAGCTTGACCATCCCATTGGCGGTGTTAAAGCAGCACCATTATTATACATTTCATCCTTTGTGTAATGAATTTTTGTTTTTGCAAGTGCTTTTTTTATTTCACAACGAGGACAAATGTTATTCTTCTTAAAATATAACAGACTACTACCCAAAGCAGCACCTGCGGCTGCCATTCCTGATAATACTGCAAAACCTTTTCTCATAATAATACCTCATAAAAAATAAACAGGTCAGACGGTGTTTTAGCATCATCTGACCTGAAATCAACTGCTTTTCGGCCTTAATGCCGATTTAATTATTCTTCAACAGGAGCTTCTGCAACTTCTTCTGCAACTGTTTCAGCAACTTCTGGAGCTGTAGTTTCTTCAACTACTGGTGGTTCAACAAGAGCTTTGATTGAAAGGCTAACGCGTTTCTTATCAAAGTCGATTTCCATAATCTTTGCTTTAACAACATCGCCTACCTTAAGAACTTCAGCAGGTGTACCAATGTGTTTGTGTGAAATCTGTGAAATGTGAACGAGACCGTCAACACCCGGAATAATCTGTGCAAATGCACCGAAAGATGTAAGGCTAACAATCTTTGCATCAACTTCACTATCTACTGGATAATCACGCTTAAGGATTTCCCATGGATTATCTTCAACTTTCTTGTAACCAAGAGAGATTTTCTTATTTTCTCTGTCAAGTTCTTTTACATAAACTTCAACAGTATCACCAACGCTTACAACTTCTGATGGGTGCTTAATTCTCTGCCATGAAAGTTCTGAGATATGTACCATACCGTCAACGCCACCCAGGTCAACGAATGCACCATAGTTTGTAAGGCTTCTTACTGTACCTGTATAAACTGCACCTTCAGTAATATTTGCCCAGAAAGCATCTTCAACTTCCTTACGCTTTGCTACTGCAACTTCACGGATTGAGCCAACAACTTTTCTTCTCATCTTATTAACTTCGATGATTTTATATTCAACAGTTGTTTTAAGAAGGTCCTCAAGTGAGTCGCTTCTTCTCATTTTAGCAAGAGATGCAGGAACAAATACTTTAACTGCACCGCTTTGAACAAATACACCTTTGTTATCACCAACAATACCTGTAACAACACCCTCGCGGATTGTGTCGTCAGCCTCAAGGCCTTCCCAGATAGCACCGCGGTCATAAAGACGCTTTGAAAGTTTGATTGTACCTTCAACATCATTTGTTTTCATAATGCGAAGTTTGATTTCGTCGCCAACCTTAAGTTCAGCTTTAGGGTCAGCTGCAGGGTCATCACTATATTCTTCAAAAGGAACATAACCTGTATGTTTTCTGCCAGCGATTTCAACCTGAATTTCAGTGTTAGTAAAGCCAACAACAGTACCAACAACATTCTGGTCAGAACTCATTGCACTTAATGATTCCTCAAGCATCTGCTCGAAGCCTGTTTCCTCCATATTTATTGTGTTTGTGTTTTCAAATTTCTCGGACATAGTTTTTATAACCTCCTTAATTATACTGTCAGGTGTTGATGCACCGGCAGTAACGCCTATTGATTGAACATCACATAAAGCTATGTCCTGAAGCTCTTCTGCTGTTTCAATCAAATAAGTCGGGCAGTTTGGCTCGCAAACAGCTTTAAGTTTAGCTGTATTAGAACTTGTCCGGCCACCAATTATTATCATAGCATCATTTTCTTTTGATAATAACAATGCCTCTGCCTGTCTTTTTTCAGTCGCACTACATATTGTATCAAAAATTATTGCATTTGTATATAGTATTTTTATTTTTTTTACACATTTTTTCCATTCTTTTGTGCTGAAAGTAGTCTGAGATACAACTACAAATGGTTTTTCTTCATTAAATTTATTACCTTTGAAGATTTCCTCAAGTTCTTCAGCAGAGTTAAATACAAAACAATCTCCATTACAGTAACTCTTTATACCGATAACTTCAGGATGATTTTTATCACCTGCAATAAGCACAGGTAAGTCTTCAGTAGAGTTGTTTTGCACAATTTTATGAATTTTTTTCACATAAGGACAAGTTGCATCAATATAATCAAGTGAATGGTTTTCGCAATATTTGAGAATACTCTGTTCAACACCGTGGGTTCGGATTACAACTTTTTTGCAATCACTTGCATCTGTAATATCATCAATAATATCAACGCCTTTATTTTCTAAATCAGCAACGACTTGTGGATTGTGAATAATAGGACCTAATGTGCACACATTTACACCATCACAAACCAAATCATAAAGCATATTTACTGCTCTGTTTACTCCAAAACAAAAACCCGCAGTTTTAGCAAGAGTTATTTTCATTTACATTCCTCCCAAAGACGAACAATTTCATCCATAACTCTCTTTGCAACACGCTTATTTTCAGATGTTTTTCCACCATCTGTAAATCCCATATCTTTATAACGGATTGGCTCGCCGAATTTCACAATAACCCTTGAGCCTTTTTTATCTTTATCTTCCATATAGATTGCAGTTGGAACAATATCCGCCCCCGCATGACGAGCAATATAGCCTACACCCGATTTTGCTTCTTTTGGTGTTCCATCAGGCGAACGGGTACCCTCAGGAAAAATACAAAGCACCTCTCCCCTGCGTACCAACTCAACAGCATAATTGATTGCACGCATATCACCCTTGCCACGCATAATAGGAAAACCATTCAAACCTATAATTGCCTTTGCAAGAAGTGGATTTTTGAATAATTCATATTTACCAATGTAGTAAAACAAACGCTTTGACGCCATTGCAATCAACAACGGGTCAAATTCAGTAATGTGGTTAGGTGCAATAATGAAACCATCTTTGCGGTCAATATTTTCAAGACCTATGTACTCAACCTTGTAGTATGTTTTGCAAAAAAGATTACCTACAGGTCTTATAACATTCATTAAATTGCGTTTTTTGAATTCGTCAAAATTATAATTGTTGACTTTCTGTGACATTATAACTTCTCCTCAACTGTCTCAACAATTTTATTGATAGATTCTTCAAGTGTATAGTTTGTTGTATTAACAATAACAGAATCTTCAGCAGGCTTTAATGGTGCAATTTCGCGGTGAGAGTCGTTATAATCACGAACACGCAAATCGTCAAGAACTTCTTGATAAGTAACAGTACTGCCCTTTTCCAGAAGTTCTTTATATCTTCTCATTGCTCTTTCAGTATCATCAGCAGTTAAAAAGATTTTAACCTGTGCGTTTGGAAGAACAACAGTACCAATATCGCGGCCATCCATAATGCAATTATTTTTAGCAGCAATATCACGCTGTAAATCAAACAAAAATGCACGCACCGCAGGAATTGCTGAAACATTAGATGCAGCCATAGAAGCCTCGGGAAGTCTGATTTCAGTTGATACATCGTCACCATTAAGGAATACATGCTGAACACCATCAATGAATTTTAATTCAACTGTAATTTCATTAAGTATCGCACCAACGCTTTGAGCATCAGTTGTTTCAATACCTTTACGAAGGCAATAAACACCAACTGCTCTGTAAAGAGCACCTGTGTCAACATAAATATAGCCTAATTTCTGTGCAGCTGCACGGGCAACTGTACTTTTTCCTGCACCTGCAGGTCCATCAATAGCAACATTAATCATAAAATTACACCTCATCTGTATTACTTGCGGAAACCCCCGCTAAATGTCCTGTAGAAAATGCGATTTGCAAGTTAAAACCACCTGTATAACCATCGCAATCTATAACTTCACCTGCAAAATACAACCCATTACAGATTTTACTTTCCATAGTTTTAGGATTGATTTCACTTACCTTTACGCCACCTGCTGTAACAATTGCCTCTGAAATATCATTAAAATCCATAACTGTAAGTTTAATGGATTTAATTGTATCAACAAGGTTTTTTCTCATTTCTTTTGTTATTTGATTGATTTTTTCAGATTGCTTGATTTGTGCCATTCTAAGCACCGGTGAAATCAAAGATTTTGGCAACAATAACGCTAAAACATTTGAAATTGATTTGTTATTATTATCTGCAAAATCACGAAGTATTCTTGCATCAAGTTTTTCGTGAGGGAGTGCAGGTTTTAAGTCAAGATATATTTCATATCTACCTTTTTCCATATCTCTCATATGAGCACTTGCCGACAAAATCATTGGTCCTGATACACCAAAATGTGTAAAAAGCATTTCACCAAAATCGTCATAAATCTCTTTTTTCTTTTTAGTATCAAAAACTTTTATTGCAACATTCTTAAGAGATAAGCCCATACATTCACTACAAAGTCCCTCGCGACACACAAGTGCTGATAATGACGGTTTTAATTCTGTAACAGTGTGACCAACACTCTCTGCCAACTTATATCCATCACCACTTGAACCCGTGCGTGGGTATGAAAGACCTCCTGTTGCAATTATAACTGAATCAGCATAATAACTATTTCCTGACTCTGTTTCAACACCTTTAACTTCATTATTTTCAATAACTAAATCTGTAACTCGTTCAGTTTTACGCTTAACACCAGCATCTGTTATATACCTGTTAAGTGCATCAACAATATCAACCGCTTTATCACTTACGGGGAAAACGCGATTACCACGCTCAACCTTTAATTTGACACCGTGATCTTCAAAAAAATCCATTACATCACGATTATCAAATGATGAAAAAGCACTGTAAAGAAATCTACCATTGCCAGGAATATTCTGGATAAACGACTGAACATCATCAACATTATTTGTTACATTACATCTGCCCTTACCTGTAATCATAACTTTACGGGCAATCTTTTCGTTTCTTTCTAAAAGCAGTAAATCTGCACCGTTTTCTGCAGCAACACCTGCCGCCATAGTTCCTGCCGCACCTGCACCGATTACAATAACTTTCTTACTCATTTTCGCCACCATCTGATTTATCATAAACCTGATATTCATCCCAAATACTTTCAAGCTTATTAAAATTGTTATAAACCTCGTCACGACGGCTAAATGTTACTGCTACAATCAAAGCGTTTATAAGACTTAACGGTGCAACAAGAGAGTCAACCACTGATACCATATCACTTTTTGCAACAAGAATATTATCAGCATATTCTGCAATTGGTGAGTCATAAGAATCGGTAATTGCAATAATTTTTGTACCTCTGTCATTTATAAAGCGAAGTGCATTGATTGTCTGTTTTGAATAACGAGGAAAACTGATTGCAACGCAGACATCTTCTTCACTTATTCTAAACATCTGCTCAAACATTTCACTACCACTTGAAGTATCAATGAGCACTACATTTTCAAATACGGGATTCAAGTAAAAATAGAGAAAACTTGCTAATGCTGCTGAACTACGAACACCAAGTATGTAAATTTTTCTTGCATTATTTATTGTTTCAACCGCTTTGGTAAATTCGTCAGTCGAAATGTGTTCAAGAGTGTTACGGATAAGTTCAATATCGCCATTAAGAACTTTTTTAATAGCGTCTTGCTCACCAATAAGATTGCTTGAAACTTCCATACGCTGAACAGCAGTAAGTTTAGACTTAATCATCTGCTGAAGTTCTTTTTGAAGTTCAGGGTAACCTTTGAATCCCATTTCAGTTGCAAAGCGTACGACGGTTGATTCACTGACACCAACTTTTTCACCTAACTTGGCTGCGGTCATAAATGCAGCTTTATCATAATTTTCGGTAATATATGCTACAAGTTTTTTATGGCCTTTTGATAATTTTTTAGTTTTTATATCAACTTTTGACAAAATAAAGTTTTTCACAAAAACAACTCCTGAATAAAAATTCAACTCTTAAAATAATATCATTTTTCTATGTTGAAAATCAAGCGTTTTGCAAGATTTCCTGCAAATTATTTCATTTTTATAACAGGATAGGTCATTTCTGTTGAACAGTTACCGGTTTTTTGCAAGGCAAGATTATATAAATCAGTAGATTTGTTTTCAAGTTCAAACACTTGTAATGCGTTACCCGAATTAATCTTTAGTATATCAGAATAATTTACAACATAAGGTAAACTGCATTTTTTTACCAAGTTTCCGAGTTTACCGCTGATTTCTGTATTAAAACCTAATAAACGACAATATGGTACAGGGATATGCAAGTCGTCATTTGTTACATTCATAACGCAAGACAATACTGCCCTTCTTATTCTTGAATGAGTAAAGCGTTTAGTTTTAACATTATCATAAATCTCAGCAAGATTTGAACTTGTTTTAACTGCAGATGCTATCCTATTTTCAAGACCTTCAGCCATATTAGCAATTTCAGGGTTTATTGTATTTGTTGAACGCAAAATGGAAAGTGCCGAAATATTAAATTTTTCTGCATTAAGATATTCACCATTTACTAACGCATTTTTATAGATTTGATATGCATTCTCAGGTACATATTTTTGAAAATCTTTGTTATTATTTATGAGGTTGCGGATATGTGTTGCAGATGCAAATTCGTCAATAGCAAAGTTATCGTTATAGTTTGCACCCTTGCGATTTACGGTTATAGGGGTAATACTATAATTATTCTTTCTTATTGCACTGATATATTCAATTGCAAGAATATTATTAGGTGAAGAAATGTCACAATCGCAGTTGAATTCTTCAAAAGCCATTTGTCGTGCTTTAGGATAACTCAAACCACCTTCAAGGTATTTTTTAATTTTTTCATCAAAATCATTTGATAACAAAATCTCAACAGCGTTTTCAAGTTGATTAAGAGTTGTATTTTCAGTACCAAAAGCAATTTTATCGCAACCAAAAGCATCTAAAATTTTAACAGCACTTGAAGCAAAAATTTCTGCACTTGCTGTTGCATATAAAAAGGGCAATTCAAGAACAATATCAGCACCATTCATAAGTGCAGATTTCGCCCTTATTTCTTTTGGAAAAATCGCAGGCTCTCCCCTTTGCACAAAGTTACCGCTCATAACGCAGACAACAATATCTCCGTCAGCTTTGACAGAGTCGATTAAATGCTTATGACCATTGTGAAAAGGATTAAATTCACATACAATTCCGATTACGGACATATTTTTACCTCTTTTTTCAAATATTTGGTAAAAGAAACCTTGAAATTCAACAAATATAAGTATATAATAATACAGATTTAATATTACTTCAAGAAATTTTTTGAATGGAGATGTAAATAATGAAAGTTCTTGTTATTAACGCAGGTAGTTCATCACTTAAATATCAGCTTATTGATATGACTGATGAAAGCGTAATTGCAAAAGGTATTTGCGAAAGAGTTGGTGCAGAAGATTCATGTATCAGCTTCAAAACACCAGATGGCAAAAAAATTGAATACAAAACTCCTATGAGCAACCACACAGAAGCTTTTGCTGAGGTTAAAAAAGTTCTCACAGAGGGTGAATACAAGGTTATTGACAATATCAGCGAAATTAGAGCTGTTGGTCACCGCGTTGTTCAGGGTGGTTCACTCTTTAACAAGAGTATGCTCGTTACTGACGAAGTTATTAAAGGTATTGAAGAAATGTGTGCTCTTGCTCCTCTTCACAATCCTGCTCACATTCAGGGTATTAACGCAAGTATTGAACTTTTCGGTAAAGATGTTCCTCAGGTTGCAGTTTTCGATAACGCATTCCACAGCACAATGCCTGCTGAAGCATATACATTCCCTGTTCCTTATGAATTCTATGAAAAATACCAGGTTCGTAAATATGGTTTCCACGGTACATCACACCGTTTTGTAAGTGCAAGATGTGCAGAAGTAATGGGTAAAAATATTGAAGACCTTAAAATTGTTACTTGTCACCTTGGTAATGGCTCATCAATCACAGCTGTTAAAGGCGGTAAAGTAATTGACACAACAATGGGTCTTACTCCACTTGATGGTCTTATTATGGGTACTCGTTGCGGTGCTGTTGACCCATCAGCAATTCTTTTCATTATGGAAAAAGAAAACCTTTCAGTTAAGGAAATGGATACACTTCTTAACAAGAAGTCAGGTATTCTTGGTATTTCAGGTCTTTCATCAGATGACCGTGATGTAAAGGCTGCCGCTGCTGAAGGTAACGAACAATGTGCACTTGCAAGAAATATTCTTGCATATCAGATTAAGAGATATATAGGTGCTTACACTGCTGCTATGGATGGTATTGATGCTATCGTATTCACAGGCGGTATCGGTGAAAACGCTGATGATATTCGTGCTAAAGTTTGTAAAGAACTTACATTCCTTGGCATTGAAATTGACGAAGAATATGGCAAGACACTTGTTAAGGGTGCTGAAGGCGAACTTTCAACAGCAAACTCAAAAGTTAAAGTTTATGTTCTTCCTACAAACGAAGAACTTGTTATTGCAAGAGATACAAGAGATATTGTAAATGCTCTTTAATTCCTAAAAAATCACAAAGATTAAGCCGTGCTGAAAAGCACGGCTTTTTGTTTTTAATAATTAGTTTCTAGTTTCAAGTGAATTTTGTACTGCTTTGAAGAGTGATAAATCACTTTCATAATCCACATCGCAAGTATAGTGCCATACCATTACGCCGCCAAGACCATAGTCATTAGCAAACGCTGTTTTATCTTTAATCATTTGAACACCATTAAAACTTGTAACTATATCATTACTTGTAACGCCATTCATATATGATTTTGCAATTGTATTCTTAAATGGATTATTCTCTAAATCTCCGGCAATTTGTGCATAAGATGGCCATGCTTCTTCACCACCATGAGTTCTGCCGTAGAAAGGCAAACCTAAATCACATTTTGACAAGTCATAACCATTCTTTATGAAATCCTTAACTGCCATTGCACCGCCAACAGTTGCAAATTCTGCGTGACTATTATATTCAGTCATATTATCATAAGACATTATTTCAACTCTATCAAGTACTTCAATAGCATCTTTTGATATATTTGAACTCCAGTGAGAAAATGCCGCGCCAAGAATATAGTCTCCTAAATTTGAGTCAAGTTTTACAAGAAAATCAGAGTAATCTTTAATACTTTCTTTGGCGTAAGGATATTCATAGTCAAAGAATATTCCATCAAATTCATAAGTTTCTAAAAGATTGAGAATATTTTTAATTAAAGCATCGCTATTATCAACAAACGCTTGGCTATGAAGTTTTTCTTTATCGTCAGAGTCTGCTCCATCAGGCCCTAATATATTACAATGGATTTTAGCATCAGGATTTGTTTCTTTAATATCTTTAATAATATCTTTGAAAATAACATCTCCCTTTACCATTTCGCCATTGATATCAAGGTCTTGAAGATAAACATTTCCGTTTTCGTCAAATCTTGCAACACCAAACAAAATAATATCGGTTAATGTATTCATTTTTTCGGCATCAATGTTTTCGTTACCATAAAACCATTGGCAAACAAGATATGAAGTTATACGGAAATTATCATTTTTATTATCTTTAACATTAAGCACATCAATACTTTTAATATCATATTGATTTTCATTAGAAGAATTGATACAGATTTTGAGAGAATCTGTTGTGTGTTCCCCTATTTCACAATATCTATACTCACCAACTCGGTCTTGCTGATATATTGATTTGTATTCACCGTTTTCATCTTCAACCCAGATTGAAAACTTGTCAATCTGATTATCCTTTTCTTTAAGAACTACAGTATCAAAAGTTGTTTCTTCAGAAAAACGGATTTCAATAAATGTGCCCTCTGCTGCAACTTGCCCCTGTAAATCACCGATGATTTGAGCATTATCCATTACGCTGAAAGCGTCAATATTATCAGTTTGAAATGTTGATTGGCAAGAAGTCAATGTTAACAAAATGACTACTGACAAAATAACAGAAACTACCTTTTTCATATTTTCAACTCCTATATATAAATATTGATTAAATCCTTGTATAACATTTTTAATATGTTTTAATCATTTCTTCATCAACTGCTACTCTTTCGCCTGGTTTCTTACCTACTGCAAAAGCAATATTCTTTGCATGGTCACCAACACGCTCGAAGTCGATAAGAGTATTAACAAACATCATGCCAGCTCTTGTTTCACAATGTTCTTCGTTAAGACGACGAAGATGTGCATCTTGATATCGTTCTTTAAGATTATCCGATACAGTTTCAAGAGTTTCAATTTGTTTAGCCTCTTCGACAGTAAGTTCCTGTTTTTCAAAAGATGCAATTGAAGCATCAAGCAAATCGACAACGCATTTTCTCATATTTTCAAGTTCTGCAACAGCATCTTCAGATATCGCAAGTTTTTCACTATTACGAACAGTTGTTGCTTCACTCAAGTTCACCGCATGGTCGCCGATACGCTCAATATCGTTTACTACATGGAAAAGACGACCAATATATTTTGCATCTGAATAGTCCAAATCAAGAGCATTTATTTTTACGAGATTTTTTGTAATACCATGATTCAAGAAATTGATAACTTCTTCTACAGACTCAACCTTTTCGCGTTTAGAAGTATCATTATTAATCAGTGCAATTGCTGCTCTATTAAAGTTGTCGCGGGCAAGATAAGCCATTCGTACAACTTCTTTACCGATTTGCTCAACCGCAACAGGTGGTGTACTGAGAAGATGCGTATCATAAAACTTAAACTCAAGTTTTGAATCTTCAGGTTCTTTATCAGGTACAATAATACACGCCATTTTAATAATCCAATTTGCAAATGGAAATAGGATTATTGTACTTACAACATTAAAAATAATATGAGCTACAGAAATTTGAACAGACACATTGTCACTTAATTTTCCAAGCAGTGTTGTATATGGTGTAAATGCAGTAATGAGCAAGAATATAACTGTACCCAATACATTAAATAGAAGGTGCATAACAGCAGTTCTTTTTGAATTAGTTTTAGAACCAGCTGCTGAAAGTAGTGCAGTAACACAAGTACCAATGTTCTGACCTAAAAGTATATAAACTGCAAACTCAATAGGAACAAGTCCTTGAACAGCAAGAGCCTGTAAAATACCAATACTAGCAGATGAGCTCTGAATTACAGCAGTAAGCACAAGACCAATAAGAATTCCTACAAGAGGGTTACTGTAATTTGTCATAAAGTAAACAAAAACTTCCGAATCTCTTAATGGCTCCATTGCCACTGACATTGTGTCCAAGCCCCAGAAGAGCATACCAAAACCGGCAATAGTCTGTGCTATATGCTTTATAAAATCCTTCTTTACAAAGAGCATTACAAAAACACCAACAAACAAAGCAACCGGTGCAATCATACTTAAATCCATTGCAATAAGCACGCTAGTTACAGTTGTACCAATATTAGCACCCATAATAACGCCTACAGCTTGTGCGAGGGTCATAAGTCCCGCATTTACGAAGCCGACAACCATAACTGTTGTTGCCGAAGAACTCTGAATAAGGGCTGTTACAATGGTACCCATCAGAACCGCTAAAAATTTATTCTTTGTAAGTGCTCCTAAAATCTTTTTCATTTTTGAGCCTGCAGCGTATTCAAGACCTTCACCCATTGCACTAATGCCATAGAGAAACAAACCTATACCTGCAAAAAATGATAATAAATTAGTAAATGTCATTTGCCTTCTCCTATTATAACTTTTTCAACTCTTCATTATATTTGAATTCGTTACCACGATTACCAAGATGAAAAACTGATTTGTTTTTAACCCTGAACCAAACTTTCTTTTCAATTCTTGAATAGTTTATGTTCTTTGAACGCATATACATTTTAAAGAAATTAAGGCGTTTATAGAAGTCTTTATAGTGCTTGAATTTATCCTCTGTCCATGCTCCCTCTGCAAATGCAAAAATTCTTGGGTACACAGAAAACTCCCATACATCAAAAGCGTCAATCCATTCTGCCCATGATTCAAACTCAACGCCAAGCACATTCTTTTCATTAACAAAGCCCGATTTTACAACATTGGAGTTATATACTTTTTTAAGTGGCACGACTGAATGAGAATAATCAAAATACAATGTTGGACAAGGTGAAACAATAAACTTTCTCTTGTCGTTTTCTTTTTTTATCCAAGCCGGTGAGCGATAAATCCAGTAATGACCTATTATATCAGTTGCGGTACTATCATATATACCATCATTCCACTCAATACTTGTTTTACCAAGTTTTTTGAGCATTTCATTAACTCTGTTATTAAAATAGGCTTGTAAATCCTTACCGGTTTCAATACCAAGTTCTTTCATTTTCTGTTGACATACAGGACAATCTTTTTCCCAAATTTTATGACCTTTTGAAGCTTCATCGCCACCCATATGGAAATACTTATATGGGAACAATTCGCAAACTTCAGTCAAAAGTTTTTCAACAAATTCGTAAGTTTCTTCCTGACCTGCACAAAGAATATCTTTTGTAATACCATTTTCACAGAATACTTCATATTCACCTTTTAAACAAGAAAGTTCCGGGTACGCAGCAAGAATAGCAACCGTGTGACCAGGTAAATCAATTTCAGGAATTATATCAATACACAAATTCTTTGCATATTCAACAATTTCACGGATTTCATCCTTTTTGTAATAATGGAAATATTCATCTCCACCCTTTTGAAGTCCCGGAATCTTGCTTAAAATTTCAGCACCACCCAAAAGTTCATATTTTCTTTTACTGCTGATTTCATTAAGTAGTGGAAACTCTTCACTTTCAATTCTGTAACCTTGGTCATCGCAGAGATGCCAATGGAATTTATTAAGTTTAAGAAGTGCCATATTATCGAGAGTCTTCTTAACAGCATCTATGCCAAAGAAATGGCGTGCTTCATCCATCATACCACCACGATATGCGAACTTTGGATAGTCATAAATATCACAGCAATTAAGCACAGCTACACCATCTGCACTTTTAGCCTGCATAAGCATAATTTTAAGAGTTACCGCACCATAAAATGCACCATTTTCATCAGATGCTGAAACAGTAATGCCTTCTGTTGTGATTTTTAATTTATATGCTTCGCTTTTAAGAGATGCATCTTTATTAAACTTAATCGCACCATTATTTGCGTCAGTTTTGGTTTTAAGAAAGCCTGAAAGATATTTACCGGCCTTAATAAATTCAGGAATACAAAGCACCGCTGTATCTTGCGTAACTGTATATGTACCATCATTCACGGTGTATTTTTGTGGTTTAGGAATGATGCTATACTTTGGTTTGCTCATTTTATACCCTCCAACACTTTTCTGCAATAATCTGGAACATCTGAAATCAAGGCATCACAACCCCATTCAGTTAACCTTATAATATCTTCTTCAAGATTAACTGTCCAAGGATTTACTGCCATACCAAGATTATGTAGTTCAATAACTTCATTTTCTTTTATAAGCTTTCTATGAGGATGGGCTGCATCAACATTCAACTGTTTACAATATTTTGCAACACCGAATGTCATAATTTCATTGCCTAATTCGTCATTTTCATAAAGAAGTGCAGTTTTTACATTTTTGTCAATCTCTTTAACCAATCTTATGCATTCTGGGTCAAAGCAAGACACAATAGAATTTTCTATAATTCCGTATTTATTGATTTCTTCAACCACTTTTTTAACAAGGTCGTTATCTTTCTTTGGTGGTTTGATTTCAATATTGATAAGTTTCATTTTTCTAACAACATCTAAAAGTTCAGATAATGTAGGCAAACTTACCCCTGCAAAATCCTTATTAAAATAAGAACCGAAGTCCATTGCTTTAAGTTCAGCGAGCGTTAATTCATCAATAAAACCTTTACCGTTTGATGTTTCATCAACAGTATAGTTATGACAAATTACAATCTCACCGTCTTTTGACAAATGAACATCGGTTTCAATTCCGTCCGCATTAAATTCAAGTGCTTTTATAAAAGCAGGTATAGTATTCTGAGGTGCAACTTTATTGGCACCTCTATGTGCTAATACAAGTGGCATAAATTCCAACTCCTTAGAGCAAAAATATATCGTAAAAAAATTAAGTCAAATTTCTACAAACATATATTACCAAAAAGAAATGCCATTTGTAAAGAGTTATTTTTAATTAAATATTTCTTCTAAAATCTCAACTATCTTAAATCTAAACTTGTATTTATCGGTTTCAGTTACAATTTCTGTTTCATCATCCGTTAAAACATCTGATATTTCACATTCTGCAACCACTGTAGGCAAGCACATTGGCGGAAACATTACGCACCACCAATTTTGTCCTTTGCCCTCACCTATTATCACTTTTACAGCAGTATAATAACCTGCAGGTAGTGTAACGCTGTTCTCATAAGTGCGTGTATTAAAATACTCTTTTTCCACTGTAATTTTCACATTATAATCAAAGCCTTCATTTTTAATTGTTTCAAGTGCTGTATTTTCAAGATAATCAATATATGGGGTAATTTTCTCTTTTGCTTCTGTTGCTGTTATACTACCATCAAACACTTTTTCACCTGCTAACAACACTGCATCACGGACTTTTAGTTTTAATTGTTGGTCCTCTTCACTATCTGAATTTGCAATCACATGCATTCTCAACATTTTTCCCCTTATACTTTCACATTGTTGTGAAAAAGCATTGATATTAAGTACACCACATATAATCAAAGCAATCAATAATGAAATTTCAATTCTAAATATAGTTTTTTTCATAAATTCACTCCTTACAAGTGAATTATTGGAACACATTTCAAAATTTATACAAAAAAATAACAGATACATGCAGTATCTGTTACGGCCCCCGCAAAGTCGGTTGCAATGAATACTAACCTGCGTGTTAATGCAGGTGGGTGCTTTCCGTTTCATATCTGTGCTCCCTTCGTCCGTCATTGACGGGAGGTCTGCTCCCAATGAACCGAGTACAAGCTCCCTTTTATAGTGTGTTGGGTTAATATCATTTGCAGTTGTCGTGCTTCGCAGGGTGTGTTTAGTTTTTAATAGTTTTATTCTTCCTCGTTAAACTCAAACAATTCAGAAAGACGCTCTTCAAAAATCTTGCCAATTTCATTGAATTCGTTATCGTCTTCGATTGGCTCAAGATATGTTTCGCCATCTTCTTCACAAACCTTGAGAATAATAAGTTCGCCATCATCGTCAAGGATTTCTTCAGCTTCATCATATACGGGAAGAAGTGCTACATATTTTGCTGTATCTGTTTCAATTCTGTCAAGTTCTTCAAAAACATGTTCAACACCGTTTTCATCAATAACTGACACTAAATCAGGATTAAATTCTTCACTCATTTTTATTCTCCTTTATAATACATACACGCCTGATTCAAGTAATACGATTTCTTTTCCGCAAGAACGAAGGTATTTATATACCGGCTCGTCAAAAATTCTGAAATCGTTTACCGAATAGTCGTTAAGATTTATTGTTCTAACTTTATTTGAACCTTTATTACAGATAAAAAGTTCGTTATCATACTTTGAGATTGACACAGGGTTATTAAATGAAGTTGAGTCTTTTGAACCAATTCGCATACTAAACTTTTTATGCGAAATTGAGTAACTCACCACGCAGTTATTCTGAGGAACTACACTCCAAATTTGTCTGCCGTCGCAAACTACACCGTTAATTTCAGCCCCCTGATATGATAAGTCACTTGACCATATCATATTACCATCAGGCGAAAACAAGCCTGTTTCTCCGCTTGGGTAAACTACTACGACTTGTTTTGACGGGAAAATATCAGCATCGCAAGAAACATAATCACCCAACTGTTCTGCTATTTTTTTGTATTCCGGACCGTATTTATTCAAAAGATAAACACTTTTTGTAACCGGAGTTTTTTGCATTCTTTTTATATCGTATCCGTAAAAATTAACCTTGACAGAGCCATTTTCAAGGACTCTTTTCTTTGTAAAAATGATACCGTTTGAGAATGCGATGATATCGTAAACCGAATCAACAATTTTCTGCATTAAAAATCACCGCTATATAAAAATTTTAGTTATAATTCATATTTATCATATTATACTGTTTTTTTCTCAATCGGTCAATAAAGATTTTAATTATTTTTTATTAACTTGTTCTGACAATCTATATTGTTATGAGGACACTTACAATTAGTACACCTTATTTTTCTTGTACCATCAGAATACATAATCAGTTCCATAACTATATTTTTGCCTTGATGTGTGCAAAACTGTTCATAAGTAGTTTTTGTTTCGGTCATATTATTCACTCCATATATTTTACTAATTTATTGTATGTTACAAGGTATAATTTAAGCATTAAAATAATAAAAATAATATGTCCAATACTTTTTTTTGGAGGCTTAAAATGAATTCGGGTAAAATTCTGCTTGGCATTTTTCTTGCCATATACCTTGTTGTAATTTTTATTGCATATTTCAAATCAAAAAGATTTTTCACAGCACTTTTATTTACTGCTTTACAAGGAATTTGTGCTATATTTGCTGTAAACCTTATAGGTAAATATATTACTGTGCATATCCCTGTGAATGCGTGGACTTTAGGCATTTCATCAATCGGCGGAATTACGGGGGTAATAATGCTTTTATTATGCGATATTTTTATGAGTTGAGATACAATACAATCATACTATAAATTAAAAAGCATTTCATTACACAAATATTGGATATACATAAATCATATTGCTACAAATTATTTTAATTTGTGGCTTTATTTTTTGTTTTTCGCTTTACTATTTCATTCTTTCGTGTTAAAATTATAACAATGTGTCTATATACTATAAATAAGTAATTTTTTTAGGAGATACACAATGGAATTATTCTATACAATTATTGAGTCAATTGGTGTTGTTGCATTTTCGGTTTCAGGTGCAATGGTGGCAATTAGAAGAAAAACTGACCTTTTTGGTGTTATTCTTCTTGCCATAATCACTACTCTTGGTGGCGGTCTTACACGCGATGTTATTTTCAGTTTTACACCACCTGCATTTTTCAACTCAAAAGAATACCTTTTACTTTCAACAATCGTTTCAGTTATTGTTTTTCTTTTTGCAAGAAAGTTTAGCAATACATATTTGCAGAATGAAACACGAATTGAACACATAAACGATATTTTTGACGCATTAGGTCTTGGTATTTTCGCAGTTATGGGCGTAAAGGTTGCATTTGAACAAGGATATGAAGATAATGCTTTAATCAGTATTACTTGTGGTGCAATCACCTGTATTTGCGGTGGTATGCTTCGTGATGTGCTTACGAATTCAACTCCGTTTGTATTGGTTAAACGAATTTATGCAATAGCGGCTATTGCGGGAGCTTCAACATATTATTTGTTGTACATTTACAGTGAAAGTATTGGGCTTGAAGACAGTTTTGCTATGATTTTAGGTTTGGCAGTAACATTTATTTTAAGAGTTCTTGCTATGGCATTCAAATGGAATATGCCAAAAGCAATCAAATAAGGTGATAAAATGGAAAAGAAAGCAACTATTCTTGCGGTTGCAGGTAAAGGTGGAGTTGGCAAAACATCACTTTCTGCAACAATTGTCAGGTGTCTTGTAGAAAAGTATCCTGACAAGAAAATTTTAGCTATTGATGCTGACCCTGCAGTTGGTCTTTCAACAGCGTTAGGCATTGATGTTAAAATGACTATTGATGACATAAGAAAAGAGATTATTGCATCAGTTGACGAGGGTGACACAAGAACTGCTATTGAACTTTTAGGTGAAGCAAAATATAGAATTTTTGATGCACTCATTGAAACTGATGGATACTCATTTATTGCAGTTGGCAGACCTGAAACTGCAGGCTGTTACTGTAAAATAAACTCATACTTAAAAGAAGTAATTTCAATTCTTTCAAACGAGTTTGATTATGTTGTTATTGATGGTGAAGCGGGCATTGAACAAATTAACCGCAGAGTTATGGAGAAGGTCACTCACCTGCTACTTATTACCGACCCAAGTAAAAAAGGTTGTCAGGTTATAAATACAATCAAAAATGTTGCTGACGAACTTGTTATGTATGAAAAAATTGGTGTAATTATTAACCGTATGGCTGATGAGTCACTTAAAGACTATATTAACACAAATGGTATTCCAATACTTAGCTATATTGAAGATGATAAAAACTTATCTGTATTTGACATTAAGGGTGAAAATATTTTTAATCTTCCACCTGAATCAAATGTAGTTAAAGGTGTAAAAAAAGCTCTTTGTGAGATTGGGGTTATATAATGAAAGACTTAAAACATTTAATCTATTTTGAAAACTTGTTACAAGAAGCAAACAATGACCTTGTAAAACAAGCAACAAACGATGGTAAGTTGGCTATTGCTTATACTTGCTATCATATTCCTGAGGTTTTATTAAATCTTGACAATTGCTTTTCTGTAAGACTTCGTGCACCGCGTACAGGCTCAATGGATATTGCAACTTATTATATGAGTTCATTCCTTTGTGGTTATTCAAAGGCACTTCTTGAGCGTGGTATTGAGGGTGGATACAATTTCTTATCTGCTCTTATCGGCTCTGAAACCTGTTCAGAAATGAACCGTTGCTATGAGCATTTTGAGTTGCTTAAACTTGTTCCTAATGACAAGTTTTTTGTTAGTTTTGTTGATGCTCCATTCAAAATTGAGCAACACACAGTTAAGCACTATACAAAGCAATTAAAACTCAAGGTACTTGATAAACTTCATGAAGTTTATGGTATTGATACAAGTGATGAGGCTATAAGAAAAGCAGTTGAAGAACACAATGAAATCTGTCGTCTTATTACCGAAATCGGCGAATACAGAAAAGAAGAAAGTCCAAGAATTACAGGCTACGAATTCCATGTGCTTTGTCTTGCTACATATTGCTGCCCTAAATATTTAATTCTTGATAAACTTCGTGAAACTGCAGAAGAATTAAAGACAAGGGAACCTGATGCTAAAAAGAATTACCGTGCAAAAATCGTTGTGGTAGGCTCTGAAATGGACGACCCTGACTTTACAAAACTTATTGAAGACAGTGGTGCATTGGTTGTTGCTGACCGTTTCTGTTTCGGCTCACTTCCTGGTCGTGAAGAAATCATACTCAATGATGATGAAGATGTCCTCACTCAAATTGCACTTCACTATATGAAGACAAGCCAATGCCCAAGATATATGAGTCACGAAAAAGTTCAAGAAAGACGCGATTATGTAAAATATCTTGTTGACGAATACAAAGCAGATGGCGTTATGTATGAACAACTTAAATTCTGCGAATATTGGGGTTATGAGCGTGCTCTCGCCTCTTATGTTATGAGTGGCGATTATGGTGTGCCTACCGCTGCAGTTGACAGACAGTACACTGCATCTGCATCAGGACAACTCCGAACTCGAGTTCAAGCTTTTGTTGAAAGTCTTGAGATTAAAAAGATTCAAAAAGCAAAGGAGGGAAAGAATAATGGCTAATTACGGTAAACTTTACAAAGAACATACTGCCATATTAAAGCACAGAGAATGGCGTGGTCTTAAAGACACAATGTATGACTACTACCGTTGGTTGATTACTTGGAAAGATATGATTAAAATGGTGCTTAAAGCTCCTGTTTCTACAGTAAAAGGCTTATGGCGTTATCGTTGGATGGCTTCTTATCTTTCTGCTCCGTCTTTTGTTGACAGACATGTAGCAGGTCTTCGTGGTCCACAACTTAGAATCGCTCATCTTCACTACAATATGATTGTTAAGCACACAACAAAGCTTATCAATATTTCTTTCCGTGCTGATGAGAAAATAAATCCTAACAACAAGCTCTCAAAGAAAATTGTTCTTACTGATGAGATTGTTCCCAACGAAGTATTTTTAGGATTCCCAAATCTTCAGCCAATGCCTTTACAGACATTACCTATTTTCTTATCTTCAATGGTTGACCAACAGATTACACCACCTTATCTTGAAGTTACTGAAAGTTTTGGTGTTCCTGCTGATGTATGTCCTCTTCCAAGTGCTGAAGCAGGTGTTGCAATTGAAGATGACTATCCAAAAATGGGTTGTTGTATGATTGGAACTAATATGCCTTGTGATGGTTCAATTATGAACTCTTCTTTCCTTGACAGACGACTTCAGTTACCTACACATTGTTTCGGTGTTCCACTTCGTTATAACGGAGAAGATGTTCAAGAATACGGTGTTGATGAAATCAAGTCACTTATTGAATTCATTGAAAAACAAACTGGTGAAAAGTTTGATTGGGACGCATTCTTCAACGGAATGAAAATGTATAATGAGCAACTTGAATACGAACTTCAAAAGTGGGATATTAACAGAACTGATTATCCACAGATGACAGGTGCTTGCTTCTGGCTTTACAGAATTTTCTATTTCAACCTTTCAGGTGGTTCAAATGAGAAATTCCTTAAGGTTGACAAAAAAGTTAATAAGATTATGATGAAAGCATACGAAAAGAAAACTCCTGTATCAAAGGAAATGCGTCACAGAGCGGTTGTATGGTCTTGCCCTGCTAACTACTATACAAGCCTTGCAAACTGGCTTGAAAACTGTTGGGGCGTAAATGTTGTTATGGATATGGAAACAATGATTTCATATCTCCCAATTAACACAGACGATAAAGAACAAGCACTTAAAGACCTTGCTAAAACTTATCAGCGTTCAATTATGAGAAAGCACACCAAGGGTGGTTATCAAAATGTTGTTGACGAGCTTTGGAGAATTGTTGATGAATACAACGCTGATACAGTTATTATGTATGACCAGATTTCTTGCAAGGGTATGGATGGTCTTACCGGTATTTTTGATGACCAGGCAAGAGAGAAAAATGTAAACTTTATCTGGGTTAAACAAGACCTTATGGACCCACGCACTATTTCAAGACGAGAAATGCGTGACCAGATTAACAAATATATGCAAACCGTTTTACAAGAAGAGCCTGTTGACCCATCTCTTGTAGATTTTGAAGACGATTTAGCTTGGTAATATAAAGGAGATTTATATATGAAATATTTTGGTGGTTGTGATGTAGGTTCTACCTACACTAAATGTGTTATCCTTGATGAAAATGGCAATATGGTTGCCAATGTTACAAATAGAAGTAAAATCAACCCTGTTCAAAGTGCTGAAATTGCGTTAGATGACGCAGTTGCACAAGTTGAAGGACTTAATTCAGCAAAAGAACTTTCTTATCTTATTGGTACCGGTTACGGACGAAATAAAGTTCCTTTTGCTGACGAAAACATTTCTGAAATCAGTTGTCATGCTATGGGTGTACATGTTACAAATCCTGAAGTTAAAGCAATTATTGACATTGGCGGTCAGGATGTTAAAGGTATTTCTATTGACACAGACGGTACTGTTAAAAACTTTGCTATGAATGACAAGTGTGCTGCAGGTACAGGACGATTTTATGAAGCTATGGCTAATGCTTTTGAAATGACATTGCCTGAGTTTTCAAAACTTTCACTTAATGCAAAGAATACTATTCCGATTACCGCACAGTGTACAGTTTTTGCAGAAAGTGAAGTTATTTCACTTGTTGGTGAAGGCAAACCTATGGATGAAATCGCAGCAGGTATTCAGTTAGCTGTTGCAAAGCGTTGCTTTGTTATGGCTAAAAAAGCAGGTGCAGTTGATAGCATCACTCTTACTGGTGGTTGTGCTAAAAACGACGGACTTAAAAAGGCAATTGAAAAAGTGCTCAAAATCAATGTTGTTGAGTTAAAAACTGACCCACAGCTTATGGGTGCTTTAGGTGCTGCCGAATACGCTCGTCAAAAGGGATTAGCAAAGGAGAACTAAAATGGAAGTTTTATTTATAATTCTTGGTGTTATTCTTGCATTTTTCCTTGTAACTTTTGCAATTTACTGGTTTAACCTTGATATGAAGCTTGTAAGAGTTATTTATGATTGGTTGCAAAAACACTATGACAAAATGAAAAGAGATAAGAAATTATAATGAGATTATATAATAACCTTATCAATGAAATTAAAAATAGTTTAATTGATGCAAAAGTTTTGAACAAGAGTAATAAATCACTTAATACAAGTGATAGAAACTCTGTAATTTTCTTATCGGATACAGCATTTGAACTTGGTGGGAACAATAAACCTTGTGTCAGCAGTCTTGCAGTAACAAGTGATATGGCATTTTCAAACACAGTTTACTTACAAGGTCCTGACCTTAATGAAATCAAGGCTGACTCCCCTTTTGGTAAGTTTGTATTTGTTCAAGTTGAAGATTTTGAAAATGAACAAGATACTTTTAATAAAATTAAAGAGTTAGAAGCATTGAGATATCATTTGTCAGTTGATGGATTTATGACAAGAGCGTCTGCACTTAATATGCGAGAGCAAATAAGGGTAAGTAAGAATGCAATAAAGTCAGGTGTTAGTTTTACAGAATACGGAAACACGCTTTTACAAGAATATCTTAATTTCACTAATGTTAAAAGTGCTGAAATCTACTTTGTAACGGATTTTAATGACTTTGAAAAGTTAAATTCTATTGCAAAAAAGATTAGTCAAACAACATCGGCATTAAATCATATTTTTGACAATGTTATGTTTGACTGTTCAACTTGTAATCTAAAAGAAATATGTGACGAAGTTGACGGACTTAAAGAGTTGCATTTGAAAAATACAAAAAAGTGAATACAATAAAAGCACGGACTGATTGTTGAATCAGTCCGTACTTTTTTATTCATCAATATTTATATTGTGTACTTTACAATAATCGTCAAGCGTTCGGTATGTTTTAACTGGGCAACCACTACCCTTTATATAGTTCAAAACTTCTGTATTGACACTGCCATCATCATTCAGCAAGCCATCACAATAAACATAGTTTTCATAATCTCCATTAAGAATTACTATATAATCATCATAAGGTTCAAATATTGTATTGCCTTGTTCATATGTTTCATAACCCTGAAGATGAGCAAATTCAAGAGTAAATTCTGTGCCCACTTTTTTCCCATTATAATACACGCCATAAGCATCAGTAGTAACCATTGTAGTCTTTTCTGAAAATCCAAATCCAAACACACTTATAACTAATACAACAACACTTAAAACCGTTGCAATATTTATGTATTTTTTTCTTTTCTCATCACCCATCTTAAACCACGCTTTTGCGATATTAGGTCTAATTCTGCAAACTATTGACCAGATTAAGACAACTAATGATAATAAAAGAGTTCCTATAAAAATACCTTCGCCAAAGGCTGCTACATAGAATTGGTCACTATAAAATAAAGAATACACAATCTTATCTATTAGAGTTACACCAGCAATCAATAATATAAATGCAACAATAAACGAAGCCACGCAAGAAACAACAAATTCAATTCTGTCTCTCTCAAAAGATTTTCTATTATCTGAAATTTGCTTGTCAGGTTCGGGAAAATCATTTTCAAAAAGATAATCCACATATCGTTTTTCGAAAAGTATGAGTTTGTTTTTCTTTGAATACTTGTAATAACTAAACCAAAGTTCCTTACTATTTCCCGTACGAACATATTTATCAATACCGTTTTCAAGGCGGGTCTGACAATAAAGTTCTGTTTCGTGAGAGTCCATAGCAGACTCAATATCAGTTTCAAACTCATTTAATTTTGCTTTTTTCTTTAACGCAACAACATCGGCAAAATAATTATCGGTAAGTTCTTTCTGCAATTGTTGATTGTCTGCTAAACCATTTATTGCAATAAGATTTTTATCAACAAATCCAAGAATAATCTGCAAGCAATCGCCGACATCATCAGGTGTAGAAATTCTATGAAAATCAAGAGTACAAAAGTCATTTGAGCGGATTACATTATGAATATCATAAGGAGAAAATAACAATTCAGAAAAGTCAAACTCAAACCTTGTAAGAAGATTATTATGGTCAACAAATCCTGAAGTCATTTCTTCAAGAGTACCCTCCATAAATCTGTATCCCGTTGAACTGCCAACATCAAATGTAAGGTGCAACTTAAATTTTGGAAATTCAATAGTTGTTAAGTAATCTGCTTCATCCATTAAAATAGGCACAAATTCAATAGAATTCTTTGCACAATACTGTTGAAGTGATTTGTTAAACACATCTATAAAAGGCTCATATTTAGTATTGATTTTATCAGTAACCTTGTCAATTACTTTTTGGATGCCTTTTTTCATTACTATTCTCCTAATTATTTCTCATATCCTAATTTTTTAAGGATTTCAGGGTCACAAGTATCAGCAACAGGACCGATTTCTGCCCATAATTTATCTGCTTTTGCTTTCCATTCTTGGAAATCTTCATATTGTTCAGGGTAATTATCATAAAGCTTACCAACTTTTTCGCCAAGTCCAAGACCTTTGAGCAACTTACCAATAGTTGAAGGTTTAATTTTCCCTTTTGCTATGCCCTTTGCCACACCTTTTACGATGTTTGAAATATCTTTGCCTGAAAGATTAAGACCTGTATCCATTCCGCCAAGGATTTTCTCACTGAAAATAATATCATTAGCAAAAAGATATTCAGCCTCATCATAATCCATTGAAATTACAGCCATAAGAATCGGTCGCATTGAGTCAAAATCTTTGCCTTGTGCAGTCATATAACGCTTGTTTATACTCCACATTCTCTCTTTTGTAAGATAATTATCTGATTTAAGAAGATTTGAGATGACTTCAACTGCGATTTCGCCTGCAACAAGTGAAGAAGTACACCCCTCACCACAAGTTGGTTTTGTATGACAAGCAGCATCACCTAACGCTATAAATCCGTCATCAACAAGTGAATAAACTGATGTGTGGTAAGGTGTCATACCCTTTTCTACACGCTCAACTTTGTATTCAGGGAAGCTGACATTTTTCATAAAGTCTTCTTTGAAGATTTCTTCAGCATAATCATAACCATAAAATGCACCAATGCCAAGAATAGCACCATTAGGATTATCTGATGGTGCAGACCATGATTTATATTGCATAAAGAAACCATCTAAATCACGAGGATTAAAGTCATTTTTAAGATATTCTGCATAATAAAGAACAACATAAAGAATATCTTTATTTGTAAGTTTGAAGTTACCTACAACTGAATCGTCAGGAAGTTTTGTACGGGCAACTGCAGGAATACCTGAACAATCAGCAACAATTCGTGCATAGGCTTTCTTTTCGCCATCTACAGTTTTATATGTAGCACCTACAATTTTATCATTTTCATATATAAAATCTGCAAATGATGCACCATAAATGATTTCTGCACCTACTTTTTTAGCACGGTCAGCCATCGCCATAATATAATCATGTTTATGTAAGCCAATTACAGGTTCCTCTGCACAAGCCTTAGGATGATTACCATAAGGAGAAACCATTGTTGAATGTGCAAAACAGAATTCGCGTAATGGGTCACCTTCTTCGGGAATAAAAAGGTCGAATTTAATCATATCTTTTTCACCCATGTGAAAAACATCATATTCCCTTGAAACATCATCTGGTTGATTTTTTTCAATTACAAGAACATTAAAGCCTTGTTCAGCCATTTTATAGGCAAACCAACAACCTGTTGTTGATGCACCTACCACCAATACATCGTATTTTTTCATAAATAATCCCCCATTATTATTTATATTTCGATAACTCCCTTATTTGCAGGCTTGCAAAGATAAACACTATCATATTTCTTTGAAAGTTTGTTATAGCAGTCTTCTGCTTTTTCTTTCTCACTGAATAAGCCAAAAACAGTTGGTCCGCTACCACTCATACAACAAGCATCTGCACCACATTTTCTCATAACTCCCTTAATATGAGGTCTTTTTGGTACTTCAACTGCCTGTTCAAACACATTACCACAATAAGTACAAACATTTTCATAATCTCCGCTTGCAACCGCTTCAATCATAGCCACACGGTCGAGATGACGAACACGGGACAGTGCATCAAATTGTGCATAAGCCTCAGGAGTTGAAACATCTTGGTCGGGCTTACAAAGTACTATATAACATTCAGGCAAATCTTTAACAGGTGCAATTACATTACCTGTATTAAGTGCAATTGCAGTACCACCTGTAAGGCTGAATGGAATATCAGCACCAACTTTTGCACCAATTTCTGCAAGTTGTGTTGTTGAAAGGTTTGTGTTAAAAATTTTGTTAAGGCAGTAAAGCACACCTGCACCATCGGCACTTCCACCTGCTGTTCCTGCCGCCATTGGAATATTCTTCTCAATTTCAATTGTTATAGCTTGTTCTTTAATATTGCAAGCATCAAAAAATGCATTTGCACATTTATAAGCAATATTTTTCTCGTTACAAGGAACACCATCAGTATTACACTTAATTATGATTTTGTTTTCATTATTCTTTTCAACTGAAACGGTATCATACAAATCAACTGACTGCATAATCATAAAAAGTGAATGATAGCCGTTATCAAGTCTCTTAAGAATATCAAGCATTAAATTGATTTTTGCCGCAACTTTTACTTTCATATTTAGGCCCCCATTTCAATTTTCATTTGCATTGGAGTATGTTTTTGGAAAAATGTTATACTGTCAAACCCTGCTTCAAGTGCACAGTTATATGCCATATCAATATCACAGGCAAGATGTTCGGCATAATGAGCGTCAGAGCCAACTGAAACATATTTACCGCCAAGTTCCTTAAAGCGTTTTACAATGTCAACTTCAGGCGAAAGTTTGTTTATTGGTTGGCGTAACCCTGCTGTATTGATTTCAAGTGCTTTATCACTTTTTGCAGTCATTAAAAGTATTTCATCAATCTGTTTTTTGTAGTTATTCAAATCTATATCAAGATTTGATTGGGAGTAAAAATATCTTAACGGATATGTTAAATGTGCAAGAACATCAAACTTACCCCATTTAAGCATTTCAATAATTTCATCAAAATACTGTTTTAAGAGTTTATTGGCATCATTCATTAAAAGATTTTTCATAAAATAAAAATCTTCCCCGCCACGCAGATTATGAACTGAGCCTAACACATGGTCATAATCATATCTACATACAATTTCATTTGCGGTTGGAATGTCGTAAGCAGGTTGTCCTAATTCAATACCGTTAAGGATTAAAAGTTTACCACGGAAAGCTGACCGAACTTTTGACACTTCAAAAAATGCCTGAAACATTCTTTTTTCATAATTATCATCGCCACGATACTGGTCAACTTCACAATGGTCGGTAAAAGCAACTGCTCGCAAATCCATCATTTCTGCCTTTTCACAAAAGAATGTTGCAGAGTGATTACCATCAAAAGAGTTATCTGTATGAACATGCAAATCGACAATATTTTTATACATAGGAACACACCTTCTATAGTTTATGTGTTTATTTTACTATAAATCTAACATATTTTTCAACAAATTTTGAAAAATATTGATATTCACAAGAAAGAAATTTTATGTTAAACTATTATCAATACATTTTGGAGGTAATTTTATATGAGAGGTATTATTACTGTAGTAGGTAAAGATATGGTTGGTATTCTTGCCAAGATTTCAGGCGTTTGTGCTGAAAATGGCGTTAATGTTATTGAGGTTTCACAGTCAATTTTACAAGATATGTTTTGTATGATTATGCTTGTTGACTTTGAAAAAGCAAATGTTCCATTTACAGAGTTTTCTGACAAAGTTACTGCAATCGGTAACGAAATGGCACTTTCAATTCATGTTATGCACGAAGATATCTTTAATTCAATGCATAGAATATAAGTAGGTGTTAAAATGATAAATACACACGATATACTTGAAACAATCAATATGATTCAAGATGAAAATCTTGACATAAGAACAATCACAATGGGTATTTCTCTGCTTGATTGTTGCACAGGTGACGCAAAATCAACTTGTGACAAGATTTATGAGAAAATGACAAAAAAAGCTGAACACCTTGTTAAAACAGGTGAAGATATTGAAAAGGAATACGGTATTCCAATTATCAATAAACGAATTTCAGTTACACCTATTTCAATGATTTTAGCATCTGGTAAAGGCGACCCTGTACTTTATGCTAAAACTCTTGAAAGAGTAGCACAAACTGTTGGAGTAAACTTTATTGGTGGTTACTCTGCCCTTGTGCAAAAAGGTTTTGCAGCCGGTGATGAAGCACTTATCCGTAGTATTCCTGAAGCACTTGATGTAACTGAACACATTTGCTCATCTGTAAATATCGGCTCAACAAAAGCGGGTATCAATATGGATGCAGTTAAAATGATGGGACAGATTATTAAAGAATCTGCAGAAGTTACAGCAAATAAGGGTTGTATTGGCCCTGCTAAACTTGTTGTATTCTGTAACGCTCCTGAAGATAATCCATTTATGGCTGGTGCATTCCACGGTGTTGGTGAACCCGACTGTGTAATCAATGTTGGTGTATCAGGTCCCGGCGTTGTGCGTTCAGCAATTTCAAAGATTCCTGATGCTAATATTACAGAAGTTGCAGATATGGTTAAGCGTACTGCATTCAAGATTACAAGAATGGGTCAACTTGTGGCTTGTGAGGCCTCTAAACGCCTTGATGTACCATTTGGTATAGTTGACCTCTCACTTGCCCCAACTCCTGCTATAGGCGATTCTGTGGCTTATATTCTTGAAGAAATGGGACTTGAACAATGTGGTGCTCATGGTACAACTGCTTGCCTTGCACTTCTTAATGACGCTGTTAAAAAAGGTGGCGTAATGGCATCTTCACATGTTGGTGGACTTTCAGGTGCATTTATTCCTGTTTCAGAAGACGCAGGTATGATTGCGGCGGCTACAAGTGGTGCGTTGACAATCGAAAAACTTGAGGCTATGACTTGTGTTTGCTCTGTTGGTCTTGATATGATTATTGTACCTGGAGACACAACAGCAGAAGTTCTTTCAGGTATTATTGCTGACGAAGCTGCAATTGGTATGGTAAACTCAAAGACAACTGCTGTAAGACTTATTCCTGCGATTGGTAAAGATATTGGGGACACACTTAACTTCGGTGGACTTTTAGGCTACGGACCTGTAATGAAATTAAACACAGCCTCCCCTGCTAAATTTATCAACCGTGGTGGTCGTATCCCTGCACCATTACAGAGTTTGAAAAACTAAATAATAAAAATTTCAGGTGGAGTCCACAAGGACTCCACCCTTTTCTTTCTGTCAGGATGCTTTGAGTTGTTCATATTTCTGCATTTCCCGACTAACAGAGGTTTCATACATTCTTTCTGCAAAAATTGCGTAACCTTGCGTTGGCTCATTTACAAACACATGTGTTATTGCACCTACAAGCATACCGTTTTGGATTATTGGTGTACCGCTCATGCCCTGTACTATGCCACCTGTTTTATTTAGCAACTCATTATCTGTTATTTTAACTATCATATCTTTATTAACTGCTGTGGAATTTGAATAAATTTTAATTATTTTCACATCAAAATACTGTGGTCCCGAATTATCAATAGTACAGATTATTTGTGCATCGCCTTCAACTATTTCTTGTTTTACAGCCAACGGTACAGTTTCAGTTTTTCTGCAAATTGTAAACCCATAAATGCCCTCATCACAGTTAAGGCAAAGTGTACCTTTACTTCTACCTGATAGAACACCACACAACTCACCTACTGCACCATTTGAACTTTTATAAAGTCCCTTTATTGATGCTTCTGCCATTTCGCCATTCTTCATTGGCATTATATCTTCAGTATCAACATCATAAATAGGGTGTCCTAACCCTGCAAAGGAACTGTTTTCAGGATTATAAAAAGTTACCGTACCAAGTCCGGCAGTACTGTCACGCACCCAAAGTCCCGCTTTATATTTTCCGCTTATACTGTCTTTATAAGTTTTGAACATTAAATTTATTTCTTTATTATTACGAACTACCGTTATTACCATTTCATTGCCTTGACTTTTTTCAAGAACTTTTGTAAGGTGCTTTGTTGACTCTATTTGTACTCCATCAATTTTCTTAATAATATCACCAATCATAAGTCCTGATTTTTCGGCAGGATTTACTGTACCTGTGGTTGTTTCAACCACATCAGTATCTACTATAATTACACCATCGGTATATAGTTTTATACCAAAAATCTCTCCGCCAGGCACTAAATATTTTCGTTTTGAATTTGTAATTTGAATATTTTTTACGGGAATAATATTCAAAAGTTCAATTTCTGCTTCTTGCTCTATAATTTCATTATTATTTCTTAAAACATCAAGATTAATTTTAGAACTTATATTAAACAAATCAAATCCAAAAATTTTTGGCATATTATAACTTGTTTTTTCAACTATTGTTACTTTTTCAGGTATTGTGGTTTGAGCAAAATAAATCAGCACAAAAATGAAAGTACACACCACTGCACCTAAAACTGATAAAAACTTAATAAAATTACGCAATTTCTCACCTCCGTACGACTTTTTGTCGCACTAATAATTTGTCACAAAAAAAGCACAATATTTGAGGTAAAAAATAAGCCTTGCGGTGAAATTTTCATTTCACTACAAGGCTATAATTTTTAGAAAAATTTACAAATTTTTTCAACTGTTTTCTCTACAGACTCACCGTCAGTTTTTATAATGATATCAGCATATTTATTATATAAATCAACACGCTCATTATAAATATCATCAATTGAGTCATTCTTTTGTGCGGCAATACCGCGAGTGCTGATATTGTTTAGACGCTTTTTTATTTCATCCAGTGGCACATCAAGAAAAAATATTTTACCGTTTTTCTTTAGATGTTTGATTGCATCTTCACGATAAACAACACTACCACCTGTTGCAACTACACAATTGTCGCAATCAAGAGACTTAACTGCATCAGCTTCACAGTTGAGAAAATAGTCAATACCATCAGTATCAATTATATTCTGCAACAATCTGTTTTCCCGTTGCTGAATAATCAAATCAGTATCAACAAAACCTATACCCAATGTTTTTGCAAGAATTACACCGACTGTACTCTTGCCACAACCGGGCATACCAATAAGTATAATATTTGCCATAACTTAGATAGAAATTTCGTGAGCAATTTTATAATCTTCAATATTAAGAGATTTCTTCATATTGAGTGCTTCAAAAATATCATAGTCAACAATTTCATCTTTATTCATAGCAAGAACTCTGTTGCCGATGCCTTCTTTAAGAAGTTCAACTGCTTTGTAACCCATAAGAGATGCTGTAACTCTATCGCGTACTGTTGGATGACCACCACGCTGAACATGACCAAGGATTGTAGCACGGGTTTCAACACCTGTTTCAGCCTGAATACGCTTTGCCATTTCTTCAACGCCACCAATACCCTCAGCAACAAGAATAATGAAGTGTCTCTTACCTGTTTTCTGAGTTCTCTTCATTCTGTCAATAACATCACGCTGAAAGTCATATTCAACTTCAGGAATAAGGATTGAAGTTGCACCGCAAGCAATACCTGCATTAAGTGCAATATAACCTGCGCGTCTACCCATAACCTCAACAACTGAACAACGGTCGTGTGACTCAGAAGTATCACGAAGTCTGTCAACCATTTCAAGAACTGTATTCATTGCTGTATCATAACCGATTGTATAATCACTACAAGCAATATCGTTATCGATTGTGCCAGGAATACCAACGCAGTTAACACCACGAAGTGACAAATCACGAGCACCACGGAATGAACCGTCACCACCGATTACAACAATACCTTCCATATTAACATCTTTTGCAACTTTAAGTGCTTTCTGAAGTCCTTCTTCAGTTTTGAATTCGGGGCTTCTTGCAGAATAAAGAACAGTACCACCACGGTTAATAATATTTGAAACCGAACGAAGATTCATTTCAAACATATCACCCTGCATAAGACCATTATAGCCTCTTCTGATACCCATTACTCTGAAACCGTTTTCGCAACCTGCACGAACAACCGCACGAACCGCAGCGTTCATACCTGGAGCGTCGCCACCGCTTGTTAAAACACCTATTGTCTTCATTTTTTATCACCCTTTATATTTTTTGCTAAATATTACCACATTGAGTGTATATAATACCATATTAAACCACAAAAAGCAAGTTAATAATCATTTTTGAAAAATAACATTATGTTCCCCTGCTATTCCTTTAAGTTCTGTTATAAGATTATCGTTAATTGCAATCTTTTTACATGGGAAATACTGCTTTGTAGATGCAAAATAGAAATACAGCGGAACTTCACCAACAGTTGCCTTATTGTTTATTATATCAAGGCAAGTCTGATATATAGCAGATTGGTTATTTTCAACCCTTATAAATAAACCGTGCTTTTTAGAACGATTGTCTTTAGCATTATCGGCAGTTTCAAGAAAATCAAGTATAATTTTAGGATTTTCTTCTTCACGCATTGTAAGTCTGCCACCAACAACTACTGCAACACCGTTATTTATTTTATTCATATATTTTGCAAGAAGTTTTGGGAATACAATAACTTCAATTGTTCCGCCAACATCTTCAATATTTATAAATGCCATACTTTCGCCTTTTTTAGTTTGCTTTCGCGTGATACTACTTATTATGCCCATAATTTTAACAGATGCAGTATCAACATAAGGCGAGTTAAAATCACTTTCTGCATTTATAATATTTCCAATTTTATCGCATTTAAGTTCATCGGATAAATCTGCATATTGCTCCATTGGATGTGATGAAATATAAAGCCCTGTTGTTTCTTTTTCCATCATAAGTAGTTCTTTTGTCCTGAACTCAGCTGTTGGTTTCATCACATATTCAGAACTTACGCCCTCGTTAATCATATCGAAAAATCCGATTTGCCCTTGAACATTCCGTCTGCGGTCATCATCAAGTTCATCAATAATAAACGGTAGATTTATAAGCATTTCATTACGATTACTACCCAATCCGTCTAATGCACCGCTTTTAATAAGACTTTCAACTGAACGACGATTAAAGCCTTTACCGTGCACACGCTTACAGAACGAATAGAATGAAGTAAATTCTCCGTTTTTCGCACGCTCACCAATTATTGTATCAATAAAATCATGACCAAGATTTTTGATTGCTAAAAGTCCAAACATTATTGACTTTTTGTTGTCATTTGCAACTGTAAAATGTTTGAAACTGAAATTTACATTTGGCGGAAGAATTTTTATACCATTTCGTTTGCAATCGTCAATATATCCCGCAACTTTATCAGAGTTATCAAGCACACTTGTAAGAAGTGCTGCCATAAACTCGCTTGGATAGTAATATTTAAGATATGCAGTTCTGTACGCTACAACAGCATATGCGGCAGCGTGGGATTTGTTAAAAGCGTATGATGCAAATGATGACATATCATCAAAAATCTCATTTGCAACTTCATTAGAAATTCCATTTTTTGCACAACCGTCACAGAAAAATGCACGCTCATCTTCAAGGACCTTATGTTTTTTCTTTGACATTGCACGACGAACAATATCAGCACGCCCCAGTGAATATCCCGCAAGTGAACGGAAAATCTGCATAACTTGTTCTTGATAAACCATACAACCGTAAGTAACATCAAGAATTCCTTTAAGCATTGGTGTTTTGTAACGAATATTATCAGGATTATGTCTGTTTTGTATATATGAATCAATTGAGTCCATAGGACCTGGTCGGTAAAGAGAAATAACCGCAATAATATCTTCAATATTTGTAGGTTTAAGACGCATAAATACGCTTCTCATTCCACTTGATTCACATTGAAACACACCGTCAGTTTTACCACTTGTGAATAATGAATACACATTTTGGTCGTTAAAATCGATTTGTTCAATATTAAAATCGGGATTTTTACGCTGTACCATTTTCACACAGTCATTGATAACCGTTAATGTACGAAGACCAAGGAAGTCCATTTTGAGAAGCCCTAATTCTTCAATAGTTGTCATTGTAAACTGTGTAACAACTGATTCATCATTTGTTGCAAGTGGTACATAATCGCTAACGGGACGGTCAGTAATAACAATACCTGCAGCGTGAGTTGACGCGTGACGAGGCATACCTTCAACACTCATTGAAGTATCAATAAGTTCTTTTACTTTATCATCACTATCATATAAAAGTTTTAACTCTTCACTTTCTTTAAGTGCTTTTTCAATAGTAATACCCAATGCTCTTGGGATTTTCTTTGCAACACTATCTACAGTTGCATAAGACATTCCCAATGCCCTGCCCACATCACGAATTGCAGCACGGGCCGCCATTGTACCAAAAGTTACAATCTGTGCTACATGGTCTGCACCATATTTATTGACAACATAGTCTATTACTTCTTGTCGTCTTTCATAACAGAAATCCACATCAATATCAGGCATACTGACACGCTCAGGATTTAAGAAACGCTCAAAAATAAGGTTATATTTAATAGGGTCAACATTTGTAATGTCTGTACAATAAGCACAAATACTACCTGCACCCGAGCCACGACCCGGGCCTACTGGAATACCATTATCTTTTGCGTATTGAATAAAATCAGAAACAATAAGAAAATAGTCAACATAACCCATACTTTCAATAACTGAAAGTTCGTATTCAAGGCGGTCAATATACAGCTTATCGGGATTTTCACCGTATTTTTCTTTTAATCCTTTATATGATTTTTCACGAAGATAATCATAGTGAGTAATACCATCAGGCACTTGGAAATTAGGAAGTTTTGTATTGCCAAACTCAAAATCAAAATTACACATATCTGCAATTTTTTGAGTATTCTGAATTGCATCTTCAACATAGCCAAATTTTTGACGCATTTCTGCCTCAGTTTTAAGATAAAACTCATCTGTCTCAAACTCAAGTGCAGATTCTTCATCAACAGTATGATTAGTAGCAATACAGATAAGTACTTTTTGCACTTTAGCATCTGCACGGTCAATATAATGAACATCGTTTGTTGCAACAAGCGGGATACCCGTTTCTTGTGAAAGACGCACTAATCCCTCATTAACCTTTAACTGTTCAGATAATGAATGGTCTTGCATTTCAAGATAATAGTTATCTTTACCGAAAAGATTTGAATACCAAATGGCTGTTTCTTTTGCCTTAATATATTCACCATTTACAATGAGTTTGGGAATTTCACCGGCAAGACAAGCTGAAAGGCACACTAACCCTTCGTGATGTTTTTCTAACAACTCACGGTCAATTCGAGGTTTAGTATAAAATCCGTCAACCCAAGCAGAAGACACAAGTTTTGTAAGATTTTTATAACCTGTCTCATTTTTACAAAGCAAAACAAGATGATGACGAGTTGAGTCAACACCGTGAACTTTGTCAAATCTTGAACGGGAAGCAACATATACTTCACAACCGATAATTGGCTTAATTCCCGCTTTTTTTGCTTCTTTATAAAAATCAACTGCACCAAACAAATTACCGTGGTCAGTAATTGCTATTGCATTTTGTCCTCGTTCTTTCGCAACAGAACAAAGCCTATTAAGACGGGATACACCGTCTAATAAGCTGTATTCAGTATGCACATGTAAGTGAACGAAAGACATAATTTTACCTCAATTATTCAGTAACTTTTTTGTAGAAATCAAAACAATCGAATGTTGCGAAATAGTCTGCAGGAGTTTCTGCACGACGAATCAAATCAAAACTTCCGTCTTCTTTAAGGAGAATCTCGGCTGATTTGAGTTTACCGTTATAGTTATAACCCATAGCAAATCCATGAGCACCTGTATCATGAATAAAGAGCAAGTCACCCATCTGGATTTTTGGCAACATTCTATCAATAGCAAACTTATCGTTATTTTCACAAAGTGAACCTGTAACATCATATTTTTGGTCACAAGGCTCATTTTCTTTACCCATAACTGTAATATGGTGATATGCACCGTAAATTGCAGGACGCATAAGGTTAACTGCACAAGCATCAACACCGATATACTCTTTATGAGTATGCTTTTCATTGATTGCACGAGTTACAAGTGCACCGTAAGGCGCTAACATAAATCTACCAAGTTCTGTATAAATTGCAACATCATCCATTCCTGCAGGAACAAGAACTTCGTTATATACCTTTTCAACACCTTTACCGATTTCAAAGATGTCGTTACCCTCTTGGTCAGGACGATAAGGAATACCGATACCGCCTGAAAGGTTGATAAACTTAATATGAGCACCTGTTTCTTCTTTAAGTTTTACTGCAACTTCAAAAAGAGTTTTTGCAAGTGTTGGATAATATTCGTTTGTAACTGTGTTACTTGCAAGGAATGCGTGAATACCAAACTCCTCAACACCCTTTGATTTCATAATCTTGAATGCTTCAAAGAGTTGTTCAGTTGTCATACCGTATTTTGCATCACCTGGGTTGTCCATAATATTGTTTGCGATTGAGAAATATCCGCCCGGATTGTAACGACAAGAAAGCTTCTTTGGAAGATAACCTAAAGTCTTTTCAAGAATATCGATATGAGTAATATCGTCAAGGTTAATAATTGCACCTAAATCATCAGCATACTTAAACTCTGCCGGTGGTGTATCGTTTGATGAGAACATAATGTCGTCACCTACTGCACCGATTGCCTTTGAAAGCATAAGTTCAGTTATTGATGAACAATCGCAACCACATCCATATTCTCTTAAAATATTGATAAGGAATGGATTTGGAGTAGCCTTTACTGCAAAATATTCTTTGAAACCTTTATTCCAAGCAAATGCTTTTTTAAGATTTTCTGCATTTTTGCGAATTCCTGCTTCATCATAAAGATGAAATGGAGTTGGATACACTTTTGCAATCTCTTCAAGTTTTTCTTTAGTAGTAAATGGTGTTTTGCTCATTTTTTATTCTCCTAAATATTCTTCAATATATTTTTTAACTATGTCAAGTCCTGCACCTGTTTCTGATGAGAATGGAATAATTCTTTCTTCAGGAACAAAACTCATTTCTTGCTTTGATTTTTCAATGCGTTCATTATAATCTTTTTTCTTTTTTAGTTTATCAGCTTTTGTCATAACAACAATAAACTCATATCCTGTTGCCTGTAAAAACTCCATCATCATAATATCGTCTTTTGTTGGTGGATGACGCATATCAACAAGTTGAACAACAAGTTTTATATTGCGGTCAGAGTTAAAATAACCCTCCATCATTTCTGCCCAACGGTCTTTTTCAGTTTTTGCAACCTTGGCATAACCATAACCCGGTAAATCAACAAAGTTATACTCATCAACCTGATAAAAGTTTATTGTGATTGTTTTACCCGGTACTGAACTTACTCTTGCAAGATTTTTCCGTCCGAAAAGTTTGTTAAGTAACGAACTCTTACCTACATTTGAACGACCTGCAAAAGCAATTTCAGGCAAATCACTTGGGGGCAACTGACCGAATGTACCGTATGCCGCCTTAAATTCTGCTTTATCGTATCTCATAATTACCTCTCTTAAACAAGTGCAACTTTAAGCACATCATCACCTGTTGATGCGAATACAAAATTGATTTTCTCTTTAACTTTCTCGTCAACCTTATCTAAATCACTACGATTTGCTTCAGGAATAACAACGGTTTTAATACCCTCAACATAAGCTGCCATTGTTTTCTCACGAAGTCCACCAATTGGTAAAACTCTACCTGTAATAGTAATTTCACCTGTCATTGCAACATCTGCTTTTACTTTACAACCTGAAAGTGCTGAAACAAGTGCTGTAAAGATTGTAACACCTGCTGATGGACCGTCTTTTGGCACTGCACCCTCCGGGAAGTGAATATGAATATCGTTATTCTGATAAAACTCTTTGTCTATTCTGTATTTATCAGCATTTGCTCTTATATAACTTACTGCCGCTTTAGCAGATTCTTTAATAACATCACCAAGTGAGCCTGTAAGTTCAATTTTGCCTGTACCGTCCATTACAGCAACTTCAACTGTAAGCATTGTACCGCCAACAGATGTGTAAGCAAGACCATTTACAACACCAATCTGATTAACTTTTGACTTTTCGTCAGGTTTGTATTTTACTGCACCAATATAGTTTTCTAAATCAGTATCTTTCACAGTAATTTTGCCATCAAAACCTTTTGCATACTCAACTGCAATTTTGCGTAATACTTTCGCAATTGTTCTTTCAAGTACACGCACACCTGCTTCTTTAGTGTAACCACTGATAATAGTTTTGAGTGCTTTATCAGTAAATTTTACATAAGATTTTTTAAGTCCGTTTGCTTTTATCTGTTTTGGAACAAGATGCTTTTTGGCAATCTGGAATTTTTCTTCGTATGTATAACCAGGAATGTCAATGATTTCCATTCTATCAAGAAGTGGTGCAGGAATTCTGCTCTTATCATTTGCAGTAGTTATAAACATAACCTTACTTAAATCATAAGGGATTTCAAGATAATGGTCAGTAAATGTGCTGTTCTGCTCTGCATCAAGAACTTCTAAAAGTGCTGATGACGGGTCACCACGATGGTCAGAACCAAGTTTATCGACTTCATCAAGCAAAATCAAAGGATTTGAACTTTTTGCATTTTCAATTGCCTCAATAATTCTGCCGGGCATTGAGCCGATATATGTTTTTCGGTGTCCTCGAATATCAGCCTCATCACGAACACCGCCAAGTGAAATTCGTGAATAAGTTCTGCCCATAGCGGCAGCCAAAGAACGAGCAATTGATGTTTTACCAACACCCGGAGGTCCTGCAAGACAAATAATTTGTCCTTTAACATCAGGGTTAATTTTACGAACTGCTAAAAATTCAATAATTCTCTCTTTTACATCTTGAAGTCCATAATGGTCTTCGTCAAGAACTTTTTCAGCGTGCTCAATATCAAGATTTTCTTCTGTGCAATAACCCCAAGGTAACGAAACAATTTTATCAAGATAATTTCTTACAACTGCTGATTCAGGGCTGGATGACTGCATTTTCATAAGACGGTCACACTCTTTTAAGAGTTTGCGTTCAATTTCTTCTGTAAATCCAATTGCACGGATTTTTTCTTTATAATCTTCTGCTTCAGAAATTGCACCGTCACCTTCGTTTAGTTCTTCTGATATTGCTTTAATCTGTTCACGAAGATAATACTCACGCTGATTTTCTTCCATTTGTTCTTGAACTTTCTGATTGATTTCTTCTTCAATAGATAAAAGTTCAATTTCACGGGTCAGAATAAGGCAAAGACTTTCTGCCCTCTTCAAAGGATTAAGTTCTTCAAGCAATGCTTGCTTAACCGCATATTCAAGAGGAATGTTTGAAAGTATATAGTCAGTAATTTCTGCTGCTTCTTTTCGCACAGAAACACCTACAACAATATCTGGTGGAAGTTTTGGAATAAAGTATGCATAATCTTCAAAAATGCTTACAAGCTTACGAACAAGTGCTTCTTCATACTTTTTATCATCTGCTGAAACTTCTTCAGTTTCTATTCTTCTGACAATTGCAGAAAGATGAGGATTCATAGAATTTATGTGTAAAAGTTCAGCACGATAAAGACCATACACTACAACACGAAGTGTATCAGTACCAGGAAGTTTCATAACCTGCTTGATTTCGCATACAACACCTGAATTATAAATGTCATCATAACGAGGGTCGTCACATTCCATATCCATCTGAGTTGCAAGGAATATATTAGTCTTTTTCTCCATTGCTGTTCTTACAGCACGAATTGACTTTTGTCTGCCCACATCAAAATGTAATGTCATTTCAGGAAATATTACAAGTCCTCTTAATGCCACCATAGGCAATGAAAAGGATTTTTCATTAAATTCATTAAATAAGTTTTTAGTGTTTTCCATTTTTGAACATATCACTCCTATTTTGAAATTATATTATATAATAAAATAGTATTTACTGCAAGAATAAAGGTGAAATTTTTAGATTTTTATTAAAATTTAGCAAGATTGTTAAAATTATTCACAAGTTTTATTCAAAATCGTAACTTTTTTCAAAAAAATTTGTTAAATTCTTAACCATCTATTGACTTTTAAGATAGTTTTTTGCTATAATTCCGTCAATGTTTATTTTTTTAACATAATATAGTAATAAAAAGCACATTTTGGAGGTTATACAAATGGCAAGAGTTTATAATTTTTCAGCAGGTCCATCAATGTTACCTGAGGAAGTATTAAAGAAAGCGGCAGCAGAAATGCTTGATTATGAAGGCAGCGGTCAATCAGTTATGGAAATGAGCCACCGTTCAAAGGTTTACGACTCAATCATTAAAGGTGCTGAACAGCTTCTTCGCGAACTTATGAATATTCCTGATAATTATAAGGTATTATTCTTACAGGGTGGTGCTTCAACGCAGTTTGCTGCTATTCCACTCAACTTTATGAACAAAAACGGTAAAGCTGACTTTGTAATCACAGGTCAGTGGGCTAAAAAAGCATATCAAGAAGCACAGAAATATGGTGAATGTAAAGCAGTTGCATCTTCAGCTGACAAAACATTCTCATACATTCCTAAACTTGATAAAAACGAATTCACAAAAGATGCTGACTACTTCTATATTTGTATGAACAATACAATTTACGGTACAGTTTATCACGAATTACCTGACACAGGCGATGTTCCACTTATTGCTGATATTTCATCATGTTTCCTTTCAGAACCAATTGATGTTTCAAAGTTTGCAATGGTGTATGGTGGTGCACAAAAGAATGTTGCACCTGCTGGTCTTACAATCTGTATTATCCGTGAAGATATGCTCGGCAACGCAAGAGATATTACACCAACAATGCTTAACTATCAGATTATGGCTGATAATGATTCTCTTTACAATACACCACCTTGCTATACAATTTATATCTGCAAACTCGTTCTTGAATGGCTTAAGGAAATGGGTGGACTTGAAGCTATTAAAGAGAGAAACGAAAAGAAAGCAAAAATTCTTTATGATTTTCTTGATAACAGCAAGATGTTCAAAGGCACAGTTGTAGCAGAAGACCGTTCACTTATGAATGTTCCTTTTGTTACAGATAGTGAAGAACTCAATGCAAAGTTCATTAAAGAAGCAACTGAAGCAGGATTTGTCAATCTTAAAGGTCACCGTTCAGTTGGCGGTATGAGAGCATCAATCTACAACGCAATGCCTGTTGAAGGTGTAGAAAAGCTTGTAGAATTTATGACAGAATTTGAAAAAGCAAATTCATAAGGAGAACTAAATATGTATAATATTCTTACACTTAATAAAATTTCAGAAACAGGTCTTTGCCGATTCAGTAACCAATACACTTGTGCAACAGAAATGGCAAACCCTGATGCAATTCTTGTTCGTTCAGCATCAATGCACGATATGGAATTTGAAGCAAATACACTTGCTATTGCTCGTGCAGGTGCAGGTGTTAACAATATTCCAATTGACAGATGCAGTGAAGCTGGTATTGTAGTTTTCAACACACCAGGTGCTAATGCTAACGCTGTTAAAGAGCTTGTACTTACAGGTCTTTTTCTTTCATCAAGAAAGGTTATTCCTGCTATTGAGTGGGCTAAAACACTTAAAGGTAATGGTGATACCGTTCCAAAAGATGTTGAAAAAGGCAAAAGTGCTTTTGCAGGTCCTGAAATCAAAGGTAAAACTCTTGGTGTAATCGGTCTTGGTGCTATTGGTATTCTTGTTGCTAACGCTGCAGCAGCACTTGGTATGAATGTAATCGGTTACGACCCATACCTTTCAGTTGCACAGAGTATTACACTAAATCACCATGTAAAACTTACTGACAATCTTAATACTATCTACACTGAAAGCGACTATATAACACTTCATGTTCCACTTAATGACGGTACTCGCGGTCTTATCAATGCTGATACTATTGCTACAATGAAAGATGAAGTTAGAATTCTTAACTTTGCTCGTGGTGAGCTTGTAGATACTGAAAGCATTATCGCAGCTCTTGAAAACGGTAAAGTTGCTTCTTATGTTACTGACTTCCCTAATGATGCAGTTATCGGTGCTACAGGCGTTATTGCAATTCCTCACCTTGGTGCATCAACACCTGAATCTGAAGACAACTGTGCAGTAATGGCAGTAGAACAAGTTGCTGATTTTCTTGAAAATGGTAGTATTATAAATTCTGTTAACTACCCCGCTGTAAATCTTGCACCTTCTGAAAAGCATCGTATTACAATAATGCACAAAAACATTTCAGGTATTGTAAGCAAAATTACATCAGGACTTGCAAACGAAGATGTTAATATTGATAATATGGTTAACAAGTCAAAGGGCGAATACGCTTATACTGTTATTGATTCTGATACAGAAGCTTCTGCAGAAGCAATCAATGCACTTAAAAAGATTAATGGTATTATAAGAATTCGCGTAATCAAATAAGTCAAAGCAAACATTAAGACCTACTCAAAACGAGTAGGTCTTATTTTTATGTATTTTCTTGTGGCTTTTGTTCCAACTTTTCGTCTGTGCGGATTATTTCAGTATAATTTCGTTTAATATCAATATAATCATAAAACTTTTTGATTCGCAAACTCACCCTGAATTCACGATTGCAATTTTCACAGAAGAAAATTCCTCTGAATGACTGATTGCTAAATTTCCATTTCTTTATTGTTTTTACTTTACCACCACAAATGTCACAATAGCAGTTAAAAATGTTTTTATCTATCAACGGGTCATCCTTATGTTTAATAACATAAGGATGAAATGCAAGACGAGCATAAAAATCTTCGTTGCATTCTTTGATAAACCCTTTAAGTTTTTCTGCATTAAATGTCTTCTTAAAGCATTCTGCACTTAAAAGGCTATCATCTAATGCTCGGTGATGCGGAAACTTTTCTGCGTCAATCTGAAGGCATTGGGCGGCATAAGAAAGACCAGCCTGCTGAATATTCTCCATATTTATAAAGCATTGACAATATCTTTGCAAATCTGCATACTTTCTTAAAAAAGTAATATCATCTTTTTTGAGAAAAGTTTTAATATTTGAAAGTAAAGTTCTTATGTCAGTATCACCCCAAGTGAGAAATACTGCATCTTCCCCTACCCATTTTTCAAATTCGCTTATTACTTTTGAAAACGGTTTACCCGATTTAATATCATCATTAGTAATATGTGTTAAGTTTTTAATTCTTGAGCGAAGTTTTCTTGAAACAACAGGCTTTATAAGTTCTGAAAAAATATCAATCTCATTCAACTGTTCATCAAGTTTAACAGCACCTATTTCAATAATTTCGTTAATAAATTTTTGGGTGGATTTCATATAAGAGTTATTCCACTCAAGGTCCATAATTATGTAAGTCATAAATCACCATTATATTTCATCAGTAATAAAGCATTGATTATCACAATAAAAACTTACACCATCATCGGTGAGAAGTTTTTCAAGTCTTTCTTTTGAATAGTAAGATTTTTCTAAATCTAAATCAAGTAGCGGTTTAAGAACAAAATTGCGTTCAAACATTCTTGGATGTGGTAAAATAAGAGTTTTTGTATCATACTCCTCATTACCATACATAAGCAAGTCAATATCAATAATTCGTGGTCCATTTTTAATGGTACGCACTCTACCCATTCCTGCTTCAATGCCAAGTGCTGCACCAAGAAGATTGTGGGCTGTCAGTTCAGTTGAAACACAAACCACAATATTGAGAAAATCACTCTGGTCAGCGAAGCCGACAGGTTTAGTTTCATAAACATTTGAAACTTCAACAACTTTCGTTAACGGTAACAAATTCAAAGATTCAACTGCATCAATTAAGTTTTGTAAACGGTCACCAATATTTGTGCCTATTCCTAAATATGCAATCATTGTCTTACCCTTTCAATTTCTACAGCAACATAATTAAAATCTGCTTTAATTGGTGCTTGAGGCTTTTTCAATGCAATTTTAAGAGTTTCTATTTTTTCAAATTCACTGAATAACTCATCTGCAACTCTCTGTGCAACACGCTCAATTAAATCGTTTTTCTCGCTTTGGGCAACTCTACGGACAGTTTTAATAATTTTTGCATAACTTACTGTATCATCAACATTGTCGGTCACACAAGGTTTTGATAAATCAACACCTGCTTCAATATCAAAAACAAAAATCTGACCATCTTCTTTTTCTTCTGGGTTTACCCCGTGATAACAAAAAAGTTCTAAATCTTTAACTATAACCTTATCCATATTAACCCCTCACTACTGCATCAACCATTTTAGCACCTAAAACATTTTCTTTTACATTATGAACTCGAATAAAATCTGTGCCACCTGCAATAGCTAATGCGTTTGCAGAAATTGTGCCATATAATCTATCATCTTTTTCAGTATTAGTTGCAGTACCAACCACTCTTTTGAGAGATAAAGCAGTTAATAACGCAACATTATTACGCCTGATTTTATTGATATTTTTAATTACTTCTATATTTTGCTCGTAGTTTTTTCCAAAACCGATACCCACATCAAGCATAATTCTGTTATGTGGTATTTTTAGTTTAGCACATTTTTCAAGAGTTTCATCAAAAAAAGATATTATATCTTCGGTTACGCTTGTCTTATAATCAGGCACGGTTTCAGCATCACTATTACCTGTATGAGTGATAATCCAACCACAATCATATTTTAATACAAGTTCTGCCATATCTGCATTGAATGTCCCGCTGACATCATTGATTATTGACGCACCATTGTTCAGAGCATATTCAGCAACCTGAGGATAAAAAGTATCAACAGAAAATACACAATCAAACTCATTTGCGAGATAAGGAAGATATTGTTTTATAATATTTAATTCTTCCTCAGCCGACATAAGAATACTGCCGGGTCTTGTTGATTGAGCACCAATATCAATAATATCTGCACCCTGCAAAAGCATTTCTTTTGTATGTTCTTTTGCTTTATCGGGTGTATTATATTTTCCACCATCTGCAAAGGAATCTTTTGTAACATTAAGAATTCCCATAACATAGGTTTTTTTACCTAATTCAAAACTAAAATCTTTTCCACTAAAAATCATTTTATTCCTAAAAGAGTCATAACTTCGGCTCTTGTTCTTGCGTCCTTTCTCATTGAACCTCTAAGTGCTGATGTTTGTGTTTTTGAACCAGCTGCTCTTATACCACGCATTGTCATACACAGATGTTCTGCTTCAACAACAACTGCAACGCCTTTTGGATTCATAGAATCCTGAATAAAATCTGCAATTTGTGCTGTTAAACGCTCCTGAAGTTGAGGACGACGAGCATAAGAGTTTACAATTCTTGCAAGTTTAGAAAGTCCTATAACAAGTCCTTCATCATTAGGAATATACGCAATATGTGCTTTACCTACAAATGGTAAAAAATGATGCTCGCACATTGAGTACATAGGAATATCACGCACTATTACGATTTCATCACTTTGTCCTTCACGGAACATTTTAAGATGCTTTGCAGGGTCTTCGTTAAGTCCTGAAAAGATTTCTTCATACATATTTGCAACTCGTTTGGGAGTTTCCTGTAATCCTTCGCGGTCAGGGTCCTCACCTATTGCTAACAATATTTCGCGAAAAGCCTTTTCAATTCTTTGTTTATCCATATATATCAACCTTCTTTGAACTCAATACTTAAATAATAATATACATCAGCAGTATTATAAAATACACTATCTTTTAATAGCTTTCTGCCACTTTTTCTTACAGACTGTTCTACAAAACTGAAAAACTTTGTATTATTCTGCAATTCATTAAGTGCTCTTTTGTAATCGCTTTTATTCTCAAATACAAATTCAACTACATTTTCACCTGTTGCCAATACACCTGCCGCCGCATCTGTCAAATTTGCAAACCCTGTAAATGTTTTAACATAAGTGTTCATTCTCTCGAAATAATTGGCATTATTATATGAACAACCTGTATTTTGAATATTGAAATCTGAATGTGTACGCATTATATATGTATCAGGCACATTAAAGTAAAAATAGCCTTGTGCATCTGTAAAAGCACCATCATTCCATGTAGGGTCGAGATGATAATAATAGCCATCAATTTTAACAATATTCCACATATGAAGGTCACTACCGCTATCGTCAGATGCTTCGCCTATTATTAAGTGGTTTTCAATTCCTACCTCATCAAGTAACAATTGTACTGCACGGGCATAACCTTCGCATACTGTTCTGCCATCAAGCAACGAACTGTGTGCAGTATGGCCTGTAGTTTCCATTGTTGTTTCATCATAAACTGTGTTATCACACACATAATCGTGAAGATACAACTCTTTTTCAAAATCTGTTTGATAATCAGGCATTTCTGCAATAATTTCATCAACTTTGTCTTCAAGCTTTTCAGAAATCTGTTTTGCTTCCTCTTCAGTATATCTGTATTCCTGAACAACATCAATATAACCTTCATTGACATAGTAATTACAATTGCCTGTTAACCAGAATATTTCCGAATTATCATACATAATTGCATCAATTACTAATGACAAGTCTTCTTCGGCGATTTCCACTTTACAGGACTCGTCAAAATCGAGTGCCGAATAATAAAGAGTTATATATGAGTCTTTTTGTGAGTCAGTAAGAGTGTTGTAATAATAAAAACGCTTATCATCAAGCCCATTTTGAAACTCTTTATATTCTTTTTCAGTGTATTTATCTTTTTCAAGTGCGTTTTCTAATGTACTTTTTTCAAAATTTACTACAAAATCACTAAATACAAAAGACAACATTGCAAGGCATAAAACTGCAACAATTATTGCTATAAATCTTTTCACGATTTATCACCTTTTTTATATATTTCGGGATAAAATTTGTCATCTGCATAACAATATGCAGACAATCTATCAACTGTTTCAGAATAATCAATAACTGAAATATCTGTTTCGCACAAATTAACAAATGAAGTAAACAATTTCTCGGATTCTTCAACATAATCAGCAACAAGTACTGATTTAATTATATCGCAAATGATACTTTCACGGATTTTATTTTCACTAATCTGCAAATATTTATATGTCATATCAGGAGAAAGTTCCTGAACACCTGACGATAATGTTAAATTAAAGTCGTGAGATTTATAGTTCACATTTTCTATAACATTAACAGAAAATCCATCAAACAATGATAACAAATCTTTTAGTCCGTCATGGTCAAGAATAATGTATTTTCCGGTTTCAATTCCATAATTATCTACAAGTGCTTTTTTCACACCCGGAACATCGTCTTCAGAATAAATACTGCTGAATTTCAATGTTTTATCTTCATATGACAGATTTTCACTACCGTCAACGCACATAACACGCATTGATTTATTATCAAAATCTGTTGAAACGGCGCAAATGAAATCAATACCGTCAATATTCTCAATTATAAAAAGAAGGTCAGATTTTCCTTTAAGGTCATTTACAGAATAAACATTTGAAAGATTTTCATCAACAGGCGCAGTAGTTGTAGTTGATGAGCTGTCAACAAGATTTGAGATATCATAATCAAGTGAGTGCATAAACAATACAACAGAAGACACAGCTAGTATGACAATAAATACAGAAAAAGATATTATAAAATATTTAATTGTTGATTTTTTTATTTTATTTTCAGAAAATAATTCTTTATTTTTCATTTTTACACCAATTTAATCAATATTATGGATAGTATAACACAAAAAATAAACATAAACAATAATAATGAAAAAAAATAAGGACTTAAAAAGTCCTTATTTTTCAGTAAAATGATATTTATTCTTTTGTTTTGAAAATGCTTTTGTACTGTCACCTGCTCTGAGTAACACAGTAACTGTCTGCATAATAAGTTTGAAGTCAAGCCACAAACTATATTTTTCAATATACATAAGGTCAAGAACAAGTTTATCTTTAGGCGAAGTGTTATACTTACCTGCAATCTGTGCATAACCTGTAAGACCACCTTTAACTCTTAATCTATAAGAGAATTCAGGCAATTCAGCCGTATATTTATCAACATTCTCAACCATTTCGGGACGAGGACCAACAACACTCATTTCGCCCTTGAAAATATTGATAAGTTGAGGCAATTCATCAATACGGAATTTTCTTAAATATTTACCGATTTTTGTTATTCTGTCATCATCAGATGTAACCGAGCGATTTTCGGCGTTTTCTTCTTTCATTGTACGGAATTTATATACATTGAAAAGTTCGCCGCCTTTTGTTGCACGCAACTGTCTGAAAAATACGCTACCACCGTCTTCAGCCTTAATCATAGCCGCACAAATAAGCATAAGCGGACCACATACGACAAGTCCCACACCTGAAATTACAATGTCCATAAGTCTCTTTACAAAGCGTTGTTCAAAAGTCAAATCGCGAACAACTGCTGAAACTAACGGTTTATCATCAAGAACTGCAGGTCTTGCACCAAGCATGACAACATCATTCATTTCAAAATTGAAATAAATATTCTTATTTCTTGCATAACAGTATTCATTCAACAATGTTTTCTCAGTAGCAGGAATATCGTAAAGGAACACGGTATTACAATCATTTATAATATCAAAGACATTTTTAGATGTGTAATGAATCATATGCACCACATCATACTGCTTTTTATAGCGTCTGATTTTAGGCATAATATTGTTAAGTGATTCTTCTGAACTTGTGATTACGCAACATTTTTCAGGCGGATTGATTGTAAAATAAACATAATTGCCAAAATATGTGAAGAAGATAATCAATACACCTTGAATAAGCATTACAAGTAAAAGTAAGTGTGGTGATTCATATACGAAATGAGGATTGTTATTCTCATTAACATTCATAATACACAATTGTAAATGTGTAACAAAATCAGTTACAAAAGTTGCAAGTGCCAACGAAATAACTATTGGTTTACTTTTAAGTCTGCCTATAGCGTAGCCACCGTAAACAGACACAAGTGCGGCTTCAACTACACAGAATGTAACAAAAGTAACACCTGTTGTTCTTGAAAGATGAACAATCCACTCATATTCAGTTCCAAAAATCAAGAAAAATGTTGCAATCAAGCAAACATACATAGTTGATTTTAATATAAAAACAACTGTTCTTTGAAATTTATATAATATATTCATATATTCCTCCAAAAAGGATTCAAAACTTTATTACACGATAATACTACTGTATAGTTGCATTTTTGTCAATGAAATGAGATAAACTGTAATTAAAGTGTCATTTTTTGCACTATCATTTAGCTTTTTTGCGAAATGAGTCAATATTCAATTGAGATAAAACGATACCAATAAATATAAGTGCACAACCAATATAACCTCTGCCACTCATAATCTCATTAAGAATAATTGCACCACCTATTGCACTGAAAACCGATTCTGTTGAGAAGACAATTGATGCAAAAGTTGGGTCTGCATCTTTTTGACCTAAAATCTGGCAAGTATATGCAACACCAACCGACATAAGACCACCATAAAGTATTGGAATGCCAGCACTCTTAATTGCTGAAAGTTCAATAGTTTCAGTACATAATGCACATATTACGCTTAAAAGGCCACACACAAAAAACTGCATCATACTGAACTTTAACGGGCTTATATTGTTAACATATTCATCAACAACAAGGATATGTGCTGCCCAGAAAAAAGCACCGATTATAAGGACAATATCGCCTTTTCCAAAACTAAATTCATTGCCAGTCATACAAAGGAAGAAAAGTCCCACAAGTGCAAATATTGCACCAAAAAAAGTAAAGATACTTGTTTTCTTACCCATAAAAAATCTTATTACAGGAACAAGTACTATGTAAAGACCTGTTAAAAATCCTGCTTTACCTGCACTGCCTGTCCACTCTACACCTAATTGTTGAAGTGTTGACGCTATAAACAATATCGTACCAGCAAGAAGGCTTGGTATAAGAGTTTTAAGAAACTTAGATTTGTCAAACTTTTCACGCTCGAACATTAAAATTACGGGAATCAACGATAACGAACCAAGTAAAAATCTTATTCCATTAAAAGTAAATGCACCAACGAATTCGGCACCTACCCTTTGTGCAACGAATGCAAAGCCCCATATAATTGCTGTTAAAAATAATAAAAATGTTGATTTTGCCTTTGTTTTCATATTTCACCTTAACGCAAATAAGCCACAGTAACTAAACTGTGGCTTGATTTATTATATTGCTTTTTTTGAACCTTTTTTCACTAAATTTTTAGAAGTGAGTACATTAGGCTTTCTGTTCTCGTCACGAATAATTTCAGGTTCTGCACCATCTACTACACATTCGCGAGTAATAATAACCTTTGCGATTGTGTGTTCAGACGGTGTGTCATACATAATAGGCATAAGCACACCCTCCATAATACCGCGAAGTCCACGAGCACCTGTTTTCTTTTCAAGAGTTTTTTCTGCAATTGCAACAAGTGCATCATCAGTAAACTCAAGTTCAACACTATCCATATTGAAAAGTGCCTTAAACTGCTTTAGAAGAGCGTTTTTAGGCTCTGAAAGGATTTTTATTAAATCTTCTTTTGAAAGTTGCTGTAAAGCGGTTATAACAGGAACACGACCAACAAGTTCAGGAATTAGACCGAACTTCACTAAATCTTGTGCTATTACTTTAGAATAGATATCTTCAAGCAAGAACTCTGCTTTATTCTTTATTTCAGCACCAAAACCGAGTGCTGAATTACCTGTACGCTTTTCAACAATCTTTTCAATTCCGTCAAAAGCACCGCCACAGATAAAGAGAATGTTTGATGTATCAATCTGAATAAACTCCTGTTGTGGATGTTTACGGCCACCTTGCGGAGGTACATTTGCAACTGTACCTTCAAGGATTTTGAGAAGTGCCTGTTGAACACCCTCACCACTTACATCACGAGTAATTGATGGATTTTCACTCTTACGAGCAATCTTATCAATTTCATCAACATAGATTATTCCGCGTTCTGCTTTTTCAATATCATAATCAGCAGCCTGAATAAGTCTTAAAAGAATGTTTTCAACATCTTCGCCAACATAACCAGCTTCAGTAAGTGTTGTAGCATCTGCAATTGCAAAAGGAACATCAATAATTTTAGCAAGTGTTTGTGCAAGTACTGTTTTACCGACACCTGTAGGTCCTAAAAGCACAACATTACTTTTTTGGATTTCAACGCCATTGTCAGCATTGTGATAGATTCTTTTATAATGGTTATAAACAGAAACACTTAACACTTTTTTTGCAGCGTCTTGACCAACAACATATTCGTCAAGGGCTGCTTTAATTTCGTGAGGTTTTGGAAGAACTTTTTCTTCAAGTTTTACTCTTTTACCTGTATTTCTGTTAGGATTTACATCATTTTCGCCGATAATACCCATACAAAGTTCAATACACTCATCACAGATATAAACACCTGGGCCTGCAATAAGTTTTTCAACTTGTTCTTGAGTTTTACCGCAGAAAGAACATCTTACATTTCTTTCTTTTTCGTTTTCTCTTGACATAAACTAACTCCTTATCTCTTGTAGAAAACCTTATCTACAATACCATAATCCATTGCTTCTTGTGCAGAAAGCCAATTGTCACGCTCAGTATCAAGAGCAATCTGTTCAATTGGTTTGCCTGTATTTTCAGCAAGGATTTTGTTGAGTTTTTCACGAGTTCTGAGAATATGCTCAGCCGCAATTTTAATGTCACTTGCCTGACCCTGAGCACCGCCTAATGGCTGATGAATCATAATTTCGCTATTTGGAAGAGCAAATCTTTTACCCTTTGCACCTGATGATAAAAGGAATGCACCCATACTTGCAGCCATACCCATACAAATTGTAGATACATCACATTTGATATACTGCATAGTATCATAGATTGCAAGTCCTGCAGAAACTGAACCGCCAGGGCTGTTAATGTAAAGGCTTATATCTTTTTCGCTATCCTGTCCCTCAAGATAAAGTAACTGTGCAACAACTAAAGATGCAGTTGCATCATTAACCTCATCAGACAAAACGATAATTCTATCATTGAGAAGTCTTGAAAAAATATCGTACTGTCTTTCCCCTCTGTTTGTCTGTTCAACAACATATGGTACAAGTGCCATAATATATAACCTCCTATATACTTGAATAGCATTAAAGAATTGTCCCCTAAATTATTGGACAATTCTTCAATACTTATACATATAAATTTTATGACTGATTATTCAGCATCAGCCTTTTTCTTTGTTGTTTTTTTAGCTGCAGGTTTCTTTTCTGCTTTTTCTGTATCGTCAGCCTTCTTCTTTGTTGCTGTTTTCTTTGCAGGTGCTTTTTCTGCAGTTTCTTTCTTTTCAGCTGTCTTCTTTGTAGCCTTTTCGTCAGTAATTGTAGCATTATCTTTTACGAAATCAATTGCTTTCTTTGACTTAATGTCACTTGCAAGAGATTCTTCAGGAATTGCTTTCTTAACAGCATCAACATCCATAGCATACATCTTTGCAAGGTTGTCATATTCTGCATTGATTTCATCTTCAGTTGCTTCAATGCCTTCTGCCTTAATGATTGCTTCAAGTGCAAGGCTGAGTTTTACCTGTGCTTCAGCATTTTCTTTATAACCATCGCGGAAAGCAGACATTTCCATACCTGTATATGAAAGGTATGTGTTAAGGTCAAGACCCTGTGACTGAAGTCTGTAATTGAAGTTATCAACAATGTTATCAATTTCAGCTTCAACCATAACTGCAGGAACATCAACTTTCATACCCTTAACAACTTCTTCAAGAAGGTCGTTTGCAATCTTGCTGTCAGCATCTGCTTTTTTAGCATCTTCAAGCTGTTTCTTAACACTCTTCTTAAGTTCATCAAGTGTATCAAACTCACTAACATCTTTAACGAATTCATCATCAAGTGCTGGAAGTTCTTTAACTTTGATTTCGTGAAGTTTAATCTTGAATACAGCATCTTTTGATGCAAGGTTTTCCTGATATTCTGCTGGGAATGTAACATTTACATCAAATTCTTCGCCAACTTTATGACCGATAATCTGGTCTTCAAAACCTGGGATAAATGAACCGCTACCAATAACGAGTTCATACATTTCTGCTTTACCACCATCAAATGCAACGCCATCAACAAAGCCTTCGAAATCGATAACTGCTGTATCATTCTTCTTAACTGCTCTGTTATCAACGCTAATCATTCTTGAGTTCTGTTCTTGCATTTTTGCAAGTTCAGCTTTTACTTCATCAGCAGAAACCTTGCATGAAGGTCTTGTTGCTTTAAGTCCCTTATACTTACCGAGTTCAACTTCAGGCTTAACTGCAACCTTGAGTTTAAGAACAACGCCATCTTTTGAGATTTCAGGAACTTCGAGGTCATAAGGTGAACCTACAACTTCAAGTTTTGACTCGATAATTGCTTCGCTTACTGCTTCTGGATAAACGAGTTCAAGTGCATCTTCATAGAAAACACCTTCACCATAAATTTTTTCAATGAAAGCTCTTGGAGCCTTACCTTTTCTGAAACCGTTGATAGTGATATCTTTTCTTACTTTAAGGTATGCTTTCTGAACAGCAGCCTCAAATGTTGCACCATCAATTGTGATTTCAAGTTCGTAGACATTCTTTTCTACATTGTTTGTTGACTTTAACATTAAAATATTCCTCCCGAATATTATTGTTTGCTTTCCGCAATATTCACGATATTATATCACACATTAAAATTAAATACAAGATTTTCCAAAAGTTTTTCTGCAAAAATCAAGTAAAATAATAATGATTTTGACGATTTTTATCATTTATTTATAAATAACGGACAAAACTGAAGATAATCAGCAGAAACAAGTTGAAATTTAATACCCTCATAAACTTCGTTTACTGCCCCGTTAATTGCTCCACCATGAAGATGTCCGTAATAGCATCTTTTAATATCGTTTTCTTTAAGCACATTCATAATAGGCTCACACACTTTAACTGTGCTGACAGGTGGATAGTGCAAAAACACAACTACTTCCCCACCAAGTTTTCTCGCCTCATCAATTGAACGCTGAAGTCTTGCACACTCACGAGCCATTACTTTATCAACATTATCTTTTTCGGCATCAAAAAACCAACCACGAGTACCTGCTATTGCAATCTCCCCTACTTTATAGGCATTATTATGCAGGAATTTTATGGTATCAAACCCCTTTTCTTTACAAAAATTTTCCATTTTTGTAATAGTATTCCACCAATAATCGTGATTACCTTTTGAAATGATTTTTGTACCGTTAAGATTATTGAGAAACTGGAGGTCTTTTTCAGCTTGTTCTAATCCCATAGCCCAAGAAATATCTCCGTTTATTATGACTGTATCTTCATTTGTTATTAAGCGTTGCCAGTTGTTTTCAAGTCTTTGGGCATAGTCATCCCAGCCCTTGAAAATATCCATGGGCTTATCTACTGAAAAAGACAAATGAGTATCGCCGATAGCGTAAACAGACATAAACAAAATCTCCTATGAATAAATAAACTTTACTTTCAAAAAATAAAAATGAAAGGAGGAAGATAAAAATGGATAAGAATAGAAATATCACTTGTGACGCTTGTCATTGTATTTTCAATGACGGTCATATGAACTGCACAGCAGACGGTATCAAGGTAGGTACACACAGTGCTTGTTCTTGTGATGACACAAGATGTGCAACTTTCAAACTTAATACAAGAGATGTAGAATAGTTCAAATTCAAATGCGGAAGCTAAGCAAAAACAGCTTCCGCATTAGTTATTTACAGTTAGTGTTATATACCTAACATATCAAATACAACTTGTTTCATATTTTCTTTCTTTGCAACACCTGTAAATCGCGGTGTTTTGCCTTTAAGAGTAGCAAGTTGTGGTGGAACAGGCTCATTTGATTTAGAGAACAACTCGTCAACCATATCAAACTCGTTATCCGCCTTGATTTCGTCTGTGATGGCAGCCAAAACACTTGCTGAGAACTTATATGGGTTTGCAGTTGAAGCAATAACTGTAGGTGTTTTATCACCTGTAGCCTCTACATAATCATCATAAACCTTAACTGCAACAGCAGTATGAGTGTCGCAAAGATAATCTTTATCTTTGAACACTTTACCGATTGTTGCCTTTGTTTCAGCGTCATCACAACAACCTGCTGCAAAGAGTGATTTCACTTTATCTGCGACTTCTGCTGAAACTGTATATTTACCATCAGTTGTAAGAGATTTCATCCAATCTGCTACCTGAACATCATTCTCACCACAAAGGTGGAAAAGAAGTCTTTCAAGGTTACTTGAAATAAGAATGTCCATTGATGGTGAAGTTGTGCAGTAGAAGTTTCTGTTTTTATCATAAGTACCAGTTGTAAGGAAATCAGTAAGAACATTATTAGCATTTGACGCACAAATAAGTGTTTTTACCGGCACACCCATTCGTTTTGCATAATAAGCAGCAAGAATGTTACCAAAGTTACCTGTTGGAACAACAACATTCATTTCTTCGCCATTTTTAAGTTCACCGTTCTGAAGCATATCGCAATATGCTGATACATAGTAAACAATCTGTGGTACAAGACGGCCCCAGTTAATTGAGTTTGCAGACGAAAATGCAAGTCCGTTTTCTTTGAATTTCTTTTCAATATCTTTATCTGTAAAGATTTTTTTAACACCTGACTGTGCATCGTCAAAGTTACCCTCAATAGCACAAACACTTACATTTGAGCCTTCCTGAGTAGTCATTTGAAGTTTCTGCATTGGGCTAACGCCATCAACAGGATAGAAAACAAGAATTTTTGTGTTTGGAACATCTGCAAAACCTTCAAGAGCTGCCTTACCAGTATCACCAGAAGTTGCAACAAGAATTACGATTTCAGTATCTTTAACTGTCTTATTTGCTGAAACTGTAAGAAGATATGGAAGAAGTTGAAGTGCCATATCCTTGAATGCACAAGTAGGACCTCTCCACAATTCAAGCACATTTGCTGTGTCAGAAAGTTTGTAAAGTGGTGCTACCTTTTCTGAACTGAACTTACCTGCTTTGTAAGCACCTTCAACACACATTGAAAGTTCATCTTCAGTAAAATCAGTAAGATAAAGTCTTAAAACTTCTTTTGCTCTGTCAATATAACTCATTGGTACGAGTTTTTCAATAAACTGAAGAGAAATCTGTGGAATTTCAGTTGGAACAAAAAGTCCACCCTCTGACGAAATTCCTTTTGCAATAGCTTCTGCCGCTGTAACTTTTACAGACTTATCTCTTGTACTTGTATAAAACATAGTAACACATCCTTTTCGTGTGGTATTTTATCATATAAAAAATTGTTTTTCAACAATTACTTTGCATTTGAATCAAAAGCGTTTTCAATATGATTAAGCCTAACCGGCTCATCATTTTCAAAATACACTTCAATAATGTCATATCTGGGTTGCCTTTCTAACTTGTAATCTTTCAGAAAGAGTGGGAAGACGCAATAATTTTGGTGCGTTTTATAATATCAACTGCATCAGATGGTGCATATTTCATATTCTCACTTCGCGTTTTCACTTCAACAAAACAGATATACTTTTTGTCTTCAGCAATTAAATCTATTTCTCCTAATCTGCAAGAATAGTTAGCAGAAACAATAAAATATCCGTGCTTACGAAGATATCTTGACGCGATAATTTCACCATAATCACCTAACAGATTTGAATTCATTATTTTTCACCGTAAAACTTTTTAAGAAATGACATTCTATGTATTGGTGACGGACCAAATTCGCGGATTTTTTCGTAGTGAAGTTTTGTACCGTAACCCTTATGCTTTTCAAATTCATATTGTGGATATTCTTTTGTTTGTTGGAGCATAAAACGGTCACGACTGACTTTTGCAAGAATTGACGCAGCCGCAATTGACATACTTTTAGCGTCACCTTTTACAACTGTTTCTTCAGTTACAAAAGGGATTTTAGGGTATTGGTTACCATCAACCAAAGCATAATCAGGTCTTGTTTTTAAGCCCTCAACTGCTCTGTGCATTGCAAGAAATGTTGCATTAAGAATATTGATTTCATCAATCTCTTTTTCAGTTGCAACACCTATTGAATAGTCAATAGCCTTTTCACAGATTATATCAAAAAGTTGTTCACGCTTTTTCTCACTTAACTTTTTAGAGTCGTTAAGTCCTTCAATTTCAAGACCTAATGGTAAAATTACCGCTGCAGCGTGAACAGGACCCGCTAACGGTCCACGACCTGCTTCATCAATACCGCAAACAACTTTGTAACCTGCCTTTATGGCATTTTCTTCGTATAAATAATCCATATCTTACTCCGGTTTTTCAAGAGAAATTGTACCGAGTTTACCACCACGATATTCGTCAAGCAACATAACAGATGCACGCTCGTAATCAATTTCTCCGCCTTTTATCATCATACCGCGTTTTTTACCAATCATTTCGAGAACTTCCCAAGCCTCTTTATTGGTAAAATCTGCAATTTTATATCTTTCTGCAAGTCTTTCAGGGTAATCGTTTTTCATTACCTCTAAAAGTCTTATTGCAAGAGTTTCGGCATCAAGAATTTCGTCTTTTACTGAACCTATAAATGCAAGTCTATCCCCTACCTGAGGGTCATCAAATTTAGGCCATAAAACACCCGGAGTGTCAAGAAGTTCAATACCATTACCGATTGCAAACCATTGATTGTATCTTGTAACACCAGCTTTATCGGCAACTTTTGCCTTTGCAGCACCCGCCATTCTGTTGATAAATGACGATTTGCCTGTATTAGGTATGCCCACCACCATAATGCGTAACGCTTTACCCGGCATTCCCCTGTCTTCATTCTTTTTTATGACATCTTTAAGCACTTCACGAACTGCAACAATATAATTATTGAGTCCTTTTCCTGTTCTGCAATCAACAGGAATTGCTTTTACACCTTTTTTCTTGTAGTATTCAACCCATTGATTTGTAGTTACTTTATCTGCCAAATCGCATTTATTTAGCAACACAATACGAGGTTTATTATTGATTAGTTCTTCCAATTCAGGGTTAGAACTGCTATACGGTATTCTTGCATCAATAATTTCTGTAACACCATCAACAATAGATAAACTTTCTTTTATAAGGCGACGGGTTTTTGCCATATGACCCGGAAACCATTGAACAATCTGTTTTTGATTATCAGCCATTTTGAGACTCCTTTAACTCTGAATTGAACAATTCGGTATCGCCTATTCTATATATAACTTTACCCATAACATAATCTTCATCAATCATTCCAACCGCCACATCACGACTATCTGCTGAATTGTTACGGTTATCACCCATTACAAAAATTTTGCCTTCAGGTACATAATAGGTTTTTGTCATACCATAAGTGTAATCAGCTTTTTCTTTGGTATATGGCTCATCAATAATTTTTCCGTTTATTATTGTTTTGCCTGTTTTACTGTCAAAAGAAACTGTTTGACCGCCAACTGCAATTACTCTTTTAATAAGCACTTTTTCGTAACCGTTTGGTTGAGAAACAACAACCACATCGCCCTGATTTATTTCAGGAGTAATTGAAGTAATTAACAAATTATCACCGTTTTGCAATGTATTTTCCATTGACTCACCCGAAACAATTGACACCTTAAAAAAGAATGTAAATATAATACCGACTGCCAACACAGCAGTCAGTAATATAGATGCTATTTCGTAAATTGTTTCAAGTTTTTTGTTTTTATTTTTCATCATTTATATTCCAATCACCAAAAGGGAAAATTCGTGCATTTGCAACGCCCAAAACATAGCGTTCATCAATAAGACCAATCGTTCTGAAACGGCTGTCAAGAGACTCATTTCTATTGTCACCCATTACAAAAATATAGCCTTCAGGAATTTCTAACGGATAAACATAATCGCCCATAACTTCAGTTGTTTCAGCAATATATGGTTCATATAAAGTTATGCCATTAACAGTAACTACACCCTCAATAAAGTCAATATTGATTGTATCGCCACCCTTTGCAATCACGCGTTTAATAAGTGGTTCGTTAAGCGAATTGGGTTGTGTAATAACTACAATATCACCTGTTTCAACTTCACTTGTAACTGCACTGACTGTAAGCCAATCACCACTTTCAAGTGTAGGATTCATTGAATCACCATTTACACCTACAACTCTGAAAAAGAACGCAAATATAATAAGGATAAGAATAATTGCATAAATCAAGGAATCAAGCCAATCATAGACAAATCGCCATGACTTTTTCCCATCTTTTTCTGCATATTCTGATGTTTCAAATGAAATTAAAAAATCTTCTGCTTTTCTCATCTTTATCACCCTTAAAAATCCTGTAACTATTTTATCTGTTTAGCAATACTGCAAATTTTTGCAAGTCTGTGATTTACACCTGAACGAGAAATCGGCACACTTAAAAGACTACCAAGTTCACGCAAAGACATATCGGGATTTTCAATTCTCAACTCTGCGACTTCACGAAGGTCATCAGACAAATATGAAAGCCCTACTGTCTTTTTTATATGTAAAATAGCGTCAATCTGTTTTGAAGATGCGTCAATTGTTTTATCAAAATTTGCATTTTCAAAATTAAGTTTTCGATTGACATTATTACGCATATCTTTATACATTTTAACGCCCATAATTTCAAGAGAAGAATTTACTGCCCCCATAACTGTCAGCAAATCTTCAATAGCTTCACTATCTTTGAAATAAATAACATGGTTTGAGTTTCTTACAATACTTTTAGGCTCAACGGATAACTGGTCATAATCATTTATAAATAATTTTAGGTCACGACTTAAATTAAGATATGGCACAACAAACTCCATATGATAATTTTTATTAGGGTCATTTATTGTACCGCAAGTAAGAAACACACCTTGAAGAAATGCAGTTTTGCAACATTCGTCAGAAAAATTACTCCAATTAAGCCTTAACGCTCCACTTTTTTTATCATAACCAAAGGTTTCAAGCACCTTTAGGCGTTCATCTTTGCTTGTAACCTCAACTTTGAATTTGCCTGCCTCTGTTTTAATAAGTTGTGGTGTTACACCACAAACAGATTTTGTCAACTCAAGGTATTTTTCAGCAACTCCGCTGTTTTCTGTAAGAATAGACATATCATAAGACGAAAACGCTCTTGAAAAAAGCATCATTCCGTATGCAAAAGCGTGACGGCAACAATCGTTTTCAAGTTCTGCACTTAATATTTCATTTTTTACATTTGCTGAAAAAGACATATTAAAAACCCTTTATCTTGTAATATCTCTATGATAAACCGAAACATTAAATCCTTTTTCTTTAATAGAATTATAAATAATTTCTGCAAAAACAACTGAACGGTGTTTACCGCCTGTGCAACCTACAGAAATTGTCACCTGACTTTTACCCTCTGTTCTGTAAAGAGGAACTAAATAGTTTATAAGGTCAAGAAGTTTTGGTTCTAAATCCTGTGCCTCTCTAAAACTCATAACATAATCACGCACAGGTGCTTCAAGACCAGTGTGATGTTTCAATTCTGGAACATAAAACGGATTTGGCAAACAGCGTACATCAAAAACCAAATCGGAATCTTTTGGTGCACCATACTTAAAGCCAAATGATACAACATTGACCTTTAATGTTGATGAAATATCATCGACAAACAGCTTTGATACTCTTTCTTTTAACTGGCTTGTTGAAATCAAAGATGTATCAATGACATAATCTGCAATATCTCTTGCCTTTTTAAGTATTTCACGCTCTTTTACAATAATCTCTTGCAAACTGTGAGAGTCATCGTAATTAAGTAACGGATGTTTTCTACGAGTTTCCTGATATCGTCTTAAAATAACTTCATTATCTGCATCTATAAACAAGATTTTGTAATTGCAATCCATTTTTTTAAGTTCTTCGATTGCATTAAATAAGTGAGAAAATGAACCGCCAAGACGAATATCAGCAACTATTGCAACTTTTTCACGCACTTCGGCGGAATCCTTGAGAAGTTGCACAAATGTAGGGATAAGTTTAGGTGTCATATTATCAACGCAGAAAAATCCGATATCTTCAAGATTGTCAATAACTCTTGATTTACCTGCACCAGACATACCTGTTACAATGACAAGTTGCATTTTAACTCACTCCCCTATAATTTTAACTTCTGTTTCAAGCATTACACCGTGTTTTTCATACACGATTCTTTGCACATCACGGATAAGATTTATTACATCAGTTGATGTTGCGTTGTTTTTATTGATTACAAATCCTGCGTGTTTTTCGCTGACTTGTGCACCGCCTACCGTATAGCCTTTAAGTCCGCTTTGTTCAATTAACGCACCTGCAAAATACCCTGTCGGGCGTTTGAAAGTGCTACCTGCACTACCGTATTCAAGAGGTTGTTTATCTTTTCTTCTTTGAAGTTTATCATCCATAGCCTCTTTTATATCTTTTTTGTCAGCCTTTTTAAGTTTCATAACTGCTGAAACTATTATATAATCATTATCCGTATAAGCACTGCCACGATATATTAAATTAAGATTTTCTTGTGTCAACTCACCGAAGTCACCATTTGAATCAATATGAGTAGTAGAAATAAGAACATCTTTCATTTCTCCCCCATAAGCACCTGCATTCATATAAACCGCACCGCCAAGAGTTCCCGGAATACCATAAGCAAATTCAAGGCCTGATAGTGAGTTTTCAAGAGCAAACATACAAAGAGATTTAAGGGAAGCACCCGCTTCACAACGAATTGTTGTTTCGTCTAAAAGTTCAATTTTTGAAATATCTGAACCAATTTTTATAACAACACCGTTAATGCCATTATCAGTAACCAAAAGATTAGAGCCATTACCGATAATCAAAGGTTTAATACTTTTTGAATTGCAAAAATCAATTATTTGTTTAAGGCAATCAACTGAATTAGGTATAACGAGAACACTTGCATTACCGCCACATCTGAAACTTGTATATTTTTTCATAGGTGCGTCTTTAATAACCGTTGCACCACATTTTTCAGCAAATAATGCGATTTCGTTATACACTCAAATACCCTCTCTCAATCAATAATTCTGCCAGATATCTATTTCTTTTGCTTTTGGCTCATAGCCCTCATCCATACCGAGATGATGAAGAAGCTCACGAGCCGCGTTATAGCCCATTTTCTTTTGTCTGTTATTCATTGCAGCACACTCAATAATAACTGCAAGATTTCGACCAGGTTTAACGGGAACAACTGTTAATGGGATTTTAACATCCATAATAGTTATGTATTCATTATCAAGCCCCATACGGTCATATACCTTTGTACTATCCCAAGGTTCAAGTTGAATAACCATATTGATTTTTTCAGTAAGTTTAACAGCACCCATACCAAAAATACGACGAGCGTTAATAATTCCTATTCCTCGAAGTTCAATAAAATGACGAATGTTATCAGGTGCAGAGCCTACAAGAGTTTTTGCAGAGGCTTTTCTGATTTCAACTGCATCATCAGCAATAAGACGGTGACCGCGTTTAATAAGTTCTATTGCAGTTTCGCTTTTACCAACACCACTGTCACCAACAATCAAAACACCTTCACCATAAACTTCAACAAGCACACCGTGACGGGTAATGCGAGGAGCAAGTGCTGTTCCAAGGAAGTAGATGAGCGTTGACATACTTGCAGATGTTGCTTCGGCAGTTCTTAAAATAGGAACTTTATATTTTTGTGCTGCCTCAACCATACCGTCAAGCGGTTCCATACTTCTTGTAATAATTACAACTGATGGTTGTTTACTGAAAAGTCTGTCCATACATTCAAGTTGTTCTTCTTTTGTAAATGATTTTACAAACTCGAACTCTGAAAAACCAAGATACTGTACTCTTGCAGGGTCGAAGTATTTATCATTACCTGCAAGTAAAAGACCGGGTCTGTTAACCTCTTGAGAAGTAATTGAAAGTTCAGACGCATCACAAGGTAAATATATTGTTTCAAGGCCAAATTCGTTAATGATTTTCTCTAAAGAAACTGAATATTTTGAAGCCAAAACGCCTACCTCCCCTTATAATGATAATATTTAATATATTATATATCATAATGTCAGATTTTCCAATAGTTTTTTGAATATTTTTTCAATTTATTTTTCAGTTAAAAACAGAACCCGACAGGTATTCCCGTCGGGCTCTTTTAATTCAGAAGTTAGGTTATTTCATATTTTCTTCGTATGACTTAATCATCTTTTTAACCATCTGACCGCCAACAGAACCTGCCTGCTTTGAAGTAAGGTCACCGTTGTAGCCCTGTTTAAGATTTACGCCTACTTCAGAAGCAGCTTCCATCTTGAAACGGTTAAGAGCTTCACGAGCTTCTGGTACTACATTCTTATTACCTCTTGACATCTGAATACACCCCTTATCAATTAATTTTTTATATCAATTGCGTTTGCAGTAGTATTTTTGACTTTATTCTGTATATTATTATTGAAAATTTTTGCTAATTTTGTTGATAATCTCTTAATGACACAAATTTATATCCTTGTCGTCTTGCCTCGTCAATTATTTCAGGTAAAGCGTTTGCGTTATCGGGTGAAACTGAATGCAAAAGTATTACAGACCCCGGATGAAGTCGTGAAATCACTTTTTCATAAGCATAATCTTTGCCCTTTTGATTATTCAAATCCCAATCCGCATAAGCAGATGACCAAAAAACACAGGTATAACCTAATTTATTAAGTTGATTTAATGCTACCTCACTATACTCACCTTTTGGAAATCTAAAATACGGCTCGCTATAGTTAAAGTTTTTTTGCAAATATTCTTCCATACCTTTAACTTCTTGTGTCATCTGTTCTATACTAATTTCTGCAAAAGACGGATGAGTTACTGAATGGTTACCTACAATATGACCTTCGTCAATCATTCTTCTTATAAGGTCAGGATTTTCTTTGACTTGTGGCAAAGTGCAGAAAAAGGCTGCATTTACATTTTTCTCTTTAAGAGTATCAAGGATTTTTGAAGTATAGCCATTTTCATAGCCACAATCGAAAGTTAAATATAATACTTTTTCTTTTGATTTTGTATCAAGACAAAATGCGTTAAATCCGTTGGTTTCAAAAAACTTTTGAGCATTTATTGAAATCTCATTTGCTACACCATTTTTTGCAACACCATAACTGTGGGCAATTTTTTTGGTTGAAAACACTTTTTCTGCCATAGGTTCAGGGGTTACGGTTGTTTCAGGTGATTTTGTCTGCTCTTCAGTTGTAATTTCGGTTGTGCTTTCTGTTATTGTTTCATATTGTGGAATAGTCATTCGCTTACAAGAAGTAAGCATTGTAAGACACAAAGTAAGACAAATTATTTTAATAAAATATTTCATATTGACTCACTTAGTTCATCATTTTATTCACATTGTCAACTACATTGTTAACTGTATCCATAGCCTTTTTTGCAGTTTTCTTCATCTTCTTTTTAGTTGTCTTGTTTGTCATTGAGCCTGTTACAGCCATAGCTGCTGTACCTGCAAGCATACCTGCACCTATTGCTTTTGCTACATTTTTGTTATCCATTTTTCTTCCTCCTTTTATAAAAATTGCTCATAAATCATTTTTTGTGAGCAACAATATTTTTTGAAAAAGAAATAAAAAAATTAATAAAATCACTTTGAAATTGTTTCTAAAAATGTTATTATAATTTTAGAAATTAAATTTTAAGGTGATATGTATGACACTTAATATTGTAATGGTTGAGCCTGAAATTCCACAAAATACAGGTAATGTAGCAAGAACTTGTGCTGCAACAGGTGCAAGACTTCATCTTGTTGGTAAAATGGGATTTACTCCTGATGACAAAAAACTTAAAAGAGCGGGACTTGATTACTGGTATTTACTTGATATTACCTATTATGATTCTCTTGAGGAATTTTTTGCAAAAAATCAGGGTGGAAACTTTTTCTATTTTTCAACAAAGGCACAGAAAAGACATTCTGATGTAAAATACCCTGATAATACATATCTTGTATTTGGCAAAGAAACTGCAGGACTTCCTGAAAAACTGCTTTTTGAGAATGCTGAAAGATGTGTGAGGATACCAATGATTGACGAGGCAAGAAGTCTTAATCTTTCAAATGCAGTTGCGATTGGAGTTTATGAAACATTAAGACAATGGGATTACCCACAACTGCTTGAAAGTGGAGAATTGAGAAATTATAACTGGAGCGACCAACAATGAAAACTCCACAAGAACTAATCGAGTATTGCCTTGATAAAAATGGTGCTTATGTCGACCATCCATTCGGTCCCGATTCTGAAATAATCAAAGTTGAAAACAAAATTTTTGCACAATTTTTTCAATTAAAAGGTAAAGATATAATTACCTTAAAATGTGATGCTATGACAGGTCAGTTTTATAGGCAAATATTCCCCGATATTGTTGTAAGAGGTTATCATTGCCCGCCTGTTCAACAACCTTATTTCAATACATTTCCGTTAGATGGGTCAGTTCCTGATGAAATAATATTTGAAATGATTGACCATAGTTATTCGGTTGTTGTTGGAAAATTGCCAAAGTATTTGCAGAAAAAATTGAATGAAGAATAGTAAAACGCACCCAACAGATTATAGTTGAGTGCGTTGATTTTTTGAGATTCTTCGCTACGCTCAGAATGACAACTACCTATATTGTCTATTCGCTTAATGGGAATGATAATTGGACTTTGAAAAGGTCACCGTCAATTTGAATATCGAGTTTACCTTTTTGAACTTCGGTAAGGGATTTTGCTATTGAAAGCCCTAATCCACTACCTTCGGTATTTCGTGAACTGTCACCACGGACAAAGCGTTCCATAAGTTCATCACCTGAAATATTAAGTGGGTCTTTTGAAATGTTACGGAAGCTGATTTCTGCCATTTTGCCATTTCGTTTTGCATCGATATAAACGCGGGTGTTTGGCTGAGCATACTTTGCAATGTTGTTGAGAATATTATCAAAAACTCGCCATATATGACGATTATCTGCCATTACAAGTAACAAATCGTCAGTTTTGTTAAGTATAACCTGCAAATTACTCTTTGAGAACTTTTCGTCATACTCGCCAAGTGCTTGTGAAAGCAAAATACCAAGTTCAAGTTGTGTAAGATTTACATTTATATTACCTGTTGATGCCTTTGAGGCTTCAAGCAAGTCTTCAATAAGTTTTTTTAGTCTTGCAGATTGACGAGATAATACGCCTATATACTCTTTTGCGGTTTCGTTTTCGATTTCTTCTTTTTCAAGTAAATCAACATAGTTAATTATTGAAGTAAGCGGAGTTTTAATGTCGTGTGAAACATTGGTGATAAGCTCTGTTTTGAAGCGTTCTGATTTCATTCTTTCTTCAACTGCTTTTGCAATACCATCATTGATATTATTTATATTTATAGCGTGGTCTTTTATATCAAGGAACATATATTTTGTATTTATTTTCTTATAAAGATTACCTTTTGCAATTTCTTCTGTACCTTTTTTTATTCGTTTAAGTAAAATTGCAACTGCAATTATTCCTGCACAAAGAATACCGTTGAAAATCCAAGCAGCAGGCCACCACTCACCCCAATCAAGTGCAAGTATAATGAATTCTATGAACATAAATGCGATTACTGAAACAACAGTTTTCCATACAAGAGGAATGGAACGAAGAAAACTCCAGATTAAATGAAGTGTTCTCTTGCAAAATCTTAAAATTGCACCACTACCCTTTTTGAGTACTTTGAATGTAAATACAAGCACTTTTTTGAGTATTCTAAAAGCAAAACTGAGCACGATATAAATCAAACTTGATTTAATATATGTTTCAGTTTTGAAGCGTGCTGCACTTGTCATTAAAAGAATTGCAAGAAGTATTGCATCAAGCACTACAGCTAACACTAAAAGTATTGCAAGGAATGGCACAATTGACCACAATGTAGGGTCATAATTGTATGTTACCATTTGATAAAAAGCTAAATCTATAAACGATACAACTCCCCAAATAAGAAGCCATGTAAGCCCTACCCAGATAGCAATTAAAATATCTATTGGAAATTTATCGAATTTAGATATATAAATTCCTTCAAAATCTGCTTTATGTCCTGCAGAACACATAAGGAAAACTAACAATACAACTGCTACAACTAACGAAAGAATTGTATAGATAAAGAACAGTATTTGTTTACCTGCAATAGCATCAAAAAGTTCGCCGACATAGTAAAAAGCATCTTTTTTAACAAGATTTTCTTTAACGCAAATTGTTATTGTATAGGTTTTATCTTCATATCGGTCAACCTGAGAATCATAAACTGAAGTTTCGTGCAAAATACCTTCATCTTCATAATTAGAGTAATTATCATAATTAGGGTCATTTTCAGAATTACGATATTCTTCTTTAAGCACTGAAAATGTGTAATCCTGCTTATTGAACACAGTACTCATATTCGATTCATCAATATTTGAATAAATGATTTTGCCACTATCATCTTTAATTTCAACCATCAAGTTTTCTGACAAGTTGTGATATAAAACATCATTACCATAGTATCTTCCGTATTTTTCGTAGTGCTCTACACTATCGTAAATCTCTGACATTGGTCGCCAAGTAAGACCACTATATAAAGAGTTCTTCATTTCATCCCAATTTGCACTTTCAGTAAATGCACCTGAGCCGAAACCAAAAATCAAACACGCACCTGACAGAAGTGCAGTTGTGAGCATAACAGCAAACAATACAACTGCTATGCACTTTACCACAAAGTTATTTTTCATTACTTAACACCTCTTTCGATTTTATAACCTTGTCCCCAAACTACTTTCAAATAGCGTGGTTCGGCAGGGTTAATTTCGATTTTTTCACGAAGGTGTCTTATATGTACTGCAACTGTACTTTCTGCTCCGTAGGGGTTATCTTTCCACACTTTTAGATAGATTTCTTTGGGTGAAAAGACTTTACCTGCGTTTTGCATTAAAAGATACAGTATTTCATATTCTTTTGGTGTGAGAGATACTTTCTCACCGTCAACAGTTACTTTTTTAGCAGTATCGTCAAGTTCTAATGTACCGATTACTATTGACTGCTCATTGGTTTTGCCACCGCCAAGCATCATATATCGGCGAAGTTGCGACTTGACTCTTGCCATAACTTCAACGGGATTAAAAGGTTTTGTAATATAGTCATCTGCACCAACATTAAGGCCTAAAATCTTATCGGTATCTTCACTTTTTGCTGTTAAAAGAATAACGGGAATATTACTGATTTCACGGATTTTCACCATAGCAGTAATACCATCTAATACGGGCATCATAATGTCAAGAAGTGCTAAATGAATATCTTCCGTTTTCACCTTTTCAATTGCCTCGTTACCGTTGTAGGCAAGAATTGTGTTGTACCCCTCTGATTTAAGATAAATATCAAGTGCGTTGACAATATCTTTTTCATCATCACAAACAAGAATATTATACATACTTTCAACCTCCAACGGTATTGTAATAAAAATAGTTTTAAGATTAAAGAAGTTAAATTATTAAGAATTGTTTAAGGCGAGGTTTTTACCCTCGCCTTTTGCTATTTAATATCTGTTATGTACTTTTTCTGCGAACATAAGCATATCTTTGATTTCAAGAACTGTACCATCATCAAGAATAGCTTTACCACTCATTCTACCGAATACCTGATGCTGGTCAGAAATAATTGCTTTGAAGTCGATAAATGCACTACGGTCAATAATCGGAACAAAGTCCATTTCAAATCTGCCATCAGATGATGAGAATGTCCAAGGGTCTGTATAACTACCATTCTCAGGCATATTGAAATAAATGTCGTCAAGTTTATGTGCTACACCATCATAGAAAAGAACATTTTCTGTTGCGGCTGAGTTATCGCCAAAACCGTAACCAATATTGAAACCGAATGCGTGACCGTCTAAATCACAGTTACCTGAACCCCAGAACCAAGTATTATCATAAGTCCATACACCACGACCCCAGTCAAGAGTACCAAAATCAGTTGCAGGATTAAACTCATACTTTTCATCGCCAACAGTTACCCAACCTGATGCTCGCATACAATTGATTTTTTGATTGTAGTAGAAACATCTCTTATTTTTCTTCCAAGGAATTGTAATAACCATTGAATCCATATCTGGCTGGTCAAGTGAAATATCACACTTAAAGTCTTTGCCATCTTTGAAATTCTTGTATGTACAAACAATTCTACGCTGACCTTCAGTTTTTATGTATTCAAGTTTAAGGTTTTTGTTTTCAAAACGAACATCGCCCTCACTACTTGTTGGAGGCATATTTGTTTTGCCCATTGTGAAAAATGGCATTTCGCTTTTTGTTGTTTCAGCTGGTGTTTTGAAATCAAGGAATGACACAGAATGAAGACCTGCAAAGCCTAAATCTGACACTGTGAACGCAACACCAAAATCCTGTGCTAAAACAAGATAATAGTCCCATTCCTTAATTCTGAAAACATTTGACTTGATAGCATTTTTGTCATATTTCCATACTTGTTTTGTTGACCAACCCGGTTCAACAAGACTACCGTCACACTTCAAAAGGTCAACGGGCTTACCTACAAAATGATTTCTCATAACTTTAATCCCCTTTTTTAATTCCCTATTTATTACAAAATGTCAACTTTCAAAGTTGCATCATTGTATTTATAAAATTTTCTATCTTCAAGTGCCCACAATCTGTTTGTGAATTCACCTTTTTCAACATTACTTACTGCGTCCATAATCTCATAAACGCGAGCGTCCATCAAGTCAAGTTGTGAAAGCAACTCTGCTTCAAGGAATAACGGTCTTACTGCCGCACCAAATTCCGGCTCACCATGATGTGACAAAATCATATGTTGTAAAAGCATTGATTTTTCACTATCTATACCTAACTTTTGCCCTGCTTCTTTAACCATCATTGCACCCATTACAAGATGACCTAAAAGGTTACCTTCAACAGTATAACCTGATGCGATACCTGTTTCACGAACATCAAACTCAACAGTTTTTGCAATATCGTGAAGAATTGCACCTGAAATGAGAAGTTCGCGATTGACAAACGGATAAACTTTACAAATTGACTCGCAAAGTTTTACTATTGATGATGTATGCATTAAAAGGCCACAACGGATTGCGTGGTGAAGACGGAACGCAGCAGGAAAATACAAAATTTTCTCTTTGTTACTATCAAGTAAATATGTAACAATTTTCTTCAAATCTTCATCCTTAAATCCATTTACAAGTGACATAAGGTAGTTAAGCATATCTTCGCCTGAATAATCAGCTGATTTTACATAATCGGCAACATTTACCCCGTCACTTTCTACAACAGGACGGATTCTTTCAATTCTGAACTGGTCGTTACCATTATATTTTGAAATTGTACCCCTCACCTTTACAAACATATCATTTTCATATTTGCCGTGAGAGTACTCGTTATAATCCCATAATTTTGCAAAAATTTCGCCATCTTTATCTGCAAGTACCAAATCAAGATATGAGTTGCCATTCTTTGCAGTTTTAACTTCACATTGTTTTATAACTGCGTAGCCTTCAACAAGTCCGTTATTTCCAATATCAGTAAAATTCATAAATTTATAATCCACAAAAAAATTGCGGGTACAACCTTTCATATATTATATGAAATATTATACACCGCAAATAGTTTTTATGCAACTGTTTTCACCCAAATAACATTTTATCAGTATTGTTTTGAGCAATAAAAATACCACAAAAAATTATTGTTGTTAAAACTGTTATTATTACTGATATTAAATAACTTTTTAATATTCTTTTTATTTCTGTCATTTTATATTTTGTACTCCTCTAAAAAATTTGCTAATGAGTTTGCAAAAAGCTCTGCTGAATATACTGCTTCACTTAATGTATTTGCATCTGTACCGATTTCTACTGACAATGCACAAGGGACTAAATCCATATTGTATTTTCGACTGCAAAACATAAGCGGTCTTGTTAATGTTTTATTATCACTTGTTAATTTTTCTTGCAAATTTACTGCAAAAGTGAGGTTTTTCTGCCAATTAGGGAAACCAGTCACATTACCATCTTCGCAACCGGTTATCAGCATTATTTGTGCAGCTTTTCTGCCATCAATTTCTGTAACTGTTTTGATTTTTGAGTTGTCTTTTTGATAGATTGAATCTCTATGAACATCAAGAACTATTTGTATTGATGGGTTATCTTTTAGTATTTTACTGATATTCTCTCTTGAACGGTCATAAGCACCGTTCAGACTCTCGTCATACACGGTTTTATCGTGGATTGTTTTATAGCCATTTTCTTCTAAAACTTTGCATATTTCTTCGCCTACACGCACAACATTCTCTTTGGCGTTGTCACTTCTTATATCACGCTCATTAGTGTAGAAATCTCTATCCAACAACTCATAAGTTTCAGATGTGTGGGTGTGATAAATCAATACTGCAGGCTTATTTTCGGTTATAAATGCTTGCACTTGTTTGTTAAGATATTCTTCAATGTTTATTTCGTGATTTAGCGTTGTATTACGCAGATAAATTCCGTTATACTCTGATGTTGCGTTTTGTTTACTGTAATCTGCGGAAATGATTTTTCCGTCATTTGAGGAATTGGCATACTTTTTTTCTGCTTCTACAACAAGTTTTTGAATATCATTGGGTATTACTGAATTTATATTGGCAGATGTAATTACTGATTCTGTATTCTCTGCCCTAATAGATTCTTTGTTTATTTCTTCAGTACCATTTTTATTTTGTTCTTGAGTTTTAAGAAAATCAAATACTTTTTCGGGACAAATCATATATACCGTTGCTGACAAAATACGATTGAGAGAGGATTCAAATCCACCAATTACCAAGGCAAATACAAGGGTAACGGGAATTATTGATTTTATTAAATATTCAACTATTTTTTCGTGTAAGTTTGTCCTTTTATTCAAAATATCATTCCTCTGCAATATTCTTATAAAAGATATGCAGATGAAAAAATTTTTATGATAATGCAAGAAACATTTCAGGCTTCATTTCAGGTTGTAAAGCACAGTTTATACTTAACGATAAAAGTCGAGCGGCACGGGATATAATTGTGTCAATTTCACGGGGAGTAACCATCATATTATTTGCATCAATATTGTTGCTTTTCTTCTCATTTCCTGTTAAGTCACTTACTATTGTATTACCATCAACTACTGTTGGGACTCCTAATGAGATTACGGAAACGCCAAGAGTTGTTTTATCAATGGTTTTTCTGAAATTCCCAACACCTGAACCTGGTGTTATGCCGGTATCAGTAAGCTGCACGGTTTTACCGAGTCTTGAAAGACGACGGGAAGCCAAGGCATCAATAATAATTACTGCATCGGGTTTAATAAGTTCTACTATTCCTTTAATGTATTCTGCTGTTTCAATACCTGTTTGTCCTAAAACTCCTGTTGATATTGAAGATACGGATTTAAGGTTTTTAATTCCTAAGTCTTTAATAATTTCGCCTTTTATGTGTCGGGTTGAGAAAATCCCTTTTGCACATAAAGGGCCTAACGCGTCAGGGGTTATATTCTCATTACCTAACCCTGCAACAAGTATTTTTTCAGCATTGCTCGGTAACAAGTTCTTAATTGTTTCGGTTAATGCTGTTAGTCTTCCATCAAGCAACTCACTTTCGTGAGAAAACTCAGGCAAATCCACAGTAATATATCTGCCAATCGGTTTTTGCAAGGTATTTGCACCGTACTCATTCAATATTTCTATTTCAGTTACTTGTGCTTTTTCTTTCTCCCAACGCCTTACTTTAATACCCTTTTGGTCAGTATCTGCTAACATTTCTTGACGCTCAAGTGCTATATCTGTTCTACAATTCACGCTATCACCTCATATTTTCTTTAATATTATTGTACCAATGAAAAAATAATAGTCATTTTTGTAAAAAATAACTTGATTTTTGTTTTATTTCGTGGTAACATATGTATCTGTAAAATACGAAGGAGGTGTAACGAATATGCCAAACATCAAATCAGCTAAAAAGCGTGTTCTCGTTAACAAGACAAAGGCACAGCGTAACAAGTCAACAAACTCTGCTCTTAAAACAGCTATCAAAAAGGCAAATGTTGCTATTGAAACAAATGCTGCTGATAAGGAAGAGCTTGTAAAGGTTGCTGTTAAGAAAATCGACCAGGCTGCTGCTAAAGGTCTTCTTCATAAGAATAATGCAGCTCGTAAAAAGTCTGCTCTCGTTACAAAACTTAACAAGGCTTAATGCGTAGTTCTTTGCCGTTGACGAAAGTCTTCGGCATTTTTCTTTTTTTGAATAAATATGCGTTGACATTTTACTGAATATTTTATATAATATATTCAGTAAAAAATTCTTGGAGGAAAATATTATGAAAAAGGCTTTAAAAGTTATTGCTGTTATTGTTGGTATTGCTGCTGTTGCAGTTGCTGCATATGTTCTTATCAAGAAATATGTTGACAGTAAGAAAGTTGTTATTGGTAATGATGCTGAAAATTATGTTTCTTGCTCATGCTGTGACGACTCATTTGTTTCAGAAACTGTTGCATAAGATTTTAATAACAAGTGAGGACTGTTCAGTTATGAGCAGTCCTTTTTTATTTCTATTTTGATTTAGGCTTTGTGATAAACGCAACTATGAGTCCACATACCATTGCAACAGTTATGCCCACAGATGCTGATGAAAGTGGTCCTGTTATTATTCCTAACGCACCATCTTTACGAAGTGCTTCTTTTGTACCTTGAACTAATGTATTTCCAAACCCTGTAAGTGGCACGGTAGCACCTGCACCTGCCCAATCTACCAATGGCTGATAAACACCTAATCCACCAAGTATTACACCAATTACTACGAATGAAACAAGAATTCTTGCAGGTGTAAGTTTAGTCCAGTCAATAAGCAACTGACCTATCACGCAAATTAGACCACCAACTAAAAAGGCTTTCAAAAAAATCATATTTCTTCCTCCCAGAATATTTTGCCGAATGAAAAGAAGAATATACAAAAAAGCACGAGACTTTGAATAAGTCCCGTGCTTAATTTTTTTGAAATATAAAATTATTCAGCCTTCATTTTTGCAAAGCAATCGCTACAATAAACAGGTCTATCATCTTTTGGTTCAAAAGGAATCTTTGCCTCGCCACCACAAGATGCACATACAGCAGTATGATAAACTCTTTCGCCACGGTTAGCATTCTTACGGGCAATACGGCACTCTTTACACACCTTTGGCTCGTTTACAAGTCCTTTCTCTGCATAGAATTCCTGTTCGCCTGCAGTAAAAACGAACTCGTTTCCACAATTTTTACAGGTGAGTGTTTTGTCTTCGTACATTTTTAGTACCTCGCTTAATTTATTTTTACCCCATACGGAATTGCACCGTAGTCATTGAAACAATGCTCCTCTTTGAGTTAAGGGCGTATTTATATATCTAATTTGCGGAGTTTTCTGCGAATTCTTTGAAGTGCATTATCCACAAATTTTTCATCACAATCTAAAATATCTGCAATTTCAGAATATGAAAGGCCTGCGATGTTGAGTCTGAACACCTTTTTTTCTGACTTTGAAAGATTATTCTCAATAAAATCATTGATTAAATCAAGTTCTTCATTAAAAATTACAATTTCTTCAGGAGTTGGTGAATGTGAAAGTAAGTCAGTTTCATCTTCTAAAGAAACATAATATTGCAAAGGAAGGTTTGATTTGTTATTCGCTTTACGGATTGCAGAAAGCATTTTTCTAAAAGCTAAAGTATTGGCGTATGTAGAAAACTGAACACCAAGCTTTTCATCAAAAGAATAAACTGCGGCAACAAACCCAATCATACCCTCTTGATAAAGGTCATCACTTTCAAGACCGTTAAGGTTTTTGAAAGTAAGTGATTTCTGCATTATATTTTCAGAATATTTTTCAAGCAAAATTGTAAGTGCTTCGGCATTACCGGATTTTGCACGGGATACAAGAATATTATCATCAATAATATTACTCATATCTTACAATTCACCTCGAAAAACAACTTTTAAGCAACACACATACTCATATTAAATAGATTATAGCACAAAAAAAATAAATGTCAACTAAAAATTATGTATAATTTTCACAAAAAGAGTCGTTTTAAGTCAATAAAAAAGCCACAGAAACTAATCTGTGGCCAATTTAATTACATAAACATTTGTAACAATACAGTTGCAGTACTTCCAATCATAAGCACTGCAAGAAAAATTGCAACACCTTTTATAAATTTTTCTCTATTCATTTATTATACTCCTAAAAGTTTTTTAGCGTCTTCAGAAATAAGTTTAGTTTTTTCTTCTGACTCTGCTCTTGTATCACCACAAGCAGTAATATAAATCTTAATTTTAGGTTCTGTACCTGATGGGCGAACAATAACTTTACTGTTATCTTGAAGTGTATATGAAAGCACATTTGATTTAGGAAGATTTATTACAGCACTCACCCCTGTTAATATATCTTTCACAACACTTTCTTTATAATCGGCAACTTTTACGACTTTATTATTAGCAAAAGATGTTGGTGCATTTTCGCGAAGTGAGTTCATAATATCTGCCATTTTCTGCATACCACTTGCACCTTCAAATGCGAAGTTAAGAACAGTATTAAGATACATACCATATTTTTCATAAATACTATCCATAAACTGTTTAAGAGAAATTCCTTTGAGTTTATACACAGCAGCCATTTCACAAATCATAAGTGATGCTACAACAGCATCTTTATCGCGAGCATGGATTCCGCGAAGATAACCGTAAGATTCTTCCATACCAACAACGAAATTATCTTCTTTACCCTCTTTTTCAAGATTTGTAATAAGTTCGCCAATGTACTTAAATCCTGTAAGCAAGTCTGCAACTTGGGCACCATACTCTTTACAGATTGCCTCAATAAGAGGTGTTGTAACGATTGATTTAACTACAATAGGATTTTCAGGTAATTTATTCTGTTCTTTAAGAGTTGAGAGAAGATACTCACAAAGCATCGCACCAACTTCGTTACCGGTCATAAGAACATAATCATCACCGTCTTTTACTGCTATACCAACGCGGTCACAGTCAGGGTCAGTAGCAAGAAGCAAATCAGCGTCAGTACCCTTTGAAGTTTCAATTGCACACTCAAAAGCCTGACGAATTTCAGGATTAGGATAAGGGCAAGTTGGGAAATTACCATCAGGTTTTTCTTGCTCTTTAACAACGGTTACATCGTTAATACCTGCCATTTTAAGAACTTTGCGAACCGGCTTATTACCTGCACCGTTAAGTGGTGTGTAAATCACTTTAAGGTCTGCTTTTTTGATTGAATCAGGGTTTACAAGGCAAGATTTCACTTTTGCATAAAACTCGTCATAAAGCCAATCTTCAATATAATCGACCATATCTTCAGCCAATGCATCGTCAAAACTCATTGTTTTAACACCTGTGAACATATCAATATTTTGGATATATTCATAAGTCTTTGCAGCTGCTTCATCAGTCATCTGATAACCATTAGGGTCATAGCACTTAAATCCGTTATATTTTGATGGGTTATGGCTTGCGGTAATAATGATACCTGATGAACATTCAAGGCGTCTTACTGCAAATGAAAGCATTGGAGTTGGTACAAGTTCAGGATAAATATACACCTTAACTCCATTTGCTGCTAAAACACCCGCAGCACTTTCTGCAAACTCTTTTGACTTAATTCTTGAATCATAAGCGATTGCAACTGATGGGTTTTCAAATGTTTCATTAAGATAATCTGCAAGACCTTGAGTTGCCTGATTAACCGTATAAACATTCATACGATTTGTGCCTGTACCGATAACACCGCGAAGTCCTGCAGTACCAAATTCAAGATTTTTATAGAAACGGTCAAGAATTGCTTCATTATCACCCTTAACACTTTCAAGTTCAGGGATTAAATCAGCATCTGCTGTTGCAGAATAAAGCCATTGTTCATAAAGTTTGTTGATATCGTTCACAACAATACCTCCTAAATTTTACTAAATATATTTTACGCTAAAAGTATTCAAAAGTAAATACAAAATATATATTATTTTTATGTTGAAAATATTATGTTATGTATTGTATAATTATTTCAGTAATTTCAAGGATGTGATTATTTTGTTTGCAAGAGTTACAAGTCTTGGTCTTTTTGGAATGGACGCTTACAACGTTATTGTTGAAGCAGATATTTCAGGCGGACTTCCACGATTTGATATTGTTGGACTTCCCGATACTGCTGTTTCGGAAAGTCGTGAAAGAGTGCGTTCTGCAATCAAAAATGCAAATCTTCAATACCCTGTAAGCAGAATAACAGTAAACCTCGCCCCTGCTGATATGAAAAAAGAAGGTCCTCTTTATGACTTGCCTATTCTCATTTCATTACTTTGTGCAAACGAGCAACTTAAAGGTGTTACTGATGATATGGCATTCATTGGCGAACTTTCTCTTGATGGTGAACTTCGCAAAGTAAATGGTGTTTTACCAATGGTACTTTGTGCTAAAAAGAATGGTATTAAAAAGATTTTTATACCTGTTGACAATACAAGTGAGGGTGCTGTTGTTCAAGGGATTGAGGTTTACCCTGTAAAAAATGTATTCCAACTACTTAAGCATCTAACGGGAATGGAAGAAATTCAACCTGTTACTGCTGACAGTTATACTGAATATTATAACCCTGTGAATATTCCTGATTTTGCAGATGTACGCGGTCAGGAGGAAGTTAAACGAGCATTGGAAATTGCCGCGGCAGGCGGACATAATGTACTTATGGTAGGCCCTCCCGGCTCAGGTAAAAGTATGCTTGCCAAAAGAATGCCATCAATTTTGCCTGATATGACTTTTGACGAATCAATTGAAACTACAAACATTTATTCAATTGCAGGTGCGTTGCCAAGTGGTATTTCACTTATTCGTTCAAGGCCGTTTCGTTCGCCACATCATACTGTATCCCCTGCGGGACTTTCAGGTGGTGGTGCCATACCAAGACCCGGTGAAGTATCATTAGCACATAACGGAGTTTTATTTCTTGACGAATTGCCTGAATTCACAAGAAACACTCTTGAGGTATTACGCCAACCTATTGAAGATGGCATTATCAGTATTTCAAGGGCTATGGCTAAATTTCAATACCCTTGTTCAGTTATGATGATTTGTGCTATGAATCCTTGCCCTTGCGGTTATTACGGGCATCCTACACGCCCTTGTACTTGTTCAAACGGTGCTGCACAAAGATACTTAAATCGTGTGAGTGGTCCGCTTATTGACAGACTTGACATACATATCAATGTACCTCCCGTTGATTTTGAAAATCTTTCAGGAAATCACAAGTCGGAGCCATCAAGTGAAATCAAGAAAAGAGTTGAAAAAGCAAGAGCAATTCAGCACAAGCGTTTTAAGGGTACAAAAATTACTTGCAACGCAAAAATGGACGCTGCAAGTACCAGAAAGTATTGTATTATGACTGAAAACGCGTTATTTATACTTAAAACTGCTTTTGAAAGGCTTTCACTTTCTGCCCGTGCTTATGATAAAGTATTAAGAATTGCAAGAACAATTGCTGACCTTGATAATGCGGAAGAAATTGATACAAGGCATATTACAGAAGCCATACAATACAGAAGTTTTGACAGAAGATTTGAGGAATAATATTAAATCCCCTACTCTTACGAGTAAGGGATTTTTATTTATGCTTTTGTTTTTGTTATCTGTGGAATTTTGCTGATTACCACCGCAACAACTGTTGTGATTATAATTTCAGGAATCATATAAAATCCGTTATATATAATTGAGTAAATGAGTGAGAGTCCGTTACCGCTAAATGTGTTCATAATAGTTTCACCCCAAGAATAAAAGCCATCTTGTGTGAAGAACCATTCTGCCCAAGCACCGAAAAGAATGTATCCTGAAACAATGTGGCAGATATAACGAAGTAAAAGAACTGTAAACGCACCAAGTGGTAATGAAATATAATCTTTTTTAATTGTTTTTTTATACATTGCAGAAAGCCCAAGCACTGTATATGCAAGTATGTAGTCAAAGATAAACATAAGTGCGATATTTAATAAACTGCCAAGGTACTCGTCAGATGTTGGTAAAATCATTTTACTGATTGTGCTAATACCCATTACCATTTGTACTAATGAATAAATAAAACCTGTTATAAGCCCTTTACCTACTCCATACTTCCAAGCTACTAAAACAACAGGAAGCATACTTACGATTGTGATTTGTCCACCAAATGTCATTTCTGGAATAATGGATTTTGAAACTAATTCCAGAACAGCCGAAAGAGCAATCATAATTGCACTTTCAACAAGCCAATAAAGCCAAACCATACTTTTCTTTTTCATTCAATATCATCTCCAAATAAAAAATTCAGCCAAGGAATACCGCAAGGCTGAATGAAGAATTTCCTACGCCGGCATTATCCGTATCAGGTTCAATGGTCAAGAGCGGATTAGCTCTAATCTCAGCCGACTTACCGTCAGCACCCAATATATTGAATTTTCTTGGCTTACTTACATTATACACCCTTAAAATCAGTTGTCAAGCATAAAATGTTTAAGTGATGAATAACGAAGTTGTGTTTTGTTATTATCTATCATACTGTTAAGACAACCTGTTGTGCCTACAAGAATGAGTAGTTTCTTTGCTCTTGTAACAGCAGTATAGAGAAGATTTCTATAACAAAGTTTATTATTCACTAAAATCATAGGTATAACAACTGCATCAAACTCGCTACCCTGACTTTTATGAACGGTTACAGCGTAGGCAAGTTCAATTTCAGTAAGTTGTTCTTTAGTATATGTAGCTCTTTTGCCTGAAAAATCGATAACAACAGCATCGTGGGCAATATCAATAATCTCAATAAAACCGATATCACCGTTGAATATTCCGTCACCCTCATCATTTGGTGATTCCCAATGAATATTATAATTATTCTTGGTTTGCATAACTTTATCGCCTTCACGAAAGATACGATAACCTGTGTTATACTCTGCCTTTCCTTTTTCAGACGGATTAAGAGTCTCTTGCAACACCTGATTAAGATTTACAGTACCTGTATCACCTTTTTTTGACGGACAAAGCACCTGAATCTGTGTTGCAGGGTCAAAGCCATAAGCATCGGGCAATCTTTTAGTGCAAAGGTCTTTTATTGTTCGCACTGCATCAAGTGGATAGTGGCGGTGCATAAAGAAAAAGTCACCGTCTTTATAATCTGTTTCAATATACTCACCATTAACGATTGCATGAGCATTTTTAACAATATTGCTGTTCATTGCCTGACGGAAAATCTCTTTAAGTTCAACCACAGGCATAAGTCCGCTTTCGATTAAATCCTTTAACACATTACCTGCACTTACAGATGGTAATTGGTCACTATCACCTACCATTATAAGTCGACAGCCAAGTGGTAGAGCATCTAAAAGGCTCGCAAAAAGAAAAATATCAACCATTGACATTTCGTCCACAATTACTGCCTGACAATCAAGTGGATTACGAAGATTACGCTTGAAAACCGGTTTATCACCCTCACTCCACTCAACTTCTAAAAGTCGGTGGATTGTGGTTGCATTTCGTCCTGTGGCTTCGGTCATTCTTTGAGCAGCACGACCTGTTGGTGCACAAAGTGCAATATCAAGAAAATCTTTCTCGAACATATTGATAATACCGTTAAGAGTAGTTGTTTTACCTGTACCGGGACCACCTGTCAAAATAAGAATACCTTTATTTACAGCGGTTACAATTGCTTCTTTTTGCTTTTCAGCATATTCAATTTGCGAAGATTTCTCAATCTTTTCTATGTATTTATTAACATCAATTGGGTTTTCAGGTGGGTATTTTAGTAACACATTAAGTCTTTTTGCGATTGATTTTTCTACATTATATGCTTCAGGCAAGAAAATAAAATCGCGGTTACCGATTTTTTCGCATACAAGTCTTTTTGTACTTAAAAGATTATCGATTGCAATTTCTATACTTTCACGGCTTTCGCCTAACAAATCGCCCGACGGAACAAATAATTTTTCAAGTGGTAAGCAAGTATGACCATTTCTAAAATTATGATTAACCACATAAAGCACACCCGCCTCAATTCTGTATTGAGAGTCAGGTTTTTGCGGTAACATATCGGCAATCTGCTCTGCCCTTTCAAATGATATTCTGTTATCACCCTCACAAAGAATATATGGGTTATTTTCAATAATTTCTACTGCATTTTTGCCTAATTTATCGAAAGCAGTAATACATTCACTTGTTTTTAGTCCGTATTTTGAAAGTGCTATAATTAACGCTCTTGTTGAGCATTGTGCATTATACTCTTTACCTATTTTCTTTGCTTTTTCAAGAGAAATGCCCTTGATTTCTGCAAGTCTTTCAGGCTCATATTGTAATATATCAAAGGTGTTTTCTCCAAACCTGTCAATAATTTTAAGTGCAGTTGATTCTCTTATACCTTTTACTGCACCACTTGCAAGATAATGATATAAATCTTCAATGGATTCGGGCATAAGTGCATTGCAGAAATCAGCCTTAAACTGTCTGCCATATACTGAATGATACACATAGTCACCTACTATTTCAACACGGTCACCCATTTTCAAATCGGCAACAGTACCTACAACAGTAAGTTCTTCTTCATCATTATCAACTACAAAAACAGTATAACCGTTCACATCATTATGATAGGTTATATCTGTTACTGTACCCGTTATTTTGATTTTTGTTTCAAATTCTTCCATCAAAGTAATCCTTCATATATTCTTTTTGAACAAGATAAATCCCATTACTTTCTTTGCAGATTGGGAGTAATTCTTCTTTTTCATTTTCTGTAATACCAGAATCCAACACAACTACTTTAGAATAACAATCTTCACCTAATAAGTTGAGTTTAATTCTTGTACCGTATGCTTTTTTACGGACATTCTTTGTATTCTGATTACAAGGTAAAACTATGTAATAAATACCATCACTTTTAGGTATTAACAATTTTAGCATAATAATATAGCAAATTGCAACTGTACCTAAAAGAGTTAAGAACAAAAAAACGGACCCTACAAATGCATCTAACATTAAAAATCACCTCAATGCATTATACGGGGTTCGTTGTTTTTTGTTAAAATGAGTAGGTCTGTAAGCCGAGTTCTGTCGTTTAAGGCAATTATCTATCTGCGACACATATTGCTATGTGCCTTTAGCCATCTGTTGAAGTATATGCCCAGCTGACAACTTCTGTCGATGTTGCATCGGGTAGGGTTTGCTCGGCCGTTACATCTCTGCAACGCCGGTGAGCTCTTACCTCGCCTTTCCACCCTTACCACTTAAAAAGTGGCGGTAATTTTCTATGCACTTTCCCTAAGGTCACCCTCGGCGGCCGTTAGCCGTTACCCTGCTGTATGATGCTCGGACTTTCCTCATAGATTAAAAATCTACGCAACTGCCCAACCTACTCATTATTTAATTGTAATTCAAATAATTGTTATTCGAATTTCTCGTTAAGATAAACTCCGTCTTTTTTGATTTTAATGAGTTTTTCACCATCTACAAGAAATACTGTTTTTGAAATATCCATCATTGGTTTATCACTCATTGAATCAGTATAAAACTCGTCGATTTCAACATCGCCATATACATCACGGAACATTTTCACTTTGTTTTCGTTATAGCAGATTTCACCAATTTCACCTGTTTCAGCATCAAGTTCAGTAGAAATCACATTTTTAACACCGAGACGGTTTGTCATTATGCTTAAAAGACAATACGGACAAGCTGAAAGAATAACATCATCTTCTTTTTGAATTTTAGGATAAAATGATTTGATATTTTTTTCGTTTATATCCCAAAAATGTTCAAAATCTTCTTGAATGTTTTCAATCCGTTCAAAATATTCCTTAACATAAGAAGCGTATTCAGTTTTAACTTCTTCAATTGTAATAAGATGGCGTTTATATTTGAGAAAGCCTTCCATAAATTTCGGAACAAACTTTGCTACACCTTTTGGGTCTCTCTTCAAGTAATAAAGAAAGATATCCATTCCGCTTTCGCCATCATAAATTGTGTTATCAAAATCAAATACTCTCATAATATCCCCTTAGAATCCTCGTGACGAGCCTCCGCCACCAAATGAACCTCCACCTCCGCGGAAGCCTCCTCCGCCACCACGGAATCCGCCACCACTATGGAATCCTCCACTGCCTGAACCGAAACCGCCACGATAGGTAGTTCCGCCATAATAACGACCGCCACCATAGTGTGTTCCGCCACCGTGATTTGAGCCACCACCGTTACATTTGAATACTATAAAAGAAAATATTGCAATTACCATAAATATCGCAATAAAGATTATAACTATTTCATCATTAGACATTTCAAAATTATAATCGTTATTATAATCTTCAAAGTTCAGGTTCTCTAGTTCAATGCCATATTCAACACATATAACATTAGCAATAGCTTTATAAGCACTTGCAAGGCCTGAAGAAAAGTCGTCATCCCTTAAATATGGAATTGCGTATGTATCAAGAATTCTACCTGTTTTACCATCTGGAAGACACCCTTCAAGGCCATAACCAACCTGAATTGTCACCTGACGTTCATTTACAGATAAAAGCAAAACTACACCGTTGTTACTTTCTTTACTGCCTACTTCCCACTCTCGACCTAATTCAAGGGCATATTCCTCTACATCATATCCATCAAGGGAGTCTACCGTAACAACAACTACTTGTGCGGTTGTTTGTTTATATAAACTTGCACCAATAGACTGAAGTTCATTTTCTACATTATCATCAATAACATCTGCAAAATCGTTTACAAAGAAATTATTTGTGGGTTTTGGTAAATCTATTGCCATTGATGAAAATGACAATAGAATTAACAATATTAAAGTAACAGTTAAAATTTTATTATACTTTTTCATATCTTCTTTACTCAAAATCAACAATAGGAACGTTTTGTGCATTATCACTTGCCTCAAAAAGTTCCGCCTCATCAAAGCCTAATATTCCTGCAAAAATTACTGTAGGGAATTTTTTGATTGACTTATTATACTCTGTAACTGCATCATTATAATCTTTTCGTGCAGTACCAATTCTATTTTCTGTTCCTGTCAATTCATCCTGAAGATAAATGAAATTTTGATTCGCTTTAAGTTCAGGGTAATTTTCAACAACTACCAAGAGTCGTGAAATTGCAGAATCATAGCTTTCAAGTGCTTCGGTATATTCTTCTGCATTTGATGCTGAATTAAGTTTTGCACGGGCATCTGCAAGAGCCGTATAAACTTCAGTTTCGTGAGAAGCATAACCCTTAACTGTATTTACCAGATTTGGAATTAAATCTGCACGGCGTTGTAAATAAGTTTGAATCTGAGCGTCAGCTTTTTCAACTTCTGCTTGTTTATCAACAAGTCCGTTGTATGTGCCGACTAAACCACCAATTACAAGAATAACAACAAGAACAACTGCACCTATTCCTACTAGTAAGCCTTTTTTCACTTGAACCACCCTTTACTTTAGTATTTTAATATTTTTTAATCATCAAATCCGTTTGGATTATTGCTTTGCCAACGCCAAGAGTCTTCACACATTTCGAGAAGTCCGCGTTCTGCTTTCCAACCGAGTTCATTGAATGCTTTTGTTGCATCTGAATAGCAAACATCAAGGTCACCAGGACGACGAGGAGCAATTTTGTATTCAATCTTCTGTCCTGAAGCTTGCTCAAATGCTTTAACAATATCAAGAACGCTGTATCCGTTACCAGTACCAAGATTGTAAACATTAACTTTTGGCTCATCTTTAAGGATTTTTTCAACCGCTTTAACATGGCCGAGAGCAAGGTCAACAACATGAATATAGTCACGAACACCTGTACCGTCAGGAGTATTATAATCGTCACCAAAAACATTAAGATATGGTAACTTACCAATAGCAACCTGAGTAATATATGGCATAAGGTTATTTGGGATACCGTTTGGATTTTCACCAATTCTGCCACTCTTATGTGCACCGATTGGGTTAAAATAACGAAGAAGTGTTACTGCCCAATCTTTATCCGCCTTATGGAAGTCATCAAGAATAATCTCAATCATATATTTTGTAGTACCGTAAGGATTTGTAGTACCACCTGTTTTCATATCTTCTTTAAGTGGTGAGATATTGTTCATACCATAAACAGTTGCTGATGAACTAAATACAATTTTTTTACAGTTATATTCTGCCATAACCTCACAAAGTGCTAATGTACCGCCAATATTATTATCGTAATACATTAAAGGCTCGCGACAGCTTTCACCTACTGCTTTAAGTCCTGCAAAGTGAATGCACGCATCAATTTTGTGTTCTTCAAAAACTTTACGCATATTCTCTTTATCACGAATGTCATAAGGATAAAATGCAAAATCTTTACCTGTGAGTTCACGAACTCTGTCAAGTGATTTTTCACTTGAATTATAGAGATTATCAACTATAACAATCTCATAACCAGAATTCAAAAGTTCAACACAAGTATGTGAACCAATAAATCCTGCTCCGCCTGTAACTAAAATTTTCATACCTTTTCCTCCTGTGTAAGTTTAGTGCCACTGAAATATGTTGAAAGAATTTTCTTATAGCTTGATTTATTATTTGCCATATAATCAGCACCTGTTTTACTCATACCTACGCCCAAACCGTTACCGTATGATGTAACAAGGAATTCGCCTGTTGTTTCGTTATAATCAACTGTGAAACAATGTGAAAGAAGTGTTGACTGTGTAAATACTTTTGTACGGAAATCAATACCGCTTATTTCTTTATCGCCCACTGTTACCTTTGTTACATAACCAATACTTGAAGAAACTGATGCGTCGTGTGCTTTTACATCAACCCACATAATAGGTTCTTCGCTGAGTTTAAGTGTACTGTCAAAGTTAAGAAGTAATCCTTTGAACTCACCCATTGAATACTTACGCTCAACCTTGAATGCCTCTGATGAAGAATCAGGGTCACCGTTAATTGAAACAGGTTTAAGATATGGATATTCTTTTGAGAAAATGGTTTTAGCATCAGTTGTTTTCTTTGCTGCGATTTCAAAGTAAGGTGTAAGTGCTACCTCACCATCGTAAGTAAGATATTCACCGAACACAGCATCAACTGCTGATTTTACTTCATCATTAACTGTATCACTAATTTTTACACCGTCGATTTCAAAATTTGTATCGCGGTATTTAAGATATGTATAAATTACAACTGCTTGTGCTTTAACTGCCTCAATGTTATAACCTTCGCCCATTTCAGTCATAACGAGTCTGCCAAGTGCTTCTTTTGCCTCAATTTCTACACCATTGATTTTCATAACGGTTGGTGCACCTTTATCAACCTGAGTTTCAGGCTCTGTTGTACCGTCAGTTGATGACTCATCTGCACCCGTTGTGCTTTCAGTAGTGCTTTCTGTTGTTTCTTCTGTATTCTTAAGCATTTCAATCTTAATTAAGTCTGCTATCATAAAATCAGAAATTTTCATTTCTGCGGCAGGGGCCTCAGTAGTAAGTTCAGTAGTTGTTTCTGTTGTAGTTGTTGTGGTTGTAGTTGTTGTAGTAATATTAAAAATCTTATTGAAAGCGTTTGCAAGTGCACCATTTTCACCCTGAACTTTATAGACGATACCAAGGATTGCACAAAGAAGTACAATTGCACCTAAAACAGCAGAAATAATGATAATTGATTTCTTATTTACAGGCTTTTTATCTTCATCTGTAATTTTGTTATTATCTTCTGTAATTTCAATGCCTACGCTTTGCACGCCTGCTGCTTTTTCACCGATAAGTTCAATAAGTTCAACAGCAGCAGCTTCAATAAATGCTGATTCTGTTTCATCTTCTGACATATAAAGTTTTCTTACAACTGCTGATTCGTCATTAGCAACTGCAATACAGATAAATCTTGCATCATTTGATGTGTAAATATCACTAATTGAAGCACCAATATTTGCAGCAGATAAATCGAGACTTACTTTAGCAAGTTGTGCAGCATATTCAGTAGCGTTCACATCACCTTTATCTTCAACATGAGGGGTGAACACGAAAACTTCATCAAAATTAGGGATATTATCACCGCAACTCTTGATTACTTCTGCATTTTGTGTACCGTTAACTGCAACTACTGAGCCTGATTCAACAATTCGGCTTACTGCAATTGCAACTTTTTCGTTATCAAAGAATTTCTTTTCGCTAAGAAACTCGTTTTCAACAGGAACTTCAATACTTTTTGAGAGGAACGGAACAACACCGTTTCTTAAAATAATATTGATTCTTTCGTTATCAATAGGAAGCATTAAAAGATACTGTGTACCGTTTTCAATACCGAAGCCTGAATACAATCCGTCTTTTGACAAGAATACTGTTGCAGGCTCAGGGAAAGTTGAAAATGCTTTTCTAGTTGCATCGTCCATTTCCTCATCACTTTCAAGCATATTGAGGATTGATGAATTATACACAGTTTCAGTTTCAAGTGCCTGAATAAGTGCATTTTTAAGTTTGTTGTAGTTCTTATTATCAACTGCTGTAATAATAAGTTCATCGTTTTCTAACGCATCTTGCAAAGCAGTGAACAAATCACGAAGATTGTCATACTCTTCAAAAACAGATGCGTCTTCTGAATATGCCTTAATACTGCTTACCACTCTTGCTTGGTATCTTGCAAAAGGCATACTCTTGTCAACATTAAGTGACAATAATCTTACTCTCATTTTACTTTTACCTCTCTTTTTACCCTATATAAACTAATATTCAACTAATTTATGGTGTCCAGCAAATATCGTCAGCGTATGGGTTAGTCATATTTTTTGCATCATACCACGCTTGAGGATATTTAGGTGATGTATTAAGTGTTGCTTCATCAACAAGCACTGATTTATCTTCATTTTCGCGAAGAAGTCTGCCCATAACAACAAGCCTTGCACTATCAAACTCATAAGAACAAGTAACAAGTGTAATGAGTTTATCATCCGGCTGAACATTAACATCTGTTTTGAAAATACTGCGTTTCTCAACTTCATCAACGAATCCGCTGAATTTTTCATCAGTTACAAAATCGGTAACTATAAAGTTAAAGAAGTTACCGTTATCGTCAACAACTTTTGCATTTGAAATAAATGCTGCGAACACTTTGAAATAATATGTTTCATATAGTGTACTGTATTCGATTATAGGTGATTCTTTATAGCCTTCAAGAGTCTTATATTTATCAAGATTTGAGAACATAAGACCGTCAGTCATATGGTGACCATAAATAACTGTATTGTCGTCAAGATATTTTGAATCATTTTTGAAATCAAGATAAGGGCAACCGTAACGACTTGTTTTTCCGTAGAAATCACGGTTAAGATAATAATCATTATCGCTTGACTGAACAACCTGAACATCAAGATTTGTATTATCAATTTTAACCCAACCGACTAAATCTTGATTAACCGCATAAAGATATGAATATTTCAGATTCATATTTTCAGGGAATTGAATTGTTGGATATTTTGCAAAAACATCTTGCCACGCTTCAACATATTGATTGTCGTCAAAATCGTCAGTTTCTACAATTGTTTCTTTGATTTCTTCCTTTTGTTTCAACTGCACTTGTCTTTCAACATACAAATCAGCAAAAGCAAAACAGCAACCAATTATTGTAATTATTGCAACATCCATTATAATTTTACGGATTTTTTCTTTTGTACTGTCTTTTTTTAACGGAATAAAACCTTTGAAGAAGTCAGAGAAAATCTCATTAAAAGTACGGACTTTTTTCTTTTTAGGTGTCACTATTACTGTTTCTGCTTTTTCTTCTGTTATTATTTCAGGTTCAGTTACAGTTTCTTTTTTTACATACTGTTCTGTAATATCAACAAAAGTTTTACCGTTTTCAACAATGTGCTTCGATTCGTTTACTGTTTCAGTTGTTTCGTTAAGTGTCTGCTCAATCTGAGCAAAAATATCGTCAGTTGACGGTGTAGTATCAACAGTTTTTTCTGTGTTATTTGGTTTTGTTTCTGTTTTTGGCGGTTCATCCATACCAAGTTTTTTACGAAGTTCCTCAAAGGAGAGTATTTCGTTATTATTGTTTTCGCTATTATTCATTACTTCACTACCTCCTGAGGATACCATTTTTCTTCATCTTTGAAAGGATTTTCAATGTTTTTATTATCGTACCAAAGTTGCGGATACTTTGGATTTTTATTTACATAAGCCTTTGAAACATCAACTTCAGCACTTTCACCATCACGCAAAGCCCTTGCAACAATTACAAGTCTGGCATCTGCACGATATGTTGTTTTACCGTATTTATTAACTGTGTCAAGAGTTCTTACACAAGTTGAAAGAACTAGCATTTTATCATCATCAGTAATATCAACATCAGTTACATAAAGTCTGCGTTTGTTTACCTCTTCAATAAAGCCGTTAAAGTTTTCACCATCCATATACGGATATATGTAATTGAAAACATAACCGTTATCTTCATCCGGGTCAGCATTTGTAATAAAGGCTGCATAGATTTTCCATTTATAACATTTTGTAAGAGTATTAAACTCAAACACAGGTGTTTTTTTATAGAAATCTAATTTTTCGTACTGGTCAAGTTCTGAAAACATTGTTTTATCGTAACAGTTATGACCATAAATTATTGTATTTGCATCTAAATCGGTGGGATTATTACGGTAATCCATAAAGATTGCACCGCGATAATTATATTTTTTATCAAAATCGTGATTAAGATAATAATCATTGTTAATGTATTGAACAACCGGATAATCGATATTTGTATTAGGAACTTTTATCCAACCAACTGTATCTGTATTAACTTTAACTACTGAATCATAGTCAGGAGTCTGCTCCGGTGCATCAGTTACAAGTTCTTGTATCTGTTCATAGTAATCCTGATTTTTTTTGATTTCAACAAAATGTTTTACGACAAGTGACGCAGAAAAGATGAATACGAGAATACAGATAATAAGTAAGATTATTCTGCCTGCTCCCATTCTTCTTTTTTTCATATCACTCACCTACCAAATCTAAAATCATTTTAAGTGCTTCGTCAGATGCACTTTGTCTGTTGTTTTCCCTTATATTTTCTGTAAAAGTATTATTTAGTTGTTTTACTGTTATAGTTTTACCATTTGAAACTGCAAGAAAAATAAGTCCCACAGGTTTTTCTGTGTTATCAGAATTAGGTCCTGCAATTCCTGAAACGGAAACTGCAATATCAGCACCCGAAATCTTCAAAGCACCTTTCACCATTTCACGCACAGTTTGTTCACTTACTGCACCGTAAGTTTCAAGGGTTTTATGACTTACGCCAAGTACTTTTTCCTTAATTTCATTACTGTAACTAACTATACCGCAATTAAAAACTGCTGACGAGCCACTTACATCTGTTATTCTTTTTGCTATAAGACCACCTGTGCAGGACTCGGCTGTAGCCAACACAAAACCTTTTTCATTAAGTACTTTAACAACTTTTTCTTCCAGAGTCATTATAAATCTACCTTAAAAACAAATATTTTTAATAGTTGTGTTTTCAATTGCACGGTTAATAAGAGCCTCAACATCTAACGCTTTTTCAGCATTTTCAAGTACAGATATCTGTGGTTTTGTTTTTGGATGTTTTGGTGTAAATACTGTGCAACAATCTTCATAAGGCTCAATTGAAATATCAAAAGTATCAATTCTTCTTGAAACCTTAATGATTTCTTCTTTATCAAGACCGATAAGAGGTCTGAAAACAGGCATTGATACGACCGCGTCAGTACATGCAAGTGCGTTTAATGTTTGACTTGCCACCTGACCAAGACTTTCGCCTGTGATAAGTGCTTTGCTTTCTTCTTTTTCTGCTATGCGTTGTGCAATTCTCATCATAAAACGACGCATAATAAGAGTAAACAAATCTTCAGGACATTTATCACGAATTTCTTCTTGAATTTCTGTAAAACCAACGGTGAAGAGAGTTATGTTACCGCTATATCTTGAAACCTGGCGAAGAAGATTGTGAACTTTTTCTTCTGATTGAGGTGAAGTATATGGTGGAGATGCAAAATGGATTGCATTAAGCACAAGACCGCGTTTTGCCATCATATATGCTGCAACGGGACTGTCAATACCACCTGAAATAAGAATTGAAGATTTACCCGCTGTACCTGTTGGCATACCGCCCGCACCTTTAGTTTGGTTACCACGGATAAATGCAAATTTTTCGCGAATTTCAATAGTAACAAGTATTTCTGGATTTTTAACATCTACTCTTAAATGTGGAAACGCACTTAAAATTGCACCGCCAACTTCTGCTGAAATTTCAGGAGATTTAAGTGGGAACTTTTTATCTGAACGCTTACCTTCAACCTTGAAAGTTTTTGCATTTTTAAGTTGTTCTGCAAGATACTCGGGTGCATTTTTGAGTATAACATCCATATCCTTTTCAACCTGTAATGCACGGGAATATGCTGCAATACCGAAAACTCGGCTTATTCTGTCACTTACCTCATCCATATCGATATAATCTTCCATAGGGACAACTGCGACAGTTGACTGTTCTTTTCTGTATTCAAATTCGCCAAGTGGTTTTATTCTTTTGCGAATATTCTTAATTAAAATATCTTCAAATGTTGAACGGTTAAGTCCTTTAAGTGCTAACTCACCGTTTTTTATGAGTATGATTTCTTTCATTTTTATCTCCTAACACGATTTATAGTGTCAACTATTCCATTATACAATAAATCCATTTCATTTTCTGTGGTAGTTTTTGACAAACTGATACGAATTGCACTATCAATGCCTTTTGGTGTTACGCCCATGGCGGTTAGCACATCACTTCGGTGGCCCTTTGCACAAGCTGAGCCTGCAGAAACACAAATACCCATTGACGAAAGTGAGTTGAGCATTACTTGTGATGGCACACCTTCAACTGAAATGTTGATTATATACGGGAGTGCATCTTGTGGTGAATTAAGATAAACTTTTGGGAGCGTTGAAATCTTATTTACAAAGTAATCTCTTACTTTTGTGACTTCGGCAAGGTTTTTCTCTACACTACCGATGTCATTTACTGCTTCAGCGAATGCACAAATTGCCGGCATTGCCTCAGTACCTGAAATAAGACCACTTTCTTGTCCGCCACCTACAATACTCGGTAAAATGCGGATACTGTTGTTAACATATAAAGCACCTGCACCTTTTATGCCATGTATTTTATGGGCACTCATACTCATTAAATCGATACCCAGTTTTTTAGGTTTCAATATTATTTTGCCGAATGCCTGAACTGCGTCACAATGAAAATATGCTTTTGATTTATTATCTTTTATAATGCCTTTGATTTTTGAAATATCTTGAATTGAACCAACCTCATTATTTACTGCCATTACGCTGACGAGAATTGTATCTTCGTCAACCGCATTTGAAAGTTCTTGAAGGCTGATTTTACCGTTACAATCAGGCTTTAAGTAAACAACTTCAAAACCTTGTTCGCTAAGTATTTCAAAATGCTTTATTACGCTTGGATGTTCAAGTAATGTTGTTATTACTTTTTTACCTTCACGACGCTTTGCTTTTGCAGTACCAAGTATTGCAGTATTATTTGCAATCGTACCACTTGGTGTAAAGAAAACCTCATTTTGCTGACAAGATAAAAAGTCAGATAAAGTGCGTCTTGCACTATCTAATTCTTTCTTGGCATTAAATCCGCAAAAGTGAAGTGATGAGGGATTACCAAAGTTTTCAGTCATCATTATAAACGCTTTTTGTACTGCTTTTTCGCAAGGTTTTGTAGTAGCACTGTTATCAAGATAAACCATTACGACACTTCTCCCCCATTCTGCATAATAAATCAAAGTAATTATACTACAAAATCTCTTATTTGGCAAATAGAAAATGACGATTTTTAAGGTATATTTTTGAATTTTTTGTTAATAATATCACCAAACTTATAAAGGAGTGTAAAAAATGGGTAAAAGAGCCTCTTTTTCGCGAAGCAAAATACGAATTATACTCTACACAACAACAATTATTCTGGTACTTGGAATTTTCAGTATTGTGCAATCAGTTAAACTTGCAAGATTTGAGCGAGAAGTACTTTTGAGCAATCAATTGGCACTTGTATCTCTTGATGAAAATCTTAATAACATTAGTACCAATCTTGAAAAAGTTATGTATTCAAGTACACCCACTATGCTTTCAAAACTTGCATCGGAGTTGTGGCGTGAATCTTCAGGTGCAAAAAACAGTTTAGCTATGTTACCGTCAAGTGATACACAACTTGCAAACACATATAAGTTTTTATCACAAGTTGGCGAATTTGTAATGGCATTAGGACGCAAAAGTGCAAGTGGTGAAAGTTTAAGTGCAGAAGAGCGTCAACAACTTGCAAGTCTTTACGAATACTGCAACTCATTAAATGAACAAGTAAATCAAATGTGTTATGAACTTGAAAACGGAACATTTTCATTTGATGATTACGACTCTACCCTTTTAGAAAAAAACAGTAATCTGGTAACTATTAACAGTAGTTTTGATGATGTTGAACAATCCCTCTCAGACTTACCGTCTCTTATTTATGATGGTCCATTTTCTGACCATATTGAACAAGGTGAAGCCTTATTACTCAAAGGATTAAAAGAAATATCGCAGGATGATGCACTTAAAGTTGCTCAAAAAGTATGCGAAAATGAAAAAGGTACTCTTGAATATTCTTATGAAGAAAATGGTGATATACCCTGCTATGTTTTCAAAAGTGAAAACTGCACAACTGCCATTACGAAAAATGGTGGATATCCACTTTATATGATTAACTCAAAGTTTGTGGGAGAAGTTGAAATCAAACAAGATGAGGCTGTAAGAAACGCTAAAAAATATCTTGAAAAAATTGGCTACACTAATCTTAAAGAATGTTACTATTTTACTGATGACGGAATATGCACCGTAAACTTTGCAAGTGATAATAAAGGTGTAGTCATCTACCCTGATTTAATCAAGGTAAGCGTAAGTCTTGAAACCGGTGAAGTATTATCCTTTGATGCAACGGGATATGTGCATAATCATCACAATCGCAAATCGTTCACTCCAACGCTAACAGAGGCACAGGCAGTAGCTAAAATCAACGACACACTTGAAGTTATAGACACTCAACTCTGTATTATTCCTACTGACTGGAAAACAGAACAATACTGCTATGAAATTCATTGTAAGACACAAGAAGGTCAAGAGTTGCTTGTATATATAGATTGTGACACAGGTGAAGAAGATAATATTTTAATTTTGCTTTACAGTGATGGCGGTGTACTCACGAAATAGTATAAAACCGCCAATCACAAGAAATAATAATAACACCACTGTTTAAGGAGGGATTACAGTGAAAAAAGCAGCAATTGTTATGGTAATGGTAGCGGCTTTACTTTGTGTTTTCCTTGTTGGTTGCAACAACACAGAAGATGGTAAAGTAAGTGACACAAACACAAGTACAAGCACAACCAACAGAACAAGCACTACAAACAATACAAACAACAACACAAATAATAACGCGAACAACGGTAATGATATGAAAGATGATATCAGTAACGGTGTAAGCAATGCAGGTAATGCCGCAGGTGATGTTGCTGACGGTATTGGCGAAGCAGCGTCAGACATTGGCGAAGGTGTAGGCAACGGTATAAGGGACATTATGGGCTAAAGAACAAAGCTGATGTTTTGATTTTTAACATCAGCTTTGTTTTTACATATTCAGTTTTTGTCGTTTTTCCATTCGTTTCCAACTTATAAATCCATACATATCGTTTACGAAAAATACAACAAAACAAATTACTACGGACAAATATGAGATATCAGTAATTGACGCCAAAATCCACAGTACAATAAGCACAACATCATTCATAGCATAGGCAAGAGCAAAGTATGGGCTTCGTCTGAAAGTAAGATAAACTGCTAAAAAACTTGTTGTTACAGATATTGTGCTTGGCAATAAATTAGCAGTATTGAAATATCTTAAAACAAAATAAAAGATAACTGTTACAACGAGTGTTAATGCAATCATAAAAGGTATTTCTTTTTTTGATAATCTGTTGACTTTTACTTCTGCTTTATTATCTTTATAAGGATTTCTAAGCCATGAAACAAGGGCAAAAAAAGCCATTGGAAAAGTCATACCGAGGTATGTAATCATCTCACCATAATAAGCAAAGCCATAAGAAATAATCCCGTATAAAAGTCCGAAAACCATTGTCAATAACTGTCCTATTGGATTGCCCTTTGCATTGAAAATCAAAAATGTTGCACCGATTAACGAAGCAATTAAAGTCATATAATTTTCACGGTCAAAAATGCAGAAAGAAACAAGTATTAAAAGTACCGATGAACTCCATAATCCTATTTCAAATTTCGTAAAATAATTAAGTAATCTTTTCATAAAATCTCCAAAAAAATAACATTCACGGTATATCTTCAAAGACCTAATGATATACCCGTGAATGCTAATAATTGCATCACACTACCCGGTGGCAGTACAATATTTAATTTTGATAATTTATTTGCTGTTCGCTTTCAAGATTATATATCAATAGTTCATTTGTGTCAAGGTTTTCGTTAGACATATTAACTGCTGAAATCTGATTATTTTCGTAGGTTGTATAATAATAAATACCCTTATCAGTATTACAACAGGATGTGTAGATTGTGGTCATAAAACCATCACTCGCCCTGACTGTGCCTCTTGTTTGAGAAACTGTGCCGAGAATATGAAAAAACTGACTAATACTTTCATTTTCACTTTCTCCGCAGACAGAGTTTAATCGCGTGAAAACTGCACGGACAAATCGTGACATTGATGAATTGTCACCGGGTAGTCCTAACGCCCCCATTCCCCTACTGTATTTACTAAAATCAAAGCCTTCGGCAAATCTTGTTTCAGGTTCTTCACGAGTTAAACTCATATAATTGTTAAGATTAAAGATTTGTATTGGAAATTCGGGATTGTTAGTCAACACACTTACGGGGTTGTAGTAAATTTTAAGTCCATCATCAACACATTCAACTGTAATTGAGGAATCGCGGTCAGAAATCATCCAATGTAATGGTGTTGACTTAAAATCGTCATTGAAATCGGCAGAAATAATATTTGTATTATATAACAATTCTTTTGACTCCTCAACGCTTTCACACTTACTTAAAACCCAAGGAATAAGTTCAAATGGGCAGATATTGTTCTTTTGATGGTCAAAGTCTTTATAAACAGTTTTATCAGGGAAATTAAGTCCTGCCATTGACAAACCCTTTTCATTGGTTGCTTCGTAATATAACGGGTAATCATCAACAACCGTTGCCATACCAATCATAGCAAAATGGTTGTTTACCGGCTTTTGATAACGAAACTCAAAGGGATATTCTCTTGGAGTTATAACTATTTTTTCGTCATAGGAATACTCTAAATCAAGCGTTCTGCCAAAATAATGGTCTTTTGTTAAAAATGAAATTGAAGTACACATATTTTACATCTCCTTTAGAGTAGTATGTGTACTTCAACTGTAATTATTTTTTCTTTAATATTTTTATTGTTGTTTCGTTTGCTATAAACAAGCCTATACAGAGTGCGAGCAATACAAATGGTGTGATATTAAAAGTTGTTGCGGTTGCCACAAAACCAAATATCAATTGAATTGCAAAGCCTATACCGTAAGCACCACCCATATGAAAACCTGTAATATCTGCCGAATACTCTTTGCCAAAACGGTCCGGCACACTATGTAATATACTTGGAAATATTGGTCCGAAGCCTACACCAATTAGAAGTAACCCTGCAAGTGAAATATTGCCAAGAGGAAGTGCCAAAAGAACTACGCCCACAAATGAGGTTGCAATTCCAAGACGAATCATTGTATTGTCATTTGCTTTCATTGAAATAAAGCCTGATATAATTCTACCTATTGTTATTCCACAAAAATATAACGAAATCCACTTTGCAGCTTCATCAGGTTGCAGTGTATGAACGTGAACGAGGAATGAAGCACCCCATGTACCAATAAGAAACTCCATACTACAATAAAGCCCCTGTGAAAGCAAGCTTGTAAGTACACCCTTAATTTTAAGAAGGTCAAACAATCCTTTTTTATTTTCAGGTGCAGTTTCTTCCTCAGTTTCAATTTCTTTAATTGTTCTCCATTTTTTAAGAGAAAATGCAATTACAACTGCAATAGATAATTGTAAAAGCGCAATTACTCTGTAACCATTTCTCCAAGACCCAGCTTCACCTGCAAGGAAGAATGACATAATAAGTGGACTTATTGTAACACCAACGCCCCAGAATGCGTGAAGCCAATTCATATGTTGTGCTTTATAATGAAGTGACACAAAGTTATTAAGTGCTGTATCTATTACTCCTGCACCATAACCAAGCACAACCGCGCCGAGCATCATAACAACAATATTAGGTGAAACACTCATAATTAAAAGCCCTAATACAGTAAGCAAAGTTGAAACAAAAGTGACTAAAGGTGTTCCAAATTTTCGTATTACTTTACCGGCAATAAAGCTTACTCCACCGACACAAACACCAGTAATTATGCCATACAAAGATGCGAAACTTTCTTGAATTGCAAAATCTTTGTGGACAACTGGCCATGCTGCTCCAAAAAGCGAATCAGGAAGACCCAACGATATAAATACAATATAGATTACAACTAAAATGAAAAGCATATTAACTCCTTATGTTTTTGGTCTATGGTATTGTATCATAGAAATATTTTAATTTCAACGATAATAAAAATATATAACTAAACTTATAAAAATACAAAAATTCCGTTGAAAAGACTTATATTTTAATTTATAATTGTCTCATATTGAATATGGAGTTTTAATATGAAAGTTTTTGCACCAAACTACTATAAAAAGTTCAGTTGTATTGCAGATAAATGCAAACACAGTTGTTGCATTGGTTGGGAAATTGATATTGATGATGAAACTTTTGAGCAATATAAAAATAACAACACTGAATTTGGAAGAAAACTAAATGATAATATTATAATAAATGATGATTGTGCTTATTTTAAGTTGACTGATAATGAGCGTTGCCCTTTTTTGAATAAAAACAATTTATGTGAAATCATATTAAATCTTGGTGAGGAGTCTCTTTGTCAGATTTGTAGTGACCACCCAAGATTTAAGAATTTTTACGGTGACAGGGTTGAGATAGGATTAGGTCTTACCTGCGAAGAAGTTGCAAGAATTATTATCAATGAAAATGCAAAATTTGAACTTATAGAAATTGATGAAACCAAAGAAATCGGCGTAGTTTATGATGATGAAACCGAGTTTTTCAATATAAGGAATGAGATTTTCAAAATTATTGAATGCGAAGATAGTTTTGAATCTGCAATTGAAAAATTGCTTGATAAATTCAATATTAAAATCCCAGAAAAATCAGTTTATGATTGGGCTGACATTTATCTTAAACTTGAAAGACTTGATAATATTTGGAGTGAAATGTTAGAGAAAATAAAATCAACTGATGACATTCACTTCAAACTACCCTGCACTTACGAAAAAGAACTTAAAAATCTGCTTATTTACTTTATTTACCGTCATCTTGGCGAATCGGTTTATGATGGTAATTTTAATGGTAGATTATTATTTGCAATTATCAGTTGTTATATGATTTCGACATTATGCAGAATCGGATATAATATTGAAGATGTGGCAAGAATGTACTCTTCTGAAATTGAGTATTCTGATGAAAATTTTAACGCTTTAATTGAATTATTGCAAAACGAAAGCCTTGAGATTTAACCTCAAGGCTTTAATTCATTTTATTGGTCTAAAACAGATTTGAGAATTGCACGGGAATCGGCAATTGAAACCTTACCGTCACCATTTACATCAGCAGCAAGTGTTTGAGTTTTATCTAATGCATAACTACCCACAACTGCTTTCAACGCAAGACGAGCATCAATAACAGAAATTTTACCATCTGCATTGACATCGCACAAAATAAAGTTCAGCTCTGCTTTGTTTATTAAATCTCTGATATTCTTAACATATTCGTCTAACAAATCTTGTTGTGCTAACGAATACTCAGTAACATCGATTTGGAATAATCTATCAACCTCATCAAACTCACCGTCTTTATATAGTGTTTTATCAATCTGTTGATACTCCTCATATAACGCGTTATACTCAGTATAATCAGCATTTTTATATTCCGGTGCATTTATAAATGCTTTGGTTGTGATTGATTCGGTCGTAACACCGTCATTACTTGTAATTACACAATAATACACTTCTGCATTATCAGAACGAGAAGGTTTGTAGTAAAAGCCTGTTGCACCTGAAATCGGCACACCATTTTCATTTGAATTAGCGTCATTCTTATACCACTGATAAGTGCAGTTAAAACCTTGGACATAAACAAAAATGTACCCCAACTCTGCATCAACATCACCTTCAGTTTCAGAAACAACGAAAGGAACGGAGTAAAACTCCTTATTATTCTCATTTGCAAATTCTTGTGCGTATGTACCCTCATATCCGTAAACACAGAAATCAGTTGTAGGAATATCTGAAATTTCTTCAACTGTACTTGAAATCACAAGCTGTATAAGGTCATCAGGCAAATCTTTTATTTTTTCAGCAGCATCTAATTTTAGATATTGAACTGATGAATCTGCAAACGCGTTTTTTGATACTGTTTTTACTGATGGTAAATGTAATATTTTCAGCTCAGTACACCCTTTGAAAGAATAGTTATTCAATTCTTCAAGTTTTGGCATAGAAATATATTTTAATGACGGGCAATTTTGGAATACATAAGCATTGGCTAACACTACATCAGGCAATACTATGCTTACTAATGACTCGTTGTCACAAAATGCAAAGTTACCTATTTCTTCAACTTTTTCTATTTTAATTCTTTCTATACCCGTATTTCTGAATGCGTTTGCTGATATTTTGGTTGCACTACTTATATCAACAGACTTTAACGCTGTGCAATTTCTAAATGTTCCAATATTGATGTTTTCAACTAAAGGCAGCATTGCGGTTTCAAGCTTATCACAACCATTAAATACATTAGTACCCAAATCAGTAACATTTGCAAAATTCACTTCAGTAATTCCTGATTCAGAAAAAGCGTAGTCACCTATTCCTTCAAGATTAGGAAAATCTACTGTAATAAGGTTTTTACATTCTGCAAACGCTTTTAATCCAATTGTTTTAACTGATGGTCCTATAACACATTCAAGTTTTTCACAACCCTTAAAAGCACTTGAATTAATATATTCTGCAGTTTCAGGTAAAACAACTTTTTTAACATAAGAATTATTTTCAAAAGCATTACTTGCAATTCCGTTAACAATTTTACCTTTTATAATTTCAGGTATAATCAATTCTGTTTTTGTTCCGTAATATTCAGTAATAAAGCCCAAAGAGTTTATATCAAAATCTTGTTCTTCTGATTCTGTAAAACGGTCATATTCAACAGTTACAATTGAACTTGGTAACTTACCACCGCCCAATGCAACAGCTGAAATTTTTGTATCAGCTGTAACTCTAATTGGTGAAGAATATTCAAAGCTATCAAACCAGTTTATTGTTTCAAAATCACTAGTATTATGAATTATATAATATATATCTGCGTCACTTTCAGGGCAAGAAATGGAAACATAAAACGGGTCAGTAAAGGTACAACTATCAACACTGAAAACCGGGTCAGCAGTTGTAGGCTTACCACCAATCAAATATTTAAGGCACAATAACCCTGCACCAAAATGATTTTCACCTTCATTTTCATGCATTACAATTGCATATTCTTTTATCATCTCTTCACATTCGGCTGCAGGTTTATCAACAAATATAGTCTGTAGAATTGCAAGACCTGCAGAAACCTGTGGTGCTGCCATTGATGTACCACTCATAGATGTATATGTATTATTCAAATAACAACTTTTTATATTCTCTCCGGGTGCTGCTATATCAATAGGTCCATCATAATTTGAAAAACTTGCAAGTTTATCATTTCTGTCAGTAGCACTTACAGTAATAGCAGCATCAATACAAGCGGGTGTAATATACACATTGTCAAGGTCTGAATGCTTATTACCTGCTGCAGCAACAACATTAATATCGTTTGCTACAGCGTTATTAACAGCATCAATCATTGTCTGGCTTTTATTTTGTGCAGTAAGGCTCATATTAATAATATCAGCACCGTCAGCAACCGCTAAATCAATAGCAACAGCAATACTACTTAGCGAGCCATTACCCATATCGTTTAGCACTTTATATGGTTTGATTTTTACATTATCTAAAGTATTGCCGACAATTATACCTGCAACATGAGTGCCATGACCATAATCATCTTCAACGCTACCTCTCTCACCTGAAGAACTACCGTTATAGTCAGAAGGAACAAGTCTGTTTTCAAAATATTCATGGTCGGTATCAATACCACTATCAAGAACCGCAACAAGAACATAATCATCATTTATCATTTCTGATAGTTTATCTTTTATTTCAGAAAAACCGATTTTATCAGACAACCATTCAATCGCTTCAGCAGTTACTTCATTCATATCTGATATATCTTCATCATCAATATCTATTTCAGGACTTTCAACATCATCCTGTGCACTCATAATGACATCAGGTTCAACATAATCAATATAATCACAACTAAGATAATATTTATATGCCATTTTAGCAGCAAAAACACTATCATACTGCAAAATATAAAGGTCATTATAACCGCTTACGCAATCTATTGCCCCTTGATAATCAATAAGTATCTTTGATTTAACAATCAATCTTTGTGTTTCAAATGCATTATCAGGTAAATCAGCAAAATCAGTTTCTACAGAATTGCTGTAAAACACATCAGCCTTAACAATTTCTTTTTCAATGTTATCTTCGTCACTTTTTTCAACAATATCAACATCACTTTTGCGAACCATATTGGAAAGTTCTTCTGCAAAAGTATAAAGTTTTTTCTTTTCATTTTCTTGTGCAAATGAAGAAAAACCTTGCGAAACAGACAAAACTGCAATAATTACTGATAAAAGTACTGATAAAAGTTTTCTCATATGCACACCTCCACGAAAAATTCTCAACATTTTGTTTATTATAAAGCATTATGTTGCTAATTTCAATAGATTTTTAGATATAGTACATATAACAGAAAAATGTCTATAAACGGGAATAATCCGTACCTCATAATATGAAATACGGATTATTTATGTTAATAATAGAAATATTTATAAAAAGTTGGATACTCATTAAGAAGATGTTGAAGATTTGTTCTTTTACTTGAGCCCGGGTCATTGATTGTAAAGCCTGAGGCAGTTAGTGTACTACCTCCATTATAACCAGTAATCACAACCCAATGTTGAGTACCTGATGATTTTTTTGCACCAAACAATATAGGCTTACCTTCTTTAAGCTTTTCGTAGATTTTAGTCAAATATCCACTACTGTTTGTTACCGCCTTATAATTGCTTGGCCAATACACATTACCTGATGAAGAATAACTTAACTTTTTAGACATAGCATCAGGGTAAATTGTTGTGCCTGTGCGATAAGATTCCATCATAGCAATTGCCGTTGTTGCACAACCAATTTGGGCAATAGTTTTGCCCGATGTACCTATTTTCACATTTGCCCAACGGGCGTCAGTTTGCTTATAACTTGGTACTTTTAGAACAATTTTTGAATAGTTTGTTGATGTTGTACTTGTTGACAAATACTGACTACTTACATATCCTGTTTTCGTACCATTATAAAGGACTTTACTCCAACCATTAGAGGTTGACAGAACGATTACAATCTCCCCCTTTGGTATTGAATCTTTTACAGCATAACTTGTTCCTGCACCACTTCGCACATTGAGTGAAGTTGAATTTGTTTTTACGGTTGCGGTTTTTCCTGAGTCAAGTTTAATGTAATCTTTGTGACAATAACCGTATTTGCCATCAGCATATTCAACATAATACCAATTACCCGATTGTGAAATCAGCGTTATATATGAGTCTTTTGCAAGACTTGTTAGAATCACACTTCCCGTTGATGCAGTTTTTCGCACATTAAGTCTTCCGCTTGAAATTGATACTATGCCTGCTTGTGAAGTAAGAGTCGCACCATAAGATTTTATAGGCATTATAAATATTGATAAAGAAATAATAAGTGTTAAAAATATTGATAATATTCTTTTCATAGGTTGCCTCCTTTTCTGCATATATGCATACACAGTATAACAGAGGTTTGAGTGCTTGTTAATAATCCAAATGTTGTTAAAGAAATATATGGTTTTTACTTGCAATATTTACAACAACAATATATAATTTTGTTATACTTTTTTGGGGGATTTTATATGCATTTATTAAAAGTTGACAAGACACATTATGTTGGGCAGGCGGACCCATATATTATTAAAAGCGATGGTAGATATTATATTTATGTTACAGGTCACGACGCAATCTATGCCTATCATTCAGATAATCTTTTTGATGGTTGGGAATATTACGGTGTCGTAATGACTGTGCCAAATCACGACTCATTCTGGGCACCAAGTGTTATTGAATTAGACGGTAAGTTTTATATGTACAACTCAATTGAAATTTATAATGACACACCTGACAAAGGCGGTCACAGAGGTGCTATGCATGTATCAGTTGCCGATAATCCACTGGGACCATTCACAGGTACAAAGCAGATTCTTCACCCATTCTCAATTGATTCACACATTGTAAAGAATGAGGCAGGACTTTTTCTTTTCTATTCTCAAAACAGATTTGAGGGTGAAAGAATTGGTACTTGTATTTATGTTGACAAAATGCTTGACCCATTCACGCCTGCGGGAAATCCAGTTTTAGTTGTTGAGCCAACACTTGACGAAGATATTTACCGCCGTGACCGTTACAAAAAAGGTCAGCATTGGCATACAATCGAGGGGGCTTTCTACTTCAAAGAGGGCGATTGGCATTATCTTATGTATTCAGGCAACTGTTTTGAACAGCCTACTTATTACATTGGCTACGCAAGAGCGAAAACAGATGAAACAGACCTTACAAAGATTAAATTTGAGAAATACCCTGATGATAATACATATCACCCCGTACTTAGTGCAAATGAATTTGAAGAAGGCACAGGACATCATTCTATGATTAAGGAAGATGGTCAATGGTATGCAATTTATCACGCTCGTGACTATGATGACGGACTTAATGCAAGTGCTTTTGATGCACGAAATGCAAGAATCTGCAAATTGAATGTTGATAACGGAATAATCACAGCAGAGAGATATAAAGACCATATATAAAATTAAAAACCGTAATCCAAATTTTAGATTACGGTTTTTAATTTTGCTCTAAAGTGAAATATTAAGTTCTTTTGCAAGATTTTTAAGGTATGCTAAATGCCCACTGTTCTCATCAGGCAAAGCACATCTTCCGCCATTTGGTAGAATGTACCATTCGCTATCTTTAATTTGTGTGCCATTTTCAAGAATGTATTGTCTATGTTCACGTGCTTCTTGTATTGATTTATCATAATATTTTAGAAAGAGTTCTATTGCTTTTTCTGTTTCGCCCATTCTTCCATATATCATAGCTTCATCAAGCAATATTATATGAGTGTTAAAATCAAATTGCGTATAATTTTTTCGTTCCTTTAAAATGGATTCACGACTATTTAATACATCGAAAACGGGAATAATATGCTTTTCAAGTTTATTTACTATATCATTTGCATATTTATTATATTTCTTCCGCAAATCATAATAAGTATCTTTTTTATCAACAATACACCCCAGCCTTGCTCGCATAGTACATTCATACTCATGATAATATTTCTTGATTGGTATTTTCTTATTAAAAGTTCGCTCATTACATTCAGGAATGCCTATTCCTACATTAATCCATAAACAATGATTATTACCTCTGGCAGCTAAATCGACTTGAAAGTCTATAACCTGAGCAATATCAGTATCAACAAATCGACAAAATGTTCTTCCATGCTTTCTGAAACCTAAAGGTTTAAGATATTTATAGACTTCATTTTGAATTTCATTTACTTTTTCAGTTGTTGTTTTTTTCTCTTTCTTAAACAACATTTTTGTCACCGCCTTTATTTTATATAATAACACAAATACTTCATATAATCAATTATAGGATTAAATTATGATTATTGACAATGAAATAGTGTTTTGATAAAATATGTAAGTAATTTTGGAGATGTACCCAAGTGGTTGAAGGGTCCGCACTCGAAATGCGGTAGGTCGTGAATAGCGGCGCAAGAGTTCAAATCTCTTCATCTCCGCCAAACAAAGAAGAACTCATCAAAGATGGGTTCTTTTTTATATTTAATTTTTCAAATTTGAGTTTGTCGAGTTCAATTCGTAATGTCGGAACTGCGTTGCGATTATAAATGACTTATGGCATAAAAATATTGTAGGGGACGATGCCCACATCGTCCCGTTTCAAAGTTTAAGATTACCTTAATGCGGGCGGATGTGGGCATCCGCCCCTACATTTGTGAATCATATAAACAATTCGATAAACTCAAATTTATTGTATTGATTTTCGATTATAAAATGTTATAATATGTCAAAAGGTGGCAAGATTGATATGGATACGTACACAATTGAAAAATTAGATATTAAAGATTACAAAAAGTGTAACAACATTTGGAATATGAAAAAATGTGAGTTTACTGAAAAATTTCGTAAAGAAATTGAAGTAGGTAATCGTGTTGTATTTGTTTATAAAATCAACGGTAAGTTTATCGGTGAAATTGCTTATGTAATTGATATGAATGATACTGATTATACTATTCCAAACCAAAGAATATATATTTCCCGTCTTATAGTTAAAAAAGAATACCGAAATCAAGGAATTGGTGGAATTCTAATTGATTATATTTTAGAAGAAATTAAGAAGTTGGGCTACAAAGAGGCTACAATCGGTGTTGATAAAGACAATATATCTGCTTTACATCTTTACCAAAAGAAAGGTTTTACTAATGTGCTTTTTGACGGTAAAGACGAATACGGTGAATTTTACAAATTGATAAAAGAGATATAATATGACAAAAGTAAAAGAATTTATTAAAAGTGAAATTGTATTGATACTATCATTTATTCTAGCGGTTATATCGGCAATTTTTGTCACTCCCAATATGGGCTATTTTGAATATATTGATTTTCGTACATTGGGGTTACTGTTTTGTCTTATGGTTGTTATGGCGGGACTTAACAGTATGGGTGTTTTTAAGTTTATTGCAGAAAAGATGCTTTCAAAAGTAAAAAGTATTGCGGGACTTTCGCTTATACTTGGTTTACTTTGTTTTTTCTCGTCAATGGTAATCACAAATGATGTAGCCCTAATAACCTTTGTACCATTTACTGTAACTGCACTGAAGTTATCGGGCAAAATGGAAAAGTTAATCTGGATTGTAACTGTTGAAACTGTTGCGGCGAATTTGGGTAGTATGCTGACTCCAATTGGCAATCCACAAAACTTGTATTTGTTTTCTACATTCAATATGAGTATGGGTGATTTTATTGTCACAATACTCCCCTATGCTTTACTTTCTCTTTTACTCGTTGTGATTTCTTGTTTATTTACAGGCAAGGGTAAAATTGGCACACAAAATGTTGATAATAAAACTAATTTTTCAAAATTACATATTGGAATTTATTTGGTTCTATTTGTATTAGCTTTACTGACTGTTTTTCGCGTAATTCCTTATATTATAACAGTTTTGATAACAGTTGTTGTTATACTTATATTTGACAGAAAAATCATTTTAAGAGTCGATTACAGTTTGCTTTTTACTTTTGTTTTCTTGTTTATTTTTATAGGTAATCTTGGTGAAATTAAACCGATAAGCGACTTTTTGAAAAGTGTTGTAAATGGTAACGAGGTTATTGTCGGTGTTGTTTCAAGTCAGGTGTTTTCAAATGTTCCTGCGGCTATTCTTCTTTCAAAATTCACTGAAAATGCAAGAGATTTGCTTATAGGTGTAAATCTTGGCGGTCTTGGTACCTTGATAGCATCTATGGCGAGTTTAATTTCATTTAAGTTTGTGGCAAAAGAAAAAGTCAATATGGGTAAATACATACTGACCTTTACTATTGTAAATATTCTATTTTTAATATTAAATTTGGCACTTTGGTTAATGACTAAATAGCAAAATGGGTATTCCATACGGAATACCCATTTTTTATGTATTATTTATGATAACGAAGTGAACAAATGTCGTCACCTTTTGCAATACATTTTGGCAAGTCAAGAACTGCACCATAAGCTTCACCTATTCCGTGGTCGCCACACATTGCAATATCGCAAAGAAGTGCTATTTCTTCGTCTGTGCAACCTGCTTTTTGCCAAGCTTTTACAAGCGGACAATAGTGAAAATCTATTGAAAGTTTGTCATCTGTACTTTCAAGTATTTTCATTTCAAAAACCATTTGTGCAGGTTTTGTAAAAAGAGTTTTACGAAGTCCTACAAGGCTATCAGTACCACCCTTTTTAATGTGATTTGCACCGTGTGTTAATCCGCAACGCTTAATTGCAGCACTACCGAAATCCCACCAATCAAGACCGCGTTTACCTGCTTCATCACAAAGAAGATAAAGCCAATATGCACGATGTTCAAGTTGTTCACGAACAGCAACAATCAATGGATTTTTGATTTTTGCATCATTTTTAACTTTGCTCATTTTATATCCTTCTTTTCATAAAAATTATTTCTTTTGTCCGTAGTAGGCATTTGCACCGTGTTTACGAAGATAATGTTTATCAAGAAGTTCTTGTTGCATTGGCTGAATCCCAGGATTCATCATAATATTATGCCAAGCCATAAATGCAAGTTCTTCAAGGACAACAGCATTATGAACTGCGTTGTGTGGGTCAGTACCCCAAGTAAATGGTCCGTGACTGTGAACAAGGACAGCAGGAATGTCATTAGGCTCTTTATCATTAAAAGTTTCAATGATTACATTACCTGTTTCGAGTTCGTATTTGCCACCTATTTCCTCAGGAGTCATTTTGCGAGTGCAAGGAATTTCACCATAGAAATAGTCACCGTGAGTAGTACCGAGTGCGGGGATTCCCATACCTGCCTGTGCAAATGTTGTTGCCCAACGAGAATGAGTATGAACAACACCTTTTATATCAGGGAATGCATTATAAAGTGCCACATGAGTATCAGTATCAGATGACGGATTTAAGTCACCCTCAACTTTTTTACCTGTTTTCAAGTCAACTACCACCATATCTTCCGGTTTCATTGTGTCATACTCAACACCTGATGGTTTAATTACCATAAGTCCTTTTTCACGGTCAACACCTGACACATTACCCCAAGTAAATGTGATAAGTCCGTATTTTGGCAAAAGCATATTTGCCTCAAACACTTCTTTTTTTAACTGTTCAAGCATATTTTCACCTTATTTCAATTTCCAAGCAAGGTCAGCAAGGAACAAGTCTTGCTGGAGTCCTGCAACTGTTGTATCTTTATTGATATGAACGAATTCAATATCCATCATATTTGCCCAATCTTTCATTTGTTCTGCTGTTACATCATAACTGAGAACTGTATGATGAGCACCACCTGCTGTAATCCAACATTCAATACCTGTTTCTAAATCAGGCATTGCTCTCCACATAACGCGAGCAACAGGAAGATTTGGCATTTCCATAATTGGTTTAACACACTCAATATCTTGACAGATAAGACGAAGACGGCCGCCCATATCAACTAATGATACAACGATAGCACTACCTGCTTTACCTTCAAAAACAAGTCTTGCAGGGTCTTTTTCATTCATACCTATTCCAAGATGATGTGTTTCAATACGAGGCTTTGCTGCTGCCATTGACGGACAAACCTCAAGCATATGTGCACCAAGGCTATATTCTTCGCCTTCAACAAGGTGATATGTATAGTCTTCCATAAAGCCTGTTCCACCGTTTTTGCCTTCTGCCATTGCTTTCATAATAGCAGTCATAGCAGCAACTTTCCAGTCGCCTTCACCACCATAGCCGTAACCCTGAGCCATCAAATGCTGACTTGCAAGACCTGGAAGCTGTTCCATACCATACAAATCTTGGAATGTGTTTGAGAATGCCATGCAGCCTTCACTGTCGAGCATTTTCTTCATTGCGATTTCTTCACGGGCTTGATAACGAATTGCTTCGATATTATTTGTTGCAATATCATATTCAGCTTTGTAAGTATCCATTAAAGCATCAATTTCAGCATCTGTAACAGCGTTCATTTCTTTCACAAGGTCACCAACTGCCCAAGTGTTAACCTGCCAACCGAGTTTAGCCTGTACTTCAACTTTATCGCCCTCAGTAACAGCAACTTCACGCATATTGTCGCCAAAACGCATAACTTTAAGGTCTTTACTTACTGCAACACCAACTGCTGAACGCATCCAGTCACCAAGACGAGCACGAACAGAATCCTTAGTCCAATGACCTGCGATTACCTTGCGAGGCATACGAAGTCTTGCTGCGATAAATCCGTGTTCACGGTCACCGTGAGCAGCCTGATTAAGATTCATAAAGTCCATATCAATTTCATCGTTAGGGATTTCTGTATTATACTGTGTTGCAAGGTGACAATAAGGTTTCTGTAAATCTACAAAACCGTTAATCCACATTTTTGATGGACTGAATGTATGACACCAAGTAATGATACCTGCACATTTTTTATCATAGTTTGCTTCTCTTACAACATCTGTAATTTCTTTATTTGTCTTTGCAGTAACTTTGTAAACAACTTTGCATGGAAGTGAACCTGATGCATTGAGTTCATCAACCATTTCTTGTGCACGGGCTGCAACTGTTTCCAAAACTTCGGGACCGTAAAGGAACTGACTACCAACTACAAACCAAAATTCATAATTTTTAAGACTCATAATAATTTTCTCCTTTTATTTAAGAACATCAATTGCAGACTTTTCAACTGCAACCGCTGACTCATATCTTTTAATATATTCATTGAAGCCATTAACATCTGCTTTGTCAGGCTCAATTACACTTGCTTTATACTCTGCAAAAACTTTGTTTTCAAGATAATCTTCAAGAGTTTCATTATCACTCTTGTTTACCATATATGATGCGAGAAGTGCAATACCCCAAGCACCGCCCTCGCCTGCAGTTTCCATAACCGCAACAGGAGTATTAAGTGCCCCTGCCATAAGTTTTTGACCAACGATTGGTGTCTTGAATAAACCACCGTGACCGAGAAGTTTTTCAATTTGAACATTTTCTTTATCAAAAAGAATGTTCATACCAAGGCGAAGTGTTGCCATTGTGCCATAAAGTTGTGCACGCATAAAGTTTGCAAGACTGAATTTACTATCAGGCATTCTTACAAGTAATGGTCTGCCCTCTGCAGTATCTGTTACAGGCTCACCTGAATAATAATTGAAACTAATAATACCGTTACAATCCGCGTCACCTTTAAGTGCTTCTGCATAAAGCATATCGTATAGTGCAGGTTTATTAACCTCTACACCACTATTTGCAAGCACTTCTGCAAATAGTTTTACATAAGCATCAAGGTCTGATGTACAAGTATTACAATGTACCATAGCAACAGGCTTACCTGTTGGAGTTGTTACCATATCAATTTCTGTATAAACATCTGAAAGTGCTTTATCAAGTACTATCATACCAAAGATTGATGTACCTGCTGAAATGTTACCTGTTTTTGCAGCAACACTGTTTGTTGCAACCATTCCTGTACCCGCATCACCTTCAGGTGGGCAAAGCGGAATATCACTTTCAAGCTCGCCTGTCGGGTCAAGAAGTAACGCACCATCTTTTGTGAGTGTACCTGCACGGTCCCCTGCAACAAGGATTTTGGGAAGAATATCAAGAAGTTTCCAACTATAACCTTTTTCTTCAATCTTTGCATCAAAATCTGCTACCATTTTTTCATCGTAGCAATTTTTTGTGCTGTCAATTGGGAACATACCTGCTGCTTCACCAATACCGATTGCTTTTTCACCTGTGAGCATCCAATGAACATACCCCTCAAGAGTTGTGAGAAAATCAATGTTTGGGAGATGGTCTTCACCGTTTAATATTGCTTGATATAAATGAGCAATACTCCAACGCTGTGGAATATTAAACTTGAAAAGTTTTGTTAATTCTTCAGCAGATTGCTCTGTAATTGTATTTCTCCAAGTTCTGAACTCCGCAAGTTGTTTACCGTCTTTATCAAATGGAAGATAACCGTGCATCATAGCAGAAAAGCCCATTGATTTGAGTTTTGTAAGCTTTACGCCATACTTTTCTTCTACATCTGCTTTAAGATTTTTATAAGCATCTTGAAGTCCTGCCCAAACATCGTCCAAATGATAAGTCCAAACACCATTTTCAAAGCGATTTTCCCAACCGTGTGAACCACTTGCAATAGGGTTATGCTTTTCGTCAATGAGGACTGCTTTAATTCGTGTTGAGCCCATTTCAATACCGAGAACAGCGTTGCCATTTTCGATTGTAGATTTAATTGCTTGAATATCCAAATTTTCCAACTCCTTATACGAGTATATATCTTATAAATTATACCATTATTGTAAAAAATAATCAATAAAAACTATCGAAGAATACTCATTTCTTCAGCATTAAAATTAAAGTTTTGAGTTTTGGTGTTTTCAATTATGAATGTTATGATTTCTTCATAAGATGCGGTCTTAATATCGATACGCTCAACATCTTTATTGAAGATACCCCAAGTTTCGCCTGCATTGTAAGTTTTATAAGTCCACTTAATTCGGCTGATGTCATTTTTCTCATATTTCTTTTGGGCATATTCTTCACATTCGTGGTTATTGTATTCGCCTACAACTACTGCAACTCCCCAATCTTTTCGAGCAGTTTTAAGTTCATCAACGCGATAACGAATCATACCTTTTTCGCTGTCGTAAAGGTGCAACTGATAAAGCAGATTTTCGTAACCCATTTCTTGTGGATTAGGTAAAACTGTTGTTGACCACACACCCTCAAATGAGATTATATGATTTTTATCAATTTCGCGGATTGCTTTATAAAGTTTATCGTATGCCTTGTTTGTTCGAGATACTGCTTCTTCACTTTCTGCTGACCAACTGTAATCGCCCTCATAACCGCCATTGTTTTGTGGCTCGTTTAGTAAATCATAAGCACATACGGTTTTGTTATCTTTATAGCGTTCTGCGATTACAGACCAAAGTTCAACAGTTGCGTTCATCATATTTTCATTTTCATAAAGTTCGTTGCGTCCTGCTTTGCCTGTACAATGATTTTTGCTTTGACCACCAGGAGCTCCGTGTAAGTCAAGCATTACATAAATTCCGTATTTTTCACAAGTTGAAATCAGCCAATCGAGTTTTTGAAAGCCTTTATTATCGTCGTGATTTTCTGATAGCCACTTAAGGTCTTCTGTCATAAAGTTGCGATACCAAAAAGGTACACGGACACAGTTAAAACCAAGTTTTTCAATTTGTGCAATATCATCTTCTGTAATAAAATTCTCTTCATAAGTTTTTACGATTTCGGCAGTTTTTTCTTCGCCAAAACGGTCAATTAAAACTTGTAAAGTATCGTAATATGCCCAATCGTGAGTATATTCAGGCACAAATCCCATCCAAGTTTCCCACAAGAGCCAGTTACCTAAGTTAACGCCTTTAAGTATTACATTTTCATCGTTTTCATTAACTATATAGCCATCTTTAACTGTTAAAAGGCTCATTTCTTTTGGGTTTGAGTTATTATATTGGTCTAAAGACTTTGTTTCGGGTTTTGAACAACCGAATAGAGTTAAAATCATTGTAAACACAAGTAAAAGTGAAATCAGTTTTTTCATAAAAGCACCTCTTTTTGTTTATTATATTGCAAGTCGAAAATTTTTTCAAGAAAAAAGGCTACTAAACTAGTTAGTAGCCATCAGTTTATTTATGACATTCATTTGCCATTGGACAAGATGAGCAATTACATCCGCAAGATGATTTGCCTTTTTTCTTGTCACGATACATTTTATAAATTATTGCACCTACAATTACTGCCAATACAATAAAAACAATAATTGTACCTATATTTGCACTTAAAAATTCAATCATAAATATCAACCTTTATATTTTTTGTATTCCTTAAATGGTTTCATAAGCATAAATACTATTACCACTAAGACAAGTGTTGCACAAATTACGCCTAAAAGATTTGGTGTACCCATAAAGAGATTACCAAACTGATAAATCATTAAAGATACTGCATAAGCAAATGTGCATTGATAAGTGATTGCGAAGAAAGTCCATTTTGCTGAATTCATTTCTCGTCTGATTGCACCCATAGCAGCAAAACAAGGTGCACAAAGAAGATTGAACACAAGGAATGAATACCCTGCAAGTTGACTTAAACCATTAAATTCAAGAATTTCAAGCACTGAAACAATTTCTTCTTTTGCTATGAGTCCCATTATTGTTGCAACAGCGGTTTCAGCATTGCCAAAACCTAATGGTACAAAAAGGAATTTAAGAGCATCACCAATCATACCGATTACACTGTCAGAAAGTGACATATCAAGACTAAATGTAAACTTACCATTCATTACACCAAAAGATGAGCCAAGCCAGATTATAATTGAAGATACAAGAATAACTGTACCTGCTTTTTTGATAAAGGAACTTGCTCTTTCCCACATACTTCTCATAATATTCCCGAATGTTGGCATATGGTAAATTGGCAATTCAAGTACAAACGGTGCTACTTCACCTGCAAAAAGTTTTGTCTTTTTAAGCATTATACCTGACACTACAACTGCAGCAACGCCTATAAAATATGCACTTGGTGCTACCCACCATGCATCGTGGAAAAGATTGCCTGCAATAAGTGCTATAATCGGGATTTTTGCACTACAAGGAATAAATGTTGTAGTGATGATTGTCATTCTACGGTCACGCTGATTTTCGATTGTACGAGATGCCATAATACCCGGCACACCACAACCTGAACCTATAAGCATTGGAATAAAAGATTTACCTGAAAGACCAAACTTTCTGAAAAGTTTATCCATCATAAAGGCTACTCGTGACATATAACCACATGCCTCAAGGAATGCAAGGAATATAAAAAGCACTATCATTTGTGGCACGAAACCTAAAACTGCACCAACACCAGAAACAATACCGTCAAGTATTAAACTTTGTAACCAATCGGCACAGTTAAGTGTAATAAGTAAGGATTCTACAAGTTGTGGCACACTTGGAATAAACATACCGAAAAGTGACCAACCTTCGCCGAAAACGCCATCATTTGCCCAGTCAGTTGCCCATGTACCAACTGTTGAAACGGATATGTAATACACTAAAAACATTACAACTGCGAAAATTGGCAATGCTAAAAATCTGTTGGTAACAATTTTATCGATTTTATCAGATGTTGTGATTTTATTGCGTCTTTTTCTTTTGAAACACTCTTTTACAACTGACTCAATAAACAAATATCTTTCATTGATAATAATGCTTTCAGCGTCATCATTAAGTTCTGTTTCAGTCATTTTAATATCCATTTCAATATGTGTGAGGATTTTTTTATCAATATTAAGAGTTGCTAAAACCTGCTCGTCACGCTCAAAGATTTTTACCGCATACCAACGCTGTTGCGGTGTATTCATATTGTGAATTGTTGCCTCTTCAATATGAGCAAGGGCATGTTCAACTGCACCGCTGTATCTATGTATTGGTGCACGATGTTGAGTTTTTGCCGCCTGTATTGTAAAGTCAACAACCTCACTAATACCTGTACCCTTTAATGCTGAAATTTCAACCACATTACAACCGAGTTTTTTAGAAAGAATTTCAATGTTAATTTTGTCCCCTCTTTTTTCAACAACATCCATCATATTGATTGCAATTACAACGGGAATGCCAAGTTCAGTAAGTTGTGTTGTAAGATAAAGATTGCGTTCAAGGTTTGTTCCGTCAACAAGGTTAATTATAGCGTCAGGACACTCATTTACAAGGAACTTTCTTGCAACAACTTCTTCAAGTGTATATGGTGACAAAGAGTAAATGCCCGGTAAGTCAACAATTATAACATCTTCGCGATTTTTAAGTTTACCTTCTTTTTTCTCAACGGTAACACCAGGCCAGTTGCCAACAAACTGATTTGAGCCTGTTAGCAAATTAAAAAGTGTTGTTTTACCACAGTTTGGGTTACCTGCAAGTGCAATTTTTATACTCATTTTATATCTTCTACCTCAATCATTTCTGCGTCTGCTTTTCTTAAAGAGAGTTCATACCCTCTAACATATATTTCAAGTGGGTCACCTAAAGGGGCTACTTTTCTTACATACAGCTCAACGCCTTTTGTAATTCCCATATCCATAATGCGTCGTCTTATGGCACCTTCACCGTGGACTTTTATTACTTTTGCAGTTCCACCTATTTTGACATCTTTAAGAGATTTCATACCACACTCTCCTTGTACTAATATATATGGTCAAGTTATTTTGCTTATGTTTGTTAGCCTTTTGTTAGCAAGTGCTAACATTTTAGTAATATATAAAGTTAGCCTTTGCTAACCATATATAAATATATAATATTTTACAGGATTTGTCAAGAGTTTTTATGTAAAAAATGGTAAAAATTATGGCGGAGTCATAACCCCGCCAAACTGTTTTATATTATCATATAAATATTTCCATAGATTTTATTAAATCAATAAGTTTTTGTGTTTGTTGCTCTATATTTACTTCAATTAAGTCATCATTGCTGATACGCATATTTATAAGATAAGCACTATCGTCACTTGTTACAAGAATTGCTAATCTTGTATAGTAACGATTATGGTTTGCATTTCTTATTTCTGCATAAGAGCATTTATATTCCACTCCATTATAGTTGCCCGATTTTTCATTTTCTGTCAATATAATATCATCATAACGGACATCTTTCAAAACATTTAATTTATTCTCTAAACCATCAATAACTTTATTATAACCTAACGCATAATTATCTACACAATATGAATCTGTGGAACATACAATACTTTCGTTTGACTCAAAATCATATCCGTTATATTCACTTTCAAAAATCATTGTTTTGAAGACAGACCAATGATATGACTTTCTATAATCATCTTCCTTTATACTTTCATCTTCAAATATATTATTTATAATCTTAGTTTCAAGATTATCTAAATTTTTATATCTATCTCTATTATTATATTCAGCATGTGTAATATTTGAACCGAAAAAAACAATATAGACTACAAGAATACCTACAAAAATATTACCTATTATTCGTAATGGTTCGCCTTTTTCAACGAACATATAAATAATGTGTAATATTCCCGCTACACCTATTAAACACAAAGGGATTATGCAGAAAAAAGGTTTATCAAAATAAGTGGTAACAAATCCCGGTGCATCAAGCATAACAAAAATAATATATACTGCAACAAACGCAAGAACTGCCAAGACAAGTATTTTAATCCACTTTTTCAATTGTTCTTTACTCATTTTCTACACCCTTTCATTTATTCTATATTTCAAGTATATCATTAAAATATATGTTTGTCAATTTAGTGGTAGAGTATAGAAAAAGGGCGATTCGTGAATCGCCCCTACAAAAACTATATATGATTTTATATCTTTTTACAAACAAAGCAGAGCCAACCGCCGTCTTCGTATCTTTCAATGATTTCGAAGTTGTTATCGTGGAATGCTTTTGTTACTTCTTCCTCACGAGGTTCAATAATACCTGATGTGATAAACACACCGTCATCTTTAAGAAACTCCCCTACCTGACTTGAGAAAAGAATAATAATATCAGCAACGATATTTGCAACTACAACATCAAATATACCCGTAACTTTATCAACAAGATTGCCGTTAAGAATGTTATATTTTGGTGCTTCAAAACCGTTTACTTTACCATTTTCGATTGCTGTTTTAACTGCAAGTTTATCAATATCAACACCTGTTGCATTGTCAGCACCCATAAGTAATGATGCAACTGACAAAATACCACTACCGCAACCGCAATCAAGAACACTGTCACCTGTTTTTATATGCTTTTCAAGTGTTTCAAGACAAAGGCGGGTTGTATTGTGACCACCACTACCGAATGCAAGACCTGGTTCAATACTTAAAACTGCTCTGCCTTCTGCATCATAATCGTCAATCCATAAAGGTCTAATAAGAAGTTTTTCGCCAATTTTCATTGGTTTGAAATATTCTTTCCAATTATTTTCCCAATCTTCATTTTTGCAAGGTTTATATTCAATTGTATGAGGAATTTTTTCACTTTCATATCTTTCAGTTAAAAAAGAAATTGCTTCTTTATAATTTTCTTCAGGTGAAATATAGATATGAACGCAACCTTTTGTGCGGTCTTTTGCGAGTAACTCTTCATCAATTAAATCAATATTTGCGATTTCCCAAGCCTCTTGTTCAAGTGTGCGGTAATCTTCAATATAGATTCCATAAGGTACTGCCATACTTGCGATATCAGCTGCTTTATCAATATTTTCTGCATCTATTTCTATTTTAATTTCGGTCCAGTCCATAGATTTCTCTCTTTTCTTATTATTTTCGGGCGATTCGTGAATCGCCCCTACAACTCACTAAGTCAACTTGTGGTGAACGAGAAAACAAAAAGCAGAGATTGCTCTCTGCTCTGTTTGCTTTTCGATGAAAATCGGTTAAATCTGCTCTTTAACTTTAGCAGCCTTACCAACTCTGTCACGAAGATAATAAAGTTTGCTTCTGCGAACGCGACCGCGTCTAACAGTTTCAACTTTAGCAACATTAGGTGAGTTTACAGGGAATACTCTTTCAACACCAACGCCGTATGATACACGACGAACTGTGAATGTTTCTGAAACACCAGCACCCTTGCGAGCAATAATTGTGCCTTCAAAAACCTGAATTCTTTCTCTTTCACCTTCGCGAATCTTAACGTGAACTTTAACTACATCACCGACTCTGATTGCTGGGTTTGCTTCTTTAATGCAACCCTCTGCCATTAATTTTAATGCGTCCATAACTAACCTCCGATAAAAAATTTTCAAGTGTTCGTACCGAATGTCAGCAGAGGACCACCCGAGATAATAGTTATTTTTTTGCAGTTTCCCACAAATGCCTATGTATAATACCACAAGTCAATAAAAAATGCAAGAGTTTTTTGAAAAAGTTTTTATAAAGAAATAATAATATTTTCACCTTGTCTTGTATTTATATTTACAATTTCGTATCCTTTATAACTTTTAGCCTTTTTAACAATAGGCTTTATATGTTTATATTTGATTTTTAGAAGTGGATTAAAGTGTAGCCCAAAAATCAATTTGAAAATACAAATAGTAAATCTATTAAGAATAAGTGCATTGGGTATTTTTATACATTTTCTTTTCTGATTAACAGGAAAAGTTACTTTCATTTTTCAACTACCACCCGAACAATATCTCCATTTTGTGTTTTTACATTCACAATTTCACCAAGTACACCCATTTCAACCATTTTGAAAATGCTTTCAAAGTTTACTCCGCTTAAATCTATACCTGTAAACACAGATGAAATATCTTTACCCACATTTATAAGCTCTTTTATAAGAAGATATGGCAAATTCACTTTAATATCATCACCGTGAATAGTATCGACATACACTCTTAAAACAAGTTCATTTTCATTGATTTTTTCTGTCTTTTCATACTTTACATTTGACTGCACTTCTTCATTTTTGAAAAGTTCATCAATTGTAATACCGTAAATTTCTGCAATATTAGGTAATGTCATAATATCAGGACACGCAATATCATTTTCCCATTTTGATACCGCCTGTGCTGACACACCTAATTTTTCTGCAACATAATCTTGTGTAAAGCCTGACTGTTTTCTTAAATCATAAAGTTTTTTACCAATTGTTTTTTCCATTTCAATTTCTCCTTTGAAATTATTAACCGGTTACACTTGCATTGTATGGTGAAATCTTCAAAAAGTAAATGTAATAAAAGTTGATTTTTTATTTTTCAACCATTGGTTGAATTTGTTTTGAGTGCTTTAACATAACGCAAGTTGATACTGAAGTTATTATAAAGGCAATTATCTGAAAAACAGAGAAAATATCGGTTGAAAGTTTTTCTGCAAGCAGGCCAAAAGTAATTGGAGACAATAAAATACTAGCATAAGATATTGCACCCTGAAGTCCTATAAAGGATTGTGAGATATCTCGCCCCATATGTATTGGTGTTAAGTGAGTCATATTAGGGAATATTGGTCCGTTACCAAGACCTATAAAAAATAAGCCTATTCCTGCTATACTTGGATTACTTGCAAAAGTAAGAATAATTGCAATTAAGGTTATTGACTCCCCTACTACGATAATCTTTTTAGGTGAGATTTTATTCACAAGCACACCTGATAAAAACCTACCTAAAGTCATTCCTATAAAATAAAATGTAATCATTTGTGCTGCTTTTTCGGGAGTAAGTTCTTTTGAGTTTACAAGGAATGTACTGCCCCAAGCAAGACAAACTGATTCAACAGCACAAGAGCCAAAATAAATTACAAGACTTGCACGAGCAATCGGAATTTTTAATAATTGAGAAATTGATACAACCCTCGTTTCATCTTCTGTTGCTTTTTGTTCTTTGACTTTTTTCCATATTGGAATTGACAGAAAACACATAACAGTAAGTGCTAACTGAAAAAAGAACATTATTCTGTATCCGCCTTGCCAGTTATTACTGTTTTTCAGTGCTAAAGACATTAAAAACGGACTTAATGTAACACCTACACCGTATGAACAATGCAAGAAATTCACATGAGTTGCTTTATAATTCAACGCAACATAGGTATTGAGAACATTATCAATTCCACCTGCACCAAATCCTAATGGAATTGCACAAAGGCAAAGCATTAACATATTCTTTGAAAATGAAAAGCCTAAAATCGCAATTGCAGTAAGTGCTGTACTAAATGCTACAACTATAGGTGTGCCGAATTTTTTGGTAAGTCTTGCACTAAAAAGACTTGAAACTATTGTACCTACATACATAATTCCCGTAACAAAATTAGAATATGAAATAGGCAAATCAAATTCAGTATAGATTGCCGGCCAAGCAGTACCAAAAAGCGAATCGGGAATACCGAGGCCTACATAAGTTGCAAATATAATAATTACTAATAAAGTTGCCATTACTTGAATACTTCCATATTTTGTGTATAAGACTCTATTTTGATTACATCAACATCTTGTTCATCGGTATTAGTGTTCTTTACAAGAGCACCAATTAAAAGCATTGGATTGATATTGATACTTGTACCTGAAGAAAGAACCGTATCAAGAATGAGTTTACCATTATCTTCACTTAATTCAAAAGACTTAATGTGGTCTTTGATATTTACTTCTTTTGCAACCTTTTTTCTGCCCTGTTTTGCTTTCTTCTCAACTATAATTTCGTCTGACGAAAGTTTATTTTTTGCAGTTTCAAGTAGTACCTTATCAGGATTATTAAAGATTATTTTATACTCTGCCCAACGGATGTCATTAGGAGAAGTTTCATAAACATATATTTCTTTTACCGTAATATCAACAGGCAATGCGTCATTTATTTTTTTTGCTAATTCGTCTAAATCCATTTCTTCCATAAGACGAAAGTCAACAGTTTCGCAATAACTTTCAAAGCCTAATGAAAGTGGCATTGCAAATGTTAAGAATGCGTGAGGATTAAAACCTTCTGTAAACCAAATTGGCACACACGCTCTTTTCATTGAACGGGTAATTAAGCGGACTGTATCAAGATGTGAAATAAACTTTGCCATACCTGTTTTCTCAAAGGACATTCGCACATCCATAGCCCATTTTTTAACTTCTGGCATCACAATGACCCCCATTCAATTTATTTGCACCACAAGCAGAACATTTAATGCGACATTGTGGAGTTGTAATACTTTCATGTGCTTTTTTGTTTTCATCAATAAGAAACTCTTTACGAATACCGTAATCCATAATCTCCCAAGGAAGAATTTCAGTATATTCACGCCTACGACTTGTATAAAAATCAGTAGTAAGATTACACTCGCGGAATGCTTCTGCCCATTTTGAATAGTCAAAGAACTCGTCCCATGCATCAAACTTACAACCTTTTTGCCAAGCCTTATAAATCACTTCACCAAGGCGACGGTCACCACGGGCAAAAACACCTTCAAGCACAGAAGTTTCTGACTGATGATAACTTACAGAAATTTTGCGACTCTTAACACTTGAAAGCAGGTGTTTCTGCTTTTCGACAAGCAATTCACCCTTATCTTGTGGCTCCCATTGGAATGGTGTAAATGGTTTTGGCACAAAAGATGCAACGCTAATATTAACCTGCACGCCTTTACCCTTTTCCTTATTAGGATTGCGGTAAAATGTATCGACAACTTTTTGTGCTAAATCTGCAATACCCTCAATATCTTCCATAGTTTCAGTTGGAAGTCCCATCATAAAATAAAGTTTAACACTTGTCCAACCACCGTCAAATGCTTTAAGAGCTGTACGCAAAACCTCTTCTTCAGTAACATTTTTGTTGATTGCGTCACGAAGTCTTTGAGTGCCTGCTTCGGGGGCAAAAGTAAGACCACTTCGACGAACTTTTTTAAGTTCTTCCATAAGTTCATCTGAAAAATTATCAACGCGAAGTGATGGCAAAGAAACATTGATATTTTCTTTTAGTGCCCAATCAAAAAGCATTGGAATAAGCTGTTCAATTTTAGTGTAATCACTTGTTGAAAGTGAGCAAAGTGAAATCTCGTCATAACCTGTTGCATCACTTATTCTGCGACATTGTTCGTTGATTACTTCAGGTGATTTTTCACGGATTGGTCTTGTAATAAAGCAAGCCTGACAAAATCTGCAACCACGGGTACAACCGCGGAATACTTCGCCTACAGTTCTATCCTGAACAACATCAATAAAAGGAACAATAAAATCTTTTGGATAATGTGCATTATCAAGGTCCGATACAATTCTTTTCTGTACTTTTTCGGGTGCGGTTTCAAAGTTTTCGACTGATTTTATAGTACCGTCTTCGTTATAATCTACATTATAGAATTCAGGCACATAAACACCTTGGATTTTAGCTGCTTCACGCAAAAATTCAAGTCTTGTTGAACCCATTTCTTTATGTTTAATAAGCAAGTCAACAATATCGTTTGTAACTTCTTCACCCTCGCCCGGTAAGAAAATGTCAATAAAATCTACCATTGGTTCAGGGTTACAAACGCAAGGACCACCCGCAATAACAATTGGTGTAAGTGATGTTCTGTCCTTTTTGAGTACAGGCACTCCACCTAAATCAAGCATATTAAGTACATTTGTATAACTTAATTCATACTGTAATGAAAAACCGATTAAATCGAACTCATCAAGACTATCTCCACTTTCAAGTGCATAGAGTTTAACATTGTTTTCACGCATAAGTGTTTCCATATCGTCCCAAGGGGCAAATACGCGTTCACACCAAGCATCTTCGCGTTCATTTACAACACTATAAAGTATTTTCATACCAAGATGTGACATACCAATCTCGTAATTATCGGGGAAACAAAATGCATAACGAAGTTTTACACTATTTTTATCTTTTATAACGCTGTTAAGTTCACCGCCTGTATAACGGGCAGGTTTTTGAACTTTTTTAAGCAGTTTTTCTACTTCCTTTTTTACCATAACAAACCTCACAATTTAATTATCAATATATTTTACTACAAATTGCGACCGATTTCAATAATCATTATTGCCTAACATTGAAAGAGTCAAGAAAATTGCAATAATTATTAGTGAAATGTTATATCCGCTTGATACAAAAGCGTATATTCCCCAAACATAAATTAGTACAACGAAAAAAACTGATGTGATTTTAAGAATTTTTGAACAAATTATGTTATCGTATTTTTGCGATAAAGTATAGTATAGTGCCATTCCTCCATCAAGTTTTTTAATTGGTAAAAGATTAAAAATCATAAGTATCAGATTTATGCAACCAAAGGTTAAAATTTTCTCGTTTTCATAAATGCAAAGGATAACTACCGAAGTTATAAAGCATATTAAATTTATAAGTGGTCCGCCAAGGGCTATTAAAATCTCATTTTTTGTACTGATTTTGAAATCGGGTTGGCGAATTATATTCATACCCGTTATTTCAAATCTTACTGCTTGTGGTTTATTACCTACGCTTGTCATAACTAAAAGATGTCCCATTTCGTGAAGTAATGAGGATAAAATGGTTATAAGCACATTTGACGGTACATTCAGTGAAATTATAAATGTTATAAATGCCGCAAACCAAAATGTTATTTCTACTTTAACACCAAAAACCTTAAAAATCATAACTCAACACATACAAAGGGTTTATATATTTACCGTTCAATAATACTTCAAAATGCAAATGATTGCCCGTTGCGTACCCTGTTTGACCTACAAGGGCGATTACTTCACCCTTTCTTACAGTTTCGCCCTCTTTCACAAGCAGTTTATTACAATGATTATATGTGGTTTTAAGTGTATTGCTATGTTTAATTACTATATAATTTCCGTTGATTTCATTATATTCTGCCCTTTCAACTATTCCATCATATACCGAATATATTTTTGTACTTTCGGGTGATGCAATATCGAGACCTGAATGTAATGAATATTTATTTGTAATTGGACTAATGCGATAGCCGAATTTTGATGTTATATTTCCCTCTTTTATCGGCTTTGTAAAATTAACAGTTAAAAAAACAGGAGAAAAGTCAGCCTTTTCTCCTGTTGTGGTTTCAGTTTCTCCTGTAGCATCTTCAATTTCAACGCTTGGGGAGAATGTTTCTTGCACAACATTTTTGAAACTATCAAAAATTTCTGACACCGCAATATCATTTTTACACATCTCGCTATAAAAAGATTTGATATTCTGTGAAAGATTGCTGTCAGTTCTGCAAATAAGAAACAAAGCCCCTGTAATAAGTAACGATAAGGCAAGTTGAATTATAATGATTCGTGTCATAAAATTTTTAGATTTTTGATTTTCAGTTACTCTTCTGCGTTCACGGGGTACTTCATAAAAATTATTGTCCATAATATCACCACTTAAATTTATGCGTGAATTATGGACAATATGTATTTATTATTTTTTGAAAAATCTTATAATTTCTGCACTTTCCGACTCATCAACTATATGCTTACCTTTAGATTTTGTAATATAATCAAGCAAATCATTTTCGCTGTTGATTATTGCAACATTTATTTCAGCATCATCAGTAATTTTAAGTTCAGAACGATTGTCAACAAAGTAAAGAATCGGGAAAATGTCGGCTGAAATACCAACATCTATAAACATTTCTGCCATTCTTCTGCCTTGACGATAGGCTTGTTTTGCAGGATTTTTTACTTCTTTTTCATAAGTCTTGTTTTTACCGTGTTTAATCTGTTTCCAATTCTGTGCAGAAGTTTTACCTGTGATTATTCCACGATAATTTTTGCTTTCAACTACAAACACACCATTTCTGCCAACTACAACAAAATCAAGTTCGTTTACACAACCACGATTATGAAGTACGGGGTTTGTAATTACCGTAAACTCTTTAGGTAATTTCTTTAATACTTCATAAGTTTGCTGTTCGCCTTTCACACCAGCGTTAAGGATATCGTAATTATGTTTTGCAATCATAAATAAAGCCAATAACACAAGTGCCAAGCCCATAAACATACACGGGAATGCAATATGCAGAGTTGATTTGCCAAGTAGTATCGCAAATAACATTCCTGCACCAACACCAAAGAATGCAAGTGTAAAGAACAAAGCAAAAGACATATGCCAAAACGCTTTGTTTTTATTGGATTTTAGTTCAGATTTAATACGAACTACTTTTGCCATTTATCAAAACACCTTCTTCATAACTGCACCGTCTTTTGCAGATGAAACGAGAGTTGAATAGCGAGCAAGCCAACCTGATTTTACATTTGGTTCAGGTTTAACATAAGATTTTCTTCTTTCTGCTAATTCTTCGTCAGAAACTTTTACATTGATTTTGCTTGCAGGGATATCAATTTCAATAATATCGCCCTCATAAATAAGACCGATTTCACCGCCTACTGCTGCTTCAGGTGACACATGTCCAATTGAAGCACCGCGAGATGCACCGCTGAAACGACCGTCAGTAATAAGTGCTACTGTTTTATCAAGTTTCATACCGGCAAGTGCTGAAGTTGGGTTAAGCATTTCTCTCATACCAGGGCCACCAACAGGACCTTCGTAACGGATAACAACAACATCACCGTCAACGATTTTGCCATTGTAGATTGCGTCAATTGCTTCGTCTTCAGAGTTAAATACTCTTGCAGGACCTGAATGAACAAGCATTTCAGGAGCTACTGCTGAACGCTTAACTACACAACCGTCTTTAGCAATATTACCCCAAAGGATTGCAATACCACCTGTTTCACTGTATGGGTTATCGATAGGACGAATTGCATCAGTATTCTTAATATATGCACCCTCAATATTTTCGCCAACTGTTTTACCTGTTGCAGTAATAAGTGACAAATCAAGAAGGTCTTTCTTTGCAAGTTCAGCCTGAACTGCAGGAATACCGCCTGCATTGTTAAGGTCGTGCATATGAGTTCCGCCTGCAGGTGCCAAATGGCAAAGGTTTGGAACTTTTGCACTGATTTCGTTGAACATTTGAAGGTCAACAGGAACACCCGCTTCATTAGCGATAGCAAGCAAGTGAAGAACGCTGTTTGATGAACAACCAAGAGCCATATCACAAGCAAGAGCGTTACGGATTGATTTTTCATTGATAATATCGCGAGCTTTAATGTCTTTCTCTACAAGATTCATAATTGCCATACCTGCATGCTTTGCAAGTTGAATACGACCACTATGTACTGCAGGGATTGTGCCGTTGCCAGGGAGAGCAATACCAACTGCTTCTGCAAGACAGTTCATTGAGTTTGCTGTGTACATACCTGAACAAGAACCACAACCAGGGCAAACATTTTCTTCAAATTCAAGGAGTTTGCAGTCATCAATCATATTTGCTTTGCGAGCACCAACTGCCTCAAACATTTTTGAAAGTGATGTTTCAACACCGTCAATAAGACCTGACATCATAGGTCCGCCTGAACATACAACTGCAGGAATATTAAGACGAACTGCAGCCATAATCATACCAGGAACAATCTTATCACAGTTAGGAACAAGCACAGCACCGTCAAAGCCGTGAGCCATAATCATTGTTTCAACGCTATCTGCAATAAGTTCACGAGATGCAAGTGAGTATTTCATACCGATATGTCCCATAGCGATACCGTCACATACGCCAATTGCAGGTACCATTACAGGAGTACCACCTGCCATACGGACCCCCGCTTTAACTGCTTCTGTAATTTTATCAAGATGAATATGACCCGGAACAATTTCGCTATGTGCAGACACAACTGCAATTAAAGGTCTTTCTAATTCTTCTTTAGTATAGCCCATTGCATAGAAAAGGCTTCTGTTAGGTGCTCTTTCAACACCTTTTACTACATTTTCACTTCTTAAGTTCATAAGTCTACGCCTCCGTTTGTTTATGGTGAAAACAAATTCCCCACTATACATTAAATTATATTTTATACTCATGCAACGAATTTTGCAAGTATAAATATGAAAAACATTTTATTTGCATTTTTTGAAAGAATGGTGTATAGTAGGTTTTAATGTTTTCGTGATTGGAGAAATATTCAATGGAAAATTTGTCACAAAGAACTGCTGAAACACTCAAAAGAATGATTGTTGAAGAGCATAAATATAACTATGGTGAAAAGTTGCCTAATGAAAATGAGTTATCGCAAGAGTTAGGTGTAAGTCGTTCTACTCTTCGTGAGGCTATCAAGACACTTATTTCTAACGGTGTGCTTGTGGTTAAGCGTGGTAAGGGCACTTTTGTTGCTGAAAAGATTGACCAATACTCACAAGATGTTGATGTAAATGATTTTCTTAATAAAAAGGTTACTCTTCGTGATTTATATGAAACTCGTCTTATTTTTGAGCCTGAAGCAGCGGCCCTTGCTTGCAAGCGTGCTACTGATGAAGAAATCCAAGAGATTTTGCGACTTGGTGAGATTTGTCAGGCTGAACTTAAGAAAGACCCTCGTGGAATTGAGCGTATTGAATCTGAAAGTGCATTCCATGGTGCAATCCTTAAAGCATCACATAATGAGTTTTTAGGTCACTTCTTACCTATTCTTACAAATACTATAAGAAAAACCATTGAACTTAATTACAATCTTGATGTTATTGCTGAAGAGGCTTACAAAGACCACATTATGATAATGAACTTTCTTAAAAGCAGAGATTCAGTTGGAGTTAAGAGTGCGGTTACCATTCACCTGCACCACGCTGTACTTAATGAAAAAATATCTTTTGACTAATTTTTTCAAAAAAAGGTATTGACAATTAAATATTATGATATATAATAGTTGTATGACAACGAAAACAAGATGTCAAACAACTATTATTTTTTATTTATAGGAGATTTTATTATGTCACAGCAAAGAATGTTTTATCAAGAAGATTGTAATTTAGGTTTATTAGATGGCAAGACCATTGCAGTTATCGGTTATGGTAGCCAAGGTCACGCTCACGCTCTTAACGCTAAAGAGTCAGGTTGTAATGTTATTATCGGTCTTTATGAAGGTAGTAAATCTTGGGCAAAGGCTGAAAAACAGGGCTTCCAGGTTTACACAGCAGCAGAAGCAGCAAAAAAAGCTGACATCATTATGATTCTTATCAACGATGAATTACAGGCTGATATGTATAAGAAAGATATTGAACCAAACCTTAAAGATGGCGATATGCTTATGTTCGCTCACGGTTTCAATGTTCATTTTGGTTGCATTACTCCCCCATCATTCGTTGATGTTACTATGATTGCTCCAAAAGGACCTGGTCATACAGTTCGTTCAGAATATCAGGCAGGTAAAGGCGTTCCTTGTCTTGTTGCTGTTCATCAGGATGCTACAGGTAAGGCTCTTGACAAGGCTCTTGCTTACGCACTCGCTATTGGTGGTGCTCGTGCAGGTGTTCTTGAAACAGATTTCAGAACTGAAACAGAAACAGACCTTTTCGGTGAACAGGCAGTTCTTTGCGGTGGTGTTTGCGCTCTTATGCAGGCAGGTTTTGAAACACTTTGCGAAGCTGGTTATGACCCAAGAAACGCTTACTTTGAATGTATTCACGAAATGAAACTTATTGTTGACCTTATTTATCAGAGTGGTTTTGCAGGTATGAGATATTCAATTTCAAACACTGCTGAATACGGTGACTATATCACAGGTCCAAAAATCATTACTGACGAAACAAAGAAGGCTATGAAGAAAATTCTTTCTGACATTCAGGACGGTTCATTTGCTAAAGAATTCTTACTTGATATGTCACCTGCAGGTCGTCAGGTACACTTTAAGGCTATGAGAAAACTTGCAGCTGAACACCCATCAGAAAAAGTTGGCGAAGAAGTTAGAAAACTTTATAGCTGGAATAACGAAGAAGATAAGTTTATTAATAACTAATTTAATTCACAAAGAAAAAGTCCACTCGAAAGAGTGGACTTAATTTTTTGTTTTATTTTAAGTTTTTAGTTTCGCATTGGTTTGGGCAAGTTTTACAGTCGCCCATCATAATGTCGTTAACTGTTTTGCCAGCAGGAATCATTGGCAATACGCGTTCATCTTTATCGATTGCACATTCAATCCAAACAGGACCATTTGATTTGAGTGCTTCTGCAAATGCAGTTTTGAACTCTGCAATAGTTGCAACAGAATAGCCCTTTGCACCAAATCCCTCTGCAAGTTTTACGAAATCTGTTTTACGATGTGGGTCAGTTTGTGAAAAACGCTTACCATAGAAGCAACGCTGCCATTGACGCACCATACCTAAAACTTGGTTATTCATAATAACTGTGATAACGGGAAGTTCATAGCTTACTGCAGTACAAGCCTCATTAAGATTCATATGGAATGAACCGTCACCTGTAATGTGAACAACCTTTTTACTGTCACCAAGTGCAGCCTTTGCACCGATTGCAGCACCGTAACCATAACCCATTGTACCAAGACCACCGCTTGTAAGGAAGCCTCTTGGATTTACATGGTGAACATACTGTGCAGCCCACATTTGATGCTGACCAACATCAGTTACAACAACAGTGTCTTCACCTGCCATATCGCAAATTGCACCGATTAACTGATGTGGTAAAATCTGTGAGTCATCGTCCTGTGGTTTATAGTCAACTGCTTTGTATGTATCAATAACTTTAAGCCAATCACTTCTGTCATTTTTCTTAATAAGCGGTAAAAGATTTTCAAGAACTGTTTTAACATCACCGATTACATAATGGTCAACAGCCACATTCTTATTGATTTCACTAAGGTCAATATCAATTTGAATAATTGTTGCTTTCTTTGCAAAGTTGTTTGTATCAAGAGCAACACGGTCAGAAAAACGAGTACCGATTGCGATAAGCACATCTGCATCATCAACCGCTTTATTTGTTGTGTAGCTACCGTGCATACCTAAAAGGCCGAGATTAAGCGGATTATTATAGCCAATTACACCTGCTGACATAAGAGTATGACAAGATGGAATATTTGCTTTTCCAACAAGTTCAAGTGCTAAATCTGATGCATTTGAAGATACAACACCGCCACCGAACATTATAACTGGCTTTTTCGCCTTATTGATAATATCTGCAACTGTTTTAAGTTCATCAATGTTAATAACTGTATCGTCTTTAATTTCGATTTTTTCTTTTCTCTCGAACTCTGTTACTGCGGCAGTTACATCTTTTGTAATATCAATAAGAACAGGGCCTTTTCTGCCTGAATTTGCAATACGGAATGCTTCACGGATTGTATCAGCAAGTTCATTTACATCTTGCACCATATAATTATGTTTTGTGATAGGCATAGTAATACCTGTAATGTAAACCTCTTGGAAAGCATCACGACCAATAAGGCTTTTACCAACATTACCTGTGATTACAACCATTGGAACACTATCCATATATGCTGTTGCAATACCTGTAACAAGGTTAGTAGCACCCGGACCACTTGTTGCGATACACACACCTGTTTTACCTGTTGCTCTCGCATAACCGTCAGCTGCGTGAGAAGCACCTTGTTCGTGTGCTGATAAAATGTGCTTAATCTTGTCACTATATTTATAAAGAGCATCATAAATATTAAGGACTGCACCGCCCGGATAACCGAAAACGGTATCAACCCCCTGCTCAATTAAAACTTCAGTTAAAATTTCTGAACCGTTGAGTTTCATCTTTCATTCACTCCAAGTATTTGCAATTTGTTATAACGCTTTAATGCGTGAAAATATTAATATATATTCTATACTATTTTATAGAAAAAATCAATCTATATTTAATAAAAAAAGCAACAGAAAAAATACTCTGTTGCTTTTCTAATTTATGCAGTTTTACGCATTATCGCCATTTTCAGCAGTTTCGTTGTTTTCTTCAGTAATTTCAACTGTTTCTTCAACTACTTCTTCTGCAAGTTCTACTGTTTCAGCAAGTTCTTCTTTTGTGTCTTTTTCGGGTACTATTGGAAGTTCGCCTGTTGTCATAAGTGACTCAAACTGCTCTTTGTCAATCTTTTCAAGTTTGATAAGGGCTTCTGAAACAATATGAAGTTGGTCGATATGCTCTGTAAGGATTTTATCAGCCTTGTTATATGCATTTCTAATAATTGTTTCAACTTCTTCATCAATTACAGCGGCAATATTTTCAGAATAGTTACGCATATGGTTGTAATCTTTACCGAGGAACACTTCGTCGTTACCTGAACCAAATGCAATAGGTCCAAGTTTTTCACTCATACCATATTTTGTAATCATATTTCTTGCGGTTTCAGTAGCACGCTGAATGTCGTTTGAAGCACCTGTTGAAATATCATTGAAAATAATCTGCTCTGCAACACGACCGCCAAGAAGTGACACGATATCATCAAGCATACGGGATTTCAGCATATGAGCATTATCTTTTTCAGGTGTATAAAGAGTAAAGCCTGCAGCCATTCCGCGAGGAACAATTGAAATGTGTGTAACAGGGTCTTGATTTTCAAGATAATATGATGATATTGCGTGACCTGCTTCGTGATAAGCAGTAATTTTCTTATCTTTTTCTGAAATCTTGCGTGATTTTTTCTCAGAACCTACAACAACTTTCATTGTTGCTTCTTCGATTTCATCCATTGTAATTGCAAGTTTCTTGCGTTTTGCTGCAAGAAGTGCTGCTTCATTAAGAAGGTTTTCAAGGTCTGCACCTGTAAAGCCAACTGTTGTTGCAGCAATTTGATGCAAATCAACATCAGGTGCTAATGGTTTATTCTTTGCGTGAACTTGTAAAATTTCTTCTCTACCCTTAACATCAGGGTAACCTACTGTAACCTGACGGTCAAATCGGCCCGGACGAAGAAGTGCAGGGTCAAGAATATCAGGACGGTTAGTTGCGGCAATCACAATAACACCGTCATTTGCACCGAAACCATCCATTTCAACAAGTAACTGGTTAAGTGTCTGTTCACGCTCATCGTGGCCACCACCCATACCGGCACCACGGTGACGACCAACAGCATCAATTTCGTCAATGAATATAATTGATGGTTGGCTCTTTTTTGCTTCTTTGAACAAGTCACGAACACGAGACGCACCAACACCAACATACATTTCTACAAAATCAGAACCTGAAATTGAGAAGAATGGGGCGTTTGCCTCACCTGCCACAGCACGAGCAAGAAGTGTTTTACCGGTACCCGGAGGACCCACAAGAAGCACGCCTTTTGGAATACGAGCACCAAGTTTTGAAAATTCTTCAGGTGCTTTAAGGAACTCAACAAGTTCTGTAAGTTCTTCTTTTTCTTCATCTGCACCTGCAACATCCTTAAATGTTACTTTCTTTGTTTCGTCATCTGCTCGTTTTACTCTTGCTTTACCGAAATTCATTGCACGGTTATTTTCAGTATTTATAGAGTTGTTCATCTTTTTGAACATAATGCTCATAAGCACAATAAGTCCAATAGTCAACAACAATGATGGTAATATACTGAAAATCCATGAACCTGAATTACCTGCTTTATAATCAAACTCAACAGGTTTGTCGGGATTTTTCTTATTGTATTCTCTTAATCCTTCGTGAACATCGTTGATAAAGAGATTTACATTGGGTACTGTATATTTATATGTTTTATCTTCACCTTCAAGTTTGAATGTCATTGCACCGCTGTTCATATTCAAATCGACTTCGGCAACCTGACCATTATCGAAGAATTCTACAACTTCGTAATATTTCAAATCTTTTTGCTGTTCTTTACCCATATACATATAGATGACAGTAATAAACGCTACGGGAATCAATATATATGGGATAATAACTTTCCAGTTAAATTTTTTCAATTTGTTTTTCACTCCTGTATATTGGGTCTTTTAGTCTTCGTACACTGATGGTTTTAACGCACCAACAAACGGTAAGTTTCTGTATTTTTCGTCAAAATCGAGTCCATAACCTACAACAAAGGCATCTGGAATTTGTGCACCCGCATAATCCGCTTTAATAGGTGCTTTTCTTCTTTCAGGCTTATCAAGTAATGTACAAATTTTAATACTACTTGGATTTCTTGCTGAAAGAACTTTCATAAGATAATCAAGAGTAACACCACTGTCAAGAATATCCTCAACAATAAGCAAATCTGCACCTTCAACCACATCAGTATCAAGGTCTTTTATAATTTTAACGACACCTGATGTTTTTGTACCTGCACCGTAACTTGAAACTGACATAAAATCAATTACGCAAGGTATTTTAATTGCTCTCATTAAGTCTGCCATAAAGATTACTGAGCCTTTAAGCACACTTACAAGAACTAATTTTTTATCTTTATAATCTTCACTTATTTGATTACCAAGACGAGTTACAATACTTTTAAGTTCTTCTTCTGACAAAAGTACTCTTTCAATATCGTTTAACATTTTATTATTCCCCCACCACATAAATTCTTAATGCTTTTTTTGTATTTTTTTCAATTCTGCAACGGTCAGCAACTCCAAAATACTCTGTCCAGATAATTCCACACTCATCTGAAAGAATAAGCATTTTGTCACGCTCGCTAACAGCCTTTTTTGATTCATTAAAAAGTTTTTTAAGTTTTTTGTTTACTCTTTTTGCAGGTTGATAAGCGTCGCCATCTATTCTGTTACGAATTGTCAGGCTACCACATATTTTATCACAATCTATAAGAGTTTCCATATCAAATCTATTAAGATTTTGTAAATCTTCTTTGAACAAACAATCTAAAACAACCGTACCTACGGGAGTTTTAACTGTTTTTTCATCGTTTTTTACTTTAATTTCAAAATGCTCAACAGTTTTTTGTTCACCAAAACAAAGTTTTTCACAATCCACATAAGCAGTAACATTCCCGCCCAGACTTGCTTTACCGCCATTTTTAATAATATATGATACTGCATCAATATATTTTTTTGTAATATCGGGAACGCCTTGTTCTTTAAGTATTAACGAAACAACTTGATTTTTAACTGCATTATGACAATTATTGATTTGCTTGCAATTATATTCATTTTCATTATTTCTTGCACTTTCAAGGACTTTGGTTGCACTTTGCATAATATAATCATTAGCAAGTTTTACTGACTCAACACAATTTGAAAATGCACTATCAAAAGACGGATTGATACTGAAAAGTTGTGGAATTATATTATGACGGATTTTATTGCGAGTGTAATCGTCACACAAATTTGTACTGTCAGTAACAAACTCAAGTGCGTTTTCTTTTAAGTATTCTTCAATTTCATTTCTTGTGCAATCAAGTAAAGGACGAATATAAATATCACGCACATAAGGGATTCCGCACAAACCTGAAACAGATGTACCCCTTGTCATATTAAAAATCACAGTTTCCATATTATCATTAAGATTATGGGCAGTTGCGATTTTTGTACAACCTAATTTCGAAAACAAGTCGTATCTTATTCTTCTTGCACATTCTTCAATGCTCTCGCCTGTTTTTTGGGCTTCGGCAGGAACATCTGCATAATAATAAACGAACTCAACACCCAATTTTTCGCAAAAATTCTTTGAAAAATTCAAATCTCTGTCAGCCTCATCACCGCGGATACCGTGATGAATATGTATTCCTTTAATCTTTGAAATTCCAAGTTTTTCTTTATTATTTACGAGAATATGTAAAAGTGCAACAGAGTCAGCACCACCCGAAAGGCCTACACCAACGGTATCGCCTTTTGAAATCATACTATGTTCTTTGACTGTTTTGATAACCTTATTTGTCATCTTTAATCCTTTCAAGAGTAGAGAACATTGTAAACTCAGGGTTCCACGCAACTTTTACTGTTTCAGTTGAACCGTGTCTGTTTTTACCTACAATAACTTCTGCAATATTTGCTGTTTCACTTACTGTATCGTCACCCTCGTCAGTATCGTGCTTATAATAATCTTCACGGTGAAGCATAAGAACAATATCAGCATCTTGCTCAATAGTACCTGATTCACGAAGGTCTGTCATTTGTGGACGGTGGTCACCGTTATTTTTTGCAACACCACGGGACAACTGCGAACAAGTTACAACAGGAACATTAAGGTCTTTAGCCATCATTTTAAGTCCGCGAGTGATTTCTCCAACTTCGTTTACACGGTTATCAGTACGCTTTGTGCCTGACATAAGTTGAAGATAGTCGATTACGATACAATCAATATCTTTCATTCGCAACGCACGGGCTTTCATTTCGTGAACATTGATATTAGCACTATCATCAAAATAGAGTTCACAATTTACAAGATTCTGTAATGCAAGACCAAGTCTTTCCCAATCTGCCTGACTTACATCACCTGTTCTGAGTTTATTACTTATAATTCTTGCTTCAGTTGAAATAATACGCTGTGCCAACTGTTCTTTTGACATTTCAAGTGAGAAGAACAACACTTTTCTGCCTTTCATTGCAATATTTCTTGCAACATTCAAAGCAAAACTTGTTTTACCCATAGCAGGACGAGCACCAATGATTATAAGGTCTGAACGGTGAAAACCACCACCAAGAACTTTGTCAAGATATGAAAATCCTGTTGGGATACCCATATACTGTTCTTTTTGTTGAGGGTCGGCACTTGCAAGTTTTTTAAGACGCTCAAAAACATCAGAAACAATAATGTCACTAACCTTTGCAGGACCTGATGTATTCTTACCACGACGAATATCATAGATTTTCTGTTCTGCCTTATTAAGAAGTTCGTCAGGTGATGCACTTTCATTGCCTGTTTCGTCAAGAATTTCACGGGCAGTAAGCATTAAAGTACGAAGATAGTACTTTTCAATAATAATTTTTATGTATGACTCAACATTTTTTGTTGATGGCACTGCCTCAGCAAGCTTCATAAGGTATGCTTTACCGCCGATATCATCAAAAGAACCATCTTTCTTAAGCTGTTCAAGTACAACTAATGGGTCAATACGATTGCCCATTGTATCAATATTAAGAATTGCTGAATAGATAGCCTTATGCTGTGGTACAAAAAGATGCTCTAATTTAAGCGTATCTGCAACAATATGAAGGCAGTCAGGGTCTTTAAGAATGGCACCCAATACTGCTTGTTCAGCGTCCATACTATGAGGCAATACAAAATCGCCAAGTGCTGAATAATTACTTTCCATAACATTTTTCTCCATTGTTTTTTACTATCGGTTACAAATTATTCTCCAACCATTACGGTCATTTCTGCTACAATATTTGTATAGAGTTTAACTTCAATTTTATATGAGCCAAAGTTTTTAATGTCGTCCATTGTGATTTTTCTTTTATCAACTTTTACACCGTACTGTTTTGTGATTTCAGCCGCAACCTCTTTTGATGTTACTGAACCGAAAAGTTTACCATTATTACCTGCTTTTGCAGTAATTTTTACAACTTTGCCCTGAAGTTTTGCCTTAGAATCGTTAGCAGCAGCAACTTCCATATCAATTTTATGCTGATTTGACTGTTCACGGTTACGAAGTTCTGTAAGGCTTTGTGCATTTGCCTCTACTGCAAGTCCTTTAGGGAAAAGGAAGTTACGAGCATAACCGTCAGAAGCCTTTACCTTTTCACCTTTTTTGCCTAATCCTTTAACATCTGCTTTCAAAATAACATCCATTATATATACCTCTTTTCGCTTAATTTAATTTATCAATAGCATTTTTAAGTAATGCAAGTGCATTATCAAATGTTTCACCCTGAAGTTGTGCTGCAGCCATAGTTTGATGACCGCCACCGCCAAGTTCTTCCATTATAATCTGCACATTTATTTCACCGTAAGAACGGGCTGAAATATTTATAGTATCACTTGTGCTGAATAATACAAATGATGCATTTACACCATCAATATTCAAAAGGTCGTCTGCTGCCTGTCCCGCAACAATACGGACATCGTCAGTAACAAAATCAACAACACCGATTGCACAGTCATTATACATAGCCGCTGATTTCACAATTTCGCTTTTTGCTTTCTGTGTTTCCATACTGTTTGCAAACAACTGTTTAACTGTAACTGTGTCAGCACCTAACGAACGAAGAAACGCTGCGGCTTCAAATGTTCTTACACCTGTTTTCATTACAAAGTTCTTTGTATCAAGAGTAATACCTGACATAAGTGCTTCTGCACAAGTCTTTGAAACTTTAACATCAAATGGCACATACTCAATAAGTTCAGTAACCATTTCAGATGCCGATGACGCATTTGGCTCGTGATAGAAAATAACTGATTTTGTAATATAGTCAGCCGCTTTTCTATGGTGGTCAATTACGATTACTTTTTGCACTAAATCGAACAATTCAGGATATTCAATAAAGTTCTTTCTATGAGTATCAACAATAACAAGTAATGTATTTGCTTCAAGGTATTCGTGGGCATCTTGTGGTTCAACAAGTAAATCATCATATCCGTTTGCAATAAGATGTTTTGCAAGTGGCATTGCAAGGGTTGTTTCTGATGACATTACAATTTTAGCATCTTTGCCCAATGCTTTACAAATCATAGCAACACCCACCGATGCACCGAGTGCATCAAGGTCTGCATTACGATGACCCATAATAAGCACATTACTGCTTATATTGATGCTATCACCTATTGCAGAGGCTACCATTCTTGTTCTGACTTTTGTACGCTTTTCAATACCTTTTGCGACACCGCCAAAGAACTCATAATCATTATGTGCGGTTTTGACTGCAACCTGGTCACCGCCCCTACCCATTGCCATATCAAGTGATTTTCTGGCAATCTTTTCACACTCGGGAAGGTTTTCACCTGTACCTACACCTACTGACAAGGTAATTCCTGCAACCTTATCGTTATATGTATAGGCACGAACTTTTGAGAGGATTGAAAATTTATCCTTTTTCATTTTTGCGAGATTTTCACTATCAGATATTACAATAAATCGGCTGTTATTGATTTTACGGAATATACAATTGTAATGTTCAAGCCAATTTTCAACTAACTGCTCAACTTCACTTAAAATATCTGACTGCTGACTTTCACGCAAGTCACCTAAAGCATCTTCAACACTGTCAAGATTTATAAGCATAAACACAGGACGAGTATTTTCATATTTTACTTTTATATTTTTAAGTTCTGTGTCTTCAACAAAATACAAAATATATGCAGTTTCTTCTTTATAATCAATTGCTGATGAAAATACGGTATATTTTTTATTATCGAACTCGCACTCTATACTATGTTTTTCACGAACTATTGCAATACCTTGCCCTGATGTAAACTGTTTAACATCATCACTCTGAAACTCACCGTTTTGAAGAAATGCTTTACTGAACAACTGATTATACCAGAGTATTTTATCTGTATTATCAAAAATCACAACAGGTAACGGAAAATACTGAAGTTCACCGTATTTTTCATCTGCTGAAATTCTTTTATTGAGTTCTGCAACTGTGCCTTCAAGTTTTTTGAACTTAACATTGTTGATTGCAACCCCTATAATTACAAGTATTACAATCAACAAAAGTCCCGCAACAGCAAAATATACATTATAAAGAAACAATGCAAGACATAACAACACACAGACAACAACTGCAGGAATTGTTACCGGATACATTTCTGTATATTTTTTAATAATGTTTTTAATTCTGCTGTTTTTCATAAATAACACCTTTTATATAGCACTAATTAGTGGCAAAACCATAGGGCTACGCTTTGTTCTGTCGTAAAGAAGTCGTGAAATATCATCACGGATTCTGTTACGAATTGTACCCCATTCAACATTACCGTCGTGTATGCACTCATCAACAACAATTTGTGCAACAAGTTTTACTTCAGATATAAGTTGTTCGGAATCTCGCACATAGACAAATCCACGGGATAATATGTCAGGTCCTGAAACAATCATACCTGTATCTTTTTCAATTACAACACTGATAATCATAAGACCGTCTTCAGCAAGACGCTTACGCTCACGAATAACCGCATTGCCTACATCGCCAACGCCATAGCCATCAACAAAAACTTTACCTGCAGGCACATTTTCAAGTGCAGTCATTTTGCGTTTTGTAAGTTCAATTTGTCTGCCATTATCTGCAATAAAAATATTACTTGGTTTTATTCCCATACTTTCAGCAAGTTGAGCGTGTTTTCTTAAATGTTTCTGCTCACCATGAACAGGAATAAAGAATTTAGGTTTTGCAAGACTCATTATAAGCCTTAATTCTTCCTGACAAGCGTGACCTGAAACATGAACATCATACATTTTTTCATATACAACTTCTGCCCCACGCTTTAAGAGTTCATCAACAACCTTACCTACGGTTTTTTCGTTACCCGGAATTGGTGTTGCTGAAATTATAACATAGTCACCTGTACCGATTTCAACGCGTCTATGCTCTGAAAATGCCATTCTGTAAAGTGCTGACATAGGCTCGCCCTGACTACCTGTTGTAATGATAACCAGTTTGTCGTGAGGGTATCTTGAAAGCATATCAATGCTAACCAAAATTCCGTCAGGCACATTAAGATAACCAAGTCTTGACGCAGTTTCAACAACATTTTCAAGGCTTCGTCCTGAAAGTGCTACTTTTCTACCCACAGATGCGGCAACATCAATAATCTGTTGTACTCTGTGAATATTTGAAGCAAATGTTGCAACTATAAGTCGTTTACCATCTGCTTTTTGGAAAAGTCTTTCAAAAGACTCACCTACTGTACGCTCACTTGAAGTATAGCCGGGTCTTTGTGCGTTTGTTGAGTCTGAAAGAAGTGCAAGCACGCCCTTTTCACCAAGTTTTGCAATTCGTGCCAAATCAATAACATCACCGTCAATAGGTGTTGTGTCAATCTTAAAGTCACCTGTCTGTAAAATAAGCCCTGCAGGTGTGCTGATTGCAAGTGCAATAGCATCAGGGATAGAGTGATTTACATGAATTGCTTCAACTTCAAAATTGCCGAGTTTTACTTTATCTTTAGGTTTAATCTCGTTAAGGTCAACTATATCAAGCATTTTATGCTCTTTTAATTTGCCTTCAATAAGACCGATTGTAAGTTTTGTTCCGTAAACAGGAATATTTACCCGTTGAAGAAGATATGCAAGTCCCCCAATATGGTCTTCGTGACCGTGAGTGATGAAAATGCCCTTGATTTTATCTGCATTATCTTCAACATAGGTAAAATCAGGAATAACCAAATCAACACCAAGCATATCAGGTTCAGGGAATGCAAGGCCACAGTCAACAAGCACCATTTCACCGTCATATTCATACAAGGTCATATTCTTGCCGACTTCGTTAAGTCCACCCAAAAATGCTATTCTAACGCCCTTCTCTTCACCCTTTGGAGTTCGTTTTTTCATATTATTCTGAGTAGTTCCTTTTTTAGATTTATTTGTAACAGATTTTTTACTGTTGGTTTTCTTACTAAAAGCGTTCTTTTTTGATGTACTCTGCTTCTTTACACGATTAGAAAGTTTACTTTTTGCAGAGCGTTTTGTTTCAGTTTGCAAATTGTTATTTTCTTTTTTCTGCTTTGCCATATTTCCTCCTTATTTAATTTTTTGATATGTATTTTTGCTGTAAGGCACACAGCAAAATTAAGTTTTATATAAATATATGCACAAAAACCCATACTAACTCACTATATTGTCATTATATAATACTATTTTTATGTAATATTGTCAAGAAAAAGAGCGTCTAAGAAATTTTGTATTTGTTCGTTTTTTAGTACAGATTTATATTGTTAAATATTAAAATTCGTGATAAAATTAGTTTAGTTATTTTATTTTTATTTTATTCAGGAGTTTTTATGGAAAATTTGACTTTTGTTGAAATATTTACTGACGGTGCTTGCTCAGGGAACCCCGGTCCCGGTGGTTGGGGTACTATTCTTCGTTGTAATGGTATTGAAAAAGAACTTTCGGGCGGTGAAAAAGAAACCACAAACAACAGAATGGAATTACTTGCAGTTATTAATGGTCTTGAAGCGTTAAACCGTAAATGTAAAGTGAAAATTTATTCAGATTCTTCTTATGTTGTAAACGGCATTACAAAAGGTTGGGCTGAAAGCTGGCGAAAGAACAACTGGCGTAAGGCAGATAAAAAGCCTGCACTTAACCCTGACCTTTGGGAAAGACTACTTGATTTATTAGCACAGCACGAATATGAATTCGAATGGGTTAAAGGTCACGCGGGGCATCCCGAAAACGAGCGTTGTGATAAACTTGCAGTTGAATTCTCACAAAAATACAGATAAATATTAGCCGATGATTTTCAATTTTTAGGTTGATTATTGTCGGCTTTTATGTTATATTATTATGTATATATTGGAAAATATATGGATTTTTCTAAAAAAGGCGTGATTGAATAGTGGAAAACACAACTACAACCACAGTTGTCGATGAAGTTGAAGCAAGTGTTGAGCAAGTTTCTACTCAAGACAGAAGATATTTGCGACCAAAAGAAATCGCAGGTTTCCTTTTAACTTCATTCGGACAAAAAAACTTAAGCCAGTATGTTAACGCATTTCGTCAATTCTTTGCAATCAGTTTCCTTGGAATGTCAGGTAGTACATACGGTATTATTATGTTCATTGAATCAATTTATGACGCAGTTGATGACTCAATTTCAGGTCTTATAATTGACAGAACAAGAACTCGTTGGGGTAGACTTCGTCCTTGGCTTGTTATTCCTACACCATTCTGGGCAATAGCAATGATTATGCTCTTTACCACTCCTGCTTTTCTTGTTCATGAGTGGCAAAAAATCATTTGGACAGTTGTTGCAATCTTCGTTTATAACCTTGGTATGTCATACTTTGGTGCTTGGACTATTATGCTTTACAACATTACTCCAAACAACAATGAGCGTGATAACCTGATTGCTACATCAAAGTTTGCTGACCTTTTCGGTGTATTCCTTCCATCAATTGCATCAATGTGTGTTGGTTTCTTACCTGGACTCACAAAAAATGCGATTGGTATGCAAGACATTTACACAGGCTTTGCAGTTATAATTACAGTAATTGCCGCATTTACAGCTTTCTTTGGATTTTCCGCTATGAGAGAAAGAGTTCCACTTGCATCTCGTGAACAGATGAAAGAAGTTGGCGTTATTGAATCATTCAAAAATGTTTTCAAGAACAGACCAATGTTTGTGCTTGTTCTTTCAGGCTTCTTTGCCGGCTTTAAGTCAGTTGGTGTTGCAAGTGAAAGTTTCTACTGGATGCACAACTCAAAGAATGTTGCCCACGGTTCAATCGCAGGTATTTTCACAGGTATTCCTAACTACATTATGGTGCCACTTGCTCCTAAACTCATTCGTAGATTTGGTGCTAAAAAAGTTGCTATTGCATCTGGTATATTTGCAGGCGTTGCATATACAGCCACATTCCTTATAGGTATTCTTGGCAACGATGGTGAAGGTTTCCTTGTAAACTGGGAAGGTCATAATGCAGTTATTAACCTTGCTATTCTTACATTCTGTCTTACAGTTTGCGGTCTTCCTAACCAGCTTTTGAATGTTGCAGGTGCTGTTCTTCAGGGTGATGTTTATGACTACAGTGAGTGGAAAACAGGCGTAAGAAACGAAGCTCTTGTACAGACTGTTCAGAACTATTTTGGTAAAGCTGCAAACTCAATTACACAGCTCCTTTCCGGTGTTGTTATCTCAGCAGTTGGTTATGTTGCAAGAAAAGACGAATTCGGCAATATTGTTCCTGAATCAAACTACAAAACACTTCTTGGTTTCTGGGCTGTTTTCTGTTTGCTTCCTGCTATCGCTCGTTTCCTTTACGGTATAACTCTTTTGTTCTTTAATGTTGACGGTGATGTTAAGAAACAGATGCTTGCAGACCTTGAAGTTTCTCGTCGTGAAAGACTTGAAAAATTGAATTTGGATGCAGAAGAAGAAAAGATGGTAGAAGTTTCTGACAATGCTCATTACGGAACAATACTTCCACAAGAAGATAATGAAGCATCAAACGATTCCGAATAATTTTCAATCACAATAAATAAATTTACCCCCGATTCGATTGAGTCGGGGGTTGTTTTTATAAAAACAGCGGAGTCAGACCCCGCCCTACCGCATAACTTTTTATTTTCTGCAGTAAAGTTCAACTTTGTTAAGCGTTGCTTTTACACGGTATGAGTTGATTACAATTTTGATTTTGTTTAATTTTTGCTTTTTGAAACGACAAATTCTTTTTGCACCGATTATGGTTGATGAGCATATTTTTTCATAACCGTTACCACTATCTGCAAACACTTCAAAACTTTCAATTTGCTGACCTGTTGCAATATTTTCTTTGAGTACAATTTTATCAGCAACAATTGGTGAATTAAAAGTGATTTCTATAGTAGGTTTTTCATCATTTTCTCCGCATTGCCAATAACCGTTTTCAGTTATAATATTGTTTGCGTTGCGTTCATCATCAATTTGAGATGATGTGTTTACAACACAATCTTTCATAAGATTGTCGGGAAATTCTTTTCGCAATTCATTACCGAATTTGCGTAATGCACGAACATCGGCTTTAGCGAGTAAACCTTGTTTATTTGGTGGAATATTGAGAAGTAATGATGAATTACCGCCAACGCTACCCCAATAAATCTGCATAAGTTTCTTTAATGGTTTAACTTTGAAATCTTCTCGTTTATGATAAAACCAACCTGGGCGGATTGAAACATCAACTTCGGCAGGATACCATATAAAATCTTTTATTCCGTCAATAAATTCACGGCTACCCAAATCTTGCGTTTTTGCGTCAACATTCTTTGCAAACTCGGGTGTATCTTCTTGTTGAGAATGTTTAGCAGTATAATCCTGATTACCTACAAATGCAGGAACAACACTCCATTCGGATTCACGACTTTTACCTGCCTCATTACCACACCAACGGACATCAGGGCCACAAATATTGATTACTGCATTTGGTTGTAATTCACGGATTAAGGCGAAGTATGAGTTCCAATCATACACCTGTTTTTTACCGTTTTTGCCCTCGCCACAAGCACCATCAAACCAAAAGCAGAAAACATCACCATACTTTGTAGCAAGTTCTGTAAGTTGATTTTTGAAGTATGTATTATACTCCTCGCCTGTGCCATATGTTGCTTCATGCCTGTCCCAAGGAGAAAGATACACGCCAAACTTAAGCCCATATTCACGACAAGCGTCACTGACTTCTTTGGCAATATCGCCTTTACCATTTTTATAAGGGCTGTTTTTCATACAGTAATCTGTATAATCACTTTGCCACAGACAAAAACCATCGTGATGCTTACAAGTGAGGATTATAGCTTTCATTCCTGCGTTTTTAATCTCTCTTGCCCACTGACGAGCATCAAGTTTTTTAGGATTAAAAATGGATGCAGGTGCAGTACCGTCACCCCATTCACGACCTGTAAATGTATTTGTACCGAAATGGCAAAACGCATACATTTCTAATTTTTGCCACTCTAATTGACGAAGCGACGGAACTACTTCCGCCGCTATTTCGTAACTTTTTTTATTCTGCATAGTTTGTTGCAATTATATCAACACCTGTTCCGAGAATATTTTCAATAACAACATCACCGATATTTACCGGTGCTTTAATAGATGCTTTATTGATAACTTCCATACATTCAAACATCATACCCTTTGGAATTGGGTTTGCTGATTTTACAGGCACAACATAAGACTTGCCACCTTCAACCTTAACAGTTGTAGTGAGCATTCTTGTTGGGTTTGTAACTTCTGTACGGGCGTAAGCATCACCGCGTTTACAAGTATTACCTGTAACGCTACTTACTTTACCGTCAGCATCAAATTCTACTGTTATGGGGCATCCTAAAGGACAAGCAACACAAACAAGTTCTCTTTTTTCCATTTTATTATGCCTCCACTCTTACTGTAATTTCTGCATTTGCAGGAAGTTCTGCAATAACAGATTGTTTAATAATAACATATTCCATTTCACCGGGGCAAAGTTTAACCTTTTTCTTTGAAAGGATTTCTTTACCTTCACACTCAACAATGATTTTTGCATTATTGAAAACTGCACCAACACGGAAATAAAGTTTAACATCACCGTCAGTTTTGCAGTTGATACGCTGTGGTACTATGTAACGGACACCGTTAATACCCTTAGTATAAACGCAATCACCTGTTACCTTTTCACCTTTAATGAACTTTGCTGCACCAACACCTGCAATCTGACTTTCTTGTGTAACATAGTCAACAAGGTCGTGTACCTGAAGTACATTACCGCAAGCAAACACACCTGCGTGTTCAGTTTCACGATATTCATCAACCCGTGGACCATTTGTAATCATATCAAGTTGAAGTCCTGAATTCTTTGAAAGTTCGTTTTCAGGAATAAGACCAACCGACAACATAAGAGTATCACAAGAAATGTATTCTTCTGTACCCGGAATTGGCTGAAGTTTATCATCAACTTTTGCAATTGTAACACCTTCAAGTCTATCTTTACCGTGAGTTGCGATAACTGTAGTTGAAAGTTTAAGCGGAATACCGAAGTCATCAAGACACTGTACGATATTTCGTGTAAGACCACCTGAATATGGCATAAGTTCGCAAACCATTTTGACTTTTGCACCTTCAAGAGTCATACGACGAGCCATAATAAGACCGATGTCACCTGAACCCAAAATTACAACTTCGTGGCCAGGCATATAGCCATCAATATTAACATATTTCTGTGCTGTACCCGCTGTCATAATACCTGAGCAACGACTACCTGCAATACTTAATGCACCACGAGGTCTTTCACGACAACCCATAGCAAGAACTACTGCTTTTGCCTGAATTTTAAGAAGCCCGTCCTTCTTATTGACAGCAGTAACTGTATTATCGCTTGCCACATCAAGTACCATTGTATCGGTTTTTACATCAATATCTGTATCTTCAAGAAGTTTAATAAATCTGCCTGCATATTCAGGACCTGAAAGTTCTTCGCCAAAATAGTGAAGACCGAAACCGGTATGTATACACTGTTCAAGAATACCGCCAAGTGTTTCGGCACGCTCTAAAACCATAATTTTATTGACACCGTTTTTCTTTGCCTCAAGAGCAGCTGCCATACCAGCAGGACCGCCACCTACTACTACAAGTTCATAATTCAACATACCGATTCACCTCACTTTGTTCTTTCGTAAATAATTTTTGAGTCGCCACCGAATTTGGTGATTTCACTCATTGGAACACCTAATTCACGGGCAAGAATTTCAACAACCTTACTTCCGCAGAAGCCACCCTGACAGCGTCCCATGCCTGCACGGGTTCTACGCTTAACACCGTCAACATCACGAGCACCGCCTGGGGCACGAATAGCGTCAATAATTTCGCCCTCTGTAATTGTTTCACAACGACAAACTATTCTGCCATAAGCAGGATTTTTGCTTATGAGTTCTGCTCTTTCTTCGTCACTTAAATGACGGAAACGAACAGGAGTTTCTCTTGTGTCTGTGTAGTTTTCTTTTTCTGTAAGTGCTAATTTCTCTTCTAAAATCTCTCGAACAAAAATTGCGATTGCAGGGGCAGATGAAAGGCCCGGAGACTCAACACCTGCAACATTTATGAAGTTTGCACTCTTTTCGCACCAACCGATAATGAAATCATCATTAACGGGATGAGCACGAACACCTGCAAAAGATGTAATAGCGTTTCGGATTGATACAACGGGTACAGATTTAAGTGCTTTTTGTAACGCGTCACGAAGTCCTTCAGGAGTAGTTGTAGTATCGTCTTTATCTTCAATATTAAGGGCTGTTGGGCCAATAAGCAAGTTACCGTCAACTGTTGGAGTTACGAGAATACCTTTACCCATTTCGTTAGGACATTGGAAAATTGTATGAGTTGCAAGGTTGCCAACTGACTTATCAAGAACATAGTACTCGCCTTTTCGTGGTACGAGTTCGATTGAGTCATCCCCTACCATTTTTGCGAGTTCATCTGAGAAATTACCTGCTGCATTGATAATATATTTTGCGTTTATTTCACCTGCAGTTGTGTTGAGCACATAACCATCAGCATTTTCAGCGATTGATTTTACTTCACAGTTTCTGATAAGTTCAACACCATTAGTCACTGCGTTTTCAACTGCCGCGATTGTAAGTTCATAAGGACAAACAATACCTGCACTTTCTGAAAGCAACGCACCAACTGCTTCATCACTAATATTAGGTTCACGGCGACGAAGTTCTGCTTGGTCAATTATTGAAAGTTCAGGAACACCGTTTTTAATACCACGCTCATAAAGAACTTTAATGTGTTCCATTTCTTTTTCTGAAAAAGCTACTACAACTGAGCCATTTTTCTTGAAAGGAACTGAAAGTTTTTCACAAACTACAGGCATCAAAGCAGTACCCTCTACATTAAGTTTTGCTTTAAGTGTACCATTCTGTGCATCAAAACCGCCATGCACAATAGCACTGTTTGCCTTTGTTGTGCCCATTGCAACATCATTGAGTTTTTCAAGCAAAGCCACTTTAATATTAAAGCGACTAAGTTCGCGTGCTATGAGTCCGCCAACAACGCCGGCACCTACAATTGCTACATCGTAAGTCATAATTAAACCCTTCTTTTTCAAGTTTTTAAGGTGCAAAGACACACCCATTCATTATCTTTTTTATTATAGCACAACAGTTTCATTTTTTGTAGAGTTTTTTCGTATTTTTTTACGGATTTTTTATTTTATTTGTGCTTTCATTTTATTACCAATTTTTTTAATTATTCTTTTTTCAAGTCTTGAAATATAACTTTGTGAAATGCCAAGTTTATCTGCCACTTGTTTTTGTGTTAATTCTTCTTTTTCGCCTAATCCGAAACGCATATCAATTATTTCTTTTTCTCTTTCGGGCAAAGTATCAATTACTTGTAAAAGTATCCTTTTTTCGTCCTCTTCTTCCATTTCACGATTTATTTCATCACCATCACTTCCAAGCACATCTGCAAGCATAAGTTCGTTACCATCCCAATCAGTATTGAGTGGTTCATCAAGTGAAATCTCAACCTTTTGTGATGCAATTTTGCGAAGATGCATAAGGATTTCGTTTTCAATACAACGAGAAGCATAAGTGGCAAGTTTTATATTTTTTTCAGGCGAAAAGGTATTGACTGCTTTAATAAGTCCTATTGTGCCAATGGAAATTAAATCTTCAATATTTACCCCTGAATTTTCAAACTTTTTTGCTATATACACCACAAGACGCAAATTGTGAACTATTAGTTTTTCTCTTGCATTTTCATCACCATTTGCCAATTTTTCGCTTAATAGTTGCTCTTCTTCTACATTTAACGGTTCAGGTAAAGATATAGGGCCATTTATGTAGTGGACATCTCTTTTGAATAATTTAAGATACAGTTTTTGAAAAAATAATTTTAGTTTAGTCATTATATATCTCCCCTTCAAGATTTATATTTAATATCATTTTGTATTCGTTTAGTTGTGACATACTTTCACCTATATAAACTTTATCTGTTACAAAATCATTGATAATAAGTTTATGTGGTCTTAATGCTCTTATAACAGACTCTCCGTTTACGGTTGCTACGGGAATAAGCCTGATTTTTTCTACTGTAAACAGTTTTTGAAACAACTCTTTATCAAGCATTATTACGGGGTAGCCTGAAAATGGCTCGCGAAGATTATTACCCGTATCCATAAGTGCGGTGCAAGATATTGTTTTTCCTGCATTTTCAACTGTTACATAATACTCTTTTGATTTTGGTGCTTTTTTATCTGTAATTTTTGATATTATGGTTATAACCACATAAGAAATTACGGTACAAACAATCAAAAAAGTTAAATCTATATCAAAATAAACAATACCATTGGAATAGATTAAAATATCTTTTTCAAAAAATATGTAGATTGCGAACAATACCCCACCAAAAAGAAATGTTATTGCAAATAAGAGAAAAACGCTTTTCAGTAGTCGTTTTATAGGCTTTATGCCAAAAGTTATTACGGTCATAAAAATTGCAGTTATAATTTTGAGAAGCGTCATTATTACCCCAAGATTTTCAATAAAAAGCAGTAATGAGGACAAGCCCCCTACTGCACCGCCAAGCAAAATACGCCATCTTTTACTATGTATTCTCAAAATTTTATCAACTGCAAGAAGTATAAAATAGTTTACAAGAGTATTGAGAATTATAAGAATATCAACATAAACGCACATTAAATCACCACACAAAAAAGCCTTGATATCATTATACAAGATACCAAGGCTTTAATTTGTCACTATGTGTCTATGATTTAATTGTTTTCATATAATCTTCTAAAATCAGCACCGCCGAAACTGCGTCGATTACCGCTTTACGCTTTTTGCCACGGACATCAGCAGAATTAAGCAGATTATGTGCAGAAACTGTTGTAAGTCGTTCGTTCTGAAAATCCACTTGCAATCCTGTTTTTTCTTCAAGCAGTTTTCCTAATTCGTGACAAGCGTCACTACGAAAACCATAACTGCCATCCATATTTTGCGGAAGCCCTACACAAATACGCTCAACTTTGCGTTCAATTACAAGTTCTGCAATTTTCTCCACAAGTTTTTCACGGTCTTTTTCAGTAATTACACACACGGGAGATGCTAAAATCTGTAATTTATCGCAAACTGCAATACCAGTTCTTACATCACCATAGTCAACAGACATAATAATCATATATTTATTACCTCACATTTTTATGCTGCCGGAGTTTCTGTTGCCTCTGGTGGAGGTGTAGGTGCTTGTGTTGTGGTTTCCGGTGGAAGAGTTGTTGACTCAATTGGTGTTGTTGTGCTTTCATCACCTGTTCCTGTTGTACTTTCAACCACTTCACCATTACAAGACTTACAAGTTGCAGGAATCATTGAAGTTTTATACCAGCCTGATGCTGTTTTTGGACACTGGTCACTTGCTAACAGACCTGTCTCCATACAATAAGTTTTCTTTGCAACTTTGTTTGTATATTTTTCAAATGATTTATCTGCAAGGTTTTTATGAACTCTATTCATAACTGTTTGGAAAATGAGACCTGCAGGGTTACCGCTTGCTTTGATTTCTTTGTTATAGTCATAACCAAACCAAACTGCACTAATGTAATATGGTGTACCACCAACGCACCAACGGTCATTATTACTTGTTGTTGTACCTGTTTTACCGAATGTAGTAAATCCTTTTACTGAATAACCGCGAGCAGTACCCATTGAACCATAGAAAACTGTCTGAAGCATCTGATTCATAACGAAAGATGTTTCAGCAGAAATTACCTGTTCACCCTCAGGTTTGTTCTGAAGAATTGTTTCACCAGCACTATTCTTTACTTCATAATAGCAGTATGGCTCATAATACTTGCCACCGTTGCCGAAAGTTGCGAATGCTGCAGCCATTTGTAAAGTTGTTGTACCACCTGTTGAACCACCTGTTGCGAGTGCTGATGGTGAAACGCTATCCTGAGCGTCATTATATGTTGTAATATGGAACTTTTCTGTAAGATAATCATAACTCAAATCAAAGCCCATCATCATAAGAAGCTGTGCAGGAACAGTATTGTATGAAATAGCAACTGCATACTGTGCACTTACATAACTATCAGGGTCTCCAGGGTCGCCACCATAGTTAGTTGGCCAGCGTCTACCCTGCCATGTGATACCATAGTTCTTAATTTTTGATGACCAAGTAATAATATCTTCCTCAATAGCAGGAGCATAAATTGTTAATGGCTTAATTGAAGAACCCGGCTGACGAACCGCAGAAACTGCACGGTTATTTGAACGGTTTTCAGTTTTTTCACCTGCACCGCCAACCAAAGCCACAATTCTACCGCTATAATCCATAATTGTCATTGCAGACTGATACATATCTTTAACATCACTTACACGCTGTGTAGGGAAGTTTGTTCTGTGCACATAAACATCTTCGAGAATGTTCTGAACTCTTGTATCAACTGCTGAATAAATACGCAAACCGCCTGAATAAATCATTTTGTTTGCTTCGTAATTTGAATAACCTTGTTCTTTCAAATCACGGATAACGCTACTGATAACATAGTCAACATAGTAACTCTGAATTTCATTGTCAGTTGCTTTTTCAACACTTTCTTCGTGCTCAGCAATATATCTGTCGTCATTTGTGAAAATAAGTTCATAAGCAATTGCTTCATCATATTGCTCCTGAGTTATCATTTCAGCCTCAAGCATTTTTGCAAGACACCATTCCTGACGAGTTTTATTTGCTTCAGGTTTCCACAACGGGTCACGGGCTGCAGGTTCTTGAGTAATAACTGCAATAGATGCACATTCGGCAAGGTTCAAGTCAGCAACATCTTTACCGAAATATGTTTCAGCCGCAGTTTGAACTCCATAACAGTTATGACTTAAGTAAATTGTATTAAGATACGCTTCAAGTATTTCTTCTTTTTCATAATACTTTTCCATATTCAAAGCGTAAAGGATTTCATTGAATTTTCTGTTAAGAGTAACGCCTTTTTCACCTGTAAGGTTTTTAATAAGCTGCATTGTGATTGTTGAACCACCACGAATGTCACCGTCTGCAAGAACAGACCTTAAAATACCAAATGTTGAACTGAACCAGTCAACGCCTTTATGGTCATAAAAACGACTATCTTCAATAGCTACAAAGGCTTTTGGCATCCACTCGGACATGTTTTCCATATCAACCCACACACGATTCTCTTCACCGTGGAGTTTTGTAAGTTCTACAAACTCATCTTCTTCGTTTTTAGCATAGATAATGGTAGTCTGGTCCTGATTTTCTTTGTAAAATTCAAGGTCGATAATCTTTTCACCATTAACAACACTAATCATATTACCGAGAATATTCACACAGATTATGACGCAAGTCAAGAAACCGGTAAACGCAATCGCCAGTAATATTCTTAAAATCTTTTTCTTTTTCGGGGACATTGGTTTTTTAGTTGTACGAGTCTTTTTTCTCATATTTTTCCTCCGAAACTGCGTGAACGGTTGAATTTTCGCAGTTTTTCTTATATACGATAATAAGTATATCACAAAACTATGAAAATGTTTAGTGTTTTTTTATATTTTAATAAAATTTAATAAATTGTAATATTTTTGTCAAAAATACACTTAAAGGAAGTGATTTCAGTTGAGAAATAAAATCTTCTGGCTTGTTGTATTTGCAGTTCTTACAATTACAGTTTTAGGTGTATTATTTGTAACTCTTGATAAAGATGTGCAAGAAAAAGTTATTGAAAACCCATATCTTTTAGACGATTACTACACATTAAGTGAATACAAAGGTAAAATTGCGGTATTCAGAAATCAAGAGACTGTTCCCACGGAAATTTATGATGTTTATGTTTCCACCCTACCCCAACACGACAGAACTCTGTTAGAAAAAGGGATACGCATTGAAACACCTGAAGAACTACAAAGACTTATTGAAGATTATACAAGTTAATTTTTTATAATTTCAATTTCTGCTGATTTTTCATTTTCGTCAAGAGTTATTTCGATTATACCCTTATCACGAAGTGAGAAATCGGCTTTTTTGTTATTCACGATAACTGAATAATCAAACTCGTCACGCAATACTACGATTACTGAATATTTTTCGTTGTTTCCATAGTATTTAATAGCACCCTTAAACTCGGTTTTATCTTCATTGAAAATACTTTCCATAACCATAGTATCAAGACCTGTTGAAAATGTACCCGGCTTAAAATAAGCGTTAGTCCAAATATTGATTGGTGTAGAAAGTCCGCCAAAGTTATGGAACCAACCGCCACGACCTGATGTAATATTGAACATTTCAAATGTATAGTATGAATATTCAACCTCGCGTTTCCAAGCATCAAGGGCAGTTTTTGCGATTCTGAATGCAAAATCGGTTTCGCCTAAATCAAGCATAGTTTTCCACACAAACCATTGATGAGAAAGCCACACATTACCATTCCAATAACCGTTTGTTATGTAATATGATGCGGTTTTATCGACTGCACTTATACCAACAGGGCTGAACATTTCGTCATCACTTTTAAGGTGAGTAAGTATTCTTGCTTTTTGACTTTCTGTTACCGCACCTGCAATAATCGGGTAAATGCCATCCATTGTTTTGTTAAGGTTTTCGCCTTGTTCGTTTCTGTATTGCTCTTTTGCATCACCATTTTCATCGTGAATAACATAAGAGAAGTAACCACATTCTTCATCCCAAGAATATTTTTGAAGTGCATTTGAAACTCTTTCAACATCTTGAAGATATGTTGCTTTATCGTCCTCTTTGCCTAATAAATCGGCTGCCATATAAAGAATTTTTGCACAACGGATTACCTGTGATGATGAGATAACAGGTGTCATATACTTCTGCTTATTCTCGGCATACATAGCCTTTTGCGGTGGCAAGTCATCCATACCGCTACAATTGTAGAAATAGTCAAATGTAGTTGTAAGTCCACTATTGAATTTTGTTGTAGTTGAACCGTTGATTTTACCTGCAAGGAAATCGTAGAACATTTTCACTCTGTCATAATATTTGAGTAACTCTGTTTTATCATTTGCCTTTTTAAGCATTTCAAGGTACTGATAAATATGAACCGGTACAGGTGAACCGTGCAAAAGAAACGCCCACTCATCAGTATCGCTCAAATATGTTTCAAGAATGTAATCAGCAATACTTGGTGCGAATTCAATCATATCAAGACCTATAAAACCTGAATCCCAAGTGTAGAAAGAATCCCAACGCTTGCCGGGGGTATGATGAACTACATATTCGCCATTTCTGTAAAGTGGGTAAACGGTATTCTGAAACACTGTTGCACGAAGTATTCTGTTTGAAAACTCATAAGTTTTACCTGCAATATTCAAATCAAACTTTTCAAGTGAGTTATATGCTTTTTCGTAGATTTTTTCATATTCGTCAGTTGTTTTATACTCTGTTTCACCAAAGGAGAGAACTGCATATTCAATATGAGCTGTGCGTGGCTCAACATAAAGAGTGTGGACTACTGTATTATGATAAAATCCCTCATCACTATGCTTCTCTGAAAATGAGCCTGAAAATGTCTCAAGCATATTCTGAAAACTCTCATCAGGTTGAGAAATACGGGCCGTTGGACTATCTTCAAGGCAACCTGTATTGAAATCACGACAACGAGTTGAATTATTGAAAGTTTTTACATAAAACTTACCATCAACACCCTGATATTTATAAGAAACGAGTTTACCATTATCGTCAACCATTTCAATTTCAGGATAGAAATTGTGTTTTTTGCTTTCAGTTGAAACTGTTTCGTTTGCTTCTGTAACTGCAAGGAAGTCGAATTCAATTCCACCTGTACCACAAGAGATAAGTTCAATGTTTTCTGCATTAATTCTTGTTGTGATAATGTTAAAATCGTCAGTTTTTGTGAATGTGATTTGCTCACCATTCAAAGTCCACACGCTATCTCTATTATCAGTTGTGCGGTAACGAATATGAAGTACAGGGCTTGAAAACGCATCAATACCGTTGATTTCGTAAGTTATTCTATCCCCTGCTTCTTCGCCTAATCTTGGGCATTTAGGTAAGATATATCGGTTACAATCACGGTCACCAAGTCCTCTGTGATATGTAAAACCATCGTCAAAAAACTCGCCTTTTTTCATAGCATCTATAACCTGCTTGTCCCAAGGACGAGGAGTGTTATAATCATAAGATTTATAATCAAGTGCTTTTATGAAAACGCACTTTTCAGGTAACACAGGAGTTGTTGCGTACACATTAGGGTATTCAATAGCAGAAAAAAGGTTAAGAAGGCAAATTTGCATAATGTCAGTATTGTTTACAAACTCTGTACGAACAAGTACGCTGTCACTATCAAGTTTTGTAAAAGACACATCTGCATAGACCTTGTCTTTCCATTCAAGGTCATAACGGTATGAATAAAATGAGTAGTCTGCCTTAGCTTCCCAAGGGTGAACACCCGTAGGAACAGTAACATTAGGCACGCGAGAATCTGCATTTTCGATAGCAGGACTTACAACGCAATCAAAACGGACACCACCCTCTGTATTGTGGTCGACAATTCTTGAAATACCGCTGTATTTCTTGGAATATGGGCCCCATTTACCTAAACGCTCATACATTTTTTCTGTAACTTTACTCATAGTGAATACCTCGCGTAAAAATATGGGAATATTATAGCAAATATGGTGTGAGTTTTCAATATATGGGCAAAAGAAAATCCCCGCAATTGCGAGGATTCATTCTATTCTTTTTCTTCAACTTCAAACAGCTCGCGGAGTTCTTCAATGGCTTTGGTTTCTATACGGGAAACATAAGACCGTGAGATACCAAGTTCTTTTGCGATTTCTCGTTGTGTATATGGTTTTGTATCGTATAAACCGTATCTCATTATAAGTATTTTCTTTTTTCGCTCGTCTTTGATTTGTTCAATATACTCATAAAGTTTTTCTGTTTTCATTTTCAAATCAACATCATCAAAAACGCTTTTTTCATCATAAATAATATCACTAAAAGTTAAAGGATTACCCTCGCTATCAACATCAATTGGCTCGTTCATTGAAACCTCATTTGCATTCTTTTTAAGAGTACGAAAATGCATAAAAATCTCGTTTTCAATGCACCTTGAAGCATAAGTTGCAAGGCGTGTGCCTTTGGTATAATCAAAGGTATTTATAGCTTTAATTAGCCCTATTGTGCCTATGGAGATTATATCTTCCTGGTCAGAGTAATTTGAATAGTATTTTTTGATAATATGTGCTACAAGTCGCATATTATGATTAACAAGTTTATTTCTGGCATTTATGTCGCCATCACGATGAAACTTTATAAACTCTTCTTGCTCTTCTTTCGCACTTAAAGGTTTCGGGAATGAGTTCGCCTGCGACAAATGAAGCATAAAATAAAGAATGTTTGTTGAAAGACTTTGTAATAATGATAATAACATAAAAAACACCTCTGCAAAGTATATGCAGAGGTGTAAGTTTAGGTGCAAGTCCCTATTAAATTATCCTAATAAAAAGTCCATAGCAAGCATTACACAAAATCCAATAAGTAACGCGTAAGTCGCACCTTTTTCGTAACCGTGAGAATGAGTTTCGGGTATCATTTCGTCACTTATTACATAAAGCATTGTACCGCCTGCAAAAGCTAATGCAAATGGCAATATTGCAACAGATACTGTTACCACAAAGTACCCAATCATTGTGCCGATTACTTCAACAAGTCCTGTGCAAAGGGCGATTATAAATGCTCGCGGTTTTCTAACGCCTGCATTAAGCATTGGAGAGATAATAACCATACCTTCGGGAATATTCTGGAGAGCTATACCACCTGCTACGGTTAACGCATCTGAAATATTACCTGTACCGAAACTGACACCGGCTGCAATACCCTCAGGCAAGTTATGAATTGCAATTGCCATTACAAAAAGCATTACACGGTTTAAGTGTTTTGTGCTTTCACCGTGAGATTCTGAATCAACACCTGTTATATGGTGCATATGAGGTACGACTTTGTCCATCAAGCTTAAAAATACAGCACCGCAAATAATACCTGCGATTACGACAAGAAGATTGCCTACCCCCTCGCCTGATTCCATAGCAGGAATAATAAGACCTAAAACGGCAGCAGCCAACATAATACCTGCCGCAAAGCTCAATGTAATATCGTTAAATCTATGTGGAATTTTTTTAAGTGCAAAGCCTATGAAACTACCAAATACGGTAGCCATACCTACACCTAATGCTGTTATAATAACGAGTTGCATAAAACCATCTCCTGTATTTATAATACCAAAAAGTTAATATTTATGCAATAGGAAAGGTTCGAATCCTTTACTATCTTAACTAAAAGAAAAAAGGTATCTTGAAGATACCTTTTTTCTTTTGGCTGGGGTGGCAGGATTCGAACCTACGAATGCAGCAGTCAAAGTGCTGTGTCTTACCGCTTGACGACACCCCAATATTTAGTTGTGGTTTATACTCAAAACTCCGCCGAAGTTTTGGCGGAGTCTTGAATTAGTGGGGTGGATAATCGGATTCGAACCGATGGTCTCCAGTGCCACAAACTGGCGCTTTAACCAACTAAGCTATACCCACCATATAAGTCAGCGTACTTTGTACGCTGATTGGCACGCTGAAAGGGATTCGAACCCCCGACCCTCTGCTTAGAAGGCAGATGCTCTATCCAACTGAGCTATCAGCGCATGTGGAGCGGGTGATGGGAATCGAACCCACACGACCAGCTTGGAAGGCTGGGATTCTACCATTGAACTACACCCGCAGTTCAACAACGCAAGTTATTTTAACATAAACCCTTTTCTTTGTCAACATATTTTTAAGGTTTATTTTTATTATTTAAGATAATAGTTAACCAAAATACAAGCCCAAACCACTATTCATTTATAATTAGACTAAAAATCTTCAAGATATCCCAAATTATTCAAAAGTGATTTAAGCCATACTTCATTATTAAGATTACTATAAGCATATATCACACTTTTTTCACAACAAATTGATACAGCATATATATCCTCTGTTTCAAAAGTATAAAGAGTAAAATCCTCTTTACTTTCATCTTTCTCATTAAAATCTTGAGAATAATAAATATAATCATTTATAATTTTTGATTTAATTTCTTTTTGAAGCTCAATAGCTTGCTTTGGGTCATTTAATTCATAATAACCGAAATAAAGTCCCCTATCTGTTATTACTATACACTCTTCAGAAAAATTAAATTCGGGAAAAAGTGTTTTAATTTCATCAGACTCATCCAAACGAACTTCTTCTGAAATTCCAAGAACAGATTTTACATTCTTGAACCCTGTTATAGGTTGTAATATTTGCTTTTGTTGTGTTTGTTCTGTCGTTGTATCATTATTTATATTATTGTTTTTCCAATTTTGAAACAACGCAATAAGTGGTATTGATAAAATGAGTAAAAATATTATAGTTATAGCAGTACGCTGACCAACTTTAACTTGTTTATCAACTTTTTCTTTTTCTTTCTGAGTAAAACTTAATGTGCGTCGCTTTACTTGATTTTTATTAAATTCATAACCATTACAATTTAAGTTATCAAAATAAGTTAAGATTTTTTTAGAAAATATAAATCCATACAAGGCTGTAACAACACTAATTAGAGCAACAACTACAGAACACACTATAATAAGAACTGTGTTTTTGCTCATAACAAGAAAGAATATAAAAACGGGAGTAAGTGCGGTAACACCTGTTAAAACATTGCACACTGTGAGCATAGTATGAAACATATCAGGACACGGAGTGCGACTATATAGCCAATCTACCAATCTTCTTTGCCCGTGCATAACCTGTTTGTCTAAAAAAAATTTAACCTCTTCTTTAGTTGCACCGCCACTCATATATAGATATTTTGAAAGCTTGGCATATATAATAAAATCAATAATCGCAAAGGCTATAAAATATACAACTATAAAAGTACTTGTTTTATCCAACAGAAACGCCCCCAGGAACAACTAAATTTTGCAGATTTTTAATATAAGCAGAATAACCCCTCAGTCAATTTCTTACGAAATTGCCATCTCCCCTTTCAGGGGAGCCTAGGATAAATCGTTTTTATTCAAATGTTACATTGATATTGTTATCTGTTGATGTAATAAGGATTTTGTTGATTGTTGTACCGAGATTATCAATCATAAGAGTTGAAATTTTGTCTTCAATATTTCTTCTTATAACATTTCGCAAATCTCGAGCACCACGCACATTACCATCCATTTTAGATACGATTGCAGATGGTGTGTTTTCGTCGTAAACAAGTTCAATGCCCTTATCTTTAAGAACTGTTTTAATTTCATTAAGCATAAGAATTGCAATATTCTTGTAATCTTCTTCGCTTAATGGGTTAAACACAACAATTTCATCAACACGACCGATAAATTCAGGACGCAAGAACTCATTAAGTGCTTTAAGAACTTTCTCTTTTGAAATATCTTTTGCACTCTTGCCGAAGCCTAATGATGTTTCGGCTTTCTGACTACCTGCATTTGATGTCATAATGATTACTGTATTGGCAAAGCTTACTGTACGACCGTGGGCATCATTCGTTTTACCTTCGTCAAGGATTTGAAGAAGAATGTTCATTACATCAGGGTGTGCTTTTTCGATTTCATCAAAAAGGATAATTGAATAAGGCTTTCTGCGTACCTTTTCAGTAAGCTGACCTGCTTCGTCATAACCAACATAACCCGGAGGTGAGCCGATAAGACGAGAAACTGAATGTTTCTCCATAAACTCACTCATATCAAGACGGATAAGTGTTTCAGGAGTATCAAAAAGTTCCATTGAAAGTTGTTTTACAAGTTCGGTTTTACCTACGCCTGTTGGTCCTACAAAAATAAATGACGCAGGGCGTTTTTGAAGTGTCAACTGAATACGGCTACGCTTAATTGCATTTGCAACAAGAGTTACTGCTTCATCTTGACCGATTACCTTTTCCATAAGGCGATTTTCAAGGCCTTTAAGACGGTTTACATCCCCTTCTACGACCTTTGTTGCAGGAATTCCTGTCCAAAGATTGATAACTTTTGCAAGGTCATCTTCTGTTACATTATTATCTTTTGCTTTTTCCTGTAGTTCCGGTGCTTTACCCTCACAAACTGCTAACTCACCTTTTGTTTTGTAAAGTTCTTCATAAACAGGGTTTAAGTCTTCATCATTTTCAGGGTTTGCAATTCTTTCTTCAAGAGATTCAAGGTCTTTTTTGAGAGTTGCGATTTTCTTTTCGTTAATCTCGTTTTCACTGATTGCCTTATTACGAAGATTTGCACAAGTACAAGCCTCATCAAGCAAGTCAATAGCCTTATCAGGTAAAAATCTGTCAGTAATATATCTTTCAGAAAGTGTTACTGCTTTATACACAAGGTTGTCGCTAATCTGTACTCTATGGAATAATTCATAATAACCCTTAATACCCAAAAGCATCTGATAAGTGTCTTCAATAGATGGTTCATCAACCTTAACGGGTTGGAATCGGCGTTCAAGAGCCGCATCTTTTTCGATATGCTTACGGTATTCATTAAAGGTTGTAGCACCGATTACCTGAATTTCGCCACGGGAAAGTGCAGGTTTTAAGATGTTTGCGGCATTCATTGAGCCCTCAGCGTCACCTGTACCTACAAGGTTATGAACTTCGTCAATGAAAAGGATAATATTACCCTCACTCTTGACTTCTTCAACAAGGCCTTTAATTCGGCTTTCAAACTGACCACGGAACTGTGTACCTGCAACAAGTGCGGTTAAATCAAGTAAATGGATTTCTTTATCGACAAGTTTAGCAGGAACATTACCCTCGGCAATTCTGATAGCAAGGCCCTCGGCAATTGCAGTTTTACCAACACCCGGCTCACCGATAAGGCAAGGGTTATTCTTTGTTCTTCTGCACAAAATCTGTACTGCACGGGCAATTTCTGTATCTCTGCCAATTATTCTGTCCAACTTACCTTCTCTTGCACGACCTGTTAAATCGGTACAATAAAGAGAAAGCATTTTGCGTTTATCGTTCTTTGTGCCTTGCTTTTTCTTACCCTTTGGTGAATTCTTTTTATCACCATTCAAATCTTTGATATTCTCTTCGGGAACATCCATAGGCATTAAGCCCATATTCTGTAAGAATGGAAATGTTGAAGCACCACCCGGCTCAAAGCCCTCTTCGCCAAATGTTTCCATCATCTGTTCCATTTGAGCAGTCATATCTTCAATCTGGTCTTCGGTAATGCCCATATTATCCATCATTTGCTTAATAGGGCCTATATTCATTTCCATAGCACATTGAATACAGTAACCCTCATTTGTAGTTTTCTCCCCCTCCATCTTTGTTACAAAGATGACAGCGGGTCTTTGTTTGCATTTACAGCAAATCATATTTTTGTTCATTGCTTATTTGTCCTTTTTCTTTGAGTTTTCAATAATTTGTTTAATTGCACCCGGTAAATAACTGAAGAATGCTACAAATGTAAGAACAACTGCAATTATTACAAGTACAAACATTAAAGTTTCAGGAATTGTGTATTGTGGGTAATACATACTGATTGCACCAATTTCAGGTCCAAAGCCTATAATTACAACCATTACTGCATAGAACACGAATGTTGCAAGTTTACCCCAAATTTCTGCTGCAACGGGACGAGTACCAAGTGCAATCAACACAACACTACCTAAAATCATAATAATATCTTTTGCGATAAAGAGTAAGAATACCCAAGCAAATGCCTGCATTGACTCGCTTTGTGCCTCTTTGAATTTAAGGAAAAGTACAATAGCAAGTGCAAAAATTGTAAGTTTATCTGCAACAGGGTCAAGAAGTTTACCAATTGCACTTACCTGATTGAATTTTCGTGCGATTTTACCGTCAACTGCATCTGAAAGTCCTGAAATAAAGATTACGAACACAGTCCACCAAATATAGTTATTGTAATAAAGAACTGCGATTACAGGAATCAAGCAAATTCTTATAAGTGAAATAAGATTTGGGATTGTAAGACATCCCTCAAACAACTCTTTAACATTTTGTTTTAGTGTCTTTTTTTCTTCGCTCATAACTTACACTCCTTATTTAACAAGCATTTCTTTAAGATTGTTTATAAATGGATTGATATTGTCAAGCAAATCGATTACAAATGAATCGTTTACTGCAGTTGCCATTTCACCATCACCGTTTGCAAAAATAAATTCAAGCACAGTACAAAGGAATACTATTACGATTACACCTTTACAAGCACCAAGTAATGCACCAAGTAATTTGTTTGCAGTACCAATAAGTGGTACATCAAAAAGTTTTGAAATAATGTGTGCCAAGAATTTAAGTGCGAACAGTAAAATTATTGCAAGTAACATAAAGGCTACAATTGTCAATGCACCAACAACTATTGGTTGTGCTACTTTTTCAACAAGTTCTGTTGCAAGGTTTTGTGAACTGAACTTTTCTGATGAAATTTTAGCTTTGACTTCATCAATTTCAACACCTGCTGATGATGCAAGAGAAACTACAAAATCAGGAAGTGCTTCAAGTGTTACCTCTGCTTTTTTAGCTGCTGTTGATGCGTTGAAGTTTTCATCAAGTTGCTCTTCAATTGAAGTAATCATACTTTCTTTTACAATTCCGTCATAAGCACCTTGTGCTATAACAGGGCTTAACTGATAAGCAAGCACAAGTGCTAAAATTGTAGCAACTAATTCGAGTAATGTTTTTACAAATCCTTTTTTCGCTGCAAGCAAAACAAATGCTGCAAAAATTGCAATAAGAATGATGTCTAATACTACTGACATAATATCACCTCTGAATTTATTCCTTTTCTTCTGTATTATCGCCTACAGAAGAGTATTTCTGAATTTTATCTAACGAATAAACATATGTATTTCTTGATGAAACGATTACTTCTTCGGCATCAGTATTTACATCTGCACTACCAACCATTTCACCTTTAGTATTATAAATCTGAACATTATCGTCAGTTAATACTGCTACATATTTACCGTCAGTTGAAACGGATTTTACAAGTCCGTCAATTTCTTGTGTAAACAGTTCTGCACCTGATTTATTATAAACTTTAATAATCTTTTTTGTTGTACTTGAATACTTTGAAAGCACAAGAACTGCTGTATTATTATCTGAAATATGAAGTCTTGATGGTGTATTTACCGAAACATCAACTTTTTCTTTAACTTCATTATCTTTTATGATTTCACAAACATTATTACCTAATACAAAAAGTGTTTCATTTGACAAGAACTGAACTGAAGATATTGCCGAATCTTTATATTCAAAGGTTGTTTGCGGTTCAGTTTTGCGTTTATTGAAGATATAAACTTTCGAATAAACCGAGCCATTATCAACACCCATTACGGATACTGCGAAAAGTTTGCCGTTATCAGAAACATCACAAGAAACAATATGTTCTTTTGCACATTTCCATACGAAAATTTCGTCTTCTTTATCATCATAAACTGTAAGCATACTTTCAGCACCGTTAGCACTTGTGGCAATTGCTACGGAACCATTTTTACCCATAGCACCTGTAAAGATTATATGCTCAAGTTCTTTTTCATAAAGCACTCTTGTTTTTGACTGAACCCTAAATGTTGTTCCACCCTCATCGTAAAGCAAGATGCGTCCGCTATTACTGCTCATAACCGGATGGTCATATTTATGAGTAAGATTTGAAAGTTCTTTTGCAGTTGAGTCAAGAACTTTAACTGTATCATCGTGAACAAGTACCAAATCGGAGTTTGTCATTCCTGCACCGCTTACTTCAACACCATTGATATTGTAAGGATACCCCTCACCCGAGCCGATACCCGCAAGAGAGGTGCGGATTGAATCGCCAATTGTTGAAAATGTAACTCCGCCAAACTGTGCTGCCGCAATAATTACAAGCAACAAAACAACAAGAATAATTGCAAGTAGTTTAAGTGTTTTTGCGTTTTTAAGACTTATGGTAAGTTTCTTGCTTTTTTTCTTCTGTATATTCTTTTTTGTGACCGGCTTTCTCGTTGTAGTCTTTCTCTTTTCAGCCATATTCTTCACCACACATCAATAAAAAACTTTGTTTAGATACAAACCATCAGGTTCGGCAGTTACCCCTGCATTTTCACGGTTACGACTTTCTAAGATTTTTGGAATACTCCCCTTTTGGATTTTGCCTTTTTGAATATCAAGAAGTGTTCCCACAATAATTCGCACCATATTGTATAAAAATCCGTTACCGCTGACACGAATTTCAATTAAATCACTATTTCGCGTTACAGAACAATCATAAATTTCACGAACTTTATCCTGAACTTCACTACCGGCACTGCAGAAAGCAGAAAAATCGTGAATCCCTATAAATGCTTTAGCCTCACTATCAAGCATTTCTGCATCAATTTCATAAGGGTAAAACATTGCTTTATTTTCATAAAAAGGGTTACGGTGTTTACCGTTATATATTAAATAGACATACTCTTTACCTTTACAATCATAACGGGCGTGAAAATCGTAGTCAACTTCTTTACAATCATAAACCGCAATTTCGGGTGGAAGATAGAAGTTAAGTGCATCAGGTATTTTTTCTGTTGATACGGTACATTCTGTTCTTACATTGCAACAGAACATATTGGCGTGAACACCTGCGTCAGTACGACTGCACCCTATTATATTTTCATTATTTCCGCTCAAATTTTTGAAAGCGGTACAAAGTTCTTGCTGAACAGTATTTCCATTAGGTTGTACTTGCCAACCGTGAAAGGCTGTACCATTATACCGCAAGGTTAAAAGTAAATTCCGCATTATATTCACCACAGAAAATGTTAAGAGTTATCACTGCACCAATAACTACCGCAACGCTTAAAACACCAAAATAATCGCGTTTAGTAAATTTTAGTGCGTTCATAGTTGTTTTGCCCTTGCCACCGTTATAGCAACGGCAAGTCATAGCGTTTGCAAGTTCATAAGCTCGTCTTATTGAGTTAAAAAGCAAAGGAATAAACAAAGGGATAAGTGCTTTTGCCCTTTTCATAAGACTACCCTGCTCAAAATTTGCACCGCGTGACTTTTGTGCACTCATTATTTTATCAACCTCTTCAATGAGCGTTGGGATAAAGCGAAGTGCTATAGTCATTATCATTGTAACTGTATGAAAATCAAGACCGATTTTCTTGAACGGTGCAAAGACCCTGTCAAGTCCGTTTGTAAGTGAAGTTGGACTTGTTGTATAGGTAAGCATTGTACTCATTACGATAAGTAATGAAATGCGTAATGCCATAAAAACAGCTGTAAGTACACCGCCACTTGTAATATGGATTTTCCAGAATTCAACAAGGGTTATTCCTGTTTTAACATAGGCTATTTGCAAAACTGATGTGATTGTAATAATCATCAAAATCGGTTTTAAGCCTTTAAGTACCGTCTTTACAGGGATTTTTGACAATGATATTATTGCTATTCCTGTAAAAAGACAGAAAAACAACGAAATAAAGTTATTTGAAACAAAAACCATTACAATATAGACAACTGTAAAAAGCAATTTTGTTCTTGGGTCAAGTTTATGAATAACTGAGTTTAATGGGAAATACTGACCAATTGTGATATCTTTAATCATTAGTCACACTCCCCTCAAAAAGTTTTTTGAGTTCAAGGTAACCTTGCTCTACTGTATATATTTTTTCGCTTACATTGTAACCTTTTTCGCGAAGTTTTATAAAAATCTCTGTAATTTGTGGTACAGAAAGTCCGATTTCACGAAGTCTTGACGCTTTTTCAAAAACTTCATCAACAGTACCTGTCATTTCGACTTTTGAATTGTTCATAACAATTACTTTTGTTGCAAATCGTGCAACATCATCCATACTGTGAGAAACTATTATAACTGTTTTTCCTGTCTGTTCACGGTAATTTTTAATGAGTTCTAAAATCTGCTCGCGTCCCATAGGGTCAAGACCGCTTGTAGGCTCATCAAGTATAAGTATTTCAGGTTCCATTGAAATAACGCCCGCAATTGCTACTCGTCTTTTTTCGCCACCTGATAAATCAAATGGAGATTTTGAGAGCATTTCATCAGGAATACCAACATATTTTGCCGCATTTCTTACTCGCTCATCAATTTCGCCTTTTGAAAGTCCCATATTAGCAGGGCCAAAAGCAATATCTTTATAAACCGTTTCTTCAAAAAGTTGATATTCGGGATATTGAAAGCAAAGACCCACACGAAAACGAGCGTCAAAAAGAGTCTGTTTATTCGCGTGAATGTTTTTACCGTCAAGCAACACTTCACCGCTTGATGATTTGAGAAGTCCGTTAAGATGCTGAACAAGGGTGCTTTTACCCGAGCCCGTATGACCTATAATGGCTACAAACTCACCTTTTGAAATATCTATATTCACATTGTCAAGTGCGGTGATTTTGAATGGAGTGCCCTCACCGTAGGTAAATGTTAAATTTTTGGTTTCAAGGTGGGACATCTTTTACTGACCTTTCAATATATCATCTATATTTTCGACTAATTCGTCAATACTCAATAAATCGTTTTTGAGGTTAATACCATCATTTTTTAGAAGTTCGGCAAGTTGGCAAGTTTGTGGCACATCAAGACCGATACTGCGAATTTTTTGAGGATTTGCAAAAACTTGTTTAGGAGTGCCATCCATAAGTAATCTGCTATCATCCATAACCACAATTCTGTCAGCTTCAACTGCTTCTTCCATATAGTGAGTAATGAAAACTACTGTGATACCAAGTTCACGATTGAGTCTTTTAATGGCTTTCATTACATCGCGTCTGCCCTCAGGGTCAAGCATAGCTGTAGGTTCGTCTAATATTATGCAACGAGGCTCCATAGCGATAATACCTGCAATAGCAACACGCTGTTTTTGACCACCTGAGAGTTTATGTGGCTCGTGGTTTCTGTAATTATACATACCCACTATTTTAAGTGATTCGTCAACTCGTCTGCGGATTTCAGTTGGCTCTATACCAAGATTTTCAGGACCGAATGCAACATCTTCTTCAACAATAGTTGCTACAATCTGATTATCGGGATTTTGAAAAACCACGCCAACTGTTTGTTTTATATTTATATCGTCATCTTCATTTTTTGTGTTCATTCCGTTTACGATTACATCACCAATTTCGGGGATTAAAAGCCCATTTGAAAGCTTTGCGATTGTACTTTTACCCGACCCGTTATGACCAAGGATTGCTATAAATTCACCCTCGTTGATTGTCAATGAAAAGTCTTTAACTGCAGGGGCTAAAACTACACCCTCATCATCACTTTCGTAACGGAATGTTACATTTTGAAATTCTATAATACTCATTCTTTGCTCCAAATTGCTGATGCTCCACAAGGTAATATCAAACCGTTTTCAGTAGCACGAAGTCCGATTTCGCTACCTGTTACTGTACCCCCAAAGCGAGGTTTTACAACTGCACCTAAAATGTATTCCATAACTGATGGTGAAAGCCCTGTTGTATAAGAGTTAATCAACATCATAAGTGGGTCATCACTTAACACCTGACTACAAAGTTCAACAAATCCGTAAACCTCGTTTTCAAGTTTCCATACTTCACCGCCTGGGCCTCTGCCATAAGATGGTGGGTCCATAATGATAATATCGTATTTATTTCCTCTGCGAATTTCACGCTGAACAAATTTAATGCAATCGTCAACTATCCAGCGTACCGGCTTGTCAGCAACGCCTGAACTTACCGCATTTTCTTTTGCCCAGAGTGTCATACCCTTTGATGCGTCAACATGGCACACACTTGCCCCTGCTTTAAGAGCAGAAACAGTAGCACCACCTGTATAAGCAAACAAGTTAAGGACTTTTACTTCACGGTTTGCGTTTTTAATAACCTCTGCGACCTTGTCCCAATTTGTTGCTTGTTCGGGAAAAAGACCTGTATGCTTAAAGCCCATTGTTTTAATATTAAATGTTAAATCACGGTAGTTTATAGTCCAAAAATCAGGGATTTTGTTCCTAATTTCCCACTGACCGCCACCGGATTGTGAACGATGATAGATTGCATCTGCTTTTCGCCAAAGCGGATTTTTCTTTTCTGTTTTCCAGATTACTTGTGGGTCGGGACGAATAAGGGTAATATTACCCCATCTTTCAAGACGCTCACCACAAGAACAATCTATAAGTTCATAATCTTTCCAGTTATCTGCAACTCTCATTATACTAATCTTTCCTTAATTACTGATGCAACAGATTCAGCAAGTTCTTTAATCTGTTCATAATTTTTACCTTCAAGCATTACACGGATAAGTGGCTCTGTACCTGAAAGACGAACAAGAATTCTGCCCTCGTCACCTAATTCTTCTTCAACTTTTTTAATTGCATTCTGCACTTCTTTATCTTTTGGAAATTGTGCTTTACCGAAATTTGAAACGCGGACATTTATAAGCACCTGTGGGTAAACTTCCATTTCGTCTGCCAACTCTTTAAGAGTTTTGCCTGTATCTTTAATAACTGCTAAAAGTTGAATTGCAGAAAGCTGACCGTCACCTGTTGTAGCATACTGTAAGAAGATAATATGACCTGACTGCTCACCGCCGATACTGTAACCGTTTTCGCTCATATTTTCAAGAACATAACGGTCACCGACTTTAGTTTTTTCACATTTAATTCCGTTTTCTTCACAGAACTTGAAAAAGCCCATATTACTCATAACGGTAACAACTGCAGTATCCTTTTTAAGTTTGCCAAGTTGTTTCATATGCTTTGCACAAACTGCAATACACTTGTCACCGTCCACCACTGCACCTGTATGGTCAACTGCCAACATTCTGTCAGCATCACCATCAAATGCAAAACCTAAATCGCAACCATTTTCAATAACGACTTTTTGTAAGTTTTCAAGGTGTGTTGAACCGCAATCTTTATTGATATTTACACCGTCAGGCTCTGCACTGATTACAACAACTTCTGCACCAAGACGAGTAAAAACTTCTTCAGCTGAAACACTTGACGAGCCATTAGCACAGTCAAGGGCAATTTTATAGCCTTTGAAACTCATATTTGTAGCAGAAAGAAGATGCTCAATATAATCGTTGATTGCATCTTTATTTCTCTTTGCACTACCTACTCCACCACCGATTGGTGTTGGAATTGGGGCTGCGTTATCAAGGATTATTGCTTCAATTTCATTTTCAAGTGCATCAGGCAATTTATAACCGTTTGACTGAAAAATTTTAATTCCGTTATATTCACAAGGGTTGTGGGATGCGGAAATCATAATACCTGCATCATAACCATATTCTTTTACAAGATACGCAACCGCAGGAGTTGGCACTACGCCTAACTTCAACACATCAGCACCAACGGAGCAAAGACCTGCTGTAATTGCATTTTCAAGCATTTGTGAAGATGCACGGGTATCAAGTCCTATCATAACCTTTGGTCTTTTGCCATTTAAGTTTTTAGCGAGTACCATAGCGGCTGCTCTGCCTATTTGCATTGATAATTCACAAGTAAGTTCTGTATTCGCTACACCGCGAGCACCATCTGTTCCAAAAAGTCTGCCCATTAAAAAATCTCCTTAAAATAATGAAGTTTGGGAATTTGCTTTGTTGTTTGTATCAGGTATATTATACCCTAAATGTTTATACGCAAGCGGAGTTGCCACTCTGCCTCGCGGAGTTTTTGCAAGAAAACCAATTTGCATTAAATATGGCTCATAAACATCTTCAATAGTAACCGCTTCTTCGCCAATTGTTGCCGCAAGAGTTTCAAGTCCTACAGGGCCACCATTAAAGTTTTTAATCATTGTTGTAAGCATCAATCTATCAATATTATCAAGACCGATTTCGTCAATTTCCATTCTGCCAAGAGCTATTCTTGCGTTATCTTCACTGATTACACCGTTACTCATAACCTGTGCAAAGTCACGAGCTCTTTTGAGAAGTCTGTTTGCAATACGAGGTGTACCGCGTGAGCGTGATGCAATCTCTAACGCACCGCTATCGTCAGCAAAAATATCAAGAATCCCTGCACTACGCTGAACGATTTGAGCTAACTCTTCAGGAGTATAAAGTTCAAGTCTTAAAATCACACCAAAACGGTCACGAAGTGGTGCTGTAAGCTGACCTGCACGGGTTGTTGCCCCAACAAGCGTAAAGCGTGGCAAGTCAAGACGAATTGAGCGTGCTGACGGGCCTTTGCCAATGATAATATCAAGTGCATTGTCTTCCATAGCGGGATAAAGAACTTCTTCAACTGCACGAGAAAGACGATGAATTTCGTCAATGAAAAGTACATCACCGTCATTTAAGTTTGTAAGAAGTGCGGCTAAATCGCCCGGTTTTTCAATAGCGGGGCCTGATGTTACACGAATTTGCACACCCATTTCGTTTGCGATTATTCCCGCAAGAGTAGTTTTGCCAAGTCCGGGAGGGCCATACAAAAGCACATGGTCAAGTGTATCGCCACGATTTTTTGCGGCTTCAATATATATTTTTAAGTTTTCTTTTACTTTTTCTTGACCGATATATTCAGTTAAGGTTTTAGGTCTTAATGAAATTTCAATATCGTGGTCAGTTTCAGTAAAATCGGGAGTAATTATTCTGTTTTCATTTTCGAAATCCATACTTAATCCTCCTTAACCGAGTGCAAGCATTTTAAGTGCTTGTTTAATAATATCTTCAACTGAAAGTGATGGGTCAATTTTGCTGACTACTACGCTTGCATCACTCTGCGAATAACCAAGCATTTCAAGGGCTGCAACCGCTTCAGCAGTATTTGAATTTGTAAGAGTAGAGCTTACTGCAGTTAAATCGACTGATGTGTCAACACCTGCAAATGCTTTACCTACTTTATCTTTAAGTTCCATACAAATACGCTGTGCAAGTTTAGGACCAACACCATTTGCTTTTGTAAGTGCTTTATGGTCACCTGCCGCAATACTTAATGCGATTTTGTCAGGTGTAAGTTCTGAAAGAATTGCAAGCCCCATTTTAGGACCAACGCCATTAACTGTAATAAGCATTTTGAAACAATCCATTTCGGTTTTATCGTAAAAACCGAAAAGTTCCATAGCGTCTTCACGGACATTGAGATATGTGTAAAGTGTAACTTTCATTCCCATTGATGCACATTTTTGTGAAGTTGTAAGAGTAGTCATACAACGGAAAGCAACACCGTTTACATCAACGCAAACTGTATTAGCATCAAAGTCAACTACATTTCCTGTTACTGAATAAATCATAATAATTTTTCCTTATTTAATATTTCTTAATCTTCCCATAAGTGAGCCACTTGCGTGTGCGTGACAGATTGCCATAGCAAGTGCGTCAGCAGTATCGTCCGGCTTTGGAATTTTTTCGAGTTTTAATATAACTCTTGTCATTTCTTGCACTTGTTTTTTCTCGGCACGGCCGTAACCAACTACACTTTGCTTAACCTGAAGTGGTGTGTACTCGAAAATATCGAGATGATTTTTTTGTGCCGCAAGGTTGATAACTCCCCTTGCCTGTGCTACATCAATAACCGTTTTTGCATTGGTATTATAGAAAAGCTTTTCAATCGCCAACGCTTCAGGCTTGTATTTATTTATTATGTCGCAAATTCCGTCATACACCATTTCAAGTCGCTCATTAAATGGTGTTTTTGCCTCGGTTGTAACTGCACCGTAAGCCAACACCTGAAAGCGATTTGCTGTATAATCGATTACTCCCCAACCCACTATTGCATAGCCGGGGTCGATGCCTAAAATCACCATGACATACTACCTCACTATATAATCAATCAATTATAACATATTACATTATAAATGGCAAGAAAAAAGAGGCTTTTTAGAGCCTCTTTTTACATATAATTTTCAGTTTGTTAATATTATTTTTTGTTGTTCTTATCTCTTTCACGGACTACAAATCTTGTTGGTGTGCCTTCAAGACCGAAAACTTCGCGGATTTGGTTATCAATATAGCGTTGATAACTATAATGGAACAAATCTTTATTATTTACAAAGCACACAAATGTTGGTGGTCGTGTTGAAGCCTGAGTCATATAGTAAATCTTAAGTCGTTTACCTTTATCTGACGGTGGCTGAACACGAGCAGTTGCATTTGCAAGAACATCATTAAGTTTACCTGTTGAAATACGCATAGCATTCTGACTATCAACAAACTTAATAAGCTCAAAAAGTCGGTCAATTCTTTGACCTGTTTTTGCAGAAATAAAGATAATTGGTGCATAACTCATAAATGAGAAATCGACCATAAGTTTTTTACGGTATTTATCCATTGTTGTACCGTCTTTTTCGACTAAATCCCATTTATTGACTGCAATAATACAAGCTTTGCCAAGTTCGTGAGCAATACCTGCAACCTTTGAATCTTGTTCTGTAAAGCCTTCTGCCGCGTCAATCATAATAACGCAGACATCAGCTCTTTCAACTGCCATTCTTGCACGAATTACTGAATACTTTTCAATCTGGTCTTCAACTTTACTTTTGCGACGAAGACCTGCAGTATCAATAAACATAAATGAGCCGTGTTCATTGTCAATATATGTGTCAGTTGCATCTCTTGTTGTGCCTGCAATATTTGAAACGATTACGCGTTCTTCACCTGCGATTTTATTGATAAGAGATGACTTACCTGCATTAGGTTTGCCGATAACAGCAACTTTTACAGTATCATTTTCGTCTTCTGTTTCAATATCTTCAGGTAAATATTCAAGGACTTTATCAAGTAAGTCACCTGTACCGTGACCGTGTGCTGCAGAAACTTGGATTGGGTCGCCAAGTCCTAAATTATAGAATTCATAAAACTCTGCCGGTGGCTCACCTAATGAGTCCGCCTTATTAACGCAAAGAATAATCGGCTTATTACTCTTGATAAGCATTGTTGCAACTTCTTCGTCAGTAGCCACAACACCTGTTCGCACATCAGTTACAAAAATAATAACATCTGCACTATCAATAGCAAGTTGTGCTTGTCTTCTCATTTGTGACAAAATAATATCGTCTGAATATGGCTCAATACCACCTGTATCAATCAAAAGCATTTCGTGACCAAGCCACTCGCAATCACCATAAATTCTATCACGGGTAACGCCCGGTGTATCGTCAACAATTGAAAGACGCTTACCGATAAGTTTATTAAAAAGTGTACTTTTACCTACATTCGGACGACCTACAATCGCCACTACGGGTTTTGCCATTACTTCACCCCCAGAATATCTCTTAAAAGCTGACCTCCATTACCGCTGGTCAGTATAATTTTCGTATTTAATGTTTCTTCCAACTCCTCGACAGTCATATCATCAAGGAATTTATTTTTATTTTCGGTATGATTTGTGTAATCGCTAATCATTGAGTTTGGCAAGAGCAGATAATCACCTAAATCAACATCTTTGAGTTGTTCTGCAATATCTTGCCCTGTTACAAGCCCTGAAACTGTTATAGTTTCACCGAAAAAGTTGTTGATTATTTTCTGGACATTGATTTCTACACCGTATTTTTCTTCTGCTTTTTTGCAGAGTTCATATAAATATGGATAAAAATCAGCACCTGTTGCCAATGTAACTTTTTTATTGATTGGTTTTTCGTCACAATTTTCAAGTTCGTAAAGAAAATCGTTATAAAATGAACGGACCAAACCTACACCATTATCAAGTTGAGGATAATCGTCATAATAATCTTCATTTGGCAAGTCGCGTTCTGCTTTAATAAAAAACTCGTCAGCTGGATAGACAAGTCCCACACCAAAATTTTTACGGAAAATAGCAGCATAATCTTCGATAATATCGATTACTTCGCTTGCTGTTTGCTTATTATAAGGCTCTATTTTCGGGAGTCCATCACGGAATTTTGTAAGACCTACGGGAACTGCTGCAATACTTTGTACTGATGGGTAGAGTGCAGAAAGTTGCTCAATACTATATCGCAATTCGTCACCATCATTTATACCGGGACAAAGAACAAGTTGAGTGTTCATTTGTATGCCTGCATCGGATAATCTTTTAATGATTTCAAGACTTTTGCCTGCATTTTTATTTTTCATCATCTGCACACGAAGTTCAGGGTTCATTGTATGCACAGAAATATTAACAGGACTTATGTGCATTTGAATTATACGCTCAATTTCGTGCTCCGAAATATTAGTAAGTGTTATATAGTTACCGAAAAGGAATGAAAGTCTGCTATCATCATCTTTGAAATATAAACTTGGTCGCAAACCTTTTGGTAACTGGTCAATAAAGCAGAAAATACACTTGTTTTTACATTGATGTTGCTTATCCATTAAATAAGTTTCAAACTCTAAACCGCAATCAGTATTTTTTGTTCTGATTACCTTAAATTTACCATCACCGCACTTAAAAGTCATAGTGACATTTTGTTCTGCCATATAAAAATCAAAGTCAAGAACATCCATAATCTCTTTACCATTGATTTTAAGAAGTTCATCACCCGCCACAATACCTTTAAGGTCACATATTGAGTTCTTTTTTACACCACTTATTTTTACAGACACACTATCACCAACTTCCGAGCAAGACTAAAAGGCGGAGAGAAATCGTTCTTTCCGCCTTTCTTAATTCAGAATAACAAATTAAGCTTCTTCTTTAAGAGCAACAATCTGTCTACCCTTATACTGACCACATTCACCACAAACTCTGTGAGGTCTCTTGTACTGGCCACAATTTGGGCACTTTACAAGTTCAGGAGCTGTCATCTTCCATACATTTGAGCGTCTTTTATCTCTTCTTGTTTTAGAAACTCTTCTCTTTGGTACTGCCATTTTAAGAACCTCCGTTTAATATTTTGAAATTAAATTAACTAATCTTCAAGCAACGAAAGTAACGCTGCCATTCGTGGGTCAACATCTTTTTTGCAATCACAAGGACCTACATTCAGATTTTTACCACATTTTGAGCAAAGACCTTTACATTCTTCACTACACAAAAATCTTAAAGGTAATGAAAAAATAACATCTTCACTAACAAGTGTAGCCAAGTCAAGTGAACCATTTTCAACTATAATATAGTCGTCATTCTCATCATTTTCAAGGCTTTTTGCAAGTAAATGTTCAATATCAACCTCAAAACTTTTCTTGAAACTCTCAGCACATCGACTACAAACCACGGTTGCTGAAAACTTTGCCTTTGCTGATAACGACACAATACCCGTGTGATTCTCGATTTTACCACTAACCGCAATACCCGGTGCGTCAAGTGAAATATCATCAGAAAGGGAGTATTCAGGTTCAAAAATAAAATCGAAGTCTTTTTTTGAGCCTTCAAGATTAAAAATTTGTTCAAGTTGAATATTCATAAAACATTCCTCATCACATGCGTAGAATATTATATATATTTATTTCGTTTTTGTCAATAAAAATTTACAAATATTTTTATACAAATTTACATAAAATCGGCGGGGTCAAGACCCCGCCTTATCGTTTTTAATTAACGATTAGTTGATTTTTTCGCAATATTCAAACATTGACTCAGGAAGAGTATCAAGGTCTGAAGAAATTGTGAATGTGAACTTTGTATCAGAAATCTTTGAAAGCTCGTCAACTTTCTTTAAGAATACAGCGAGAGCTTCACCTGTTCTGTCAGTATCTTCTGCAATTCTATATGTTGCATCAACAAAGATATCAGTAATATCGTGGTCACCTGCACAAATACCGCTTAAGAAACCATAAAATGCATCATAACCTGAAATTGCGAACACATCAGTTGCAACGAGTCTTGCACGATAATTTACATCGTATGTAAGTTTTGTTTCTTTTTCAACACATACAACATTACCGCTTGATACATGAACTGCGTCGTTAACATGTTCTACGAGTACCTTTGTTTTTCCTGTTCCTTTTTTACCGATAATAAGAGAAATCATATTATCTCCTCCTATATATTTATTATCCATCCCTATTAAGAATGGTCATTTCCATTAGAAATTTATTCTCTTTAACAATTCTTCTTTTTGTGCCTCATAACCAGGCTTGCCAAGAAGAGCAAACATATTCTTTTTATAACTTTCAACACCAGGCTGATTAAATGGATTTACACCAAGAATGTAACCTGAAATTGCACAAGCCTTTTCAAAGAAATACACAAGATAACCGAATTCGTATTCGCTCATCTCAGGAATTTCAATGCAGATGTTTGGCACGCCACCATCAACATGAGCTAAAAGTGTTCCGAGATATGCTCTGCGGTTTACATAGTCCATAGTCTGACCTGCAAGGAAATTAAGACCGTCAGCATTAACTTCATCTTCTTTAATAACAACTTCTCGTTTTGGTTTTGTAAACATAACTGAAGTTTCAAAAAGCATTCTAACGCCATCTTGAATATACTGACCCATTGAGTGCAAATCTGTTGAACAAATAACGCTTGATGGGAATATACCCTTACCGTCTTTACCTTCGCTTTCGCCATAAAGTTGTTTGAACCATTCATTCATCATTGTAAAGTCAGGCTCATAAGCAACCATAAGTTCAACTGCTTTGCCTTTTTGTAAAAGAACATTACGGATTGCAGCATATTTATAGCAATCGTTCTTCTGGATATCGCAAACGCTGTAAGCTTCACGGGCATCCTGTGCACCTTGCATCATTTTCTCAATATCAATTCCTGCAACTGCGATTGGAAGAAGACCAACAGCAGTAAGAACTGAATATCTGCCACCAACATCATCAGGCACTACGAATGTTTCATAACCTGCTTTGTCAGAGAACTCTTTAAGTGTTCCCCTTGCTTTATCTGTTGTAACATAAATACGCTTTGAAGCCTCTTCTTCACCGTATTTTTCAATAAGAAGTTCACGGAAAATACGGAATGCGATAGCAGGCTCAGTAGTTGTACCTGACTTTGAAATAACATTGATTGAAAAATCAACATCTTTTACAAGGTCAACAAGTTCAGAAAGTGAGTTGCCACTGATTGAGTTACCGCTGAAATAGATATTTGGTGTATCTTTCTTAATAAGGTTATAGTTCTGTGATGTGCAGAATTCAATTGCTGCACGAGCACCAAGATATGAACCACCAATACCGATAACTACAAGTGCTTGTGAATCGCTTTTGATTTTAGCGGCTGCTTTTTTAATTCTTTCAAATTCTTCTTTATCATAATTAACGGGAAGGTCAACCCAACCTAAAAAGTCGGCACCCTCACCACTTTTGTCAACAATCTTCTGATGAGCATCTTCTACTGCAGGCACCATTGCCTTAAGTTCATCATCAGTAATAAAATTCTTAACATAATTATCGTTAAGTTTTAACGCCATTTTGAATTAGTCCTCGCTTTGTGATAGTGTTTTTATTATTTTACCCTAAAATCACAAGTTTTTCAATAGAAATTTATTATTTTTTTGCAAAAGTTGACCATAAAATTTTGAATACGAAAAACACGCCCCTTTTATTAACTGCGTTTTCGCTTACAATGGAACATTCAGCTAATATTTCACCATCTTTTTCGAAATATACTGCGCCGAGTTTTTGCCCTTTTTCAACGGGCGCTTCAACATCAATACAAATGTCTACTCTTTGTGTTATCTGATTCTCTGTGCCCTTTTTTATTAAAATCGGATTAGGATTTTTTACAACAGATTTAATTGTATCTTGCTCACCGCATAACACAGTAACATCTGTAATTAAGGTTGTATCAATCTGTGGCTCATAAATTGAATAATTTGCAAACCCCCAATTAAGAAGTTTTTTTGCATCTTCAAAACGGTCTGTACTGTTATCACTACCAAGTACAACTGCTACTAACTCCATACCGTTACGCTGTGCGGTTGCACTTAAACAATGCCCTGCCTTTGAGGTTGTGCCTGTTTTGAGTCCTGTTGTGCCTTCATAAAAGCGTACCAGTTTATTGGTATTTACCAGTTCGGTTTCGCCATTGCGAAGTGAATCCATCCATATAGTTGTATACTCCTTAATTTTTTCGTGTTTCATAAGTTCACGACTCATAATTGCAATATCACGAGCGGTTGAATAATGGTTTTCGGCAGTATCGTCAAGTCCTGAACAGTTTTCAAAATTCGTATTTGTCATACCAAGTTCATAAGCACGATTATTCATTGTAGCCACAAAAGCAGTCTCGTCACCTGATATATATTCCGCAAGAGCAGTACTTGCATCGTTGGCACTTGCAACTGCGGTAGCTTTAAGAAGTTCGTGGACAGTCATCACTTCACCCTCTTTAAGCCAGATTTGTGAGCCACCTTTTGACGAGGCTTCACGACTTGCTGTAACCTTATCTTCAAGGGTAATTGAGCCTACTTCTAACTCTTCCATAACAAGCAGAAGTGTCATAATTTTCGTAATAGATGCAGGTGGTAGTTTTTCATCTGCATTTTTCTCCATTAACACCTGTCCACTTGATACTTCCATTAAAATTGCAGATTTACACGAAAGCGATTGAGTTAAAGTATCGGTTTCTTCTGCATAAACGGGTATTGACAACGGTACTAATAATAAAACACATAACAAAACTGAAATAATCTTTTTCATTTATATCCCTCCAAAAAATTATATGAATGGGACAAATTAGTATATGAAAAAATTAAAAAGTATGTTACAATATGTTTTGGTGATTTTATGAAGGTGTTCTTTCATACTCTTGGGTGCAAAGTAAATCAATATGAAACTCAAGAAATGCGTGAACAATTAAATAAAAATGGTTATCAAGTTACCGAAGATGAAGATGATGCAGATATTTTTGTTATAAACTCTTGCACAGTTACAAGTGAAAGTGACCGCAAGACAAGACAATGTGTTCGTCACTATAAAAAGAAACACCCTGACAGTACAGTTGTACTTACAGGATGTATGCCACAATCATTTCCCGAAATGGCAGAAAAACTTGCAGAAGCAGACATTGTTTTAGGTAACAAGAATAACAAGTTGCTTGTTTCTTCATTAAACGAGTATTTTAGTGCATCTTGCAGAGTGTTACATATGGAGCAACACGAATCAGGTGAACCACTAATTTCAAGCGGTATAACCTCTTTTGAAGAGCGTACAAGGGCTACTCTTAAAATTGAAGACGGTTGTGACAGATTTTGTTCATACTGTATAATCCCAAAGGCTCGTGGTCGTATAAGGTGGAAACCTATAGATGATATTAAGCGTGAGGTTGAGGCTCTTGCAAATAATGGTTATCGCGAAATAGTGCTTGTAGGAATCAACCTTTCGGCTTACGGTAAAGGCTTTGACCTTGATTTAGCAGATGCGATTTCTATTGTTAGTGAAAATGAAAAAATTGAGCGTATTCGTCTTGGCTCCCTTGAACCTGACCATATTACTGATAAACTCATTGAAAAAATGGCTAAATGCGAAAAACTTTGCCCACAATTCCATATTTCATTGCAAAGTGGTTGTGATAAAATTCTTAAAAAGATGAACAGGCACTACACAAGCGATGAATATTTTGCACTATGCGAAAAGTTGAGAAAATCTTTCAAAGATTGCACTCTTACAACTGACATTATGGTTGGTTTTCCGCAAGAAACTCCGGAAGATTTCGAAACCACAAAGAAGTTTGCAGAAAAGGTTGGATTTGAAAAAATACACATATTCCCCTACTCTCGCAGAAGTGGTACTGTTGCCGACAAAATGGATGGTCAGATTGAAAAAACTGTTAAACACCAAAGAGTCAGTGAACTTTCAAAAGTTGCTGACAAAATCAGAACTGAGTTTTTAGAAAAGCAAATTGGTGAAACTCTTTCTGTGCTTATTGAAAGCAGACAAGATGATGATATGTATTTAGGTTATACTGCAAATTACACACCTGTCAAATGCGAAAATGGTGTTGTTGGCGAAATAAAAAAAGTTAAGATTATCAGCGTTGAAGATGATTATTGCATAGGTGAATAAAAAATACGGACGGTATCAACCGTCCGTATTTTGTTATTTATCAAGTCTTATAAATCTGTCTGCTTTTTTGCTTGTTGCTCTAAAAATTTCACTAATTGTTGACCAAGTACCAAGTGCTGCAAATACAAGTCCAAGAGCAATGTCAGCTAACACACTTGTAAGTATTTCAGAGTTGTCAACAAGTGCATAAATGTATGTAAGAACAACATCAAGAATGCTGAACACTTCGCCTTGCTCCCACCAAGCGACACCTACGCCGACCATAATAGCAACACTTTCTGCAAGGATTACACAAAGGATAGTTGAAACGATAATTGCAACACCTTTAGCCTTTGTTTCTTTCCCCTTAAAGAGTTCATAGCCTTTCTTTGAGGCAATACCAATAATAAAACCAAACCAGCCTACAAACCAGCCAAAATATGATGCAACTGCCCAAGGAATTGAGCCTACGATTGCACCAAGGAATGCACCGATTGTACCTGATGCCACACTACCTTGTTTCTGCTTTTCTTCTTTTGCATAATTCATTTGCTCATCATCTCTATTAAGACAGCCTTCGTGAAGCATATAAACTGCACCATTCATAAGTGCGGGAACACCTGCACCATTAAGTTCAAGGCCACAAGAGCTGCAATATTCAACGCCTTTTGCACCAAAAGAATCAAGTCCATCACAAAAACGCTCAATAAACTCAACAATTCGTTTCATTGTTCCCGGATTATCAAGGAATATAATTGTTACAGCAGATTGTGAAACTGTACTGTTATTTATTCTGTAATCTTTTTTTATATCCTTATCGTTTAACAATTCATAAGCAGATTGCATTGCAGCATCGCTTTCAAGTCTTGCTGTTACTGAAAGACTTTTCCAACCGTTGCCCTCTTCCATTGACATCATATAGCCACGGTAAACGCCAAACGCTATACCCTCTTTAATCTGCCAACCTTTTTCATTTGCATATTTTTTTATTCCGCTACCTACCATTTTCCAAACCCCTTAATTTTATGGTTTAATAAAGTATTTCGTAAGAAACTGAATTTACCACGCCATCATTATTAAACGCAACATTCAACTTTACTTTTTTATTTTTTGAATTTCTTCCTTCATAAATATAGAACTCATCTTCAGATGTTCTGTTTTCAGGGATTTCTAATGCCTTTTCAACATCGCTACGAGATACACCCGGTGAAAGTGTGCCTGCAAACTTGATTTGTCTGTTTGCCTCATTAGTGTTATTGTAGCTATATTTTGAAACATAAGCATTTGCACAACTTATTGCTTCATCAGTTGTATTCTTTATTGTGATTTTGAAGTTTGCACCTTCTACTGAAGCATAAAAAGATGCACTTTCGTCAGATTCTAATATAGTATCTTCTGTTACCTGAGTTCCATTTATTTTTGCACCGCTTTGTTCAAGAAACTCACTGAGAGTGCAAGGGAATGTTACAGTTTTATCACCAGGGAAACCAAGTGTGCCATTTTTCCAGTCTGCTTTTAACGCTTCTGTATCAAGTGGTAATGTTTCAACCGGTGGTTTTTTATTGTTATCACATGCTGCAAATGAAAGCACCATTACAGCAACAAGTATAATTGAAATAAGTTTTTTCATAATATCAATCCTTTCGGTTTATATTATATAGTTTTTTTGATAGAAAATCAATATCAGTTTACTGTATAGTAAAACCAGTTTGCAAGATTTTCAGGCTCAACAAAGAATTTTGCTCTATAAAGATTCGTTTTAAGTTTTGAACCTTTAACAGGAATATCTGCTAATGATTTTACCATCACTTCATATTCTTTGTCCGCTTTAACTGTTATGATTTTTTCTTCATTTGGTAACAAATCGAAGTAATTGTCAGAAAATGGCTCACTGAAGTTCTCGATATCAACCATTACGCTACGACAGAATACAGGTGAACTAAGTTTAACAATAATTTCACCATTTTCGTATGAAACTGACTTTGTGATAGTGTTTGGTTTAAGTTTCATTTCCCTGTCAGGTGCAAAAATCTTTGTTCTTTCTGATATAAGTGTATCATTTTCTAACATTTTTACTGACAAGAAAATTTCTTTTTTATCGCCCTTAATATCTGCACCAAAAACACATTCACTTGAAAGCGGGCTAAGTGTTTTTGTAAGTTCATTTGAAGAGATAATTTCTCCGTCAACAGTTGAAAGAGTAATAGTAATTTTTACATTCTTTGCTTCTCTTAAATCATTGATTGCATAGATTTTGTAGTCTTTCTTTGAGTCTTCAACTGATATACAAACAGGCTCAAAGAAATGGCGAGAAGCGTATTGAAGTGCTTTCCACTTGCCTGTATAATCGACACTTGACCAAGACGGAGCCTGCCAGCAATCATTATACTGCCAGAAAAGTGAACCGTGGCAACGGTGACGATTTCTTCGCCAATGTTCAGTTGCGTCCTGAATACACTCTTTCTGAATAAGATTTGTCATATAGATTAAATCTTCAAACTTTTGTGGCTCGTAATACTTTTCGAGCAAGTAATAGAGCATTTTGCGATTACCATTTCGGCATTTCTGATGCGAATTGAATATATCACTTGTAATGTAGTAATCGCTTTCTTCTGCAAATTGACGAACTGCGTCCATTGACGGTAAGGATTCAAGACCGAATTCGCTACAAAAACGAGTAGGTCTGCTTCTATAATAATTAAGTGGTTTTTGTCCGTGCCAGACAGTCCACATATGTGTGTCACCGTGGTCGTCACCTGTTACGCCCTTACGAAAACTTTCGCCGATTGGTGATGTTTCGATATATGGTGTGTCAGGGTCAAGGTCTGCAATTAAATCTTTTAAGATTTCATAGAAGAACTTTTTGTACCATTGAACAATTTTCATATTTTCAGGCATATATGCAAACATTGTTTCAATCTCGTTATTACCACCCCAAAGGCAGAGTGATGGATGAGATTTAATGCGTTTTACCTGATACTTAATTTCGGTCAATACATTTTCACGGAAATCGTCTTCATAGAATGGGTACATAAGACAAGCAAACATAAAATCTTGCCATATAAGAATACCTTTTTCGTCACATTGTTCATAGAAATAGTCAGGTGTGTAGTAAGCACCACCCCAAGTACGAATCATATTGAAGTTTGCTTTGAGGGCTGAATCTATGTAATAATCATAAGTTGCATTTGTGACTCTGCCCATAAGAGAATCGGGAAGAATCCAGTTAGCACCTTTACCAAAAATTGGTGTATCGTTAAGATAAAAACAGAAATTGCTACCGTATTGGTCTTTTGAACGGTCAAGACGGATTGTGCGAAGACCTATTTTCTTGACAATCTCTGTATCGCCTAAAGTTGCAACTACTGTGTAAAGTGGTTGCTTTTCTTTTCCAGATAACTCTCTTGTCCACCAAAGTTCAGGGTTTTCGATTGTGATTTCATTGTTTTCGATTGGGTGTTCTGAACCGTCAGGATAAATGATTTTTGCGGTTACTTCGCCATCGCCATCAACAACGGTGTTGATTTTAACTGCTACTTTGCCATTTTCGTGGATTTGCTTGATTTCAACATCTGTAATACGATTGTCAAAGCACTCAATCCAAATATCGTCAGTAATACCTGAAAGAGGAAGATGTGGACCCCAATCCCAACCGAAATGGCAATGTGGTTTACGAATATATGCAGCACCGTCAGTACCGTTGCAATTCTTTGGTATTGGCTTTTCTTTCTGCATTTTCTCTGCGTAATTTGTTGGTGAGAAAAATGCGATTTTAAGAGTATTCTCCCCTGCTTTTGCCACAGCTTTTATATCAAATTCATATTTGAGATGAGCGTTATTGCCTTTGCCTACGAGTGTATCATTTACATAAACATCACAAAGTGTATCAAGTGCTTTGCAGATAAGCAAAACCTTGCGATTGTTTATATCTTCTTCCGTGAGTATGAATGTTTTTTCATAAGTCCAGTCCTCACGACCAACCCATTCAACCTTTTTTTCGTTATCTTTATAATATGGGTCAGGAATAACACCCAATTCCAATAATTGAGTGTAGTTATCAGATGGGACATTAACATTGTACTTTTCCCCTGTTGCAACACGAGTCATATTCCATTGTCCGTTGAGATTGTAGGTTTTCATAACAAATTTTCCTTTATCTATATACATATTCTTTGCCTGCAATAATATCATTCATCACATCTTGATGTTGTTTGCAAAACATTGGTGGTACATCTTTTAAATCAAAATACTGCAATTCAAGTGTTTCATCATTTCTTTCAATCAATTTTCCACCAATAACTTTTGCTTTAAAAATGTGAACAATGGTTTGTGCTTTATCTCCATTTGAATATTCTGCAAAGTATTTTGAATACACACCGTATAAAGATGTTATTTCAACATCAAGACCACACTCTTCTTTAATTTCTCTTATAGCGGTTTCTTCAACAGATTCACCTAATTCAACTAAACCGCCGAGAAATCCCCACTCGCCACAATCAGAGCGTTTCTGCAATAAAAGTTTATTTTGTTTGTCAATAATGATACAACCTGCATAATTTAGAATTACTCTTTCGTGTCCTATCTTTTTTCTTAAAATTCTAATGTAATCTTCCATAATATTCCTGCTTATCAAACTTATTAATCTTGTTAAATAAAATATATCACTTGAAAACTTTTTTGTCAATGAAAACAGGACGCCGAGTCGGCGTCCCCTACAACCAAAGCATTAGTATCATATAAAACAAAACGGCGGAATCCCCTCAGTCAACTTTGTTGACAGTTCCCCTTTCAAGGTATCCGAAAAAACACATATTAAACAATTAGACAAATTCAAATTTGTATATTAAAACAACTTCTCTGAGTAAACATAGAAAAAAGGGGACATTAAATCGTCCCCTACAATATTATTTTAATTTTGCGTTGAAATTTTTGCTTGTGGCTTTTATTGAGAAATATACAATGCCCCACACTACAAAGTAGACTGCCATAAAAATCAAAGTGAAAATCAAAAGCACTTTTGGTTCAAATGGAATCCATGTGTTTATTAAATAGCAAAGAGAATATGCAACATAGAGTGTTGATAGATGGCAGAGCAAAGATTTACCTATCCCCCAATGCTCAATTTGATTAAATACGCTTGTACCTGCATGAACAAACGCCAACAGATAAGTTGAAACAATTCCAACTAATACTTCACCAGCATTCAAAACTAAATTGTCGGTTGTTTTTGATACTATAAAGATTATAATTCCAAAAATTATTGGTCCGAATCCGCTGAATACAAATCCACGGTGGAAAAATTCTTTTACATATTTGTTCATATTACAAACCTAACCTTTCTTTTACATTTTTAAGATTTCTTCGTGATACAAAATCCACATACCCATTTTTGAAAACTACTGTCAACGAACCACCTACAGTTGCCTTAAATCTATCAATCTTTTTAATATTGGCTACACAAGACTGATTGATTTTGACAAAGTTATTATCAAGCTTTTCTTCTAATTGATAAAGTCTCGATTTTATTTTGAATTTCTCGTTTTCAGTTAGTGCATACACTTTATTGTCTTCCGTTATAAAGCAATAAATATCATTCAAGTTGAGTTTTACTGTTTCATCTTGTGCATAACCGATTAAATCAACAGAATGACTTTTTACTAGTTCTTCAATCTCACTGATTAACGGTGTTTTCTCGTGGGCATATATGAGTATTTCTTCGTCACGATTTGGGTCAATTACAATTTGAAGTTTCATGAAATTCCTCCTTGCAAATGTATATTATCATTCTGCATTTTAGTTTGCAATATATTAAAAGTGTTCGGTTATTTTGGGAGTGTATTCGGTAAAAAAAATTAAAGGGCGATTCGTGAATCGCCCCTACATCATATATTAAGTTGAAATTCTTCGCTACGCTCAGAATGACATTAATTTCTTTTTATACTTATATAATTTCGCCGCCACCGAGAACTTCATCGTCATTGAAGATAACTAATGATTGTCCTTTTGTGATTGCTCGTTGTGGCTCGTCGAATTTAACATGCAAAAGACCGTTTTCGTCTTGCCATGCTAAAGCCGGTTGTTCTTTATGTCTGTATCGTACACGGGCAAGCACTCTAGTTGGTTCTGTAATTGGTTTACCGCTGATTATATTTACATTTTTTGCGGTTACTTCGTCTGTAAACAAATCTTCATTATCACCTAAAATTACATTGTTTGTTTCAGGGTCAATGTTAAGCACATAAAGTGGTGTTTTATACGCTATGCCAAGTCCTTTTCGCTGACCGATTGTGTAATTTACAATACCCTTATGCTCACCAAATGAAAAGCCTGTTTTATGCACAAATTGTCCTTTTGGATAGTCTTTATTATTATATGATTTTATAAAGCTTACATAATCGCCATCAGGCACAAAGCATATATCTTGGCTATCTTTTTTACGAGCAGTTATAAGGTTATTTTCTTCAGCAATCTGGCGAATTTCGGGCTTTGTGTATTCGCCTAACGGGAATTTAATATGCTTTAATTGTTCTTGTGTGAGCATATAGAGGAAATAGCTTTGGTCTTTGCTTTCGTCAACTGCTTTTTTAAGTTTATATTCACCATCTTCAAAGACTACGCGAGCATAGTGACCTGTTACTACAAAATCAGCATCTAACTGGTGCATTTTATCAATCATAGCACCGAATTTAAGTGTACGATTACACTCAATACAAGGGTTAGGGGTTTTACCCTGCTCATAAAATTCAATAAACTTATCAATTACAAGTTTTTTGAATTCTTCTTTAAGTGGGAAAATATAAAAAGGCATACCTAACTTGTCGGCAACTGCTTTTGCATCACTGCAATCCCCTTCGGAATACAGTTGCATTGTAGCACCGACACAGGTATAGCCTTCATTTTTCATAAGTAAAGCAGCGACGGAGCTATCAACTCCGCCACTCATTGCAATAACTGCTTTTTTCATAAATTATTCACCGAGTTTAATCATCATATCAATGCATTTTTTAGCATCTTTAATGGTCTGCTCGTCCATTATAATTTCTTCGCCGCCCTCACCTATCATTGTATTATAAAGGTCAACGAGCGTTGTAGTTTTCATATTAGGACAAATTAGTTCTTTTGAAAGTGGATAGAACTTTTTATCGGGACACTCATACTGCAAAGACTCTGCAATGCTGATTTCTGTACCGATAATGAATTCTTTTGCATCGCTCTTGCGTGCAAAATCCATAATTCCTGATGTTGAGCCGATATAATCAGCCTCTGCTACAACTTCAGGTCTGCATTCAGGATGAACAAGGAAAAGTGCATCAGGATGTAATTCTTTTGCTTTTTCTACATCTTTTTTGCTCATTCTTGCGTGAATTGGGCAACCACCTTGTAAGAGTTTGAACTCTTTTTCGGGCACTTGTTCGGCAACGAATGCACCAAGATTACAGTCAGGAATGAAAAGGATTTTATCATTCTCGATTTTCTTAACAATCTTAACCGCTGATGATGAAGTTACACAAACATCACAAACTGTTTTAAGGTCTGATGTTGTATTGATATAAGCCACAACGGTATAATCGGGATACTGTTTTTTAACTTGTGAAATAAGTTCTTTGTCCATTTGCTCTGCCATTGGGCAACCTGCAATAGGACTTGCAATATAAACTATTTTTTCGGGTGAGAGGATTTTTACGGTTTCTGCCATAAAACGAACTCCACACATAATTACAGTTTTCTGCGGTGCTTTTTCAGCAAGAACGCTCAACTGAAAACTATCGCCTGTAAAATCGGCAATTTCTTGGATTTCACGGGCAACATAGCTGTGAGCCAATATGCAAATATCTTTTTCTTTTTTTAGTTGCAAGATTTTGTCTTGCATTTCTCTTACTGTCATTTTAATCTTCCTTTTTGAGATTAGAATGGGATTACGCAGGCGTGGAAGCCTGCCACTACGCTGTGTTGTGAATCGCCCCTACAAATTAGTGGTGATGGTCTTCGAACTCGAATTCTTTTGGGTCGTATTCAATATTATTTTTGTCGTAGTAATCTTTAACTGCTGCTTTGATTGCTTGTTCTGCAAGAACTGAACAGTGTATTTTAACTGCAGGAAGTCCGTCAAGAGCCTCAACAACTGCTTTGTTGGTGAGTTTGAGGGCTTCGCTTAAAGGTTGTCCTTTAATCATATCAGTTGCGATTGAACTTGTTGCGATTGCAGATGCACAACCGTAAGTATTGAATTTAACATCTGTGATTATATCATTCTCTATTTTGAGATACATTTTCATAATATCGCCACATTTTGCGTTACCAACTTCTCCCACGCCATCTGCGTCGTCAAGTTTACCTACATTATGCGGATTTGTAAAATGTTCCATTACTTTTTCTGAATATTCCATTACGCTAAACCTCTTTCTTTCTGAATTTTCTCCCAAAGTGGTGACATGTCGCGAAGACGGTCAATAATTGGTGGGAGTTTTTCTAATATATAATCCATTTCTTCAGGTGTATTATCTTCACAAAGGCTCAAACGAAGTGAACCGTGTGCAACTTCGTGAACGAGACCGATTGACAAAAGCACATGGCTTGGGTCAAGTGAGCCTGAAGTACAAGCTGAACCTGAAGAAGCACTGATTCCCATTAAATCAAGGTAAAGGAGAAGTGACTCACCTTCAACACCCTCAAAACAAGCACTTACATTACCCGGTAATCTGTGCTCACGGTCACCGTTAATACGACTTAAGTCGATTTTGAGAATACCCTCAATAAGTTGCTCACGCATTGCGATAAGTTTCTTTGTATTTTCTTCCATATTATCACAAGCGTCTTTAAGTGCTGCTGCCATCCCTACGATTGACGGTACATTTTCGGTACCTGCACGACGATTTCTCTCTTGTGCGCCACCTTCAATAAGATTCGGAAGTCTTATACCCTTTTTGCAGTAAAGACCGCCAACACCTTTTGGTCCGTGGAATTTATGACCTGAAAATGACATCATATCAATATTATCAGCAATTACATCAACAGGAATATGACCAACTGCCTGAACTGCGTCTGTGTGGAACAACACTCTCTTTTCACGACATACTGCACCGATTTCACGAATTGGTTGAACTGTGCCGATTTCGTTGTTTGCATACATAATTGTTACAAGTGCTGTGTCTTCACGGATTGCATTTTTAACATCTTCTACTTTTACAATACCGTTTCCGTAAACATCAAGAAGTGTAATCTCAAAACCCTCTTTTTCGAGGGCATTGAGTGTATGCAATACCGCGTGATGTTCAAACTTTGAACTGATAATATGCTTTTTACCTTTTTTAGCCATAAGGTAAGCAGCACCTTTAATTGCCCAGTTGTCGCTTTCACTACCGCCTGATGAAAAATAAACATCGTTTGGGTCTGCGTTCAAGCACTGTGCAATAGTGTTTCTCGCATCGCGTACTGCGTGAAATGCATCTTGCCCAACGCTATGCAAACTTGATGGATTTCCATAGATTTCTTGAAAACATGGCATCATAGCATCAAGAGCCGTTTTTGATATTTTTGTGGTTGCAGCGTTATCTGCATAAACTTTCATATATACATCTCATTTCATAAGAAAAATTACAATTCATAGTGAATTGGTGTGAATTCACATATATCATACTACTGTAGTATGAATTTGTCAATTATAATATAGCCATAATTTGACTTATTTTGCAAAGAATTTTTCGGCTATTCTGACAGATGCCATTGCATCTTTACCGTAAAAGTCTGCACCGATGGTTTTTGCATAATCTTCGGTTAATACCGCACCACCTACCATAACTGCGATTTGCGGATTTTTTTCTTTAAGAAGACTAATTGTTTTCTCCATTGACGGTACTGTTGTAGTCATTAAAGCAGAAAGACCAACAAGTTTGATATTCTCTTTTTCTGCTTTTTCTACAATGGCTTCGGGGGTAATATCTTTACCCATATCGATTACTGAAAAGCCATAGTTTTCAAGCAATACTTTAACAATATTTTTGCCTATATCGTGAATATCACCCTCAACAGTTGCTATGAGTATTTTACCCTTTTCTTCTGTTTTTTCACCACTGTTACCAATGTGTTCTTTAATAATTTCAAAACTTACACCTGCGGTTTCAGCACTCATTAAAAGGCTTGGCAAGAATATTGTATTTTCTTCAAAACCTTTGCCGACTTCATTAAGTGCCGGAACTAAAATACCGTCAATAATTTCAATTGGTGTTTTAGTTTTAAGTTCAAGTTTTGTTTGCTCTTTTGCTTTAGATTTAAGTCCCTTTACAACTGCGGTTTTCAAATCAACATCAGTTGTTTTAACTTCTGCTTTTGTGTCAGTAACATTTGCGATATACTGTTCAAAATTATCATCTAATCCGTTTAGTGCACAATATGAATAGTACGCATTCATCATAGCATCGCTTTTTGGATTTATAATTCCTGCACTTAAACCATTTTGCATTGCAAGAGTAAAGAATGTTGAATTGAGCAGTTCACGATTTGGCAAACCAAATGACACATTTGACACACCTAAAACTGTTTTAACGCCTAAATCTTTATTAAGTTTTTCAATACATTCAAGAGTAATTTTTGCGTTATCTTTATTTGTACTGACCGTCATACAAAGTGGGTCGAACACAAGATTTTCCTTGGTTATTCCGTATTCTTCTGCCCTTTCTATTATGCGTTTTGCAATATCAATTCTGCCCTCTACGGTTTCGGAAATTCCATTTTCGTCAAGAGTTAAGCAGACAAGCACACCACCGTATTTTTTAACGAGCGGGAACACTTCTTCCATAACTTTTTCTTTTCCGTTGACGGAGTTTACCATTGGTTTACCATTATAAATGCGAAGTGCTTTTTCCATTGCAACGCTGTCAGATGTATCAATCTGCAAAGGTGTATTGAGAATGCTTTGAAGTCCCAAAACTGCATTTTGCATCATAACAGGCTCATCAATTTCGGGGAGACCTACATTCACATCAAGAACATCGGCACCTGCATCTGCTTGAGTTACGCCCTCGCGGTAGATATAATCCATATCGTTATTACGGAGTGCTTCTTTCAGCATTTTTTTGCCTGTTGGGTTAATTCTTTCGCCTATGATAATTGGCTTGTTTTCAAAGATTACTGTTTTTGAATAAGAAGTGACAGCAGTAATCTGTTTTTTGCTAATTTTAGTGATTTGCTCGTTTTTGCAAAGGTCAATCATTGCTTTAATGTGGTCAGGAGTTGTACCGCAACAACCGCCCAATGCACAAGCACCATTTTCAAGAATTTCAAGTTGTTTTTGTGCGAATTCGTCGGGAGTTACATTGTAGGTTGTAACACCGTTTATACTTACGGGGAGTCCTGCATTTGGCTGAACAAAAATAGGGGTACTTGAATACTTTTGCATTTTTTTCAACAGTTCAAGCATCTGGTCAGGCCCAAGTCCGCAATTCATACCAATTCCGTCAACGCCAAGTCCTTCAAGAGTTATTACTGCAGTTTTAATATCGGCACCCGTTAGAAGTATGCCTTTTTCGTCAAATATCATTGACACAAGCACGGGCAAATCTGTGTTTTCTTTTGCGGCGAGAACTGCTGTTTTGATTTCGTACAAATCCCCCATTGTTTCAATAAGGATTAAATCTGCACCTGCGTTTTTACCTGCAATTACTTGTTCTTTATAAAGGTCGTAAGCAGTCTGGAATTCTAAATCGCCATAAGGTTTTAAGAGTTTACCTAAAGGTCCTAAATCAAGAGCAACAAAGGCATTTTTGTTGCTTTCTTCAATTGTATTTTTTGCGATTTCAACTGCTTTTGTAATAATCTCATTCACATTATCGAATTTAAGTGAGTTTGCACCGAATGTGTTAGTTGAGATTATGTTGCAACCTGCGTCTAAATATGATTTATGCACTTTTGCAACGATTTCGGGAGAGTGAATATTTAAGTTTTCGGGTAACTCACCTTTTTTAAGTCCGTTTTTTTGGAGTTCAGTACCCATTGCACCGTCAAAAAACAATATTGAATTGTTGAATTTTTCTTTGAATTTCATTGTTTTCATTCCTTTGTTACACCGATAAAGGCAGTAACTGTTTTTGTTGGAGTCATTAAGAAACTTTCTGAAAGTGTTACTCCCATTTGTTTTGTCATTGGTAAAAGTTTGAAGAAATCTGTTTGAGAAGAAATATCAAGTCCGCCGTAACCGGGGCTGAAACGGGGTCTATGCTCCCCTTTTATAGTGTTTTTAAGTTCTTCGCAAGCCTGGTCGCAAAGATTTTCAACCATTGATGCACCTACACAATGAACAACACTTGTCATTGCAGCGTCTGTTACAGAATATTTGCGGACAAGAGTATCAGCACCCACACCGATAGTTGCACCAAAAAGAATAATGCTTGTTGAGTCTTTTAAGTGGCTTAAAAGTTTTGTGCTTTTGAATTCTATCCCGTCAACGATTATTCCGTCATTTGTTCTTGTGAAATCATATTCTTTATAGATATATTTAGGGGTAATTACCTTGCAAAGCTCACAGTATGCAACTTCACAAAGTTCGCATATTTCTTCGCAAGGCTTGTCACCATGCTTATAACCCATATATCTTGCAGTTTCGTGCAAATCGTATTTTAACAACATATGCAGTTACCTTTTTCTTTCTGTTTATCAACCAAGTATTGAAGTGTGATTGAATCAACAACTTTATTAACTGCATCAAGTACACATTGCCAGATTTCAAGAGTTACACAGTCCATACAGTTTTCGCAAGGATTATCGTCAGTTTCAAGGCAAGCAACAGGGGCAAGACTACCCTCGGTTACTCTTAAAATTTCACCTACTGTATATTCAATTGGTTCACGAGTGAGTTTATAACCGCCCTGTGCACCGCGAGTACTTTCAACAAGATTTTCCTTAGCCAAAAGTTTAATAATCTGTTCAAGGTATTTTTCGCTGATATTCTGTCTTGTTGCAATAGATTTTATTGAGATATAACCGTCATCCTTGTGGATTGCAAGGTCTGTCATAAGACGAAGAGCATATCTGCCTTTTGTTGAGATTTTCATAATTTCTACACCCTTTTAGAGTATTGTTTTTCTTTACTAGAATAATATACTACAAATTTACTAGGAATTCAAGAGATAATTCATATAAATTTGGTGGGAATTAGATTTTTGTAAAGAAAAAGCGTGATCAAAGACCACGCTTGGTTACCAATCTTGTGTTAAATAATATGGTTCATAATAATCTGAACCTTGTGCAAAAATATATCGTACTGTTTGTATCTTATCATTATACGCAAAAATCAAGAAATAATAATATTCATTCTCACCGTCACACGGTTCATCTTTTGCAGAATAAACACAATGCCAATCGCCTTTATCCTCTTCATAAACTATTTCAATATCTTCTATAACTTCATTTTTCGCCATTTCATATTGGTTTTCGTCATACAATCTCCACTGTGCAAAAATATCGTATTTGTAATCAAAAAATCCGCCTGACGCAAGATAATAATATTTTGTTGATTCACAATATTTATCTGTTTTGCCTAAAATGGAAGTTTCCAAAATTGCAGAATCGGGAATTGACGCAGGAAAAACTTCATAAATGGCATCTAAATCAGAATCTAAATCCCTATCAAGTTCTAAATAATGATTAGGGTTGTCAGTTTCAGAATATGTAGATGGAATTGTATTAAAAAGAATCATTAACGGCATAAGCAGTAAAGATACACTCCATATTACTGTAAGAATGATGGCTGTTTTTTTTCGCTTGTTTTTTCGTTTGTTATTATCAATTTTTGTTTTATACAACAATAATACACCGAAACATAAAGCAAATTGTGTTAGAAAAAACATTTTAACAAACAACATAAAAATCAAAATTGGTACGTCGTGTACAGTTTCAATTTCAAACACTTTGTATAACGCTTCAAGTTTTGGAAATTTGTAAAAATTCAATTGAAAATAAATGACATATACTGTTACAACAAGTGCCAATGCCATACCAATCACAGCAATAACAGTAAAAATAATTTTCTCACGTCGTTCTTTTGGGGAGAGTTCCATATCTTCTACTGGGACTTTTTCGTTTGCTAAATTACTTGAAAGTTTTTCGCAGATGATTTCGATTGTAATATTTTCTTCATTTGCAAGTGTGCCGATTTTTTCGATTATTTCACTACTGAACTGTATTTTTTCGTTAGTTCTGTTTATGTATTCTTTTATTGTATTTTGTGCTGTTTTGCCACCAATTTGCAAAGATTTGATCTCTTGAATTGAGAAATCAGCTTTACGAAGCAAGGCGATATTTTTAAGATTTTCAACATCGTTTTCAGAAAACTCAATACTTTTTCTGCCATTGTAATTTTCGTCACATTCAGGTTTTACAAGTTCGTTTTCAATATAAAGTCTTATTGCACGGTCAGTAAGACCTGTTTTTGCCATAACTTGCTTGATTTTCATAGTAAACCCTCCTTTACAATGACGATTTTACATTTTTACCTTAGGTAAAAGTCAAGAGTTTTTTGAAAAAAGTTATAAAAATACGGGCGATTTGATAATCGCCCCTACATCTTTTTATTTTGTTTCTGCTTTTTCTTCGTCTTTTTTTGCAAGGTTATTTGTGTTCATTGAACCACGGTAAACTACAAATCGGCAGAAAAGATATTCTGTAACGAGATTACAACCCATTGTTACTGCTTCAACTATGTAGTTGTTAACTCCTGCATTTTCAGCTAACTGACCAAGATAAAGAGAAACAGGAGTAAATACACAATAGAAAAGTGCGACTTTAAGCATTGCAACAGGTACATTTGTTGCAGACTTAAATGTAAACTTACGATTTACTGTAAAGTTATAAAGAACTGACAAAATAAGTGATGGAAGATATGCTTTCCAATGTGCACAATCAGTAAGTTCGTGAATGATTGTATAAGACACAATCTGAATGATACCTGCACCCATTGAGAATGCTACAAATTTTGCAATCTGGATTATAGTTTCTTTAGTTGTGAGTTTTTGATTTTGATTTGACATAATAATTTCTCCGTTATAAATATTTATTGAGATTCTTCGCTACACTCAGAATGACACTCCCTCAGTCAACTTCGTTGACAGCTCCCTCCAAGAGGGAGCGAATGCCGGCGTGGAAGCCTGCCACTACGCGTTATATATTTGGTTTGAATGATGGCATAAGCTCTAACTTAAATAAGTTCATTTTATGCTTTCTATCAATCAAATCTTTCTTTTCTTTATCTTCGATTTCGCCTGTTCTTATATATTTATCAAGTTCTGCATAGGTAAAGCCTAAATTATCTTCATCAGTTTTACCGCAAAGTCCGTCAATCGGTGTTTTTTCAACGAGATTTTTGGGTAATCCTAAAAGATGACCTATTTGTTTCATTTCGGCTACTGTCAAGTTTGAGCAAGGGCTGAAGTCCCCTACTGAATCGCCATAACGGGTTGAGTAGCCAACCCAATCTTCTGAAAGATTACAAGTATTTGCAACTCGACCATTTACGGACTGGCTTACTGCATAAAGAGTTGTCATTCGCACTCTTGGTGGAATATTATGCACAGTTTGAGGTGTAATCTCTAAATCTTTTGGAAGATTATTCATTAAACCATCAACTGTATCTTTAATATTTACTGTATAGTTTTTAATGCCAAGATGTTCTACAAGTTGTTTTGCACAATCAATATCGTGTTGCTCACCGCAAGGCATAAGCACGCCAATTACTCGGTCTTTGCCTAACGCTTCAACACAAAGAGTTGCCACAATTGACGAATCTTTACCGCCTGAAACACCAACAACTGCGTTGCAATCTTTTCCGTTTTTCTCGAAAAAATCTTTAATCCACGCTACGCATTGATTTTTAACTTTAAGTGCATCAAATTGATACATAATATCACGCTCCGATATTAGTATTGTACCACTATTTTTATAAAGTTTCAATATAAAAAACACCCTTGCGTTGCAAGGGTGTAAATGTTTTATCAGCCACCAAGATTGATAGTAAATCCACCGTCACTGCCGTTTGTTGCAGTTGGCATATATGGTATTAACTGATTTGCAATTTGTGCAATTGGCATTGATTGAATATAAACCTTACCCGGTCCTGTAACTCTTGTGTGGAACAAGCCTTCACCGCCAAGGAATATATTTTTTGCACCTCTGATTTGCTGAATGTCCATTGTGCAAGTTTCACTCATAGCTGCAAGATAGCCTGTATCAACGATAATGCTTTCACCTGCACCTAATGTATATTCTACACAATGACCGTCAATTTCAAGGAATACTAAACCATTACCTGAAATTTTCTGCATAATAAAACCTTCGCCACCGAAGAAACCGCGACCGAGTTTTTTATGAAAATGCACAGACAAATCAAGACCTTTCTCCATAGCGAGAAATCCCCTTTTCTGCACAATAATTCCGTTACCCGGAGTCACCTCATAAGGAATAATTGAGCCCGGAAAACTTGATGCAAAAGCAATCATTCCCGTACCACCTTGTGGAGTGTATTCATTCATAAAAAGCGAGTCACCTGAGAAAAGACGACCAAGTGCTTTTTTAACTCCGCCACCTGAACTAGTTTCCATATGCATATTAGGGCTCATCCAACTCATTGCACCACTTTCTGTGCAAAGGGTCTGCCCCGGCTCAGGGTAACAGATTACAACAGGCAAATGCCCACCTTCAATTTTATAGTTTAACATCAAAATCCCTCCCAAAAAATATTTCAAGTGTTTTATAAACACCTATTAACAAACTTCACTTTTATCCACCGACTCTTTTTTATCAAAAAGTTTTGTTACAAAACTTTCAATTTTTATAGACAACTCTTTTATTTTTAACAACTTAAATAATTGTGTCCTAATAAAATCTATAAATGAGCATAAGAGAAATATACTAACAGCAGTTACCAAAACTGCAACCACCATACCAAATGGATTAAAATCGGCAAACATAACAAATCTATTTTTCATAACCTTTGACCATACAAATGGTGCAGTATGAATGAGATACACGCTAAATGCAAATGGTGAGAATATTGCTGTGACTTTTTTCATACCGTCTTTGAAATTCACTTTTGCGAACAGACAAAGTAATGAAATCGCACACAACACCATTGTTGGAGATGTATATTTTATAAACGCACCTTCATTTACAGTTTCACCACTTAGTTTTAATTTCACATATTCAACAATTACCTTTTGGCCAAAAGTGATAAACACTCCTGCAAAATATAAAACAACACACTTAAGATTGCTGATTTTCTTATATATTTCGTATTTTCTAATATACCCACCAATCATATAAAGAATTGAAATCCATACAACTGAATAACCATTATTAGTAAAGAAAATATCTTTTTCAAAAATTAGTGGAAAAATTGAAAAGAATATTATTGAAAATACCACAAGACCTGTAAGTTGTTTTTTATCACAAGTTTCAAGGACTTTGTTCATAAATGGAATAAAGAAAAACATACAAAAGTACGCTGTGAAATACCAATAAAGGTTAAAACCAAAGGGCAAAACTGCTTTTATGAAAGCCTTTTCACCAATCTCATCAGGTGAGATTACATAAAATACACCCGTTGCTAATAATGCATAAAATGCTGTTTGTATATAAAGATTTATTATGTTGCTATATTTATGTTTTGAGCCATAGCCAATAAATCCTGAAATAAGTGCATAACAATTGACAGCACAATAAGCACAAACCTCAATAAACCATGCAAGATTATAACCTAAAGAAAGTTTATCGAGAGAACTTAAAATACCACCTTGCTTTAAGATATGTAAAAGCAAAACAAAAAGCATTGAAAGAATTCTTAAAAAATCTATTCCGTAATTTCGTTTAGGATTAAGTTCAATCTTTTTCACATTCAACATCCTTATACTCAATATTGTCTTACAAGAAAATTATAGCATATATATAAATTTTTGCAAGAAAAAAACTCTTACCTACAAGGTAAGAGTTTTAACACTTTAATCAAGTGGTTTCATTGTGGGGATTTCCACTGAGCGAGTCTTATACATTGATTTAACCTCTCATTTCCTGACTTTGTTAATCCAAAGCGGTTTCATTGCAGAAAACAACCTATCATAATATGGCATAACTTTATTCCATTTGTCGTAAAATCTGTCGTAAAAATATGAATGTGTTTACTCTGCACGACAATGAAGTACATATTCTCCAATATGAAGAATTACTGCTTTTTCATCTGCCGCAGGAACAACAATACGGCTAATACGAGCAGAATAACGGCATATCCGAGCACCCACCAAACATGAGGGAAAATCCCTGCAAAATCACCTGCAAGCACAGCCCGTTCCATCTCTACTGCGTGAACAAACGGAAGTGCGTATGCAATCTTCTTAAACACACCGCCCACAAGGTCAAGATCAAACCAAACACCCGACAACCACGCTGAGAGGTTAGTTAGTAACGCACCGCAGATACCACCTACCTGCTTATCGTTCAATACGCTTCCGCAAAGGAGTCCTAAAGCAATGTAGAGGATAGCTATGGGAATAATAAATATAACAGCGTACAAAATATTGACCGTAATTTCTAATCCAAGAATAATAGCGGCAATATAGCAGATGACGCATTGAGCGACAGAAATCGGAATGATCGGCAACGTATAACCGAGAATGAAGTCCAGAGGGGTCAATGGCGTTGTATACAAACGCTGCAATAGCGAACTGCCTCTGTCTTTTGCGATAATGGTTGCCGAAAACAGTGTCATAAAAGCCAGACCGAAAACCGTTATACCCGGAGTTAAATGCTGTATTTCAAACAGTTTTACGGGGATATTTGCTTGTATAGCGCTTAACAACAAAATCAAAACAAGGGGAAAGCCGAGTCCAAAGAAAAGTGTCAACGGATCTCGTAATATTTCTTTTGTATTTTTGTTTGCAAATGTGAGCATTCTCATCTTGCCACCCCCTTAACAATACGAATAAATGCTTGCTCGAAAGTATCCGTTCCTGCCGTTTCCTTAAGCTTGTCAGCAGTATCGCAAATCAGTAGCTTGCCGTCTTTCATAATTGCGATACGGTCAGACAAAGCTTCTGCTTCTTCCATATAGTGCGTTGTCAAAACAATGGTAACCTTCCCTTTCAGAGAATGTATCAACTCCCACAAATCACTTCTGGCAAGCACATCAAGACCAAGTGTAGGTTCATCAAGGAATACTATCTCCGGCTCGCTGATCAGTGCCATTGCAATACTAAGTCTTCGTTGCCAGCCACCGGACAGTTTGCCGGCTTTTTTCTTAAGAATAGTTTCAAATCCAAACAGTTCGGTCAATTCTGCAATTTTCGCATTTTGCTTGTCCTTTGTAAAACCGTGAACACCGCACATCAATTCAAGGTTTTCATGAACTGAAAGACCGACTGCAACCGCAGTTTCCTGCGGAGAAACGGCTATGAGCGATTTCACAGCGGCAGTATCTTTGCAAATGCTTTTTCCATTAATAAAGGCATCTCCGCTTGTGGGCTGTGTCAGGCAGGATAGCATTTTAATCGTGGTCGTTTTACCGGCACCATTTACACCAAGCAGAGAAAACAATTCGCCTTTTTTAACCTGCAAATTTAATTGGTGTACCGCAATGATATCCTTATATTTTTTAGTTAGATTAGCAGTCCTTATGGCATACATACAATCTGTCCTTTCCGTGAATGCGTTTACTGAATTATAGCATTTCAATTATGAAAAATCTCGTTTTTCATCTATTCGGTTCTATTTCTTATGTAAGCGGTAATCCTGTTGATACATTGCGTTTACGACACCT
>JAFQCT010000015.1 GCA_017399405.1 Clostridia bacterium | reverse complement strand
TTGTTTTTTTGCTCCCTCTGACGAGGGAGCTGTCGAGCGTTAGCGAGACTGAGGGAGAGATACGAGCCGTTAAGTACTTTATCTCTCCCTCCGTCAAAATCTTCGATTTTGCCACCTCCCTCGTCAGAGGGAGGAAAGAGGGTGTCTTTCAAACACCCCGACAAACTCAATTTTGCGAAACAAAAAACAATTTATGTTTTCTTAATTACTTTCATTCTACATTTAGGACAAGTTATTTCAATTTTACCTCTGCCTTTTGGCACACGCATAACCGTTTTACAACTTTTACATTTGTAATAACGGTGAGTTTTACGGTCACGGATTTGACTCATTAAAATCTTTATTTCTGCTTTTGGCTTTTGACTTACCCTTAAATACCAATTAAGTTCTTTTCTTCGTGCCTCATAATTTCTTGAAAATGTACGGAAAACGCCGTAAAAAATCAAAATTAGACTTATTAAATATAAAAAACGAAGGTGTCTGAAATTACTTAAAATCGAACACACAAGACCTGAAATTGTTAAAAACAATGTAAAAGAGTCACTACCATAACGACCTATCATAAATTGCTGTATTTTTGCCATAATCTGTTGTAAAAAGTTCATTTATATCTTCCTTAAAAGTTTTATAAATATATTATACCATATTTGTTTGGAAATGATTACCTAAAATTTAATAATATGTAAACAAAAAAGGTGAGAGCAAAGCCCCCACCTTATAATTGTATTTTTACGCTTTCTTAATCTTGTTAAGTTTTGCATTCAAATCGAGCAACTGCTCTTTATCCATTTTAAGACCTGTCATACCAAGCATACCGATAAGACGAAGAACTGTAAATCCACCCATCATCTGCATCATGCCTTCGTTCATTTCCATTCCGCCTTCACCTGCGTTCTGTTTTGCAGCTTCAGCGATTGGTCCCATAATTTGACCAAAAAGCATTTGTCCTTCAGGAACTTTAAGAAGTTCGCTCATCTTTGAGTTAAGTGAAAGATAACCATCAATCTCTGTAACATCAAACCAGTTAAGAACTGCACCCTTTTCTTTGAGTCTGTAATCTTCATTGAATGTTTCAACTTTACGGATTACGCTTTGGTCACCGTATGTGCCTGCAATTGCCTGAAGATGTGTAACGCTTGCAGTGTTAGGAACATCAAAATAGAAGAAATGATTATCACTTGTTTGTCTGCCTAAACTCTTACCGTTTGCGATAAGTTCAACTTCAGGAAGATTTGAATAAACAGTAACTTTTGTAAGGTCTTCTACACGGTCAACATAACGCTTACCACAAATGTGAACAAATGGGTCGTCAGAAAGCCATGCTTTATATGCGTAGAAAGCGTCTTTCTTATACTTACGGTCAAATGTCATAAGACCTTTATGGTTCTGACCATTCTCGCCACCCTCCTGACGAGCATCAGCACCAAAGTCAAACATATTCCAAACATGAGTTGCCCAGATATATTTTCTTGAGAAGAGCTGTTTAATGAGTTCTTCGTGATAATATGCCTGATATTCTTCTGTATAGTCGCCTTGCTGTGGGTTCGATGTATGCCAGTTAAGTGCTTCACAACCATATTCACTCATACCAACAGGAATGTTAGGGAATTTAGCGTGGAAATTATCAAACCAAGGGCCATTCATTGATGTATCGCCACCGTACCAGCCGAAATAGTGGTTATGTGAAACAACATCAGGAATCTGAATATATGGGTCATCAAGACTGCACATTGAAACAACTGCGATAGTTGTAAGTCTCGTTTTATCCATTTCGTGACAAAGGTCATTAAGGATTTTATGATTTTCAAGAAGGTCATCATCAGAACCGTTCATTGAAATTTCGTTTGAAAGTCCCCAAACAACAATTGATGGGTGGTTATAGTTCTGAACAATAAGTTCTTTCATCTGTGAAATTGTGTTTTCACGACCTGTTGGCATATGCTTTGAAATATATGGGATTTCTGCCCAGATTACCATACCATATTCGTCGCAAAGGTCATAGAAATACTGGTCGTGCTGATAGTGTGCAAGACGGATTGTGTTTGCACCCATTTCATAGATTAAATCCATATCTTCTTTATGGTGTTCAGGAAGAAGTGCGTTACCGTAACCCCATCTGTCCTGATGACGAGAAACACCGCGAAGTGGATATTCTTCACCATTTAAGATAAATCCGCGTTCAGGGTCGATTTCAAATGTACGACAACCAAAACGAGTTGAAACTTTATCGATAACTTTGTCACCGTCAAGAAGTTCGATTTCTGCTGTATATAAATATGGATTTTTTCTACCATTCCAAAGAACGACATTCTTGATTTCAATTGTTTCAACTGCTTCATCAGTTTTAAGTGTTGCTACAACATCGCCCAACTTGTCTTTAATGATATAGTTAATCATCTGACCAGGCTTTTTATTTGTAACGAAAGATTCAAATGTAACCTGTGCATCAGTACCAACAACTTTTGGTGTGATTGCAATACCACGACCACCGTAATAGTCAAGTTCAAAGTGACTTTCATTTACTGCAATAAGGTTTACATCTCTGTAAAGACCACCATAGAATGTAAAGTCTGCCATCTGTGGATAAACGGTTTCGTTTGCAGAATTGTCAACAAGAATTCCAAGGCGTGTACCTTTTTTGAGTTCTTCAGTAATGTCAAATCTCCAAGTAGAATAACCGCCATCGTGAGATGCCAACTTGTTACCATTCATATATACAGTTGCAGATGAGTTTGCACCATTGATTTCAAGGTAATATTTATCTGCAGTTGGAATTTCTTCTCTGTCAAGGTCTTTCACATAACAACAAGTACCACGGAAATAGTCGTTGCCACCGTCCTGACCGTCAATAGCATTCCAACAATGAGGAACATTAACAAAATCCCAGTCAACTGGTGTAACTGCAGGAACTTCATTCACACCTTTACGGAATGACCATTTGCGATTCAAACTGATAATTTTTCTCATAATTTTTACTCCTTAAAAACAAAGGCGAGGGTTATTAACCCCCGCCCACCAAAATTTTAACTATTCAGCGATTTCTGCTTTTGCTTTAGCATGTCTTTCTGCAAGTTCTTCGTTCATTTGAGCAAGTGTCTTCTTATCGAGGTTATAGATAAGAGCAATACCAACAAACTGAACAACTGCACTAAAGAGATAAAGACCAGCTACAAGCCAGCACATATTGTGTGCTGTTTCTGCACTCTGACCGATTGTTCCCAACTCAGAAACATAACCAAGAGCACCCATAATTACAAGAACAACTGAAGGACCAACACCTTGTGCAAGTTTACGGAAGAATGAGTGAAGTGAATAAACTGTACCTTCTTCACGAGTGCCGAATTTCCATTCGTTATAGTCAATAGCGTCAGCCATCATTGCCCATGAAACGCAAGTGTAAATACTCATACCGAAACCGAATGCTACAAGACCTAAAAGATAAACAATCAATGCTGTGTCAAGATTCTCAATTGTTGGGAAAATGAACATTACAAGACCACCAACGATTGAAGCAATTGTACCTGCTACAGAAGCTTCTTTCTTACCGAACTTGTTAACAAGTTTTTTAACAAATGGTAAGAACACAACAACAGGAAGGAAGCCAATCATCTGAACAACACCTGACATTGAAGCCTTGTTGAAATATGTAGCAAACATAATTGTATTAGCTGTTGTAGCAGACTGCATACCAAGGAACATACCCATAGCAGCAACTGTTGCACCAACTGCAGGACGGTTTTTCATAAACTTACCAAATGACTTGATAACATTGAATTTTTCTCCGCCTTCATTTGTTTTAACTGCATTTTCATCAACACGAATAGTAATTGACTTAATCATAAACATAAATGCTATGAATCCGAACACGCCCATAATGAGTGCTGCCCAGAATACTAATTCGCCGTTAAGCATTTCTACCTGTTTACCAGTTGCAGGACTAAGCACTGCTTCTCCTATTTTATATGCTTCGCCTGTTAATGGATTTGTAAGGAACTGAGATTTATCAAAGCCTTCAGGAATTTCAATTCTATCAAGGAAATCTGTTGTTCCGTCAAATGTAACTTTTTCCCAAATAATCATTGGAAGAACAACCATAGGAACAATGTTACCAAACATTGAACCGATTGAACGCCATGTTGAGAGCTGTGCGCGTTCACCTGAATCTTCAGTAATAAGTGAAAGCATTGAACCGTAAGGAACATTTGCAACAGTATAGCATGCGTCCCAAACGATATAGCCTAAGACGAATAAGATTGCTTTAACAACAGTTGAAGCGTTAGGGAATGGGAGGAATACTGCTGCACCTGCAACCAATAATCCGCAAGCACCAATAAAGATGTATGTCTTGAATTTACCCATCTTATATTTTCTCTTATCGTTGTCTATAAGAGCACCGATAATTGGGTCATTAATTGCATCCCACGCCTGTACGAGCAACAATAAGATTGACAACAAACCTGTCTCCATTGTCATATAAACAAGCCAGAATGTCTGAACTGTACCTTTAAGCGCAAAGCTCATGTTACAGCCGAAGTCACCGGCAGCGTATGCAAATTTATCAAGCATACCAAACTTACGGTAACCTTTAGCATCGAGTTTTTTCTCTTTTGCCATTGTGGAAAATCCCCCTTTAATTTTCTGTTAGGAAGAGCATAACCCTATCCTGTTTTTTATACAACAATATTTTATACTATACAGGGCATAATAAGTGAGTATTTTTTTCATTTTTTTCAGTATTTTTTTTGCTACATCTTGAAATTTACCAAAAATTGTACGATAATATAGGTGTTATTTTACTTGTGAGGAAAAATTTATGAACTACGAAAAAGAACTAAATTTCTTTCAAAAGATTCTCGGGAATTACAGAATAAACTCCTGCATTATGACTGACGGTGACACTTCTTACAGAATGGCAGACCGCGGACTTCGTGATTCATTGGGGTTGAGCGAAGATTATGACCAGTTGTTCTGCACACGCCACGAAACTCTTAAGGAAAACACTATTTTCTTACTTACTGACAATTTCAGTTGTAACTATATTTTCATTCTTCTTCCCGAAAGTGAGAATAAAAAGACTTTTATTGCAGGACCTTACATTGATAGGGAGTTTACTCAAAAAATGCTTATCGATGCTGCAAATCAGTATGATATTCCCTCATCACTTTGCAACCAGATTGAAAAATATTACACAACCGTACCCGTTTATGCTGACAAAGATATTGTGTCATCACTTTTCATCTCATTAGGCGAACTTCTTTGGAGTAGTATGGATAACTTTACTGTAAAAAGTTTAAGTTTGATTGCACCTGAACGCAATTTCCCTGAAGTTGTTGAGCGTCTTGGCAATCATATTGACGACCCGTTACTTGCTATGAAAATGCTTGAAAGTCGTTACGAAGGCGAACGAAAACTTATGAAAGCAGTAAGTCAGGGCATTACTCACAAGGCTGAACAAATGATTAGCAACTCTACAGAACTTATGCTTGAAATGAGAGTTCCGGACCCTATTCGCAATATGAAAAACTATGTGATTGTTGCAAATGTGCTTCTTCGTAAAGCGGTTGAACAAGGCGGTGTGCACCCATTCTATATTGATGGTGTTTCCTCAGATTTTGCAAAAAAAGTTGAAAAAATCAAATCTGTGCAAGAGGGTATTGATATGATGCACGATATGATTTATAAATACTGCTCGCTTGTAAAAAATCATTCAATGAAAAACTACTCACTTCTTGTGCAAAAAGTTATTACTATAATTGATTCCGACTTGACTGCTGACTTAAGTCTGCACCGTCAGGCTGAAATGCTTAATGTAAATGCAAGTTACCTTTCAACTTTGTTCAAAAAAGAAACGGGTATGACACTTACTGAATATGTTACAAAAAAGCGAATTGAACATGCAGCTTTTTTACTTGCATCAACCAATTTGCAAATACAAACTGTTGCACAGAATTGCGGTATTTATGATGTCAACTATTTTACAAAAATGTTCAAAAAACAAACAGGCAAAACGCCAAGGGAATACAGAGAAAATGTGTTAAACTTTTAATATATATTGAAAACTCGCAAAAGACTTGCTGAAAGGCAGGTCTTTTTTATTTGTTAAAAATACGCTTGTCATAATCCTTCCACTTGTCTCATAGATATAATTGAAATGCAAAGACGATAAAGGAGAGATAATATGGAATTTAATTCTAATAAAGACTGTATTTCTGTATGCACTACTGTTTTTCAGGCAAGTGCAGAACACTCTGTTGACTGTGATGTAACACTACCCGAATATATGCCTGACATTGTGCGTATTCTTCGTTGCAACGCAGTTTCGGGAGTACAATCTCATCAGATTAACGGTGACAGAATTACTGCAGAGTGCGAGTGCCTTGTAAAAGTACTTTACATCTGTGAAGAAGGCAAAATCCGTTGTTTTGACCAAATACTTCATTTTTCAAAGCAGATTGAATTAAAATCTGCCGACGATATTGCGGATATCTGTGTCGGTGCTAAAACTGATTATGTAAATTACAGAGTTTCAGGTCAACGCAAGTTCGAAGTTCACGGTGCGGTAACAGTTTTTGCCAAGGCAGAGGGCAAGAAAAAGTGTGAATTCATAAACAATGTAAGCGGTGGCTCGGTTACTGCAAGATGCGAAAATGACGAAATCTGCGACCTTGTTTCTATTACCGAGAAGACTTTTGCAGTATCTGAAACTGTTGAAACAGGCACATTGTCAGAGCCAATTGGTGCAATTATTTCTCACGGTGCAGTTGCAGTTATTGATGAACTTAAAATCATTTCAAACAAACTTTTCTTAAAGGGTGAAATGACAATACGCACCTCTTTCACAGGGCAAGAAACCTGTGGAGTATACACACTTGAAAACACAATCAGCATAAACCAGATTATTGAGTCCCCTGACATTCACGAAAACTGTAGCGTTGATGCACTTTTGTCGGTTATGAGCCTTGATGTGCGACCTCGATTTGATTCGGCAGGTGACAAAAACTTACTTGATATTTCTGCAACGCTTGGTTTTTCTGCTTGTGCTTATTGCACTCGTCAAGTAACTTGCATAAAAGATGCGTACTCAACAAAATACGAATCTGACCTTAAAAAGACAATTGTTTATATGCCTACTTTGGAAGAAAAAATTGATGATACTTTTCTTTGTCGCGGTAATGCTGATTTTTCTTCCGGTATAACAAAAGTTTTAAGTTTTACTTGTGGGAATACTACTTCTGTTTTTGCTGTTGTTGAAGACGGAATTGTAATTCGCGGTGAAGTAACTGCTGACATTATTTACGAAGACGCTAACGGTGACATTTCTTTTACACAAAGGCAAATCCCATTTGAATATAAGCGTCCTTTACAAACAAGTGAAAACGCACTCACTTGTAAACCCCATTGCGTTGCAAATGCTTGGAGTTATGTAATAGTAGAGGGCAACAAAATAGACATTCGCGTTGAATTACATATTCACGGATTTGTTTTTAGCGAAAAAGAGAAAAGTATTGTTACTGAAATCAATGTTGATAAATCAAAAATCAAAGCAATAAAAACTGCGTCACTTACCGTATATTTTGCAGAATGTGACGAGTCGCTATGGAATATTGCAGAAAAATACAACACAACAGTTGAGGCAATTATGCGTGAAAATCACCTGACAGGCAACACCACAGAGAAAAAGTGCAAATTGCTTATTCCAAAGGTATAAAGGAGGGTTTAATATGAACAGTTCAAGTATTTATAACGATATTGCAGTACGCACGGGCGGTGATATTTATATTGGTGTTGTAGGCCCTGTAAGAACAGGTAAATCCACCTTTATCAAGCGTTTTATGGATTCTGTTGTAATTCCTAATATGGAAGATGGTGCGGTTCGCGACCGTGCAACTGACGAGTTACCACAATCTTCAGCCGGGCGAACAATTATGACTACCGAGCCTAAATTTATACCTGAAAATGCGGTTAAAATCACACTTCCCGACAATGCAAGTTTTAATGTGAGAATGATTGACTGCGTTGGTTATATTGTGCCATCATCTTTAGGCTATATTGAGGGCGACCAGCCAAGAATGGTGCGCACCCCTTGGTTTGAAAATGAAATCCCATTTAATATGGCGGCGGAAATCGGTACACAAAAAGTTATTACAGAACATTCAACAATTGGTCTTGTAGTTACAACTGACGGTAGCATTAGTGACATTCCCCGAGACGAATACGAAGAGGCAGAAGAACGAGTTATCAACGAGTTGAAAGAGCTTCGCAAACCTTTTGTGGTACTTCTTAACTGTATGTATCCGAAAGGTGACTCTGCACAAAAACTTTCAGACGAACTTTCTGCAAAATACTCTGTTCCCGTTATGGCGGTTAACTGCCTTGAGTTAAGCGAACAAGAAATAAAAGAGATTATTACGCAAATCCTTTTTGAGTTCCCCGTTAAAGAAATCGGTATTGATTTACCTTTATGGCTTGTCTCCCTCCCTGACGACCATTGGCTTAAAGCAGAAGTTATTAAAAATGTATGGGCATCTGTTGAAAATGTAACTTATGTGCGAGATATAAGCGTTATGACGGATGCTCTTTGCAAATGCGAACACATTACAGATGCGCACATTTCTAATATGGATTTAAGTGTTGGTAGTGCTTGGATTTCAGCCCAAATAAACAACGATTTGTTCTATAAAATTCTTGAAGAAACTACAGGACTCTCAATTGACAGTGAGCAAGGGCTACTATCTTGTATGAAAGAACTTTCGCTGATTAAAAAAGAGTATGAGCGTATTAAATCTGCACTTGATGAAGTTGAAACAACTGGTTATGGAATTGTAATGCCAACAATTGACCAACTTACTCTTGAAGAGCCACAAATTGTAAAACAAGGTGGTCGTTACGGAGTGCGACTTTGTGCATCTGCACCGTCAATTCATATGATGAGGGCAGATATTAAAACAGAAGTTGCCCCAATAGTTGGTAGCGAAAGTCAGTCAGAAGAACTTGTAAAATACTTGCTTGCAGGGTTTGAAGAAGACCCCCACAAAATCTGGGAGTCAAACATTTTCGGCAAATCCTTAAATGACCTTGTAAACGAGGGACTTCGTAACAAACTTTACCATATGCCAACAGATGCACGAATGAAATTCCAAGAAACACTTGAAAGAGCAATAAACGAAAGTTGTAACGGACTTTTGTGTATAATATTATAACTTTAGAATGCAGAATTCAGAATACAGAATTCTGCATTTTTTATTTGCTTTTATGTGATTTTATTGTTATACTTAACTTGTAGGGGCGATTCACGAATCGCCCGATTTGGTGACACTTGTTCACCTGAAAAAGCGAGGGATTTTTATGGCAATACACACTCTTAAAAACAACATTTTTGTTCTTGAAACTAAAAACACCCATTATGTGCTTGGTATTGATGATTATGGCTACAACCGTCATATTCATTGGGGTAAAAAGTGCAATATAAATGATTACTACGCAACTGACATTTGGGACGAAAACTCAAATCACACTCGTCTTGATATGGCAAAGCAAGAATACACAGTTTTTGGCGGTACAAATTATCGCGAATGCGATTTGAAAGTGGTATTTCCTGACAAATGTCGCGAAATCGAACTCCAGTTTATTGGTGCGAATGCAGAAGATAATCTTTTGACAGTTACATTAAAAGATAAGGTTTATCCGTTAGAAATCGCACTTAAATACAAAGTTCAGGACAATGACGACATTATCACCCGTTGGACTGAAATCAAGAACACAGGTAGTGAAAAAATCATTCTTGACAGAGTTCTTTCAGCTGAACTCACTCTCCCCTCAATTTATCCTTACACATTCAAAAACACAAATGGTAGTTGGGGCGGTGAATATGTTGAAACCGAGTCAACACTTGAGGGTGGTGCGTTAGTTTTTGACAGCAAGCGTGGCACAAGTGGGCACAATCAGTCACCATATTTCATAGCACATCAAAATGCAACTGAAAATGAGGGCAATGTGTATTTTGCAACACTTGCATACAGTGGTAACTTCAAGGTGCTTTGTACTCGCGATTTGTTCTATACCACACGCGTTTCATTAGGACTTAACGACCACGATTTTAAGTATGAACTTAAATGTGGCGAAACATTTACTACTCCAAAAGTTTTCTGCGGATATACTGTTGGGTTTGGTGAAATGAGCCGACAAATGAACCGTTTTGCAATCAACAATGTATTGCCAAAACAGTTTAACGACAAGATTTTGCCCGTACTTTACAACTCTTGGGAAGCAACCGAGTTTGATGTTAATGCAAAAGACCAGACAAAACTTGCAAAACTCGCTGCGGCTATGGGTGTTGAACTTTTCGTTATGGATGACGGTTGGTTTGGAGCAAGAAACCACGACCGTGCAGGACTTGGCGACTGGTTTGTAAATAAGAAAAAGTTCCCTAAAGGTCTTGATGAACTCATTAAAAATGTCAACAAACTCGGTATGGATTTTGGTCTTTGGTTTGAGCCTGAAATGGTAAATCCTGACTCCGATTTATTCCGTGCTCATCCCGATTGGGCATATCATTATGACACAAGAACAGCCCACACACTTCGTCATCAATTAGTGCTTAATATGACACGACCGGATGTTCAGGAATACATTTTTGACCGTATGGATACAATGCTTACTGAACACAATATCAAATATATTAAATGGGATATGAATAGGCCACTTTCTGAAACGGGTGCAGAAAACCTCGACTGTCCACAAGAATTGTGGTACAGACACACTCAAGCAGTTTACGATATCGTTGACCGACTTAAAGAAAAACACCCTGATGTTTGCATTGAAAGTTGCTCATCAGGTGGTGGACGCAGTGATTACGGTGCGTTATCTCACTTTGACCAAGTGTGGCCAAGTGACAATACAAGTGCTGTTGACAGAATGATGATGCAGAAATGGTTTACATATCTTCGTCCTACAAAGGTTATGCGTGCTTGGGTTACTGATGTTAACTGGTATAACCCGCCAATGAGCCTTGATTTCAGATTCCATATTGCTATGCAAGGTGCATTGGGTATTGGTGGTAATCTTACAAAGTATAGTCTTACTGACCTTGCTACTGCACGAAAAAATGTTACTCTTTACAAAGAAATCCGTCATCTTGTGCAGTTTGGTGACCTTTACAGAATACTTGACCCTGACCGTGACGAAATTCTTTTCAATATTTATGTAAGTGAAGATAAAACCGAGGCAGTAGGTTTCCTCTCATCAGTAGTTACACGCTTTATGCAAAAACAAATTCCTCTTAAATTTGAGGGACTTGATGATGAGAAAATCTATAAATTCAAAATCGGCAGTGCAAAGTATGAAAAGAGTGGCTCATTCCTTAAAAATGTAGGCGTACCTGTAACAGTAAGAGGTATGGGGTATAATCAGATTATTAAAATTAAGGCAAAATAACAAATTTGAGTTTGTAGGGCTCTTTAATTACTTCAATTCAACAAACACATCTTGTAGGGGTCATTCACGAATGACCCGCTCCAAAGGTTATAAAATAAGTTCAAACGGGCGATTCGTGAATCGCCCCTACTATAATTGCAACGCAGTTCCGACATTACGAATTTCGAATTACGCATTACGAATTGAGTTCGACAAACCCCAATCTGTACGAGCGTTATATATTCTCCATTATTTTCTTGACATATAAATTTTGCAGTATTATAATTTAATGGTTACAAAAATGTTCAACCTAATATTTTGAGAGGAGGCAGAAAAATGATTACAATATGGTCAAATTACCGTGAAAGCAAAACAACCCGTTACAATTCTGCCTTCAAATATAAAGACTGTTCTTGCGAATAATTTTATTCAGTGTTTATATTTTTCGTCACTGTAGGCAGATGTGCCTACTTTTTTATTTTTATAGGAGGAAACTATGAGGTGGATTAAACTTCACGAACCTGTTAAGGTTCCTGTACTTAAAAATGTCATATTTGCCTTGAAACTTGTATGGGAAGCAGACAAGCGTCTTTTAATTGGCTATTTTGTTACAGAAATCTCTAACAAGGTTTTATCAATGTATGTTCAGAACATATTGTTCTTAAAAGTATTGTTAAGCATCATTGACGGCGATGCAGATTTCAAAACATACTTTACATATTTGTTGTTATTCTTTGGAATATACTTTACCGTTAATGCGATTTCTGCATACGCTACCCGTCAAAGACTTGTTGCCACTAAAGTTGTGCTTAAAAATGTAAACAATAAGATTTTCAAAAAAGCAACTGAGCTTGATGTGAGTTGTTATGAAAATCCTGAATTTTACGACAAATATCAACGGGCAACCCTTGTTCTTTCTTCAAGTTATTACGACTTGATTTGTTGGGATGTGGCAGCAGTTGTAGGCGGAATAATTGCACTTATCTGCGTTATTACAACAGTTACAGTTATTAACCCAATGTATCTGTTATTCTTATTGCCTGTTACGCTCGTTTTTGCTATCGAGTTATTAAAGAGCAAGGCAGTTTACAAGCGTGACCTCCAGATGACCAAAAACAACAGAATTAAAGCGTATATTCAACGAACAATGTTCCTAAAAGAATTTTCAAAAGATATGCGAACATCTAACATTTTTGCAGTTCTTACTAAAAGATTCAAAGCGGCAATTGACGCTAATGTTTTAATTCTTAAAAGTTACGGTGTAAAACTGTTTATTTATAGTATGGTCAGTTCACTTTTCAGCGATTTTATACCGATTATCGGCACTTACGCTTTTGCGGGGTATCAGTTTATTTTTACACAATCACTTTCAATTTCGGGGTTTTCAGTTGTTCTTGCGTCAATTAACTCTGTCCGTGATTCAACGCTGAGTATTGCAGAGGGATTTGACGAAATGACTCAGATGGCACTTTTCTTCCAAAATCTTCGTGACTTCTTTGACTATGAGCCAAAAATCACAGATGGCGGAAAAGATGCAAAAGAATTCCAAAGCATTGAATTCAAAAATGTATCATTCACCTACCCTGACACAACAAAAGAAATCCTTAAAAATGTTTCATTTAAGATTACCAAAGGCGAAACTATTGCAATTGTTGGTGTTAATGGTGCAGGTAAGTCAACACTTGTCAAACTGCTTTTGCGTTTTTATGATGCAAACGATGGTGAAATTCTTTATAACGGTATAAATGTAAAAGAGTATAATGTTCAGTCACTTCGCAACGCTTTTGCAACAGTTTTTCAAGATTACAAAAACTTTGCAGTATCTGTAAATGAAAACATTATGTGTCACGAATGTAGTGATGAAGAAAAACAAATTGCAGAAAAAGCGTTAAGACAAAGTGGCGTGTGGGATAAGATTGCAAGTCTTCCAAAGGGTGCAGATACTGTACTTACCCGTGAATTTGAGATTGACGGTGCAGGTCTTTCAGGTGGCGAAAATCAAAAAGTTTCTGCGGCACGACTTTTTGCACGGGAATTCGAGATTGCTATCCTTGACGAGCCAAGTTCTGCACTTGACCCTATTGCAGAGTACAAAATGTACGAAAATCTTATAGATGTTACAAGAGACAAAACTGTTATTTATATTTCTCACCGCCTTTCAAGTGCAGTGCTTTCTGACAGAATTTATGTGCTTGGCAATGGTACAATTCTTGAATCAGGTAGCCACGCAGAACTTATGGCACAAGGCGGAGAATACAGTAAAATGTTCACTTTACAAGCATCAAGTTACAAAGGTGAAAGTGAGGTGAGTGAAAATGTTTAAGAAAAAAGAAAAAGAAAAGACACTTCACTCAATGCCCTCAAACATTTTCTTCTTTGTAAAACTTCTTTTCAGCGTATCTCCCCTTTTAGTCCTTGGCGAATTTTTATGGGGACTTTTAATGATTTTACCTAATAACCTTATTAAAGTTATTGGTGTTAAATACATTATTGATGTTGTAACCGAGGGCAAAGACCTTGAAAGAATTTTTGGTGCAGTTGCGGTTATTGCGGTAGTGTTAATTGTTTCTACATCAATTTCTTGGTTGTTCCGTGAATTTTTCTGGAATGTTGAGCGTGAAAAAGTTTATTTTGGTCTTAACAAAAAACTTTATGACAAGGCAAGAAGTCTTGACCTTGAATCTTATGACAACCCTGAATTTTACAATAATTTTATTCTCACTATTGAGTCATCATCTGCAAGTATTCAAAATCTTTTGGGTCTTGTAAGAATGTATGTAGGTCACATAATTTCACTTATTGCGGTGGCATCAGTATTATTTACCATTGACCCGTGGTGTCTTGTAATCATTCTTGTTGTTATCTGCGTATTTTTGCCAATCAGCAAACGAGTTGGCGAACTTATGATGGAGCGTAGAATTGACAACGCAAAATTCCACCGTCGTGCTGACTATTTCCAAAGAGTTTTCTATTTGCAAGACTATGCAAAAGAAGTGCGAATGAACAATATTTCACCACTTCTTATGGACCGTTACAACGATGCGGCAGATGATGTTATTAACAATCAAAAAAAGTATTGGAATAAAATTTCTTTTCTTAACTGTTTGCAGACAGTAGGCGTGCAAGGACTAGGATTTTTATTCATACTCCCCTTGTATCTGGGATATTGCGTGCTTGTTAAAGAGACACTCACCCCAGGTGACTTTGTTGCAACATTCAACGGTGCTCACGCAGTTGCTATGTCATTCCAATTCTTAACCGTATGGGCATTGGCGAGATTCTCTGAACAAGGCAAAATGATTGACAAATACCGCGAATTCTTAAAGGCAGATTTCAAAATCAAAAACGGTGGAAAAACTGCACCTAAAACCGAGCCAAAAGAAATCACAATCAAGAATTTGTCATTCACCTACCCTAATAATGAAAAGCCAACACTTGAGGATATAAATCTTACAATCAAGCCTTATGAAAAAATTGCACTTGTGGGCTACAACGGTGCCGGTAAGACTACTCTTACCAATCTGTTATTGCGACTTTATGACGCTACCACAGGGGAAATCCTTATTGACGGTGAAAACATAAAAGATGTTACTGCCGACTCGCACCGTGACAGATTTGCAGCAGTTTTCCAAGATTTTCAGATTTTCTCTTGCAGTTTAGGTGAAAATGTTGCTCTTGATGTTAACCCAGATGAAGAAAGAGTATGGGACGCACTTAAACATAGTGGATTTAATAAAAAACTTGAAAAAGGTATTGACTCTGAACTTTTAAGAGAATTTGACGACGACGGTGTAATGCTTTCGGGCGGTGAGGCACAGAAAACCGCTATTGCCCGTGCATTCTATAAAGATTGTCCTTATGTAATTCTTGACGAGCCAAGTGCAAACCTTGACCCTGTGGCGGAATACAATCTTAATCAGGCCATGATTGAGGCGGCAGAGCATAAAACCGTTATTTTCATTTCTCACAGACTTTCAACTACTGTTAACGCAGATAGAATATATGTTATGGAAAATGGTAGAATTATTGAAAGCGGTAGCCACGCAGAACTTATGGAACTTGGTGGCACTTATGCTTATATGTTTAATTTGCAAGCGGAGAAATATAAAGAATAAGAGCAAAATGAACAACAAAAACCTCGGTAGCAATACCGAGGTTTTTAATATATATTTTCTTTTTATTCTTCTATACCCTCATACTCACTACTGAATTTTTCAAGTAATCCATAGAAAATATAGAATACTAAAGCATTCACTAATCGACTAACAAAAGCATATATCTGAATTTTATCGGTTGACGGATTATCATAATAACCTACCACACTGACTAAACTTGACACCCCAAAAATACAAGTAAAAAGTATTGCAAGTCCAAAGAAAATTTTATGTGGTACTTTGTAACCATGGAATGTACCTAAAAGCAGTGCAAATGAAAACATAAACATACCGTAATTTACAGGAGAAAAGTCTAACTGTTGAGCAAATAGCAACACAAATCCTGCCACAAACACCACAATTGTCAATGTTTTTTCACACTTGAATTTATAGTCAAATATTTTAAGTGCTTTACACATAAAGATAACGCAAATCAAAACCCAATATATTCCAAAGGCTAAGGACATAAGCATTGACGGAAGTTTTTGTAAAAATGTATCACCATAAACATCCATTATCAAAAAATTTGGAATTAGTGAAAAGCAACCATAAGCTTTATATAGAGCAACTGCAAAAGCTAATACACAGGTTACAACTACACCCACCGGCAAATCATAACAATATGTTGGTATGGCTGGTTTTTGTTCTTCATTTGTCTTCTCTTCACCGTTAAGAATTTCATCAACTGTCACACCTAACTCTGTAGATAATGGTTTTAATAACTGAATATCAGGCATTCCGTCACCCGTTTCCCATTTAGAAACTGCTTTATTTGTAATCTGCAACTTTTCAGCAAGGTCTTGTTGTGTCATTCCTAATGCTTTTCTTTTTTCAGATATAAACTGTCCAACTTTTACATTATTCATATAAATCCCCCTTTTCTACTTTTACTATATCATTTTTTGCAAAAAATCTCAACCCACGCTAATTAGAAAGAAGTCCACGCGGAGTGGACTTCTCGTTTTTGCGATTATTTTGTAATAAAATTCAATATTTCTTCTTTTGCTGCGGTGATTTTTCCTTGTGCGTAAGTATCGCGTCCGCCACCCTTACCGTTAAATGTTTTATTTAAGTTTTGCACTAATTCGCGAACGCCATTCTCTTTACTTGAAACAACATAGATATAATTATTATCGTCAGTATTTGAGAAAAGATAGCAGTATTCGTGTTCTTCAATAAGCGTGTTTGAGCAGTTGCGAAGTTCATCATAAGATGCACCGTCAATGAACACGCAAACCTTGTTATCTGCAATATGCTTTTCCATTTTAAGCATTGCAAGTTCACCTGAAAGTTTCTTGTTTTCTACTCTCGCGTTACCAAGTTCAGTTTGTATTCTTTCAACTGAATCAGCAATTTCAAATCGTTTTGCAGAAAGCATATTCATAATTGCCTTATTTGTGGTGTGAAGATTCATATAATCATTAAGTGCCAACGCACCGCAAATCATTTCAATTCGTGTACCTTTTTTATATGGAATGTAACTTAAAATCTTAATAATTCCAACCTCGCCCGTTCTTGATACATGAGGTGCACAACAAGCACAAAGGTCAGTGTCTTCAATCTCTATAAGTCGAACACCCTCGGTAATATCCAGTTTGCTACGATAATCATAATCCGGCAAATCTTCAGCAGTTGGGTAAATTGCTTTTATTGATTTGTTACCATAAATGGCTTGATTTGATTTAAGTTCAACTTCACGGATTTGCTCTTCATTAAGCGGACCATCAACATCAAGAGTAACAAGAGTATCATTCATATGAAATCCCACATTGTTGTAACCGAAAGTTCTGTGAATAACACCTGAAACAATGTGCTCGCCTGTGTGATTCTGCATACGAGAAAAACGAGTTTCCCAATCAATGCTACAATCAACTGCTGAGCCAATTTCAAGTGGTTTTTCTAACTTATGATAAATAATATCGTCTTTAATCTGCACATCAAGGACTTCTATACCATTGATTTCACCCTTGTCGGCATCTTGTCCGCCACCCTCTGGAAAGAATGCAGTTTTATCAAGGACTACAAAATATGAACCATTGTTTTCTTCACTTGACACAACAGTTGCAGAAAAATCCTTTATATATGAATCATTTTCGTATAATTTAATTGTGTGTAAAATCATTTTCAACACCTCATAGTTAATTATACTAAACATCATAAAAATTATCAACCATTGATTTCTTTGTTATACAAGTTGAGTTTTATAAATTTGAGTTTATCTAACTGTTTTATGTGTTTGTTTTTTTGCTCCCTCTGACGAGGGAGCTGTCGAGCGTTAGCGAGACTGAGGGAGAGATACGAGCCGTTAAGTACCTTATCTCTCCCTCCGTCAAAATCTTCGATTTTGCCACCTCCCTCGTCAGAGGGAGGAAAGAGGATGTCTTTCAAACACCCCAACAAACTCCAATTTTTCTAACAAAAAAGCGGGGTATAGTCTTGACCCCGCCAAACATAAGTTATTTAATTTTTAGAAAATACAAGCCCATACATCTTCAACACTTACCGCATTTCCTACTTCAACAGGCATATCAGGTCCTATTATATAGATACTCAAAAATGCAATAACTCCGCCAACAACAAGAAGAATAAGTGTAATTACAAACATTGCTGCTGAAAGTTTAAGAATACTGTGGCTGATTTTTGCCTTATTATCATAAGGTGTAAGGTTTACAAGGCAACCTAAAATAAAACCAAGACCAGGAATAAAGAATGCTGTAAGTTTCATTAAAAATGACACCATTACAGGCATATTAAAAGGTTTTGCTGAAACTCCATACACCGGTTGAACAGGTGGTGTAGTCTGCACTGGTGGTGCTTCATAAGTAACCTGAGCATTTTCGTTTGGTTGATAATTATTTTCCATTTCAAATCCCCCTTTTATTTGGTAATTTCATTATACTACACGACTCTTCATATTTCAACAAAAAAAATACCGCGAGCCGAATGACACGCGGTATTGCGGAAAAATAAACTATATTTTTTAATTTGAGTTATTTTTCGTTAGGCAATCTTATCAAAATGAAATTATATAAAATAGATTTAGTTTTTCGCAAGACAATGTGTCAGAGGCGAAGCTGTATAAAAATACCGCGAGCCGAAAGACACGCGGTATTGCGGAAAAATAAACTATTTTAAGCTTTGTTAGCTGAGCCGAAGAGTTCAATCTTTTCTCTAACTGTAGCCTTGATTGCTTCTACACCAGGAGCTAAAAGCTTTCTTGGGTCAAAGCCCTTGCCCTGAAGGTCTTTGCCTTCTTCAATGTACTTTCTTGTTGCTTCCTGGAATGCAAGCTGACATTCTGTGTTTACATTGATTTTTGAAACACCAAGAGAAATTGCTTTCTTAATCATATCAGCAGGAATACCTGTACCACCGTGAAGAACAAGTGGCATTGTGCCTGTTTTTTCCTGAACTGCTGCAAGAGTTTCAAATGAAAGACCTGCCCAGTTTTCAGGGTATTTACCGTGAATATTACCAATACCAGCTGCAAGCATTGTAACACCAAGGTCAGCAATCATTTTGCATTCGTCTGGGTCAGCACATTCGCCAGCACCAACAACGCCGTCTTCTTCGCCACCGATTGAACCAACTTCTGCTTCAATTGAAAGACCTTTTTCTTCACAAATTGCAACTAATTCTTTTGTCTTTGCAATGTTTTCATCGATTGGATAGTGTGAACCATCAAACATAATTGAGCTGAAACCTGCTTCGATACAAGCCTTTGCACCTTCGTATGAACCGTGGTCAAGGTGAAGAGCAACAGGAACTGTAATGTTAAGTGTTTCAAGCATACCCTCAACCATACCTACAACTGTGTTGTAGCCACACATATATTTACCTGCACCCTCAGATACACCAAGAATAACAGGAGAATTCATCTCTTGTGCTGTGAGAAGGATTGCTTTAGTCCATTCAAGGTTATTGATATTGAACTGACCAACTGCATAGTGACCAGCCTTTGCTTTTGTAAGCATTTCTTTTGCATTTACTAATGGCATAGTTTAATACACTCCTATAAATTTTTATCGCAAATATTATATATCACCTATACATTTTTGTCAACAAATTAACAAAATAAACACCACTGAATAGTATAAAAAGAGGTGGTATTATGAAAAAGTATTTTTCGAGTGCGATTTATGATGGCGGTTATTTAAGTGCATACAATACAATCTATAAAAAAAATACAAATTCAAGAGTTTTTATAATACATAATGGTAGCGATTTTGAGCGAGCAGTTTTCTTTAAGCAACTGATTAAAAATTTTAAGGGTTACAACATTTCTGTATTTAATCCTTTTTATGATGAATCCCCTGACGGAGTTTATATAGAAAATCTTGACACATACATAATAAGTGATAGCGGATTTTCGCAGATTTCACCAATACTTTCCGGAATTTGGGAGAAATATTACCCTATTACAAAAGATAAAAATTACCCTCTTGATTTGCGTAGAGAAATACTTGTTTTGAAAGCGAAAGAGAATAATTGTTACAAAAATGCGTGGAATGTACTTAAAAGTGCATCACATATTAAAGAAAAAATTCATACAGAGTTTTCACCATTCTTAAATGACGAAAAAGTAATAAATTATGTACGAAGATTTTGTAGTCGTACTTTGAAAAGCACAAATGCCAAAGGTTATGGCACAATAAGGCTGTTAAGTTCCCCTACCCCACTTGGTATTCACACTCATTATGACACGGTTTTTGAAAGTTGTGAAACTGTAATTAACATTGATGATAGTTTCGGGTTTGTTGGCTCAATAATTCTTGGAATTATAAAAGATTTTGCCACATCGGAGAAAATCTCATTTATAATGAATCCCTCATATTTTGCAAAAGATATACCGCAAACGCTGATTTTCCCAAATCATAGTCTGGCAATTACAGTCTGTGATGAAAATCACAAATTACCCTTTGAGCCACAAGAAAAAGTGACAGTATCACGATTTTTAACAAGCGACAGTATTTTATCTTCAAAAAAAGTTGATGCACTGCTATCCATTGAAAACCGACTTTTAGAAGATTGCGTTTTGCACATTTACGAGGGTAGAGATTTTAGATTTAAGTACAATAATTTGTGTAAAGGATATGAGGATAGTTACGAAGTTATTGAAAGAGCAGACGAATTAGCACAACGATTAACAAATTAAAAAAGCCACTCTTGCGAGTGGCTTGGTGAATGTAAAACATAGATTTAACCGCCTTAAATCCTCAAGTGAGCGACACCGTATTATTTTTGCCAGTCAAATGGTTTGTAGTTTTCGCCGTCTGTAAACATATTCTCAACTTCATCTTTTTCAGGGAATGCTTTATAATATTCCTCTGTAATTTTTTCTTCGATTTCAACCATCCATTTTTGATAATTTATATCTTTTTCAAGGTCGTGTACTGTATTTAAAAAATCAGAAACACCTATATGACACATAGATTCATCTTCAGGTGCACTATTGACATACTCGTTAACAACTCTTTGCGCTTCTTCCTTTTGACCATCTAAATATAATGAAACTATATAATTGGAAATCGCACCTGCTAACGCTATTCCTTGTGTTGGGTAAGCAACATCAAAACTTGGATTTGAGTTTTGATTACTCTTATACGCTTCTGAATTTGCCTTATAATATTCATACATTTTCTTTGAATATTCAGCGCATTTTTCATAATAACCTTCAGGTGCTTCACCTGTATAAGAAATACCGTTTTCACCGTAAGGGCTATAATAACGGGTATAGCGATAAGTGTCATACAAGCCATGAAGATTAGAATAGCACGGACTTATTTTATAAGCTAATTCTGAAAACGGTCTGCTTTTTTCTATGCGTTCAGCATTAAATGAGTTTAATCCTGTGCAAAATATAAAGTTTGTGGAGAATACCAATGTTATCACAAGAAGAATAGCCGAAACTACTATAATAATTGATGGCATAATATATTTTTTCTTATTCATTTTTGCTTCTCCTTTCCGTTAACACTCATACCCAAAGCTAAAATGTATGAAAGTGAAAGTAAAATGCAAATGGTCAGAACGTGCGAAACCACAAAATTCAATGGCACAAGCTCATTAAAAGCAGAGCCGAAATATATCAGACTTGGAACGTAAGCAAAAATCGGCAACATTCTGTTTGTGTTACTTGATAAATAGTCTGCATATAATCCAACCGAAATAAGAACGGTTGCTAATATAATATAAATCGGCTTTATTCTACGGATTATAATTGCTATTAAATATCCCAAACATAAAAAACACATTAAGGCAAGTGTTTCATAAAGAACATCCTCAATAAAAGTTCTGTTTTCTATGGCAGCTTTTGTGCTTAAAAAATGTGAATAATCTGCCTTTATTACCTTGCACAATAAAAATGTAAATAATCTTTCTGCAAGGGCAAAAACAACAGTTACAGGCAGATAACCTATAAAGCTTTTATAAGCTTGTCCACGGATTGCACCATTTTGAACAAAGAAATCTTGTTCTTCCTTAAATGATAAAAAGCCTATAGCAAATGAAAATACTGCCGTTAGGTAATAGAACATATCAACGCCATCTTCAAATGTCCCAATACTGTACGAAAAAAGTTTTTTTGCGATAAATGGCACAAGTATAATTACAGACAAAGCAAGATAAAATACGCCGATAAGCTTTAAGTTCTTTTGACATCTGTACTTCAATGCACTTTTGAGTTTCATTTTTAGCCCTCCCCACCTGTTAATTCTATAAATAATTTTTGCAAGTTAATTTTTGAAAATTCAATGTTTTCATTAATGCTTTCGGTTTTTTCATCAAGAAGATAAGCCGTAGCAAATCCGCCTATCTTTTCAATGCCCAGACAATTTTTGTGTTTTACAAATTCTTCAATATCTGAAATACTACCTTTTGCTGAATAGCCTTTATTAAGCAAATCTTCTGTACTTTCTGCCAAAACTACTTTACAATCATGAAGAACGACAACTTTTTCAATTACTGTTGCGATTTCTTCAATTAAATGAGTTGAAATAACAATAGTTCTTGGATTTTTTGCGTATTCTTCAATTATAGTTTTATAAAGAAGCGCTCTGTGGTTTGCATCTAACCCCAAAACCGGCTCATCAAGAAAGGTGTATTTTGCGTTTGATGAGATTGCAACAATAAATTTGATTATAGTTCGTTGACCGGTTGAAAGTGCACTGATTTTTTTACTTGTATCAAGTGAAAACTTTTTTGCCAATTCAAAAGCCAGAGCCACATCAGTTTCAGGATAAAACTCTTTTGTCCATTTAATTATTTCTGAACATTTCATTGTTTCGGGGTAAAGATTTGTTTCGCTCATTAAGAATATTTTTTCTTGTGCTTTTGTATTTTCCTCTGCGTTTTCACCATCTACAAGAACTTCACCACTGTTCTTGAAAATACGGTTAGATATAATATTCAGCAAAGTGGATTTACCAACGCCATTTCTGCCTAACAAGCCGTAAATTGTTTCTTCCTGAAATTCAAGAGAAATTGACTTTAACACAATGTTTTTACCATATTTCTTTGTTAAATCGGCAATTTTAATACTCACTCTTTATCTCCCCTTTTTTCTATAAGATTTATGATTTCATTATTATTAAGACCAAGCTTTTTTGCTTCGTCTAAAAGTGGCAGAACAAAATCGTCATAAAATTTTTCTTGTCTTTTTTGTTTAATCCTTTCAACTGCCCCTGTGCAAACAAACATTCCCAAGCCTCTTTTTTTGTAGATAATATTTTCTGCAACAAGAATATTCATTCCCTTCAATACCGTTGCAGGATTCATTTGCAAAGACACCGAAAGCTCGGTTGTTGAAGGAATTTGTGTTTCCTCCTTATAAGCACCTATGAAAATTGCATCTTCAAGTTGTTCTGCAATCTGAAGATATAACGGCTTATCTTCTGTAAACGAAAACACCAATTCTGCACCTCCCAATTTTCAAACACTTTTATTAGGTTAGTTACTTCTATAACTAACTATATAACATAGTTTTTATTTTGTCAATAGTTTTTTGCATAAAAAAGGGGACGCTGTGGTCAGCGTCCCCTACAAAATTATATAAAAAAGCCGTCCTTTTGGACGGCTTAATTGTTAATTAGTCATTTGTGTAAGGCATAAGAGCGATTTGTCTTGCTCTCTTGATAGCTGTTGTAAGCTCTCTCTGGTGATATGCACAAGTACCTGTTACACGGCGAGGAAGAATCTTTGCTCTTTCTGATGTGTAACGACGGAGTTTTGCTGTATCTTTATAGTCGATTTTTTCAACTTTTTCTACACAAAATGCACAAACTTTTTTGCGACCTTTTCTGTTTGGTCTTGCATTCTTATCGTATGCCATTGTTGTTTCCTCCTATTAGAATCAATTAAAACGGAAGTCCCTCGTCATCATCTGCACCGAATGGGAATCCCTGGTTATCATCGGGTAAAACTGAAAAGCTACCTGCATCTGCACTCTGGTAAGAAACAGCCGGTGCTGAATCTTGCTTTGCAGCTGCATAAGTATTGTTACCACCTTCACTCTTGCTACCGCAGAATGAAACATTGTTTGCAATAACTTGAACTGACTTTCTCTTGTTTCCGTCTTTGTCTGTAAAGTTATCTGTTTGAAGTGAACCTTCAATAGCAATCATAGAACCTTTGTGGAAATAACGAGAAACGAAGTCAGCAGTCTGACGCCATGCAGTAACATCAATAAAGTCAGCTTTTCTTTCTTCGCCTGCTTTCTGGTAACTTCTGTCTACAGCAACCTGAAAGCGAACTACTGAAACACCTGATGGTGTTGTGCGAAGCTCGGGGTCAAATGTTAATCTACCCATAAGAACTACAGTATTAATCATCTTATTTTTCCTCCGATTACTTCTTTACTACTAATGTTCTGAGAACACCGTCAGTGATTTTTGCAATTCTTTCAAGCTCTGCTGGGAACTCAGGGTTTGCTTCATAGTTATAAAGAACATAGTAACCCTCAGCCTCATCATTGATAAGGTAAGCAAGTCTTCTCTTACCCCACTCATCAACGCTTTCAAGAGTGCCGTTTGATTCCATAAGAGCCTTAAATTTTTCTACAAGCTCTTTTGCAGCTTCTTCACCCTTTGTGAGTGAGAAAACCATAATAGTCTCATACTTTGACATTCTTTTACACCTCCTTGTGGACTTTGCCCCTCGAACTTATCCTCGAGAGGAAGGATATGGATTGAACAAAATTATCCATAGCAAATATGAATTGTAACAAAAAAAGGCCTGAATGTCAAGCCTTTTCTTTTAATTCTTTTATTTTAGAGAGTTTAGGTAACTCTCGTTTTTTACGAATATAAATTTTTTCTTGATACTCACCGTCATCACATTTTTCAACTACTACCATAAACAATGTAATAAGCAACAGATATGGCAACGGACAAAGAATACCAGGGTTTACAAGTGACATCATTTCAAGGCTTATATAGGACAAGAAAATTGTCATATTAAAAAGTGTAGCCTTTTTCCAGATAAGCATATTTCTGCGGATAAACTGATAAACGAAAGCAACAATACCCACAATGCCAAAACTTGCAGCAATCTGAATTGGCTCACAATGATACCAGCAAAGTGCAAAATCAACAGACGCGTGAACATCACGGTTGCCCATATAACCAAGTCCCGTACCAAATATTGGTTGTGTAAGAAAATCATTTATTCCGCGGGCATAATGAATTGCTCTGACTTCTGTACTTTCTCCCATAAGAAATCCATTGACAGCGGTAAACAATCTATCAAGAGTATATCCTAAAATCTCTGTAACTTGTGGTGCAAATGCAAGAAAACCAAAAGCAAGACAAAGTATGATAAAAACATAAGCAAGTCGGCGTCTGCGGTCATAAAGCATATACATAACAATGCACATTACAATCTCAACCGAGCCGAAAACCATTCCCCCGCGAGAACCTGTAAGCAAAAGTGCAAAGTAGAATATAAATCCAAACACGGTTGCGTAAGATTTTTGGTTTGCCATTAAAAATGCAAATGGCATTGTAATCATAATAATTGTTGAAAGGTTATTTCGCCACTGCATAAATAAAAGTCCTTGGCGGTCAATAACATCGTTTATATTTATAAGGTAATGTGAAATCACCATAAACGCTGCAAAGCAACCTGTTACTACCATAATTTTTGTAAGCATATTAAGAAGTGAGTAGTCTTTTCTTACGCTTATATGAGCATAGAAGTACGAGTAAATCAACAACATACCAAAACCCAAGCCTAACATATGGTAAATTGATGTGCCTGAAAAATACTCTTGCGGTGAAATAAAACCTATACCACCCAAAAGAATTGAAGCGGATACAAAAGCCATAGGCTTAAACTGTGAGCCTTTTGTTGTAAGGGGTTTCCAATATGCAATAACATTAAATAAAACCATTGGAATAAGCGGTAATGCCAACCACTTATACTGCATAAAATCGTCAAAAGAGTCATAACACCTTATAGCAATAAGATATGTAAACATAAACGGTATAAGGCCTGCCATAATGTCATTACTCAACACTATTGTTATACCAATAATATACGCAAAAAAGATTGTACCAAGAATTTCAATTTTTGCTTCAGGTAAATATGAAGACGCAGTTGTAATTATCCCCGCAAGGCAGAACAATATAGCAATCCACCTGTCACTTATGAGGAATGCTCTGATATTCTGTATTCTGTTTTGTGCTTTTTCTGACTTAAAAACAGATTCCATTATAATTACTCCCATATTTTATCATTATAATTATATAAGAAAATCTGTGTTTTTCAATAATAATTACAAAACCTTAATAATTATTACAAATTTCTTACAGAATTTATATTTTACTTTTTAATTAAGTATGGTACAATGATTTCAGGTGATATTATGATTTTATCAGTAAACAACATTACAAAGAGTTTTGGCGAAAAGCAAGTGCTGAACGGTATTTCATTTTCTGCTGAAAGTGGAAAGGCTGTTGGCATTTTAGGTCGTAACGGTGCAGGTAAAACTACGCTTATCCGTATTATTATGGATGTTTTTGGTGCTGATAGCGGTGAAGTTTATCTTGACGGAAATCCCATAAACAAGCAAAAAATCCGTATAGGATATTTACCGGAGGAACGCGGACTATACCCAAAACACAAGATTATGGAACAGTTAGTGTATTTTGCATCACTCCAAGGAATCGACAAAAAAACTGCTATAAATAACGCAAACGCACTTTTTAACCGTCTTAACATTGAAGAATACAAAAATCGTCGTCTTGATACCCTATCAAAAGGTAATCAACAAAAAGTTCAACTTATTGCTACGCTTATTACAAATCCCGATTTAATTATTCTTGATGAGCCATTTTCAGGACTTGACCCTGTAAACGCGTCACTCCTTAAAGATTTGGTTAAAGATTTAATTAAAGATGGTAAACTTGTTCTTTTCTCAAGCCATCAAATGAACTATATTGAGGAATTCTGCAACGAGATTTTAATACTTAATGGTGGTAAAATTGTACTTGGTGGTGCAATTAAAGACATCAAACGCAGTTACGCAAGAAACATTATTGAAATCACAACAGAAAACTCTACTGCTATTGCGGATTTTCTTAATACTTCACAACACAATTTTATCAAGCGTGTAATTGTCAATGAAGATAACATCACCGTAACACTTACTGACGAAAACTTCAAGGACAAACTTATGGAAAATCTTTCACAACTTGGCAATTCTATTGACGGATTTGCAGTTAAAGAGCCTTCTCTTAACGAGATTTTTGTGTCATATACGGAGGGGCAGATATGAAACAGTTTTTTACAGTATTTAAGTTTGAATTTATAAATTTCATAAAAAACAAGATTTTTGTTGGTCTTACATTAGTTTTGGCTATCGTTATTGCTATTGTTACATTCTTCCCCAGACTTGCAGATGGCAAAGATATTTCACTAAATTTCGGTGACGACACAATTCCAAGTCTTCTTATTGTAAATAATTCAGGTGACGAAACGCTTACAGATGCTTTGAAATCTGCGTTGATTGATTATGAAATCACCGTAGAAAAATATGACCTTGCAAAAGCAAAAGAGCTTGTAACAAATGAAGAATACAAAATAGCAATCGTAATTGACTCACCTCTTAAATACAATTATGTTGTTGATAATTTAGGCCTTTATGACACAACATCATATATAATCGATGAAATTCTACTCTCGTCATATAAAATGAACTATCTTGCAAATGCAGGACTCTCAAATGAAGAAATAGATGAATTTTCAAATGCATTTGTCACAAGTGAATCTATAATTGTAGGTCAGGACCAGACACAGAGTTTCTTCCACGCATATTTACTTATGATGGTACTTTATATGGCAGTACTTATTTACGGTCAGCTTGTGGCACAAAGCGTTGCAACTGAAAAAAGTTCAAGAGCTATGGAATTGCTTATAACTTCTGCAAATCCGAAAAGTCTTATTTTCGGTAAAGTTATAGGCACGGGTGTTGCAGGACTTGCACAGATTACCGTATTACTTTTGTGGGGCGTAATCTGCATAGTAATCAACAAAGAATATCTTGCTGACAACGAAGTAATGTCAATGTTTATGAGCATTTCACCATCAGTTATTGTTTATACTGTTGTTTTCTTTGTTTTGGGATTTGGTCTTTACGCATTCTTAAACGGTGCTATGGGGTCAATGGCATCAAAACTTGAAGATGTTGGTACTCTTACAATACCTGTTATGTTTACATTTATTGTAAGTTTTGTAATCACCATAGCTTTTATGAGTGCAGATAACATTGATAATCCATTCATAAACATTTTGTCATATATTCCGTTCACCGCACCAATGGCTATGTTTGCAAGAATATGTATGGGCACCGCAAGTCACCTTGAAGCACTTATTTCAATTGTTATACTTATTATTTCAATTTACGGTGTAGGTCGCCTTGCTGTTGCAATTTACAGAATAGGTATTTTAATGTATGGCAAACCACCAAAATTTAATGAAATTGCAAGGGCATTAAAGAAAAACAAATAATCTAAAATTCACAAAATATTAAAGATTTATATATTTTTATTCAATATTTATGTAGTATTCTTTAACCGTGGTCAAAGTTCCATAGACCACAATCCCCTTTCATTTTCATTCTCCTTTTTTTAACAAAGAAAAAGAGCCTTCATACGAAAGCTCTTTTTTCTTTTGTAATAATTCTATTCATTTGCAATACGGGTATTTACAAAATCTTCAAGATTTTGTGAGAGACTTATCCCCGCCCAGATTTTCATATATGCCGAAATGTATGTGCCGAAAGGAACAAGTTTAACCCCTAACTCACTATAAAGTTCTGTACTTTTATATGCAACGCCGTAATGAGTACCCGTTACGAATACGGGAATGTTTTTAGATTTTGCACGGTTGCAAAAATCTACTAAGCAACTGTTTGCAGTATCAAGAGTGCCTGAATGATATGGTTTTAATATAACTGCATTCACATTATCAAGGCAATAAGCATAATTGTTGCCCGGATAACTTTCAACAGATAAAATACAAGGATTTTCAACATAATCAAATATACCTATATTATTAGTATTCTCAATTTTTATATTGTTAAGTGTTATTTTATCGTTGTAAGTTGCAAAAGGGATTTTATCAATACTATAAATATTGGCATCATATTCACTATGTTGCAAAATGCGTGAGCCTATATGAATATTTGTATTGTTTTCATCATTGTTTTTATAACTTGCAAAAACACCGTTTGCAGATTTTGATTTTATAAACTCAACTGCAGTTTCAAAATTGATAAAACCATTTGTTCTTTCATCCTCTAACGGATAGTCAGCAGAAACAAAAACTATCGGTATTTCGCACCCGTTAAATGCGTATTCTATGGCAGCGGCAGTGTACTGCAAAGTATCTGTACCGTGAGTTACAATAATGCCATCAAAGTCTTTTGTAAGATTATCTGCAATCTCTTTTTGCAAAAGATTTAAGTGCTTAGCAGAAAGATTTTCGCTTAATGTGCCATATGGAGATGCAGTTGCAAACTCAATTTTGTGTTTATTATCGTAACTATTAAGAAGCACATATTTTGTGTTGTTGTCAATATCTGCCCAACCATTTTTTATACTTGTACCGATTGTGCCACCTGTAAATATAACTAAGATTTTCATAATTTCAACCTGCGTTCGTTTTTAGTGTTCTTGTTTATTTTACCATACTATAGTGATAAATAAAACACAGAAATAAAAAATTTCTATCATATTGACTTTTATTTTTCAAAATGATATATTAATCTTGATTAGATTTTTTGTAATCACTAATCTTTATTAAAGGGGATTTTATTATGAAAAAGGCTCTTGCTTTTATTCTGGCTTTTGTTGTAATATTCGCATCAACCTCAATGATTGGTTTTGCAGCAACAGAAGACACAATTGACAGTTTTTCTGTTTCTGCTATTTCTTTCACAGAAGAAACTGTTCCAACAGTTGAATGGTTTTTAGCGGACGATGGTAATTATTATCTTTTCATACCTACATCAATCAGCACTGCACTTTGCAGAGTGTCTTTTGTAGCAGATGGTGATGTTACAATCGATGGTTATAAGGTGCAGAATGGTGGAATGGTTTCACTTGCCGGTAAATCATCAATTTCTGTTTCTTGCGGTGCAAAAACTTACAATGTTAAAATTATTGCCGAAACTGAGCTTGCGTCTGTATTCATTACAACTGAATCAGGTAGTCTTGATGCAATTTATGCTGACAAGGAACACAAAGAAGCAGGCTATATTCAGGTGATTGGTGAAGATGGTTTCACATACGAGTATAATGGTGACCTTGAATATATTAAAGGTCGTGGCAATTCAACATGGAAAATGGAGAAAAAGCCATACAATATTAAACTCGATAAAAAAGCAGACCTTTTTGGTATGGGGAAAAGCAAAAAGTGGAGCTTAATTGCTAACCATGGCGATACAACTCTTATGAGAAATGCTATCATTTATTCTGTAGCAGGTGAAGTGCTTGATTATACTCCAAAGTATACACCTGTTGACCTTTATATCAACAACGATTATATGGGTTCATTCATTCTCACTACAAGAGTTGAGGTTGATGACAATCGTGTTGAAATTGACAATCTTGATGATGCAAATGAAGATGCAAATCCGGATGTTGATATTGAATCACTTGAATTAGCAGGTACTCGTGGTCAGTATTCAGGACTTATGGAAGGCACTCAAAAATGGGTTGAAATTCCTAATGACCCTGCAGATATCTCAGGCGGATACCTTATGGAAATGGAAATTGCTGACAGATATGACAGTGAAATTTCAGGTTTTGTATCAAATGGTGGTCAGCCTGTAATTTTCAAAAATCCTGAATACGCAACTGAAAGCGAAGTTAAGTATATCAGTGGTATTTATCAGAATTTTGAAGATGCTGTAATGTCAGAAGACGGTTATAATGCTAATGGCGACTATTATACAGAACTTTGTAACGCTGAAACATTCCAAAAATTCTATGCAATTAACGAATGGGCATCAAATATGGACTGTGGTCTTACAAGTACTTATATGTACAAACCACAAGGAGACGACAAACTTTATGCAGGTCCTGTTTGGGATTTTGATATCGGACTTGGCAACAATGAGAACGACCGTTATGGTTGCAATTATATGAACCCTGAAGAATTTACAGTATGCTTCGGCAGACAGTATAAGAATACTATTTTTGGTCAGGCAGATATCAAGAAAGTGCCAACACTCTTTAACGCTCTTTGCCAGAAAGAAGATTTCGTTGCAGGTGTTAAAAATGTATGGGACAATGAAATTCTTGATGTTCTCAATGTAATGAATGAGTCAGGTATTGACGCTTATGCTGATAAAATTGAAGGTTCAGCAGTTGCAAACGCAATTCGTTGGAACATTTACGGAACAACTAATATTGACTCAATTAAATCAGAATGGAATGTAGATGTTGACTTTGTAAAGGATTTCTCAACAAGACGCGCAATTTTCCTTACAAACAATTTTGGCACAGTACAGACAACAGATGTTGAAAGTGGTGCTCTTGATGGTATTTTAAGTGGCTTAGGCGATGTTGTTGAAGGTATTATTGGCGGTGGAATTGGTGGCGATAGCGGAAACACTGACACAACTCCTGATACGACACCTGACACAGATACAGGCACTGATACTGATAACAATACAGACAATACAGATAACGATACAAATGCAGATACAAACGGTAATGTCGACGACAGTGATATTCCTGACACAGTTGCAGGAGCATCAATCGTAGTTGCAGCAGCAGTAGCAATCGCATCTGGTGTTGGCATTGTGGCAACAATTAAGAAAAGAGAAGAATAAAAATAACATGGTGGGAGTATAAAATCTCCCACCTTTTCAATATATCACAAATATCAAAAAGTGTAACAATAGAAATATTGACAGTTTTTTATAAATATGGTAAAATTATTTTAATCCCAAGGGGAGTAGCTATTTTACGGTAATCAACATTCGTCATATTTTTGGCTGGTTATCGTACCTGATTATTTCGGGCAGCAAGACCTTCGGCAGAAAAATACTGCTAAAGGTCTTTTTTAATATGTATAATTTTATTGCGAAAGCAAAGAAATAAAAAGAGGTGTCTTTATGAAACATTATCTCCATTCGGTTGATGAAGTTTTTGAGGCAGTCAACAGTAAACCGGAAGGTCTTTCATCAGCAGAGGCTGAAAAAAGACTTGCACAAAACGGCAAAAACAAGTTGGCTGAAGCTAAAAAAGTTTCAATGTTCTCACGCTTTATTGACCAGTTAAAGGACCCGATGATTATCATCTTGCTTGTTGCGGCTGTTATTTCTGCTGTAACAGAGTTTATTGAGCACGACCCTAGTACAGGTATGTATGTGCCAACTGATTCAATCATCATTCTTGTAGTTGTCCTTATCAACGCAGTTCTTGGTGTTATTCAGGAAAGCAAAGCGGAAAAGGCAGTTGAAGCGTTGCAGAAAATGTCTGCCGCAACAACTAAAGTTCTTCGTGATGGCAAAGTTGAAGTTGTTAAGAGCGAAGATTTAGTTGTAGGTGATGTTATTCTTCTTGACGCAGGTGACGCTATTCCTGCAGACTGTCGTATTTTTGAGTGTGCAAGTATGAAAATTGAGGAAGCTGCACTTACTGGTGAGTCTGTTCCTGTTACAAAACTTGTAAATGCACTTATGGGTAAAAACGACAGTGACGAAGTAGCTCTCGGTGACCGTAAGAATATGGCATATATGGGCTCAACTCTTGTATACGGTCGTGGTAAAGCAGTTGTAGTTGCTACCGGTATGGATACTGAAATGGGTAAAATTGCCAATGCCATTACACTTGCTGAAGAAGGCAAAACTCCTCTTGAAATCAAACTTGAACAGCTTTCAAAGGTGCTTACAAAACTTGTTATTGGTGTTTGCGTAGTTATCTTTGCATACAACATTATTTCAAAGATTATTATTGGTGGCAGTACAGAATATTTTGATGTTGCTCTCCATTCATTTATTGCAGCTATCGCACTTGCTGTTGCGGCAATTCCTGAAGGTCTTGTTGCAGTTATGACAATCGTTCTTTCTATTGGCGTTACAAATATGTCAAAGAAAAATGCGATTATTCGTAAAATGACAGCAGTTGAAACACTTGGTTGTACTCAGATTATCTGCTCTGACAAGACAGGTACTCTTACACAAAATGTTATGACAGTTGTTGACCACTATGCTCCTAACGAAGAACAGTTGGCAACAGCAATGGCACTTTGCACTAATGCTGAAGTTGATGAAAATGGCAAAGGCACAGGCGAGCCTGACGAAGTTGCTCTTATCAACTATGCTCAGACTCTTAATCTTCCAAAAGCATCACTCGTTGAAAAATATCCTCGTGTTGGCGAAGTTCCTTTCGACTCAGGAAGAAAGATGATGTCAACAGTTCATAAGCAAGGTGCAGGTTTTGTTCAGTTCACAAAGGGTGCTCCTGACGAAATCCTTAAAAAGTGTACACACGCTGACATTAACGGTGAAATCTTCGAAATGAATGATGAAATCCGTGCAAAGATTATGGAAGAAAATACAAGAATGGGTAACAAAGCTCTTCGTGTATTTGCAGTTGCATATAAGACTTATGATGCAGAACCATCAGTTTATGAATCAGAAGCACTTGAATTTGATATGACTTTCATTGGTCTTACAGGTATGATTGACCCTGTTCGTCCTGAAGTTAAAGATGCTATTGTTGAATGTCGTGGTGCTGGTATCAAGCCTATTATGATTACAGGTGACCATATCAACACAGCAAAAGCAATTGCTCGCGAACTTGGTATTCTTACAGATGATAGTCAGGCTATGATGGGTGCTGACATTGATAAATATACAGATGAAGAATTTGAGAAAATCGTTGAAAACATCTGCGTTTATGCTCGTGTTCAGCCTGAACACAAAACAAGAATTGTTAACGCTTGGAGAAACAAGGGCTATGTTACTGCTATGACAGGTGACGGTGTTAACGACGCTCCATCTATCAAGAGTGCAGATATCGGCGTTGGTATGGGTATTACAGGTACTGATGTTACAAAGAATGTTGCTGATATGGTTCTTGCTGACGATAACTTTGCAACAATCGTTTCTGCAGTTGGTGAAGGTAGAAGAATTTACGATAACATTCGTAAAGCAATTCAGTTCCTTCTCGGCTCAAACCTTTCAGAAGTTGTTTCAATCTTCTTTGCAACAATTATGAACTTTACAATTTTAAGAGCTCCTCACTTGCTCTTTATTAACCTTGTAACAGACTGCTTCCCAGCACTTGCACTCGGTCTTGAAAAACCTGAAGACGATATTATGAGAAGAAAACCAAGAAGTAAGAATGACGGTGTATTCTCAGGCGGTCTCGGTTTTGACTGTGCATATCAGGGTATTATTGTTTCTATTCTTACAATTACTGCTTTCTATATTGGTGAGTTCATTGAAACAGGTCACCTTGCTTTCTATAACATTCAAGACAGTGCAGACGGTATGACAATGGCATTTTTCACAATGGCTATGTGTGAAATCTTCCATTCATTCAATATGCGTTCACAGCGTGGCTCAGCAGTTGCAATGCTCTTTAAGGGACACCATAATGTAGCTCTTTACGGTGCTATGATTGGTTCATTTCTTCTTACAACAGCAGTTGTTGAAGTTCCATTCCTTGCAAATATGTTTGAATTCACAGAACTTTCACTTGTTGAATATTCAATCTCTCTTGGACTTGCATTCTTGATTATCCCAATTGTTGAAATCATCAAAGCAATCCAAAGAGCAATTGCAAAGAAAAAAGCATAAAGACAATTAAATATAAAATGAACGCCGAGATTAACCCTCGGCGTTTTTATAGAATTTATTTTTATATGTAAAAACAACTTTTATTTTCAAGTATAAAACTCCTTTGTTTACAGATAATAGAAATGTTATCAAAATAAACAAAGGAGTTTTTGTATATATGAAAGCAACAGGGATTGTGAGAAGAATTGACGATTTGGGAAGAGTAGTTATTCCGAAAGAGATAAGACGCACTATGCGAATCCGTGAAGGAGACCCGCTTGAAATCTATACTGCATCTGACGGGGAGGTTATTTTTAAGAAATACTCCCCTATTGGTGAGTTATCGGAGTTTGCGAGTCAGTACACAGATGTACTAAACAGAGCTACAAACTTGCCTGTAATTATTACTGACCGCGACCATGTTATTGCTGCATCTGGTATGCCGAAAAAAGATGCTATGGACAAGCGTATTTCATCTGAATTGGAAGAAATCATTGAAAATCGCGAAAATTATGTTGCCGCACCTGACATTAAGGCTCTTTACCCATTAAAAGACAGCGACCGTGAAGCAGGTATTGCCTACCCAATTATTGGTGGTGGTGATGTAGCAGGTGCTGTTGTGCTTATGCTTAACACTAATGGTGTTATGCCAAGTCAGACTGAAATCAAGTTAGTATCCGTTGCTGCATCATTTTTAGGAAAGCAGACGGAAGAATAAAAATAAGTGCAAAATTAAAGGCAGTCCTCACGGACTGCCTTTTTATTTGATTTGCAAAACTTTATTTATTTGATATTTTTGAGTAGATTTTTTGCAAAACAATCTTGCCGAGGCGAAGCTGTATCAGGTATACTGCGAGCCGAAAGCAAGGAAGTTTTGCGAGAAATATACCAAAAATTATTCTTGTGTCATTCTGCGAGTATAACGCTTAAAGAATGCGATTGCGTCTTCACAACAAGCAATTGGAATACGCTCGTTTGTACCGTGTGTGCAGAGAAGAAGTTTTGTATCTGCCACGAATGGTGCAAAACGGTAGATATTCTCACAAACAGGCTCATAGTTATAAGCATCTGTACCACCCATTACAAGGAATGGTGTAACAAGGTTTTTGCTATTTTGTGCTTCTGCAAGTTCTTTAATTGTCTGGAATGCTTTTGAATCTGTTGGTGAAACCATTGAAGATTCTTTACCAACAAGAAATTCAACATCAATATCTTTATTTCTTACGCTATCACGGATATGTTTTTCAACATCTGCAATTGAAACGCCCGGCATTGTGCGGAAGTTTACAGTTACACTTGCTTTTTGTGGAAGCACATTAAACTGTGGGCTACCCTCTGCCATTGTTACTGCTGTACAAGTACGAATAAGTGATGCTGCAGCAGGAATGTTTTTACAAATAGCAAGAATAAGTGGTTGTAAAATAGGTGCATTAACAAGAACTACTCTTAATGGGTAACCTGCATTCATACCAACGCGTTTTATAAGTTGTTTAAGGTAATCAGGCATTGTTGCCTTGAACTGATGATTTTCAATATCTTTAATAACATCAGCAAGTTTACCAACCGCAGTATGCTTTGGTGGTTGTGATGAGTGACCACCCTTTGCGTTTACGCTAACTTTATAGTTTACGCTACCTTTTTCAGCAATACCAACACCTGTAAGGTTAATATCAAGAAGTTTGCCGAGTTTAACGGGAAGGATTGCACCACCCTCATCAAGCACTGCTTCAAGATGAACGCCTTGCTCTTTAAGATATGCGGCAATCTGTTTTGCACCATTATCAGGTGCTGCAACAACTTCTTCATTATGACCAAGGCAGATATAAATTGAACGCTTTGGCTGATAGCCCTCGTTAATAAGTTCTTCCATACATTCCATAACAGCTATAAGATGGTTTTTCATATCCATAGCACCGCGTCCCCAGATAAATTCACCATCGTTATAACCACTGAATGGTTCATGCTCCCAATCATCTTCTGTGCCTGCAGTAATTGGCACTACATCCTGATGAGCAAGCATTGCAATACCGTCAAGAGTTGGGTCTGTTCCCTCCCACTTGAAAACAAGACTTGCATCTGCAACCTTTGTCTTGCTCATTGTTTTATGTACCAATGGGAAACGCTCTTCTAAAAATGCGTGGAATTTGTCAAACTCGTTCCAATCAACAAGTTCACGGTCATAGTTAGAAATTGTCTTAATTTTAATTGCATCGCTTAAATCCTGACAATATTTTTCCATGTTAACCATTTCAGGCTCAAGTTTTACATTTTCTGCTTTTTTCTCTTTGAAGAATATAGCACGGATAAGCGTTACCACTATAAAGAGTGCTAAAAGTCCAAGAATTGTCCACAAAATTTCCATATCTATCTCTCCTTATGAGTTTTTATCAACTTGATGAAAGACCTTGAGGTTTCCGGTTTTTGCACTTCTCTTATCAAGTTCTGCCATAACATCTTCTACCGCTATGCCCTCGTTTGCCATCATAACAAACAAATGGAAAATCAAATCACTGATTTCACCAACCGTATCTTCCTTATTACCGTTTTTTGCAGCAATAATTGTTTCAGAGCACTCCTCACCTACTTTTTTAAGGATTTTGTCAAGTCCTTTTTCAAAAAGGTAGCAAGTGTATGAACCTTCCTGCTGGTTTGCTTTTCTTTCAAGAATGGTTTCATAAAGATTTACTAAAGTATCATTCATATTATTTAATCTCCTTAAAAAAACAAGATTTACTGCCCGTATGACAAGCAGGACCTGTCTGCTCAACTTTAATTAAAAGTGTATCGTCATCACAATCGCCGTGAATTGAAACCACTTTTTGCAAATGACCTGATGTTGCACCCTTGTTCCAGAGTTCTTGTCTTGAACGACTCCAAAACCAAGTGTAACCACTTTCTAAAGTTTTTGCCATTGATTCTTTATTCATATAGGCAAGCATAAGTACTTCGCCTGTACTTTCTTCTTGAATTATTGCAGGGATAAGGTCTGCTTTTACAAAAAATTTATCAAGGTTCATATTATTCACACTCCTTGATTGCTTCTGCAAGATTTAATGTACCGCTATAAATACTTCTTCCACAAATTGCACCATACATATTGGCTTTTTTAAGGTCAATAATGTTTTGTATATCCTTGATGCCACCACTTGCGGTAATGTTGCAAGAAACTGCGTCATTGAGTTTGATTAACTGTTCAAGATTTGGACCTGAAAGCATACCATCACAATCGATATCTGTAAAGATAATGTACTTTACACCGAAATCTTCCATTCGTTTTGCAAGGTCAATATAGTGAGTGTCACTTTTTTCTGTCCAACCCTCAGTTGCAACCATTTCGTTTTTAGCGTCAATCCCAACTGCTATTTTGTCGCCAAACTCTTTGCAGGCTTCTTTTACAAGTTGCGGATTTTTGAGTGCAGCCGAGCCGATTATGACTCTTTCAATTCCATTCTGAATATAGAAATCAACATCTTTCATTGTACGGATTCCACCACCGACTTCAACTTTAAGTCCGCTGTTTTTTGCAACATCAAGAAAGATTTCACTGTTTATACGGACACCGTCAAGTGCGCCGTTAAGGTCAACCATATGAATCCACTCTGCACCCGCTTTTTTGAAATTGAGAGCAGTTTCCATATAACTATCTGCAACCTTACCAGCTGTGGAAAAATCGCCTTTGTAAAGTCGCACACATTCTTTGTCTTTAATATCTATAGCAGGAAAAATAATCATTTATTAAAGAGTCCCCTTTGTAGAGAGTGTTTTGTCTGTTTTTTCTGTTGCAATACTCATTGCGTGGCCGAATGCCTTGAAAATTGCCTCAGCAATATGATGAGAGTTGTCTCCGTAAGGTGCCCGCAAGTGAAGTGTGATTTTTGCATTATCTGCAACTGCACGGAAGAATTCAACGCACATACAAGCGTCAAAATCACCACATTTTTCTTGTGGAAAATCCGCCTCAAAAACTGTGTATGCACGGTTACAGATGTCAACTGCACAAAAACCAAGTGCCTCATCCATTGGCACAAAAAAGCTACCGTAACGAACAAGATTTGACTTATCCCCTAAACATTCATAAAGTGCCTGACCAAGTACAATGCCAATATCTTCAACTGTATGATGACAATCAACCTCTGTGTCACCTTTACATTTTACTGTAAGACCATAACCCGCGTGTGCAGCGAATGCTGTAAGCATATGGTCGAAGAAACCAACACCTGTATCAATACTGATTTCGCCACCCTCAAGGCAAAGTGACAACTGAATATCAGTTTCTTTTGTCTTTCTGTTAATTGTTGCAGTTCTCATTATACTTCCTCCAACACTTTTTTGAATGTTTCAAGCATTTTTTCGTTTTCGTATTTTGTACCTGCGGTAATTCGCAAGTACTCGCCCATATTACGAATTATAATGCTGTTTTCTTTCATTTTTTCAAATACTTGCTTTGTATTTTTAACTTTCATAAATACAAAGTTTGTATGAGTTTCGTAAACCTTTTCAATTTTATCACTCTTAATTTTGAGAATTTCGTTGTAAAGTTCTTTTCTTGCATTTACAACGGTTTCAATACAGTTATCAATGTAATCTGGGTGTGCGAAAAGCACTTCACCGAGAGCCTGTGAAACAGAGTTTACATTGTATGGTGATTTTACTGCACGGATTACATTTGTGAGTGTCTTGTTTGCAACTGCGAAGCCTAATCTTAATGCTGCACTACCCAATGCTTTTGAGCAAGTTTTAAGGATTATAAGATTATCATACTTTTCAAATTCACCTAAAAGACTTTCGTCTTCTGCAAAATCCATATATGCTTCGTCAAGGACTACAAGAGCATCTGTACTGTTTATAAGTTTTCTTATGTGGTCTTTTGTGATAATTCTTGATGTTGGGTTGCAAGGGTTTGAAAAAATTACAATTCGCACATTCTCGCTATTGGCAAGTGTAATTACATCATCAATATTAACATCTAAATTATCATCTTTTTGATATTTAACACTTTCACACTCTGCGATTTCAGCATAAAAACGATACATTGAGAAATCAGGCTCAAGAGTTAATATCTTATCACCTTTCTGTAAAAAAGCATTCATTATAACTGAAATAATCTCGTCTGAGCCGTTACCTGCAGTAACGCAATCAGCATTAACATTAAAATAATTTGCAAATCCGTTGACGAGCTTTGTTGCCATTGGGTCAGGGTAACGGTTTAATGCACTATTTTTTAACGCTTCAACCATTTCATTCTCAATATTTTTAGGAACAGTTAAAAATGACTCATTAGCATCAAGACGGATTTCGTAAGTACCGCTTATTGGCTCATAGGGTGTTAAGTTTTTTACTTTTTCATTGAGTTGAAACATACTTAATCCTCAAATCTAACCTTAATGGAATTTGCGTGAGCTGTTAAGCCCTCTGTTTCTGCAAGAGAAACAACCTTGTCTTTACACTCTTTGAGTGCATCTTCTGTATAGTAAATAAAACTTGATTTTTTAATAAAACTATCAACTGATAAAGGTGAAAAGAATCTTGCAGTACCGCTTGTAGGAAGAACATGGTTAGGTCCTGCAAAATAGTCACCCAATGGTTCAGGTGAGTAGTTACCAAGGAACACGCTACCTGCATTATCCATTCTGCCGATATATTCAAGTGGATTTTCCACACACATTTCAAGGTGTTCAGGTGCAAGACGATTTGCAAAATCAACAGCCTTGTCCATATTGTCGCAAATAATAATTGCACTATAATCTTTAAGTGATTTTTCGATAATATCTTTTCTTGAAAGTGTTGCACATTGACGAGCAAGTTCTTTTTTTGTTTCTTCTGCGATTTTTTCGCTTGTTGTAATAAGAATTGCAGATGCTAAAACATCGTGTTCAGCCTGACTCATAAGGTCAGCCGCAAGGAACTTAGGATTTGCAGTTTCGTCTGCAACTATAAGTATTTCACTTGGGCCTGCGACCATATCAATATCAACTGTACCGTAAAGAAGTTTTTTAGCCGTTGCAACGAAAATATTACCGGGGCCTACGATTTTGTCAACTTTTGGCACAGTTTCTGTACCGTAAGCCAAAGCTGCAACTGCCTGTGCCCCGCCCATTAAAAACACTCTGTCAACACCTGCAATTTTTGCAGCCGCAAGAATATCAGGGTTAGGTGTACCATCCTTTGAAGGTGGTGTTACCATAACAAGTTCTTTAACCCCTGCAATTTTTGCAGGAATTGCATTCATAAGAACGCTTGATGGATATGCAGCAGTACCGCCCGGCACATAAAGACCAACTCGCTGAAGTCCTCGAACACGCTGACCCATAATAACACCGTTTTCCTTTGTTGTAAGCCAACTCTGTTGTTTTTGGCGAGCGTGGAAATCACGAATATTCTCTGCAGCATCTTCTAAAGCCTTTACAAAAAATGGGTCACATTTTTCTATTGCTTTGTCGATTTCTTCCTTTGAAATTTCTGCTTTTTCAGGTGCTTTACCGTCAAATTTAATTGTGTATTCTAAAACTGCCTTATCACCATTTGCTTTAACATTTTCAAGAATATCAGTAACAGCAAGAGTTACTTTTTTGTCAACCTCACCACTACGCTCTTTAAGTTGTTTAATAAGGCTTTCGTCTGCCTTACCGTCTGCAAAAACTGTATTTATCATATCATTCACCCTTTGGGATAACTTTTTCTATTTCTTCTAAAAACTTGTCAATTTCTTCACGACGAAGTTTCATACTTGCCATATTTACAATTACACGGGCAGAAACGGGCATAATCTTTTCTTTTACTTCAAGCCCATTTTCCTTGAGCGTTGTACCCGTTTCAACGATGTCAACAATACCGTCAGCAAGATTAAGAAGCGGTGCAAGTTCAACAGAACCTTCGATTTTAATAATCTTGATATCCATTCCCTTGCCTTCAAAATATGCCTTTGTAATGTTTGGGTATTTTGTTGCAATTCGTTTTGTGTTGAAGCCATCATAAAAATCAACACCTTTTTGAGTTGCAAGTGCAAAATCGCATTTACCTAAATTAAGGTCCATCATTTCATAGAAACTTTTTCCGTTTTCTACAATTGTATCACGACCCACAATACCAATATCGCAAACACCATGTTCAACATAAGTGATTACATCTGCCGCTTTTGCAAGCACTACTTCATAATCGCCTGCGTTGAGAATTAAGCGTCTGCCTTTGTTTATAAGTTCGTCACAATCAATCCCCATTTTCTGAAAAAGTTCAACACTTTTCTTTTCAAGACGACCTTTTGTAAGGGCTATTCGTAATTTTCTCATACTGTTTCCTCCCTTACACCGTTGGTATCTATAATACAAATTTTTGAAATATTTTTTGTTTTTGCATATTCTTTTGTTTCTTCTATTGTTTCAAAAGTACTATTTTCACAGTAGATACCTTTTGCACGAAATTCTTTTGAATATGCTAATGCATCTGTAATATAATCTTTTTCACCAAAAACAATGATTTCAGGTAATTTTTCATTATCAAGTTCGTTTCGGTTAAGCATAACTGTTGCCAATGCACCTGTTTCAATACCAAAGCCTGTTGAAGGCATATCACGACCGAATTCAGCACCAAGGCTATCATAACGACCGCCGGAAACTACCGAAACACCACTACCTTGCAAATAGCCTTTGAAAATAATGCCTGTATAGTAATTTGTACGGTTTACAAGACTTAAATCAATAACTATTTTATCTTCAAGCCCTGTTTTGCACAAAAGTATATACAATTCTTTTAAGTAGTCAAGGCTTTTTTGCCCCTCGTCACCTAAATCGATTTCTTTTGCTTTTTCAATAATTTCAAGACCACCAAAATATCTTGGAAGATTACGAATACAATCAGTAATGTCACTTTTGCCGATTTTATCAAGAATATTATTAAGTGAAACAAAGTTTCTGCTTTCAACACAATCGTAAATTTCACTTACTGTTTCGTCACTTACATTGAGTTTATTGCAAAGTTCTTTGAAAAATCCCGCGTGACCGATTTCAAGTTTGAAATCAGCAGATGTGCAACTTTCAATAGCCTCAACTGCAGTTGTAATAACCTCTAAATCTGCACGAAGTCCGTATGCACCCATAAGTTCAATACCGCTTTGTACTGCCTCATCACTTCTGCCCGTTAAGTTTTTCTGTCTTAAAAACACATTCTGATTATAGTAAAGGCGAAGTGGCAGGCGAGCGTTTTGAAAACGAGTTGAAACAAGTCTTGCAATAGGAAGAGTTGAATCAGGACGCAATACTAAAAGTCTTCCGTAAGAGTCAGTAAGACTATATAAATCTTCCGGATTATAGCCCGAACTTTCACGATTAAAAACATCAAAAAATTCAATTGTAGGTGTCATTACCTTTTCGTAACCTTTTGACTTAAAAACAGATGAAAGTCTTTTTTCAGCACAACGGATTGCTCGACTTTCAAGTGCTAAATAGTCTTTAGTTCCTTCAGGTGTAATTTTGGAATAATTTTTCATAAAAATTACCTTTTCTTTTCATTTTGCACTTTAGCGTGCTAATATGATAACACGATAAAGTAAATATGTCAATGTGCAGAATTGCAAAACTCACAGCAACTCTGCACACTTTATTTGTTAAACTGACTAAAAACCAAAGAATGAGATTTGTGCAGTTTCAGGAAGGTCGTCTAATGCACCGATTTCTTTAAGTGCAGTAACAACAGCACTTGACGCACCTGTTTTTGCTTGGAAATCGTCAATTGAAACGAAATCCGCACCACACTCATCACGCCCAGCCACAATAGATTTTGCAGCGTTTTCGCCAACACCTGAAAGTGCTGAGAATGGCATTCTGATTTTTCCGTCTTCAATAAAATATTCTGTTGACCTTGACTTGTAAATATCGACAGGCAAAAGTTCAACGCCACGAGCCATCATTTCATTTACAACTTGAAGTGCAGTAAACTGGTCTTGCTCTTTTGTTGTCATTGGTTTTCTGTCTTTCGGTTCTGCGTTAAGCGGACCGTGAAGCTCAACCATTTTGCGTTTAACTGCGTCTCTGCCTTGTACTACAGTTACAGCGTCAAGGTCACCACCACGAACAGTTAAGAATGCGGTATAATATTCTGTTGGCTTATAAATCTTGTACCAACCAAGACGAAGTGCCGCAATAACATAGGCTGCCGCGTGAGCTTTAGGGAACATATACTTGATTTTACGACAAGAATCCATATACCAATCGGGAACCCCACACGCTTTCATTGCATCTTCTGCGCCCTCAGGGAATCCTGTCTTTGCAACAATACCTTTTCTTGTAAGCTCCATAATCTTAAATGCAAGACTTGAATCAAGCCCTTTATGGATAAGATAAGTCATAATATCGTCACGGGTACCAATAACTTCTGAAATTGTGCAAGTGCCATTTTTAATAAGTTCTTGTGCGTTTCCAAGCCATACATCAGTACCGTGTGAAAGACCTGAAATCTGTAAAAGGTCAGAGAATTTTTTAGGCTGTGCTTCTGTAAGCATACCACGAACAAAATCTGTACCCATTTCAGGAATCGAAAGTGTACCTGTCTCAACGCCAATATCGTCAGGAGTAAGTCCCAACGCTTCAGGACTTGTGCAAAGACTAACAATTTTAGGGTCGCACACATCAACATCCATAACATTGATTCCCGTCATATCTTCAAGGTGTTTATAAAGGGTGGGCACATCATGGCCGAGAATATCAAGTTTAAGAATTGTATCGTGCAAGAAATGGAAATCAAAGTGAGTTGTTTCCATATCTGAACCAACTTTATTTGCAGGGAATTGCACTGCAGTAAAGTCATAAACATCAAATTCGTTAGGCACAACAACCATACCGCCGGGGTGCTGACCTGTTGTACGCTTAATACCTGTGCAACCTTTTGTAAGTCGGTCTTCTTCGGCACGAGTTACAATTTTGCCACGCTCTTCAAGATATTTTTTTACATAACCATAAGCAGTTTTATCGGCAACTGTTGCGATTGTACCCGCTTTGAACACATGGTCACGACCGAACAATTCTTCAGTATATCTATGTGCTTTGCCCTGATAATCGCCCGAGAAATTAAGGTCGATATCAGGTGCTTTATCACCGTGGAAACCAAGGAAAGTTTGGAAAGGTATTTCGTGACCGTCACGAATCATAGGAATATCGCAATGAGGACAGTTCTTTGGTGGCATATCAAAGCCTGAACCGTATTCACCGTGCAAGAAGAATTCACTATGCTTACACTTTGCACAACGATAGTGTGCTGCAAGAGGGTTAACCTCTGAAATACCCGCCATTGTAGCAACAAAGGACGAGCCAACAGAACCACGGGAACCTACATGATAACCGTGAGCCTCTGAATCCCAAACAAGTTTTTGTGCGATAATATAAAGCACAGCGAAACCGTGTTTAATAATGGATTCAAGTTCCATTTCAAGACGCTCAGCTACATATTCAGGTACAGGGTCACCATACCATTCTTTTGCTTTTGCCCAGCAAATGTCACGAAGTTCTTGTTCAGCACCGGGGATTGTCGGGTTAAATGTTCCCGGTGGAATAGGGGTTACCTGCTCAATCATATCTGCAATTTTATTTGTATTTGTGACAACTACTTCATAAGCGGTATCTTCGCCGAGATATGCAAACTCTTTAAGCATTTCTTCAGTTGTTCTAAAGTAAAGAGGTGCTTGATTATCGGCATCATCAAAACCTTTACCCGCCATAAGAATAGCACGAAAACTTGCATCTTCAGGGTCCATAAAGTGAACATCCCCCGTAGCACATACAAGTTTATTTAACTTGTCGCCAATATGTATAATCTTACGGTTGATATCGCGGATATCTTCAAGATTTTTAATACGATTATACTCTTTATTTCTGTCAGGATTTTTAGCATTCGGGTCAGAATGAGAGTCAATCATAAACATATTGTTGCCATCTGGTTGAATTTCAAGATAATCATAATAATCGGCAATTTTTAAGATTTCTTCATCACTTTTCTCAAAAAGGATTGCTTTAATAAGCTCACCCGCTTCACAAGCCGAGCCTAATATTATACCCTCACGATGCTCATTAAGCTTTGAACGAGGAATACACGGTCTTGTGTGAAAATATGTTGTATGAGAAAGTGAAATAAGTTTATAAAGATTTTTAAGGCCCGTTTTATTCTGCACAAGCAAAATAATATGATAACGGGGAAGTTTTTCCCAAGGGGTTTCTTTATCGCCAATATCGTCAATAAGATAACCCTCAATACCAAAAATCAGTTTAATATCGTCTTTACCCTTGCCTTTTACTGCGTCAGGATAGCCTTGTGCTACACCGTGGTCAGTAATTGCAATAGCACTATGCCCCCAACTGATTGCTCGTTTAACAAGTTTGTCGGCAGAGGTCATACCGTCCATTTCAGACATATTTGTGTGCAAGTGAAGTTCAACACGCTTAACTTCTGCGTTATCTTGTTTCTTAATAGGTTTAACAGTATTCACAGAAGTTGCAGAGATAATATTCTCACCTGAATATTTATCGTAACTAACTTTACCGTAAACGATTACTGTTTCGCCCTCTTTTAACGCACCAAGAAATGATTTTGCATTTGCAACTGTCTCAAAGATTTTAACTGTATATGAGTATGTTTTATCTGTAATATTAAAGTTGATAATATTATTTCTTCCGTCACGGGTAGTGCGTACATCAAGCGAGAAAATCTCACCCCAAACTGCTACCGCACCGCTTTCAATTGAAATATCACAAAGTTTTTGAAGTTTTGATGTTCTTATAATATTACCATAAATCGCCTTTTGTGTTTCAAGGTAAAGAGGAATACCCTCTTTTACTATATGAGTTTTGCCCTCACTTCTTGTAACTGCTGCTTGTGGATTTTCTTCAATAACCTGTCGATTATGCATTTCTTCCATCTGTTTTTGCATTGAGTCAAGTGCTATTTCAACATCAAAATCTTGTTGATGGAAAGTTACCTCAAGGTTAATACCAAAAATCTCTCTTATAATTTTTGCAATTTCATCGTCAACATTTGATGCACGAAGAATATCTTTACCACCTTTTTTAAGAAGGATTTTGAACTCTCCGTTTTCAATCTTATAGTCTGCGTTATTGAAATATCCGTTTGCAACTGCAACACGGTCTCTTAAAATTTCAATAACCATATTTGCATATTCTGTTGTAAAGCCTTTTCTTGACTCATCACAGATTATTTTTATATTAACATTTGTAGCCCTTGAAAGTGTTTTTTCAAAGGCTTTTATTCTGTCTTGTTCAATTATTCTGTATGGCTTTATGGTAAGTTCTGCCCTGTTTTTTTCTCTTGAAATTGCAAAGTTTACGATTTCTGCAACCCCGAAATCAAGATTGTTTTTACAGTCAAAAAACTCACCAAAAAGTGTTTTTACTGTTGTCATATGTATTTACACCACTATATTTTTTCTATTTCTTTCAATAATTCGTCTACTATTTCATTTTCGCTTACCTTTTTAAGCACTTCGCCATTTTTGAAAATTACGCCACAACCGTCGCCACCTGCAACACCAATGTCAGCCTCTTTTGCTTCACCGGGGCCATTCACAACACACCCCATAACTGCAACTTTTATAGGCTTATTGTAGTTTGTAAGTGCTTTTTCTACTTTTTCTGCAAGTCCGATTAAATCAATTTTTGTTCTGCCACAAGTTGGGCAAGATACAATTTGTGCACAGTCAGTTTTAATGCCTGCGCCTTTAAGAATGTCATAACCTGCCTTAACCTCTGTTACAGGGTCAGCAGTCATTGAAACACGGATTGTATCCCCTATACCATCAAGAAGAAGTGAGCCGATACCGATACTTGATTTTACAAGTGCCATATTGTGAGTGCCTGCTTCAGTTACACCTAAATGTAACGGATAATCACACATATCTGCTACAAGACGATATGCTTTAACCATTTTCTGAACATCTGATGATTTAATTGACACAACAATATCGTTAAAATCAAACTTTTCTAAAAGCCCGATATGATACATCGCACTGTCTCGCATAGCTTCAGGTGTTGGTGAACCATACTTTGCAAGTAAATTCTTTTCAAGTGAGCCTGAATTTACACCAATACGGATTGGCACATTGTGAAGACGACAAGCGTCAGCAACTGCTCTCACTTTCTCATCATCACCGATATTGCCGGGGTTTATTCTGATTTTATCAGCACCCGCCGCAACGCTTTCTAAAGCACAACGGTAATCAAAATGAATATCAGCAACAACAGGAATATTAACAGCGTTTTTTACTGCATAAAGAGTTTTAACAGCCTCTTTGTTCGGCACAGTAAGACGGATAATCTGGCAACCTGCTTTTTCTAACTCTACAGCTTGTCTTACATTACCTTCTGCATCTTCCGCTACTACATTAAGCATTGATTGAACGGAAATAGGATTATTACCGCCAATTTTAACATTGCCCGCTGTTACAACGCGACTTTTTCTTCTTTCAATCATTTTTAATCACCTAATTTTTAACAAGTGTCACAATATCATTAAAAGTTACAACCAACATTAAAAGCAATAAAAGTGCAAGTCCTGCACCGTGCACATAACCCTCATATTTAGGGTTAATAGGTTTTCTGCGTATGCCCTCAATTACAAGGAAAAAGAGTCTGCCACCATCAAGTGCAGGTAATGGCAAAAGATTAAACACACCAATATTTATTGAGATAAACGCCATCATTGTAAGTGCTGTTATAAGACCATCTTTACTCTCAATCGCACCGGCTGCCGCATCTGCAATAACATTAACTGTGCCTACGGGACCTGACAAATCAGTAAGCCCATATCTACCCGTAATTAAATCAAAAAAACTTAACCATACAAGCCGTGCAATTGAAGCAGACCGTTTGAATGAGTTTTCAACAATATTTATAAAGTTTGTTTCTTCACCTAATATTACAAAATCGTAAGTAATGAATGTGTATTTGCCATCTTTCTCGGTTTTGAAAGTTACATCTTTAAGTTCAACTTCTTTACCGTCTCTGCGGACAACCATATCGAAAACACCGTCATCACTGCGTCCCATAAGAAATGAAATATCCGTATCAGAGAAAACTCTGTGACCGTCAATTTCAAGGAATTCATCGCCTACTTCAAGGCCTGTTTGTTGACTTATTGCACCCTCGTGAAACTCTAAAATCTGGTTTGTGCCGATTAAATCTTCCATTGAAAGCACAGTTGCAACAATCACAACACCGAGTATTAAATTCATAATTGCACCTGCGGCAACTATTATAATTTTCTGCCATACTTTTTTACGGTTAAAGGCATTTTCATCTTGACTTTCTTCGTCTTCACCCTCCATACTTACATAACCGCCAATCGGAAGTAAGCGAAGTGCGTAAAGAGTTTCACCCCTCTTCTTTTTGAAAATTGCGGGGCCCATACCGAGTGAAAACTCATTTATTTTTACCTTAAAAAGTTTTGCAAAAGTAAAATGACCTAACTCGTGAATTGAAATTAAAAGTCCGAAAAATAAGATGGCTACTAAAAATGGCCAGATTTTAGACCAGAGTTCCAAAAAATCACTGCTTTCCTGAATACTTGATTACTAAATTTCTTGCTTCAATGTCGGCATTATATACATCGTCAACTGTATATGTATCTACCTTTGGAGCGTCATTCATAACACGCTCAACAAGTTCGCCGATTTCTAAGAAACCGATTTTACCCTGACGGAACATTAAGTTCGCCTGCTCGTTTGCACTGTTTGCGAATGCAGGATAAAGACCGCCACGACTAATTGCCTCACGACAAATGTTCATACACTTGAAAGTGTCATAATCGGGTTTATAGAATGTTAGTGTTCCCAATTTTGTCAAATCCAATTCACCTGTAAGAGATTCTATTCTTTCAGGATATGTGAGTGCATACTGAATAGGGATTTTCATATCAGGAAGCCCTAACTGTGCAATAACTGCATTATCGGTATATTCAACTGCGGAATGAATTATACTTTCTCTGTGAACCACAATCTCAATTTTTGACGGATGAACATTGAAAAGCCAAACAGCCTCAATAAGTTCAAGCCCCTTATTCATCATTGTAGCAGAGTCAATGGTTATTTTTTGTCCCATACTCCAATTTGGGTGTTTAAGTGCATCTGCAACAGTTACTTTTTCTAATTCTTCTTTTGTTTTGCCGAAGAATGGCCCGCCACTTGCAGTTAAAATGATTCTTTTTAATGCACGATTTGTAGGTTGACCTTGTAAGCATTGGAAAATTGCAGAATGTTCTGAATCAACAGGTAAAATGTCAACACCTTTTGCCTTTGCGTTAGTTGTAACTATAAGTCCACCCGCAACAAGAGTTTCTTTATTGGCAAGGGCAATTTTTTTATCACTTTCAATTGCTGCGAGAGTAGGTTTAAGACCTGCCATACCAACAACTGAGTTAATTACTGTATCTGCACTTTCTACTATTGCACATTCGCAAACGCCCTCTATACCCGAAAGCACAGTTACATCTAAATCACTTACGCGATTTTTAAGTTCTTTTGCGGCATTTTCATCAACTAAAGCCGCCATTTTCGGCTTAAATTCGCGAATTTGTTCTTCAATTAAATCTACATTAGAATATGCCGAAAGCGCGGAAACAGAGTAACCGCACTTTCTTGCTGTTTCAAGGCTTTGAGTACCGATTGAACCGGTTGAGCCTAATATACTTAAATTTTTAGTAATCATCAAATCACTACTCCGAAAATATTGATAATCGCATAAAGTGCCACAAGCACAAACACTTCACTGTCAAATCTGTCCATAACGCCACCGTGACCTGGAACAAGATTGCTAAAGTCTTTGATTTCATAATTACGCTTGAGTGCTGAGAATGTCAAATCACCACAAACACCAATAAGTGATAACGGAATTGACATTATAATAATTGCAAGGTAATTGTTATGTGGCTCTGCAAAAACAAGATTATCAAACACTGCATAAAGAATTACATTTGCAAGAATACAACCAAGTGTACCGCTGATTACACCCTCAATAGTCTTTTTGGGGCTGATTTTTGGTGCTAATTTATGTTTGCCGAAAAATCTACCGCCAAAATATGCAGACGCATCACTTATCCAAGCACAGAACATTGCAAACAAGATAAGGAACAATCCGTGTTCAGTAGTATAGTTTTGTTCAGGGAAAATTTTATCAATATCCCTTAAATACAAAAGCACCGTAACTGCAAGCGGAAGTCCTAATGAGCCTAAAAGTACCATTCCAACATCTGAAAATTTTGTATTTTCATAGCCTGTAAGCATTAAAATAAACAATGCAAGAATGTAAATCGCAATAAGATAAATAGGACTTAAATCAAGCGGTAATCTGTCAAGCAAATATCCGTATTCATAATAAACGGGAACAAGTGCTGAAACCACAAGGCTTAATGCAAACATAGGTTTGTTTTTAAGTTTAATGGCTTTATTGATTTCAACAGCAACCATTACACAAATTATTGCACCAATCACCGTAAAAAGTGGTGTGTTACGAATGCAAAGTGCAAGAATGCCTGCACCTACACACAAAAGTCCAAAAATAATTCGTTGTTTCATTTCGAAAATTTCCTTTTACTAAAATTATACCCCACCAAAGCGTCTGTTACGCTTTTCAAACTCTCGCAATGCTTCAATTAGATTTTCTTCTGTGAAATCAGGCCAGAGCACATCTGAAAACCAAAACTCTGAATAAGCTGACTGCCAAGTCAAGAAATTTGACAACCTGTACTCTCCACTTGGCCTGATAATAAGGTCAGGGTCAGGTGAGCCTGCTGTATATAATGAATCTGAAATCATATCTTCAGTAATATCATCAATGCTGATTTCACCATTTTTAACTTTCTTTGCAATCGTTTTAACGCCTTCAGTAATTTCGTGGCGTCCCCCATAATTGATTGCAAGGTTTAATATAACTTTTGTCTCATACTGTGTACCGTTTTCAATTTGGTCCATAAGAGATAAAATATCTTCAGGAATACCTTTACGGTCACCTAAAAAGCAAAGTTTAATGCCTTTTTCTTCATTTTCAGCTTGACGCTCTTCGGCCTCACGAAGATATTCGCGGAAAAGTTGCATAATAGCGTCAACTTCTTCTTGTGGTCTTTTCCAGTTTTCAGTTGAAAAAGCATAGAAAGTCATACATTTAATTCCCACATCAGCGGCAAACTCACCGATTTTGCGGAATGTTTTTGCACCCTCAATATGACCTTTATATCTTGGTAAATCTCTTTGTTTTGCCCATCTTCCATTACCGTCCATAATAATGCCGATATGCTGTGGTAAAACGGAAAACTGTGGTATATTTTTCTTATCCATAACTATTCATAATGGCAAATTATGGGCGAGTCACCTCGCCCATAAAACCAATTATATCTCCATAATCTCTTTTTCTTTTTTGTCAGAAACTGTGTCGATTTCTTTAATGAAGTCGTCAGTGATTTTCTGAATTTTTGTTTCTGCATTCTTCTGGTCATCTTCAGTAATTTCACTGTTTTTCTTCATATTCTTGATTTTATCCATTGCATCGCGGCGGATTGAACGGATTGCAACCTTGCTGTCTTCTGCAATTTTACTTACATCTTTGCAAAGAGCCTTTCTGCGTTCCTCTGTGAGAGGTGGGAATGTAAGACGGATAACTTTACCATCATTCATTGGATTAATGCCGATATCAGAAGCCTGAATTGCTTTTGAAATTGGATTGATTGTGCTTACATCCCATGGTTGAATAATAAGAATTCTACCTTCGCTTACTGAAACAGCAGCCATCTGCTGAATTGGTGTTGGTACACCATAATAGTCAACCTGAATTTTATCAAGAATTGCAGGGGTTGCTCTGCCTGCACGCATTCCTGCATACTCTTTTTCAAGAGCGTGGATGGTTTTGGTCATTTTTTCTTTCATTGTATCAAAAACTGTATTCATAAATCTATCTCCTTTTTATGTTTTAATTACAGATTATTTCTCACTTACTACAACTGTACCAACATTTTCGCCTTTAACCGCCTTAACCATATTTTCAGGCTGTTGAAGATTAAATACGAGAAGTGGAATGTTATTATCACGACAAAGTGATGCTGCAGTACTATCCATAACTGCAAGACCTTTGCTTAAAATATCCTGATGAGTAATTACATCATATTTAATTGCATCTGAGAATCTGTTAGGGTCTTTATCATAAACACCATCAACATTTGTTGCTTTGAAGATAATGTCAGCACCAATTTCTGCTGCACGAAGTGCTGCTGCAGTATCAGTTGAGAAGAATGGGTTACCTGTACCGCAACCGAAGATTACAACTCTGCCTTTTTCAAGGTGACGCTTTGCTCTGTGGCTGATATATGGTTCAGCAATTTTATTCATTTCAATAGCAGTTTGAACACGAACGATTACGCCCATCTGTTCAAGTGAATCAGCAAGTGCTAATGCGTTCATAACAGTTGCAAGCATACCAATATGGTCTGCTCTTGTTCTGTCCATATCACCGCTTGAACGACCACGCCAGAAGTTGCCACCACCAACAACAATTGCAACCTCTGTTCCAAGGTCAGCCATTTCCTTAATAGCAGCACAAACGCTGTTTACCGTGTCAAAATCAAAACCATGCTTTTTGTCACCAGCAAGAACCTCGCCACTGACTTTCAAGAGTACTCTTTTATATTTTGGTTCCATAATAAAACACCTCCGTGGCAACACTTTTAATCAGTTACCATATTTAGTATATTTTACATTAAAATCACTCTTATGTAAAGTATAAAATTAAACAATTTGCGTCTTTTTTATTATTCAAAATAATCATTGACTATTTTTGCACTTAGATATATAATACATTAGGTTACTTTATTCAAAATAATGTATTCATGAGGTGTATTGAGATGGCGAACATGCCTTTTAATATTGAAGAAGTTTGTGAGCAATTTTCACTAAATGGCACATTTATTAGATATGAGCAAATCAACAACGGTCATATTAACAACACATACCATTTGATTTTTGATGAAGAAGGTCAAACAAAAAAATATGTCCTTCAAAAAGTCAACACACATGTATTTAGAAAACCTGACCAACTTATGAGCAACATTGTTGCTGTTACAAGCCATATTCATAACAAAAATATAGAAAATAATGTAGATTGTCCTGAACGAAGAACTCTTGTTTTCTTACCATGTTTAAGTGGAAAATACTACTACACAGACAAAAACAATAACTGTTGGCGTGTCTACATATATGTTAACGATGTTTATACTTGCAACACAATTGACAATGAAGAAATCTTCTTTAACGCAGGTGTGGCATTTGGTGAATTCCAGAATATTCTTGCAGATTTTGATGGTTCATCACTTTTTGAAACTATCGAAAACTTCCATAACACAGTTTCCCGCTTTGCAGATTTCAAAAAAGCAGTCCAGGAAAACCTTTCAGGAAGACTTCACAATGTAAAAGAAGAAGTTGAGTTTGCCAATACAAGAGAAAAAGATACACATATTCTTGTTGATTTAATTGCAGAAGGCAAGTTGCCACTTCGCGTTACACATAACGACACAAAACTCAATAACATTCTTTTTGATAATAAAACAAACAAGGGTATTTGCATTATTGACCTTGATACCGTTATGCCTGGTCTTTCGCTTTATGACTTTGGTGATAGTATCCGCTTTGGTGCAAATACAGCCGCTGAAGACGAAAAAGATGTTTCAAAGGTTTCTTTAGACCTTAACCTTTACGAATCTTATGTTAAGGGATATCTCAGCAGTGCTAAAGATGCACTTACAGACCTTGAAAAAGAGCTTTTGCCATTCGGTGCAAAACTTATGACTTATGAATGTGGAATCCGTTTTCTTATGGACTACCTTAACGGTGATAAGTATTTCCATACGGATTATGACGACCATAATTTAGTCCGTGCCCGCACACAGTTTGCACTCGTTGCAGATATGGAAAAGAAAATGGATAAAATGCTAGAAATCACAAAAAAATATTGCTAAACACAAAAGTTAAAGCCACTCAATTGAGTGGCTTTTTTGTTTAATTAGTATGTAATTGTGTAATCCTTTTCAAATGACATATCGATTGACGCATTATGAGTACCCATAAAACTTACTGTAAGCATCAGTTTTGTTGGTATCATATAATTTGCACTAGTCATTCTGTTTGTTGTTTTATCAAATTTCGCAACTACAGTACAGTTACTGTATCGTGTTGAGAAATCCTCAACCATATCAGATTTGCCCTCAACTTCTTCAGGTTCAATAACGTCAAATGCTGCACCTACGCCCTTACCTGCTGATGGGTTATCTTCGCTCTTAACCATAATGGTGATTTCGTAATATGTACCCATATCTTTACATGACGCTTTTTCAATATCGCTGACTTTAAGACAACTTACATAACTCTGCTTTGGCACTTGGAAGTTTTCAACAATTTCTTCGCGAGTTGCATGTTCTACAGGGTCTGTATCATCTGCCATAAAAGTTGTTACCATACTTTCAGCCATACCCTGAAGTGCCTTTGGTGCAACAATTTCTTTAATTTCACGGTCCTCGTAATTCTTAACTACTTTAGTTGCTTCAGTTTTTACTCTGTTGGCGTTTTTATTGAAATATGCCACAATCTCTTCAGTTGTATCCATTACATTCGGGTCATCTTTTGAAGAATCTTCATTCTTTTTAGTTGATTTTTCTTCATCAACAACACCATTATTTGTTGTGTTTTCTTCTGAATTTGCTAATGTTGTACTTTCCGTAGTATTTTCTGTTGTTGTAGTAGTATCATCTTTATCAGGCTTTGGAATTATTAAAGCAACAATTACAACCGCAATTACAAGGATAACTGAAATTACTGTAATAATTGCCGATTTTACTTTATCCTTCTTTTGCTTTGCCGATAACTCTACCGCTTTTGCTTCGGCATTTTCTCCGCTATAAAGTGGCTGATTACAATATGCACACACAGTTGCATATTCGTTCATATTCTCTTTTTTACAATTTGGACAAATCATTTTCCCATACCTCTTTTTTCACTATATATTCAACGTTGCAAGACCACCCTCACTAGTCTCGCGATATGCTGCATGAATATCAAGACCTGTTTTTCTCATTGTTTCGATAACATTATCGAGAGAGATTTTTCTTGTTTCACTTAAAAAACTTGCAAGATTCACCGCATTTATTGCTCGCATTGCCGCAACAGCGTTTCGCTCAATACAAGGAATCTGCACAAGACCACAAATTGGGTCACAAGTAAGCCCTAAATGATGCTCAATAGCAATTTCAGCCGCATATTCAATCTTACCGCGTTTAAGACCAAATAACTCACCTAACGCTGCTGACGCCATAGCACAAGCAGTTCCAATTTCGGCTTGACAACCACACTCTGCACCCGAAATTGATGCATTTGTTTTAACGAGGTTGCCAATAAGTCCACCTGTTGCAAGCGCTTGTAAAATTTGACGGTCTGTGTAACCGTGTTTTAACTGCATATAGTAGAGCACCGCAGGTAACACACCTGACGCACCGCAAGTTGGTGCAGTAACAATTGTATGACCTGACGCATTCTGCTCACTTACTGCAAAAGCGTAAGAACAAACTTCACGATTTTCTCGAGTTTCGGCACTTTCGCCGATGTGCTCCATATTATATAAATATTTCGCTTTTTTCTGCACTTCAAGTCCACCGGGAAGAATACCTTCGTCTTCAATACCACGCTCAATGGCATCCTTCATTGTCTGCCATACTTTTGCAAGATAATCCCAGATATATTCACCCTCAACTTCATCAACATACTGCCAAAGACGATATTTTTTCTCTTTGCAATATGCTTTGATGTCAGAAAAAGTGCTCAATTCGTAAACAATTGGTTCTTTAGCAGAGGATGAGCCCTCAAACTCAATTCTGCCACCACCAACACTGAATACTCTTGCAAAATCAATCTGTTCACCATTTTTATATGCGAACATATCCATTGTGTTAGGATGGTCAATGTCCGTTTTGTCAAAATCGAACTCAACATTTGTCTTAATTGGGGCTAATGTGTTTTCAATAACCGTGTCGGTGCAATGTCCCTTGCCTGTTTTGGCAAGTGAGCCGTACAAAATAACCTTAAACTCGTCAGCATCTGCGTTCTTTTCTTTGAAAATCACGCAAGCCTTTTCAGGCCCCATTGTGTGTGAGCTTGACGGACCACAACCAATTCTGTAAAGCTGGTTAAGTGACTCCATACCATTCATTTCTTTTTTTGAATTACTACCATTTATCATAAATAACACCTTTATTATGTTAGAAATGCCATTTCCCTATGCCTAATTATAACCGAAAATATTATATAAATCAATATAAAAGGTTAAACTTCGTATTTAGTTATTAATTCAATAAACTTTACCTTATTTCGTATTATTTTCAAGGCGCTCTTTAATACAAAATAACCTTGACAAACTGCTTTATAAGTGTGATAATTAAACAGAAGAAGTTTGATTTTTGTAGAAATATAAACTTTCATTTTATGTTGCTACATAAAACTTACTTAATATCAATGGAGTTGATGTTAACTATGGAAAATAAGTATCTCGTCTCAATAGTTATGGCTATCTACAATGTTGAAGATTATCTAGAGGATGCTATTGAGAGCATTATAGAACAAGATATCGGATTTGAAAATATTCAGCTAATTTTAGTTGACGATGGTTCCCCTGATGGCAGTGGTGCAATTTGCGATGAATATGCAAAAAAATATAACGACAATATTGTAGTTATTCATAAAGAAAACGGCGGTGTATCCACAGCAAGAAACGAAGGATTAAAATATGTTCAAGGTAAATATGTAAACTTCCTTGATTCAGACGATAAGCTTTCTCCGAATACAATTCGACTTGTTTGTGAGTTTTTTGAAAAATATGGTGACGAAGTTGACCTTGTCTCAATCCCATTGGTATATTTCGGAGCTAAAAGAGGTGGGCACCCGCTTAATATTAAATTCGTTGAAGGCACTCGCGTTATAGACCTGAAAAAAGAATGGAATAAGCCTCAACTTTCATTGGCAAGTTGCTTTTCTAAATCAGAATGCTTTGCAAATTTACAATTTGACCCTGTTTTGAAATATGCAGAAGATGCACAATTGATAATTAAGATTTTAGCCGAAAAGCAAAAGATGGGCGTACTTGCTGAAGCAAGATATCTGTATCGCCAACGCGGTTCAGTAGGCGCATCATCTGCTATTCAAACAAGCGGAAAAACATACGCTTGGTTTATTCCTATGTTAGAGCATTTCAGCGAACATTCTTTGTTGTATTGTGAAGAAAAATTTGGATACATTCCAAAATTTGCCCAATTTAATGTCATGCACGACCTTCAATGGAAATTCAGACAATCAAATGTTCCTGAAGGAATACTTAGCGATGATGAATATGACTATTATAAAACCAAATTATTTTCTCTCATTAACAAAATAGATGATGATGTCATTATGGAACAATTGAATCTTAATACTGAACAAAAAATGTTCGTTTTAAGATGCAAACACCCTGAAGAAAAAATAAACATAGGCAGAAGTCTCTATGACAAGAAAAAAGTATGTGTGTTTTGCAATCAAGTTCTTTTCGCTTTTGAAAACGCTCAGACTTATATTAATTTTATTGATGTTCATAAAGACTCTATAGAGATTAATGGTTGGTATATAGCTTATATTGAAGATGATTGTCCAACTACATTTTACGCAAAAGTTAATAACAAGTATTCTTTCAATACTATTGAAAGAAATACTAATTTTTATAGCGTTGGCGAGACAACTGGTGTCCGCAAACATTTTTCTATCACTATTCCATTAGACGATACCGATGATTTTAACATTGCTTTTGGATTAAAATGTGACGAATTTGATGTTATACTTCAGTCGATTTCTTATGGCAAATTCAGTCCTATAAACAGAGCAGTTGACCATTCATATTATTATAAACACGGTTATATGCTTACACCTGAAATCAACGAAATAAAAGTAACTAAAAAGAATAAATTAAAAGTAGCATTCCGCGAATTATTATATCTTGCCGATTTATTGAAAACCAAACAAAAGCCATTAATTAAAGCAGTTTTTGCCAGAATTTTCACACATATAATGCGTCCTTTTGTTCCTAAAAACATCTGGTTGATTGCTGATAAGGCAGACCGTGCAGACGATAACGGTGAAGCATTCTTTATGTATTGTTTGAAAAACAAGAAAAAGGCCAACTGCTATCCTGTTTTTGCTATCAGCAAAGATTCTGTAGATTATAAACGTCTGAAAAAATTAGGACCTGTGGTTCCGTACATGTCATGGTGGCACAAAATCATACATCTTTTGGCAAAGCACACTATTTCCGCATACAGCCACAACGAAATCTCATCACCTTTCGGTAAATTTCAACCATATTACAGCAATCTTTCACAAGATAATGATATTGTGTTTTTACAACACGGCATTACAAAAGATGATGTTTCTATGGCTTTGAACAGAGAAAACAAAAACTTCTCACTTTTTGTTACATCAACCAAAGCTGAATATGATTCTATTCTTTATTACAATTACGGTTATAATGAAAAACAGGTCATATTGACCGGTATGCCACGATATGACCGTTTATATGATAACAAGAAAAGAAAAATCACAGTTATGCCTACATGGCGCAGAAAATTGTTTGGCGCTTATGATGCTATGACATCACAATACAACTTGTTGCCAGGATTTGAAGAAAGTGATTTCTATGTATTTTACAACTCTCTTCTTAACTCTGAAAAATTACATTCAGTAGCTAAAAAATGTGGATTTGAATTACAATTTCTTATACACCCTACAATGTTCGTGCACTTGCATCACTTTAACATCCGTCCGGAAGTAAACATTCTTAAGGCAGATGCAGTTTATCGAGATGTTTTTGCAGAAAGCTCATTGATTTTAACAGACTATTCTTCAGTTGCGTTTGACATGGGTTACCTCAGAAAGCCTGTTATTTATGCACATTTTGATACAAATCATTATGCCGAAGGTTACTTTGACTACGAAAAAGATGGTTTTGGTGAAGTTGAGTATAACTTAGAAGATACAATTGAACGTCTTATTGAATACATGGAAAACGATTGTCAATTAAAAGAAGAATATCGTCATCGAATTGATACATTCTTCGCCTTTGATGATAAAAATAACAGTCAACGTATCTATAATAAAATTATGGAACTCGATGCAAACTTATAAAATCAACAAAAAATGACGAGCAATATGCTCGTCATTTTTTATTTTTCAATAAAGTTTATAAATTTATCTGCCACAACTTCCCTTGAAAATGTTGCACTGATTTTATCATAATTCGATTTGAGTTGCAAAACTGTGATTTTTGCGTGATTTTTAATTTTATCCACCAAATCTTCATAAGAATAATAGATGCATCCGTCAATTCCATTTAACACTTCGCGAGAAGCAATATTATCTGTACAATAGAGCATTTTGCCATTCAATATGGCTTCAACATAAGGCATACCAAAAGAATGTTTAAGGGTAAAGTCAACAACAGCATCATACTTTTGCATCTCGTTTTTAGGGTTATTTGTTTCACCCTGATAAATTATATAATCTTCAAGAGATTCAGCTCTAATAATTTCAAGAAACTCATTGCGATAAAACCCATTGCCATAAACATTTATTGTAATATCCGTAATCTGTTTTTCTTTCAAATACTTTGCAAATCCTATAAGATTATTCAAGTCATCTTTTCTCTCTGGGCTAAGACGGACAAGATACATACCATTAAAAGTTGTTTTTCCATCTTTATTTTCTGGTATTGTAATTTCATCTCTTTCAATGCTTCTGCTAATTTCAAGAGCATTACCTAAAACAAGACACTCTTTATAATTATCATAATTCAAATCGTTCAAGTAAGCCTGTCGGCTTTCTTCTGTAACGAAAACTGCCTTTTCAATTTTTTGCTTAACTATACGTTTCATAGCCTCAGGATACAAATCATACACCGCACTAGCAGCACAGTGGAAAAAGCAGATTTTATTTTCAACATATTCTGATAACTCATCATTAAGATAAAGATGAAGTGACTCTCTTGTTGAAACCACTGTTTTGCTTTTTGTATTCTTCAACATATGCTTCAAAGCCAGATTTGCATAAGGTCGCAAGTGATGTTTGGAACAATCATAATTAATGTTACCATAAAGGCATTTCACAGGTGGAATAAGCCTTTTGGCAATTTCAACTTTTGTTCGCATACCATCAACATAAATTGGAGAAAGTTGCACCCCATAAGGCATTCCTTCGCCCTTACCTGCAGCCTTAAGCGAAATCAATTGCACCATATAATTCTTTTCAAGCAAAGCTTCTGCCAAAGAACGAGTTGCAAAAACAGTTCCACCAATACCATGAAAATCATAACCGATAAAAGTAATCTTGTTGCGTTGAATTTCAGCAAACTCATTATACATGCGGTCAATGTGACCACCGCTCATAATATAATCATAATCAAATTTTTCAGGCAAACGAGACCTAAAGAAATCATTGATTCCATAGGTTTCATTTACAATTGTTTCAATCAATTCCCTTGATTTTGAAATTGATGCTTCTTTGAGTTCATCAATTGTGCAATATAAATCTCTGCCTTCAAGATAAGTTTCTAAATCAGGTTGATATAGAATTACAGGCTTATTGAGTGTTGTAAAATCAAATCCAACTGATGAATAGTCAGTAATAAGAACATCATTAGATGCAAGTTCATCAAGCACATCAACATTTTTTGCATGAATAAGTTTAATTCTATCTGTCTTTACATTTTCTTTAAGGTATGCAATTTTTTCTTCATCAAAGAATTGGTGAAGGCAAACAGTAAATGTTGATGATGTTTTGTCAAGGTATTCTGACAACTCATCGTTGCCCAGAACTTTTTTCATTTGCAACAACAAAATTTCAGTTTTGTAATTATCGCCAAAATACTCTCTCCATGTTGGGAACCATAAAATTTTCTTCCCCTCACCTTTTGTTTTGGCATATTCAAAATGACGCTTAACAAGTTCAGTATATCTTGGTGGATAAACTCCATAATAAAGCTGATAATCCCTAAAATTATTAGTTTCTTTGAAGATGTCTTTAATATTTTTATTGTAATATATAAAGCGGAACATATTGTTATTATATGCATCACCATTGTAACCTACGGCTTTAATTCCTAATGTTCCGTGCTGAAGATAAATCAACGGTTTGGTTATGAGAAAATTAAGGGATTTTCCTAAAAGCTTATCCGGTAAAATATCCTTGTAACTTAATGATACAAAAAACATATCAGCCGTAAAATATATTTCAAAATGCTTTATACTGTTTTTCCAAATTACAAATTTCTTTTCTTCTGAAGACAACGACTCGTAAACATCCTGATTGTTATGATTTTTTTCCATAACAAAGTATTTATCAATATCATCTTTTACAGAAACGGTATGCTTCCAGAAATAGAATGAATTATTGTTGGCTGTATTACCTACATTTTCGCCCATAAGCCAAACAAAATTTTTCTTCATTTTAACACCCTCGTTATTTTTCATAAGTTGATTTTTCAGGCAATGTTTTATCAAAAACTGAAATCACAGCCTGTTTCTTTTCTTCAAAATCTTCTGTGTTAACAGTATCGTTAATGCAAATCATAGAATGTGTTTTTTGTTCAATCTCTTTGCAAAGTTCTTTGAACATTTCATTATCAATATGATAACATTGTGCAAAAGAAGCGTCTCTTACAGCAAAATTACCCTCTGCCAATTGCCAATACTTCATTACCCACTGATTAACATCGCCTTTTTTTCTAAATCTATTAAGGCAAGTTTCGTGAAGCGTGTCATAAGCCTTGTCCCATACTTTTTCAAATGTGGATTTCAAGAAACATGACGGGGTGTGATGGCAATACATTCCCGGAAACCATGGCCAAGGCATAAGAAGTGCTGTTCGCATAACATTCTTCCAACCATTTTTAAGATTGAACCACTTTTTGAAATCTCGTTTCATGCACTGCATTTTATTGAAATTATCGTTGATAACCTCAATATCAGCACCGTGAAAAAAGCCTGCACTATCGTTTGCAAAATAAATACAATGAACTGCCGCAGTATCACAAGGAAGACCGTCTTTGAAGAAATCTTCAGGTGAAACAGGCTTATTCAAGAACATATCATCATTAAAATACACAAACTGTTCAGCCAAGCCTTCAATTCTGTGCAAGTTAAGTTCAATAGTATGTGAACTGAATGTTGGAAGATACTCTTTGGGGATATAATCTTTATGATTCACAATATTAAGTTTCGGATTTGTTGTATCAAGCCAAGGTGGTAAATGCCCCCAAGTTACAAAATGGATTTTATTAACCCAAGGTGCATATTTTTCAACTGCTCTAAACCAGTACTGAAGATTATCCCAATCTCTGTATCTTACTTCACTGTTAGCGGTTGTAACAACGCTACCGTCATATTGTGCTTTTTCTTTTCGCCATTCCGGGTCAGCACCATCAACCCAGATTATTACAAAATCTATTGGTTTATTACTCATAATTATTTCATAAATTCATCATACTTTGGAAGAACTTCCGCAGTAGTACCATACATTTTCATTTCGCCATCGTGAATCCAGAGAACATTATCACAAAGATTTTTAATTGTATCTGAACTGTGAGAAACAATCAAAACTGTTCTGTCTTCATTAGAAATGAGTTCTTTCATTTTTGCGTAACTCTTTTTCTTAAACTTTGCGTCACCAACTGATAAAACTTCGTCAATAAGCATAATATCAGTTTCAAGAATTGCTGTAATTGAGAAAGCGAGTTTTGAATACATACCGCTTGAATATGATTTTACAGGGCGGTCAATGAAATCACCTAACTCTGAAAATTCAATGATTTCATCAAGTTTTTCGTCAATAAACTCACGGGAGAAACCTAAAAGCATACCTGAAAGGTAGATATTTTCACGACCTGAAAGTGCATTTTGGAAACCTACACCAATTGAAAGAAGTGAAATTGTATTACCGTGCAAATCAATTTCACCCTCATCAGGTGAGAAAATACCTGCGATAGCACGAAGAAGCGTTGATTTACCACTACCGTTTTTGCCGACAATACCTAAAATCTGCCCTTTTGGAACTTCGAAGGACACACCTTTTACTGCTTCAAAATATTTTGTTTTTGAGTATGTTGAACGAGATACCAACGCTCTGAAAAATGAAACCTTGTTCATCATACGATATCTGATTTTTACATTCTTTACTGAAATTGCAGTTTGGCTCATTTTGTGTCCCTCCTTTTTATATTACTTTAACATAAGTATTTTCGTGTTTATAGATTGTTCTTATACCGATTGCTGAAACAATAATTGAAATTACTGCCCAGATTGCAAGTGAAATATAATGAGGCTCACCGTCATAAAGCAATACATTTCGCATATCTGTCATAATAAGTGCAATTGGATTACAATGAATAAGAAGATTACCAATAAGTTCACTCTTAGGTAAAATTCTTGTTTCGATTGAATAGAATATACCTGAAACATAGAAGCCTAACTGAAGTGCAACTGTAAGCACATTCATAAGGTCCTCAACGAAAACACCAAAGTGAGTAACGATTGTTGTGCAAGCAAAAGTTATCATAAATAAGAGTAACCACAAAGGAATAACCCAAAGTGCTTTCCAACTTACAGGAACCTGATAGAAAATCATAAACAGAACTGTAAGTGCACAAGAAACAAACATTTTAATACCAAAGATGGTCTCTTTTTCAAGAATAAATATAAACTTTGGAATATAAACTTTTGTTACTATACTCTTCTTTTCCTGAACAAGCTTAACACCTGCTTTAACAGTTTTGCTGAAGAAGGTCCAAGTGTTAAGACCTATGAAAACGAAAACAGGAAAATATGGCTCACGACTGCCGAAAACATACACTGCAACAAATGAATAAACAAGCATATAAAGTAATGGGTCTAAAATCCACCACATCCAACTCAAAAATGAACCTGCAACTTCTGCTTTCATTCCTGATTTTGCTGCGTAAAGCGTATAACTTTTGAATTTTTTAATGTCGTTTATAAATCTTTTCATAAAAACTCTCGCCTTCTTTGAGCATAGTTATATACGATATTGATTATATCACTATATTACAACTTTTTCAAGTGTTGTAATCAGTTTGTAATAGGTTGTATTGTTGACACTTTTTTTATTATGAAGTATAATTTTAATAAAGAAGGTGAAACTTGTGCCAATCCCATATATCAGTATAATTATGCCTGTATATAAAAGTGAAAAATATCTTAAAATGAGCATTGAGTCTATACTCCGTCAGACATTTACAGATTTTGAACTTTTACTCGTTGATGACTGTTCCCCTGACAATAGCGGTGCAATCTGTGACGAATACGCAAAAAAAGATAGCAGAATAAAAGTATTGCATCTTGCACAGAATGGTGGTGCAGGTAACGCGAGAAATGAGGCTATGAAAGTAGTTGCGGGCAAATATCTTTGCTTTATTGATGCAGATGACTATGTTAATGACGATATGCTCCAAAAACTTGCAGAAGCGGTTACTGATTACCCTGCAAAAGTAGTTATTTTTGGATTGGTTGAGGAATATTTTACAGAAAACGGCGAACCGTTAGGCAACCATGCAGTTTGCTATTACGAAACCAAAACTCTTAAAACTCAGCAAGAGGTAAGAAATGAAGTTTTGAACCTTGAAGAAATAGATTTTTATGGCTACCCTTGTAACAAAATGTATGATGTTGAGTATTTAAGGTCAACAGGGGCATTCTTCCCAAAAATGAAATTCAATGAAGATATTATTTTCAATATTGACTTTTTTATGGATGTTGATAGTTGTATTATTCTTGATATTGCACCATATCACTATATTAAACATTCAGGCAGTACTACAGGTAGTTTTATTCCTACTTATTTTGAAGATATTATGGTTAAAATTGACCGATTATATGACCAATTCAAATATTGGAATATGTTGACTGATGAAAATCTTAATTTTATCGCGTTCAGATATGTAAGGTATATGTTTTCAGCACTTGAAAGGAACTTTGACAAGCGTTCGGGAATGAACAGAAAACAGAGAAAAGAATTCCTCAAAAACGAATTCAATAGTGAAAGATACAAGAGATTTGAACCGTATTTATATGGCAACCAATATATAGGAATTATGGCAAATATTTACAAGACAAAAAGCGTTTTTCTTTGTCTTGCATTTGCAAAAATGATTTCAATTATAAAAAACCGTTTTCCGTCAGTTTTTAGAAAAATCAGTTAAACCCAAATACAAAGGCTATTGAGTAAACCTCAATAGCCTTTATTTCTTCTTTTCTTTTACAGTTAGTGCTGCGGTTACACAATACACTTTTTCTGCACCGCGGATTTTCATAATCAATGCACAATTGTTAAGCGTTTCGCCCGTTGTCATAATATCATCAACAAGTAAAACAGTTTTGCCTTTCACTGAGAATCCGTCTTTAACATCATAAATCCCGTGTACATTTCCTTTTCTCTGCATTATCGCCATATCGTGCTGAGTTTTAACATCAAACAACTTCACAAGGGCATTCTTTACGGGAATTTCAAGTCTTTTTGACATTTCTTCTGCCAACAGTTCACTTTGATTGTAATTTCTTTCTGTAGTTTGAAAAGGTGAAAACGGGACATAGCATATAAAATCAAAATCTATGTCGTTAAAATCTTCTTTTACGCATTTTGCCATATCTTCTGCGAATATGTTTGCAAGATGACTTTTGTTGTTAAATTTGAGAAGTTGCAATCCCTGTTTTATACCATTCTCATAATAAAAAGGGGAAGTAATGCCATCAAAATCCATACGGTGTTTTTTGCAATTGCATCTGTCTTTACCCGCACCACAGAATGTGCATTTTTCACCACTAATCTGTGGCAAATCCTCTTTGCAATCGGCACATAAATCTTCATTTTTGGTAATTAGCGTATTGCAATACTTACACTTTTTGGTCAGCACAAGCCATAATATGAAATCTTTTAACTTACTAAAAATATTCATTACCGATTTTCCATACATATTTTATATGCAATCTCTTGTAACTGTTCCATATTTTCGAGTGTGCCTAACTCCTGACGATATTTGGCAGCACCGTGAAGTCCTTTTGTGTACCAACCTGCATGCTTACGGGCTTCACGCATACCTACATAATCCCCTTTATATTCACAAAGTTTTTCGATATGTTTTATCATTACTCGCATACGCTCACTTACAGGTGGTGTTGGTAATACCCGACCGTGTTCAAGATATGCGTTAATTTGCGAGAATACCCAAGGGCAACCGAGAGCACCACGACCAATCATAATTAAGTCGCAATTTGTTTCTTCAAGCATAATTGCCGCAGATTGCTCATCGACTATATCACCATTACCGATTATGGGGATTGAAACACTTTTTTTCACTTCTGCAATAATGTTTCTGTCAACGGGTGGAGCATACATCTGTTTTCTTGTTCGACCGTGAACAGTTATGGCACTTGCCCCTGCATTTTCGGCTCTTTTTGCCATTTCAACCGCATTTATTGAGTTTTCGTCCCAACCCATACGGATTTTTACAGTTACAGGCACAGGTGAAGCCTTAACTACTGCTTTTACGATTTTTTCGGCAAGCTCAGGATTTTTTGCCAAACTTGCACCGCCCCCATTACCTGCAATTTTAGGCGCAGGACACCCCATATTTATATCAATAATCTGTGGATTTACCTGCATTACAGTTTCAACACTTTGTGCCATAATCATAGGGTCACTGCCAAAAATCTGCACCGCCGCAGGACGCTCTTTTTCTGACAAAAACATTAAATCTTTTGATTTTCTGTCACCCATTGACACGCCTTTTGAACTTATCATTTCGCTTACAACAAAAGCAGCCCCGTAATCTACACAAAGTTCACGAAACGCTCTATCTGCCACCCCTGCCATAGGTGCTAAAACTGCTTTGCCTTTTATTTCAACATTACCGATTTTCACAATTATACCTCACCTGATTTAATATTGCATATTTTAGCACACAAAAAAACAACCGTCAACTTGACGGTTGCTGTTTTAGATATTTAGTTTTAATTTAATAAATAAATCCCAAAATTCAAATATCCTGCAAATGTTACCCAAATAAGATATGGAATTAAAATTTTGCCTGCCGTCTTGTTGATTTTGTAGAAGAAATATATGTTTACAACAATTGCAAACCACAATAAAACAAGCCAGATAAATGCAAATAAATATGCTCTTGCATTAAAGAAAATTATTGACCAAAAGAAGTTGAAAAACAACTGTACTCCAAATGAAATATATGCAGGTAAGTTGCTTTTGGTATCCTTTGCCATTACCACAAGATAAAGTGCTACGCCCATCATAATATAAAGAACAGTCCACACCACAGGGAACAACCATCCGGGTGGTGATAACGGTGGTTTATTGATTTCTTCAAACAACTGCATATTGCCTGATGTAAGCAGTGCTGAAACTCCACCCACGCCTAATGGTATTGCAAGACACCACAAAAGTTTTTTCCACATAATTATCATAATAAATCCCCCCGACATATTTTATGCCGAGGGGACTTTTCATATTCCACTATAAAAACTGACGCATTTGCACTATTAAATCTTCTTCAAGGTTTATAAGTCGTTTACATATATCCTTTGATTTTTCATCTGCAGCCACATACTGATTAAGATATTTGTTAAGAGATTTTACACCCATATTACAACCATCTGTAATCAAATCTGCAATTGTGTGGTCAGACTCATTCATAACAAGTTTCATATTTGTTTTCATCCAAGACATACCTTTTGCCATTGGATTCGGCTCTTTACCATCATCACGATAACGGTCAAGTAATTCCTGTAACTCTTTGTCGAGTTTTTTGTGTTCTTCCTTGTTATCTTCAAGGTCTTTTTTGAGTCTGTCAGATTTAACATAACCAAGTACATCATCAATTGATGAAACGCCCATTTTAATACCTGCGTCACATTCGCGTAATAGTTTTATTGTATCTTGTTCAATCATAAGAACACTCCTTTTTTTAGTAGTATTCTCATTATGAAAATTTATATTCATTAAAACTAATACAAATTATTTTTCAATATATTCTTTTACAAACTCATAAGCATCTTCAAAACAATCTTTACTCTTTTTGAAGATTGGCATAACTGCCCAGGCGTGATTACCAATAATTCCATCTGCTTTGTATTGCTTATTTGGTACGCCAAGTTTATCTAAATCTGCACACAAATCAAAGGTTTCAAATCTTAACTTATCATTTGTTGACCAAACAGCATAGGTTGGTGGGAACTTGTCAGTAATCTTTGGTGAATAATACTTTGCCTCGTCAGTTTTCAAAAACTCTCTTGTTTCTGCAAGACTTTTACCTACAAATGTAGGCACCATCATCTTCATATCAGGGAATGTTGATTGTTCTTTGCTCTCGTCAGTAAGTCTTTGCAAATCATAGCAACCGCAAATTGATACAAGTGCCTTAATTTTTGCAGAGTCAAAATGACGGAACTCAATACCAAGTGCGTCAAGAATTGATTTATCATTAAAGCAAGACGCCACATAAGAAATATAATATCCCCCTGCACTCTCCCCTGCGATTACAATGTTTTCTGTGTCAAAATTGCACTTTTCTGCATCATCAAGAATTTGGTCAAGAGCCATAAAAATTTCTTTTATTTGCGTAGGATAAACTGCCTCAGGTGCCCAAGTGTAACCAATTGATGCAGTATAAAACCCCTTTTGAGCCCAGTTAGAAATATATCGGTTTCGCATAGGTGTAATGCCCGAAATCCAGCCACCACCGTGAATGTAAATAAACAACGGCTTTTTAGTTTCTTTCAAATCCTTGCGACAGTATGTGTAAATTTTGTTCTGCTTGCCATCACCATAAGTAGTAATATTATACTCCAACTCCGCAGGACAAGGACGCACCGTTAAAGCATATACAAGCAACTCGGTAAAATTATACCAATATTGCCCTATTTTTCCTCGTATGTAAACTTTTTTATCCATTCAAATCACCCTTGTTTATCAACATAAAAGATTCGAGATTTTTCTTTCAAATTCATCATCTGTGAAGATATGAACATTTTCTAAAATTTGGATTTTCATATCCTCTGCCCGTTGGCACAAGTACTCATATCCGTTTTTATTCTGATTAGCAGCAGATGTTACAACAAGAACTTTTTTCGCATAAGGTCCGCCAAATCGTGACGCAACCGTATTCAGTTTATAAAGTTCATTCTCATCTACATTTCCGTTTTTGCAGGAAATAAACACGGGAACGATACCTCTCATAAGTACTACATCCACTTCGTTTGCGGTATCTTTTTCTTCATCATCAAAATCGTGTAATGAAGAATCCCAATCTATAAACGCCCCTACTATTGCGTCGTTGTATCTTTTGTTACCTTGCTTATCTGTAGCATTTTTTGCACTGAAAAGCACCATAAGTTCAAGCACATTACCTGCTTTTGTAAGGCAACGCTTAACTTGGTTGTTTTTGAATAAAAACTCTATTCCTTGACTATTTGCTTTCAACTCTTGTAAAAGACCTTGCTTATGTAAAATTTCAAGAAATCTTTTGAAATCCTTTTTATCTACCCTGCTTGTTATTAAAACAGTTTCAAATCTTTGTGCATTCACTTTTACATACAGTTCGGGTTGTTCAGGATTTATGCGTTTTGCAATCGATGCCATAGCAATTATTTCTGCATTCCACAATGTTGGATTTTTCTTGCATAAGGTCCACATTGTTCTTACATCTTTTTCAAAATCCCCATCAATATCCCAAATAAATGTGCCTTTGTTCCCATCATAGGGAACAATTGAACCACCGTAAAGTGTAATATTATCTTCAACGGTCAGTTCAGGCATCTGCACAGATGGTATAACACCATCATTATCGAAATCCGATGCCATACCTGTGTTTATATTGAAACGATGCATCTGAACTTTTTTTGTAGTATGGTATTTTTCATAGACAATACCCATAGCAACAAGAACAGTATCTTCGCCACCTGTAAGGTCAAAAGTGCACTCATCTTCGTTTTCAACGATTTCTGTAAGCAACTCGATAAGTTTTTCAAGATTATTCACATTGACGGGTTTGAACTCAAAAGTTACTTGAATTCCGTATTTGTTTACAAAGCGTCTGTATGCTTCTTCCTGCTTTCTCATCATCTTTTTTTGACCAACAAAAATGATTTTTTCAGGTTTTATTGCAAGACAACTTACCATATTGTTTATGGAAACACCGTCAAAAAATTCAACAACAGTCATATTATTCTTCCTTTTGCAAAATAATATTTATAACCCTTTAACTATTTTTTCATTTCAAAAGTTTTACTGTATAACCGTCAAAAGTATATATATGTTCATCAGTTCTTACGTCTCTTGGGGGATAATCGGTTGTGATTATCTGCGAGCCACAAACATCTGCATAAGCATAACGCATATCACTGAACTTGGGGTGAGAATCTGCACGAGTACGAACAACTAATTTGCACATATCAACACTTGCACGGTTATTTTTGTATGCTTCTTCCGCTTCATTATCAAGAATGAACGAAGTGTAGTCTTTTGTAATGTCTTCAAATCGTAGCATAGGGAACATAACCTGAGTTTTTATGGTTGTGTCCTGCTCAATATAAGCGTCTGTTATATTGCAATCGTGCATAAGCACCATTACTTTGCCCAATGTTTCTTGTAATGTAAGCCAATCGTCAGCCTCACGCATTTCTTTGAAATTAGCGTAATCCCTCATCATCTGTGAAGGGGTTAAAAGTGTATCTCCAAGCACATTTTTGATTGTCTCGCCAAGTTCATTTGCATATTCAACTGAAAAATCCTTCATATTGTTAATATTGAGAACTTTTCCCTTTGGCTCAATTAAAATTGTAATTGGCAAATGGTTTGGATTATTATCTGACCACAATTTGATTTCCTCAAGAGCCTTTGCAAAGTCATAACAACTTGTAACATTGTCAATAATCGGCGTATGTGTAACAATAAAGCCCACATTTTCACCATCATCAGATGTTTCAATATCTATTTCAAGATTACGCACACCATATTCAAGTTGTTTTGTAAGAGTATCCATCTCAAAAGTGGCTTTTGTGTAGTCAACCTTACCCAATGATATAATTTCGATTGCTTTCATCAACGCACGCTTTGGTTTTGTAGTCAATAACTGATAACTGTTATGAGTGCCAAGGAATGCAACTTCATTGAATTTTACACCGTCTGCGATTGCCTGCTTAATGTCAAAATCTGCAAGTTTTTGCTCGTCACAAGGGGTGTAATTCACATAATACTCATTTTTAAGATAGTCGAGATGATTATTCTGGTACTCTATATTGTTGTCAATATGAGCAAATCCTGCAACAACTGCAGAAATAAAAAGTCCGAGCATAATTATTGCTATAGCCAAGAAAGCTGAAATAAAAGCCTTGAAAATTTTAGATTTGAAAATTCTCATAACATCACCCAAAAAAATTGTAACACAAATACTAAAAAATGGCAATAAATAGAGTATAAGCAGTTAAATTATTTATTCTGAATATTTTTCAAAAATATTATACCTTTAATTATCAATAACATAAATACAACAACTACAGCGTAAACCTCTCTTGTTATTGTGAGAAACAACACTGTTAAAATACTGATTACTATTGATATTTTCATAAACGATTTACCGCATTTTTCTGCCTTGATTTTTGTTAGTATTATCTTTACAACTCCTGTTACTACAAGTAAAGCAAACATAATCCAACAAACTGTTTTGTTGAGCCCAGTAGTTTGTGTGTAGTTAAATAGATTCACAGAGTAAACAAATCCGTCAATTGTATTGGGGTATAAAGGTAAAACTACAAGCACAAATGATAATAAATCCACAATCCCAAATAACAAATCACACATATTTCTTATATTTGATTTATTTTCTTTTTCAGCAATTGAAAGAAGTTTTTCTCCCGATAGTAAATCGTCGATTGATACTGAAAAGAATTTTGATATCTCTTTTAACGAATCAATGCTTGGGTACCCTCTGCCTGACTCCCATTTTGAAATAGCAGTACGAGACACGAATAAAGCATCTGCCAATTCTTCTTGCGTAAGACCTTGACTTTTTCTTAAACTTTGAAGTTTTTCGTTGAATTCCATAACACAATCCCCTTATAAGTATAAAACAAACCTGCACTCAAAAGGCAAGAGCCGATAATATCAGTCAACCAATGAACGCCTGAAATCAGTCTACCTACTACCATAAATACAGAAAATACAACTGCAAATATCGTAATAAATCTTTTCAATATAATGCTTTTTAATCTTTGATTAGCTTGAAATACAAGCGTTGGCATAACGCACAACACAAGTAGCGTTGTTGACGATGGGTAAGATGCTTCCATAAAACCATTTATCATAATTGGTCTGTAATTGATTGGGTGCATTTCAAAAATTAGATAGCACAATATTACTATAACATAATATACGCCTAAAATGATAATATCAAAGTCAACTTTTAGCAGATTTTTTCGTTTGATTAACTGAACAAACCCCAAAAAGCCGAAAATCATACAAATGAAAATGGGTACAAGACCTAACCAATCCGTAACAGTATAAAGTGTCATATTCACACCTGTTAATGAGTGAAACCAGCCATTTATTGTTGCAAACCCTATATTTGTGCCCTTTACACCTATGGGTTGCGCATCTATTGTTAGTATTAACATTGTCCAGAATGCAAAGAAAATAATAAACACTAATCCTGATGTTAGATTTTTCATACCATTTGTTTTCATAATTGAACCTCTCTTTTTAATTCTGTAATTAAAAACTAACAGAAAATATAAAGAGTATAAAGTATTTTACCGTAACAATCACGATACTTTTCGTGTCATAGATAAAAAAATAAATTGAATTAAAGAAAGCAAACAAAAAAGACATCCTTTTGGATGTCTTCTTTGTTTGGCTCCCCCAGTTGGACTCGAACCAACGACCCTGCGGTTAACAGCCGCATGCTCTACCGACTGAGCTATAGAGGAATATTTATGTCGGCATTACCTATTTTCCCAGGCCGCTTCCAGCCAAGTATCTTCGGCGCAAATGAGCTTAACTACTGTGTTCGGGATGGGAACAGGTGGACCCTCATCGCAATCAACACCGACTATGAATTGACCTTTTAAGCCAATTATTTGTAATATAGTATAGACCTTATAGTCATATGGTGACCCGTACGAGATTCGAACTCGTGTTGCCGGCGTGAGAGGCCGGAGTCTTAGGCCACTTGACCAACGGGCCGTATATCTCGAATGGTACACCTTCAGGGACTCGAACCCTGGACACCCTGATTAAGAGTCAGGTGCTCTACCAACTGAGCTAAAGGTGC
>JAFQCT010000014.1 GCA_017399405.1 Clostridia bacterium | reverse complement strand
GGTGGCAAAATCGAAGATTTTGACGGAGGGAGAGATAAAGTACTTAACGGCTCGTATCTCTCCCTCAGTCTCGCTAACGCTCGACAGCTCCCTCGTCAGAGGGAGCAAAAAAACAAACACATAAAACAGTTAGACAAACTCCAAATTACTGAACAACAAAAAATGCGAATTCCGAATTACGCATTACTAATTTGAAAAAACTCTTGACATTTGACAACAGTTCTGTTATTATATTCAAGCCGCATATTAGGGGGTAGTATGTCTATTCGTACTATAAGTGAGTTTTCCACCCTCAATAGCGAGTCTATATTTAAGGTAGGTTAGAAAAATGTACGCAATCATCGTAACAGGCGGCAAGCAGTACAAAGTACAGAATGGCGACATCGTATTTGTAGAAAAGCTTGACGCAGAAGCAGATGCAGAGATTACTTTTGACAAGGTTCTCGCAGTTGGTTCTGAAGACGGACTTAAAGCAGGTGCTCCTTATGTTGAAGGTGCAACAGTAACTGCAAAAGTTCTCAAAAATGGTAAAGGTAAGAAAATCACAGTATTTACTTACAAACCAAAGAAGAACGAAAAGCGTAAGAAGGGTCATCGTCAGCCATATACAAAGGTTGAGATTACCGGTATCAACGCATAATGACAACAGCAAAATTTCTGTTTTCGGATGATGTTGTGGTTTCATTTGAGTTAAGCGGTCATAGCGGTGCAGGGGAGAGTGGCACAGACATTGTTTGCAGTGCAGTTTCTTCAGCTATTTTTATGGCGGCAAACACAATAATTGAAATCTTAAAGTTAAATCCAGAAACAGTAGTCCGTGACGGGTATCTTAAATTAGAAATGACTTCAGATGATGCTCGTAAATCGAAAGTGATTACTGACGGTTTGTACTTGCATTTAAGTGAGTTGCAAAGTCAGTATCCCAACAACTTGAAACTTGAAAGAGGTGTTTTTGATGCTTAAAATCAACATTCAGTTATTTGCTCATAAAAAAGGTATGGGTTCTACAAAGAACGGCCGTGACTCAGAGTCAAAGCGTCTTGGCGTTAAGCGTGCAGACGGTCAGTTTGTTCTTGCTGGTAACATTCTTGTTAAACAGCGTGGTACTCACATTCACCCAGGTAACAATGTAGGTCGTGGTTCTGACGACTCTCTTTTCGCACTTATCGACGGTAAAGTTAAGTTCGAAAGAATGGGCAAAGACAGAAAAAAGGTTAGCGTTTATCCTGTTGAGCAGTAATTTTTAACTACTGAAATTCCCATCACTGCTTAGTGGTGGGAATATTTTTTTGAGATTAACAGAAAATATCATTGAGGTATTAGTATGAAAACATTTAATAAAAGTACAAAACTTGATAATGTATGTTATGACATTCGCGGTCCTGTAATGGATGAAGCAGTAAAAATGGAGTCACAAGGTCAGCGAATCTTAAAACTTAATATCGGCAACCCTGCACCATTTGGTTTTACAGCACCTGACGAGGTTATTCGCGATATGATGTATAATCTTCGTGAGTGTGAGGGTTATTCTGACTCAAAAGGTATGTTTTCTGCCCGTAAATCCATAATGCAGTATTATCAGGTTAAGGGCGTAAAAGGCGTTGATATTGGCGACATTTACCTTGGTAACGGTGTAAGTGAACTTATCACAATGTCAATGCAGGGTTTACTTGACAATGGCGATGAAATTCTTGTGCCATCACCTGACTATCCGCTTTGGACTGCATCTGTAACACTTGCAGGTGGTAATGCTGTTCACTATATGTGTGACGAGCAAAATGAGTGGAACCCTGATATTGACGACATTAAAAAGAAAATTACACCAAAAACAAAGGGCATTGTCATTATCAATCCAAACAACCCTACAGGTGCGTTATATAGTGACGAAATCTTAAAAGAAATTGTTGAAATTGCAAGACAAAACGAGTTAATTTTGTTTGCTGACGAAATTTATGACAGACTTGTTATGGATGGTCTTACTCATACTGCATTGGCATCCCTTGCTCCTGATGTTCCTTGCATCAGTTTTAACGGACTTTCAAAGTCACACAGAGTTGCAGGTTTTCGTGTAGGTTGGATGGTAATTAGTGGCGATAAGAAGAAAATCAAAGGTTATATTGAGGGACTTAATCTTCTCTCAACTATGCGACTTTGTTCAAATGTGCCTGCACAAAGTATTGTGCAGACTGCACTTGGTGGAGTACAGAGTATTGACGATTTGCTTCTTCCCGGTGGCAGAATTTATGAGCAGAGAGAGTTTGTTTATAACGCACTTTGCGAAATTGACGGTATTTCTGTTGTTAAACCAAAGGCAGCGTTCTATATCTTCCCAAAACTTGATGCAAAGAAATTCAATCTTCATGATGATGAAAAACTTGTCCTTGACTTCTTAAAGGCTAAAAAAGTTCTTCTTATGCACGGTAAAGGATTTAACTACCCAACACCTGACCATATAAGAATTGTTTATCTTCCAAGAAGACGAATTTTAGGCGAGGCAATGGACGCATTTAAGGATTTCCTTAATGATTACAAACAATAAAATAATATATAGCTTGGCGGGGTCAATACCCCGCTTTTGCTTTGTAAAATTGGAGTTTGTCGGGATGTTTGAAAGACATCCTCTTTCCTCCCTCTGACGAGGGAGGTGGCAAAATCGAAGATTTTGACGGAGGGAGAGATAAAGTACTTAACGGCTCGTATCTCTCCCTCAGTCTCGCTAACGCTCGACAGCTCCCTCGTCAGAGG
>JAFQCT010000013.1 GCA_017399405.1 Clostridia bacterium | reverse complement strand
CTGTCGAGCGTTAGCGAGACTGAGGGAGAGATACGAGCCGTTAAGTACTTTATCTCTCCCTCCGTCAAAATCTTCGATTTTGCCACCTCCCTCGTCAGAGGGAGGAAAGAGGATGTCTTTCAAACATCCCGACAAACTCAATTTTGCAAAAGAACAGAGCGAGAGCAAGCCCTCGCCCTACAAATTTAATAATTATCAAGCAATTCCTTATAAAACTCTGTATAATCGTTTCGTTTTTTATCTGTGAAATTCATAGCTTCTCTTGGGTGTCTGTTTAACTGACCTGTAAACATATATTGAAGGTCAAATCCCCAAACTACACCTTGTTCTTTAAGCGGAAGCATATAATTTTCGATGAACTTCAAAAGACTATAAATACTATATTTAGGATTTTTAAGGAATCCAAGCATCAATTCCATAGCACAGTTACCTGCACCGCGTCCCATTGCGAGAGCAGTTGCGTCAACATAAGAAACACCGTAAGAAAGTGTTTCAATAGTATTTGCAAATGCAAGATTTTGATTATTGTGACCGTGAAATCCAATCTTTTTATTGTATTTTTCACCGTATTCAAGGTATTTCTTTGCAAGTTCAGCAGCATTTTCAGGGAAGAGTGAACCGTAACTATCTACAAGATAGATAACATCAACTTTACTTTCACCAAGCATTTCGAGTGCGTCATCAATCTGATTAAAACTTGCCTGTGAAATAGCCATAATGTTGCAAGTAGTTTCATAGCCTAAATCATTGAAATAGTTAATCATTTCAACTGCTGCAGGAATCTGATGAATATAACAAGCAACACGAATCATATCAATTACGCTGTCTTTTTTAGGAAGAAAGTCAGTTTTATAATCGCATCTGCCCACATCAGCCATAACTGCAATTTTCATATCGGACACATTTTCGCCTACGATTGCACGCAAGTCTTCTTCATTACAGAACTTCCATTTACCGTGGTCTTCTTCATTAAAAAGATTTTTACTTGCTTTATAGCCAAACTCCATATAGTCAACGCCACACTTTATATTTGTTTTATAAAGTTCGCGTACAAATTCATCTGTAAATTCAAAATTGTTACAAAGTCCGCCATCACGGATTGTTGCGTCAAGAAGTTTAATATCGTGACGCACGCTCATTAAGTTACCTTTTCTCATTGTATTCGCCTCTTGTATAAATTTTCACTTTAGCAATTAAAAGTGTGAAAGTATATTGCAAAGTATTATAACACTACAATATTTGTTTGTCAATGGGATTTTTATTGACTATATTTATTTATTTTGATATACTAAATTGAATTTTTATGCGAGGTAAAAGATATGGGACTTAAAAATTTTCTTGACAAAACATTACACCGTCCAATTGAGGGTGACAGAGTTGAATATTTTGGTGAGGTTAAGAAAAAATGCAACGGTTATGTGCTTTCAAACGCTACTAATCAACCTGCCGCTGCATACGCTTATGAAGCTGATGTAACAAAACTCTGGGACGCTTATAAAGAATTAAAGGCTGAATGTGGTTATCCTCTTTCATTCAACACAGTTATTATGCGTGCAATGGTAGAGGGGCTTAAAGCAGCACCAAGACTTAACTCTCATATTTATTTCAAACCTTTTTCAGTATCAGGCAAACTCATAATAAAAAAACATGTCAATATTGCTATGCCTGTTGTACTTGATAACGGTGACACATACCCCGTAAACATTCTCAATGCTGAAGAAAAAACTCTTAAAGAGTTGCAAGAACAGACTACTGATGTTGTGACCCGTATGAAAACTACTGATATTCAACGCACATATACAGATATGGTGTTAAATCGCGGTATTGCTTTTGCACTTACAGGCAAACTTCCACAAGCAATTGCTATGGGCATTAAAGGTGCTTTTGGTAAAAGCAAAATGGGCACAATCAGTGATTTGTTTAACCGCCCTGCAAAAGAAGAAAACGCACTCTCACCTGAACACATTAACGAGGGTACCGTGTGTTTTTCAAACTGGGGTACACTTTACCGTGGGCTTACAGGCATGGGTTCACAAGCACCACTTCTTTACCCACAGGTATTTATGATGGGTACAGGTATGGTGCAAGATAAAGAATTTGCATTCCGTAACAGTAAAGGCGAAGTTGATTTAGGTATAAAAAAAGTTATGCCTATTACTCTTACATTCGACCATAGAATTGGTGCACTTAATGATGTTGTGCCATTCATTAAAGTGCTTGATGAGATTTTTGAGAATCCACAGATTATAAAAACTTGGTAATCAGCGCTTGTAGCTCAGTTGGATAGAGCGTCAGACTCCGACTCTGAAGGTCGTGCGTTCAAATCGCATCAGGCGTGCCATAAAATAAAAGGATTTGCGAATTTGCAAATCCTTTTTTATGTTTATTAAACATTGAAGCGGAAAAGAACTATATCGCCATCCTTCATTATGTATTCTTTTCCTTCAGAACGAACAAGTCCCTTTTCCTTGGCTGCCTGCATTGTGCCGTTTGCCATAAGGTCGTCAAAGTGTATTACCTCCGCACGGATAAATCCGCGTTCAAAGTCAGTATGGATTTTACCTGCTGCCTGAGGTGCTTTTGTGCCTTTTTTGATAGTCCAAGCACGAACTTCAGGCTGACCTGCGGTCAAGTATGAGATAAGTCCCAAAAGATTGTATGAACGCTGAATAAGTAAATCAAGACCGCCCTGTTCAATGCCTAAATCAGAGAGGAACATTTCTTTTTCTTCCTTGTCAAGTTCAGCAATTTGTGCTTCAAGTTCTGCACAGATTGGGAGTGTTTCAGCACCCTCTGCCTCTGCAAGTTTGCAAACTGCGTTATATCTTGCATTGTCACGAATATCGTTTGCGAAATCTTCTTCGCTCATATTACAAGCATAGATTACAGGTTTTGATGAAAGAAGTGCAACTGTGGAAAGGAATTCCTTTTCTTCATCATCAGCTTCAACTGCTCTTGCATTAACACCATTTTCAAGTTCACCACGAAGTCTTTTAAGAAAATCAAGTTCTTTTTGGAGTGATTTATCGCCTTTAAGGTCTTTTTCAACTTTTGAAATTCTTCTGTCAAGAATTTCAACATCAGAAAGAATAAGTTCAAGATTGATTGTTTCAATGTCGCGTTGTGGGTCGATACTACCCTCAACATGAATAATATCATCATTGTCAAAGCAACGAACAACATGAATGATTGCATCAACTTCACGAATGTGTGACAAGAATTTGTTACCAAGTCCCTCACCTTTTGACGCACCTTTTACAAGACCTGCAATATCAACAAATTCGATTGTTGCAGGAGTAATTTTTGCAGGGTTATACATTTCTGCAAGTTTATCAATTCTGTAATCAGGCACTGCAACAACGCCCACATTAGGCTCAATTGTGCAGAATGCGTAGTTTGCAGACTGTGCACCTGCATTTGTGATAGCATTAAAAAGTGTACTCTTACCAACATTAGGTAAACCTACGATACCAAGTTTCATTTAACTCATCCTTATATTAAGATTTTATTTCTAACGAAAGATTATACACTATTGCGGAAATTTTTTCAATATGGTAAAATAAATTCAGAATTCAAAATGCAGAATGCAGAATTGAGTGATTTTATGGAACAATTTTCTCGTACGGAAAGACTTATCGGCAAAGAAAATCTTGAAAAACTTAAAAATAAAAACATTATAATCTTCGGGCTTGGTGGCGTTGGCTCTTATGTGGCTGAGGCTTTAGCTCGCTGTGGCATTGGCAAAATGACAGTTGTTGACAAGGACACAGTTGATATTACTAATATCAACCGTCAGTTATATGCACTTCACTCAACTGTTGGCAAAAATAAAGCAGATGTTGCACGCGAGCGTATTCTTGATATAAACCCTGAATGCCAAGTTACATCAATAGTGAAGATGTATTTACCCGAAAATGCAGATGAGTTTAACCTTTCACAATATGATTATATTATTGATGCCATCGACAATGTAACGGCAAAAATCGACCTTGCAATTAAATCACAAGAATTAGGAATTCCAATGATTGCGTCAATGGGTACAGGCAACAAACTTGACCCAACCGCATTTAAGATTACAGATATTTACAAAACTGATACTTGTCCACTGTGTCGTGTTATGCGTAGGGAATTAAAGGCAAGAAATGTAAAAAAACTAAAAGTACTTTATTCAACGGAAATCCCGAAAAATGACGGTGAACGCACCCCCGCAAGCATCAGTTTTGTGCCAAGCACAGCAGGGCTTATAATTGCAGGCGAAGTTGTAAAAGAAATGCTGAATTCGTAATGCTCAATTCGTAATTATTTACAATTTGTTAATTGATTAAGCAGAAATAAAATAGTAAAATATTGACAATAATTTTCATAATAATGATTTTTGAGGTGAAAAAATGAGCCTTATTGAAATTCGTGATATTTACAAAATTTATAATCCCGGCGAAAACGAGGTAAGAGCCTTAGACGGCATTAACTTAACTGTTGAGCATGGTGAGTTTTTGGCTATTGTTGGTCAGTCGGGTTCAGGCAAATCTACGCTTATGAATATGTTGGGACTTTTAGACATTCCCACAAGTGGCACATATACTCTTGACGGTGTTGATGTTAAAGATATGACTGATGATGAGTTGTCAGAAATCCGCAACAAAGAAATCGGCTTTATTTTTCAGGGCTTCAACTTAATTCCAAGCCTTACTGCTGTTGAGAATGTTGAGTTACCACTTGTTTACCGCGGTATGAAAAAAGACCAACGCAACAAGTTAGCCCTTGAAGCATTAGAGCGTGTTGGACTTTCACATCGTCTTGACCACTTGCCAAAACAGATGTCAGGCGGTCAACAACAAAGGGTTGCAATTGCCCGTGCTGTTGCAGCAAGACCGCCTATTATTCTTGCTGACGAGCCTACAGGTAACCTTGACTCACATTCAGGTGTTGAGGTTATGAAAATTCTTCACGAACTTCACGAAGAAGGCAGAACTGTTATTCTTATTACTCACGACAACGATATTGCAAACGAGGCACAACGCGTAATCCGCATACAAGACGGTCAAATTATCTCTGACATTATCAACAGATAATATTGATTTGTGCAATTACAAAAAATAATACTATTTTAAGGAAAAATGTTGCAAAAAAGTGTAGCATTTTTCTTTTTTTTATGTTAGAATCTGTATTTGTATAATTATATTGTATACCAAATACAATTGGAGGAGAGAAAATGAAAAAGAACACATTGAAAAAACTTTTCTGTGTTATTCTTGCAGTTGCAGTTTTTGCAGTAAGCATTCCGTTTACAGCAATCGCAGCAAATCCAAGTGAAGTAAACTTCGCTATTATCAGCGACCCTCACTACTTTGCATCAACTGCTATGGGTTATTCAGATGCTGACAGAAAAGAGTTTAGAGAGATGATGTATCTCAATAACTCAACAAGCGGTATTGCACCTGAACTTACAGAGGCTGCTATGGCAAATGTAACCGCTATGGCATTGGCAGGTCAACTTGACTTTTTGCTTCTTCCGGGTGACTTAACAAGAAACGCCGAATATTCTGCTCACATTGAACTTGCAGAAATGCTTAAAAAGTTTGAAATGACAACAGGTGTTCCCGTTTATGTTATTAACGGTAACCACGACATTAACAACCAGCGTGCTATGTACTACAATGGTCAAGAAACAGTTAGTGTTAAAGACGCTCCCGAAATGAGAGACCAACTTGACACTACTCCTGAAGAATTTGAAGCAATCTACGCTGACTTCGGCTACACAGCTGAAGGTGGCTATTATAATCGTTATAAAGCTCACGCTGAAAATTCAGAAGGCTCACTTTCATACGCTATTGATATTAACGACGATTATCGTCTTATTGCTATCGACTCACAGCTTTATTCTGCTGACGCAACAGATTCAGGCGAAAACGAACAGGAAACAGCAGGTTATGTAACTGAAGCACATCTTGAATGGGTACTTAGTGAATGTGCAAAAGCAAAGGCTGACGGTAAAACTATTATAGGTATGACACATACAAATGCTATTCCTCACTTTGAGACAGAAGTTGACCTTTTTGACAACTTTGTTCTTCGTAGTTGGGAAAAATTTGCTGACGCAGTAGCAGATGCAGGTATGCACTATATTGTTTCAGGTCATGTTCATATGCAGGATATTGCAACTTATGTAAGTGACAACGGTGAAAGCATTACAGACATCGTTACAACATCACTTTTAAGTTACCCTAACCAATTCAGAACAGTAAGCCTTGAAACAGGTGTTGCAGGTAACACTTCTCTTACTTATGACACACATGATGTTGACGAATATGTTTCTGTAATCATTGACGGTGTTCCACAAGCAAAGCCTTTCAAATATCAGACTTGGGCTTATAACTTTGGTGGCACAAATATCAAAAACTTTGTATTTAACATTCTTGAATATGAACTTACTTATGGTTTCGGTAAAGATGTTAAAAACGCAGGTGGTCTTTACTACTACCTTGAACAGACAATTGGTATTAAAGAACTTATTGGTGGTCTTGTTGACAACGAAACTATTGGTAGCGTTCTTGGTGGTTTGGGTGAAGCTGCTGTAAGAGCAATTCTTTTCTCACTTTGCAATCAGGTTGACAGAGCATATCTTCAAGACCCTGCAAAGACACTTGAAATCCTTGACCCAATTCTTGACAAACTTCTCAGCATTGAAGTTTCTGACTATCCTTCAACTGCATTCAAAGATACACTTGGTTTTGGCGGTACAGGTGAAAAGGGTACTTTAGGTGAACTTGCATCATCTGTTCTTGCATACCACTATACAAACAACGAAGACCCTGACAACGACAAATTCCTTCAAAGTGCACTTGACCGTTTCTACAATGGTGAAAATGCAGAAGTAATTGTTGACACACTTCTTGATGTTGTTCTTAACGACCTTCTTCAAGATACAATTCTTAAAGATATTAAGATTGACCCTGTTTCTTGGGGTGTTAACAGTGAAATGGGCGACCTTGTAGCTTCACTTACAAGTATTCTTGACGGTATTCTTGGCACAAACGGTTTCCCTGAAATTGGTGTAAGCGACATCATTTCAGTTGTTCTTATTACAGGTATTCTCGGTGATGGCGACAAACTTTCAGATGTAGTTTACGGACTTCTTGATGAGTACCTTACAGAAAGTCAGTATGACATTATCGATGGTGAGTTCTACAGAATTATGAAAGACCTTACTCACGATAATGACCCTGCATATATGGCAGACTTTGAAGGCACAGTAAATTACAACGGTAAAGTTGCAGTTCCGCTTTCACAGGACAATATGAGACTTCCATCACATATTGCAGTTACATTCGGTGAAGATGCTGCAACTTCAAGAAATATCAACTACTTCACAAAATACAGCCTTACAGATACTGACATTCAGATTGTTCCATATTCTGAGAACCCTGATTTCAGCAAAGGCTCAACTGTTAAAGCAAATATTGATACAAATTGTGAAATTGACGCAGAACGCGAATATTACGCAATCGATTTAGGATTTATCGGTATTATCACTCACAAAATGCAGGTAAACCGTCACACTATTGAGATTACAGGTCTCGAAGAAGGCACAAAATACTGCTACCGTGTTGGTGATGCAGAGCGTGGCTGGTGGAGTGACATTGGTGTTATTGATACTGCTGACAACACTAACGCATTCAGCTTTTTCCACATGACAGACCCACAGTCAGTTACAGAAAAACAGTACGCTGAAAACTGGGCAGTTGCACTCGATACTGCATTTACAAACCACAATGATGCTGATTTCATTCTTAACACAGGCGACCTTGTTGACAACGGTAACGATTTTGTTGAATGGAAGAGAATGTTCAACACAGCAGCAGATACACTTATGGATACAGTTATGATGGCAGCATCAGGTAACCACGAAGAACGCGGTGACAATGCACAGGTTAATAACTTTGTATATTCAAATCTTCCTGAACAGGATACAACAACAGGTGTTTATTACTCATTCGATTACAACACAGCACATGTGGCAGTTCTTAACTCAAACGACCTTAATGACGAAGGCGGACTTTCAGACGCACAGATTCAGTGGCTTACTGAAGATATGAATGCAAGCGAAAAGGCTTGGAAATTCGTAGCACTTCACAAAGCACCATATTCAAACGGTTCACACTTTGATGATGAAGATGTTGCTGCTATCCGTACTCAACTTGCAACTTTGATGCCTGAACTTGACATTGATGTTGTATTCCAAGGTCACGACCATGTTTATATGCGTACTGATGTTATGAATAACAACGCTGTTGTTGAGACAGAAACACAGACTCTTAAATATAACGGTCTTGAATATGTTTCAAAGATTAGTCCTGAAGGCACAATCTACTCAATTAACGGTACTGCAGGTAGCAAACATTACGAACCAAAAGCAGAGGAAGAAACATCAGGAACTTTCCCTGCAGGTGAAACAGTAGTATCAATCAATGTTCCTTCATATTCATACATTCAAATTGATGGCGGTAACCTTTACTTTGACTCTTATGCAGTAAACGGTGACGGTAGCGAAGAAAGAATTGACAGCTTTGCTATTTCAAAGGTTGTTACTCTTGAAGATGGTACAATTATTGATGGCACAAACGGCAATGCTACTGACGAGTCAAACAAAAATGACAATGTAATCGGTGATATTACTGATACATTCCGTCAAAATCCTGTATTCTCTTATGTAACAGTTGCAGGTATTGCACTCGTACTTATTGCAGGTGTAGTAGTTACGACAATCATTATTAAACGCAGAAGAGAAGAAGCATAATAAATTCGTAATGCTGAATTCGTAATTCATAATTAACGGCGAGAGAAAATTCTCTCGCCGTTTTTTTGCAAGACAATGTGGCGAAGGCGAAGTTGTATCGTGTATACCACGAGCCGAAAGCCACGCAGTATTGCGAAAAAAGAAACAAATTTCTGCTTGACTTATATAATTTGTTTTGCTATAATTTTATGCGATATTGAAACGCGATGATAAAGAAAGTAGATTAAGTGAGTACACTTAACAGAGAATTGTGCCTTGGCTGAAAGCACATAAGTTGAAAGTTTAATTGAAGTTCCCTTTGGAGTGGCTCGGCTGAACTAATAGTAGGCTGTGACGGTTTGTTCTCGTTATTGAACACGGAAAGTGTTAGCTTTCAAGTTTGTACTTGGCTAAAATTTGGGTGGTACCGCGGATTTTATTCGTCCCATACTCTTTGGAGTATGGGGCTTTTTTGTTCCCTATATTTCCGATTATAAAACGAAGTGAGGAAGAAAAGATGAGAGAAAAGCTTGAGGCTATCCGCGTTAAAGCGGAAGCAGAACTCAGTGCAATCACTGAGCAGTCAGAACTTGAAAATTTCAGAGTTCAGGTTCTTGGCAAAAAGGGTGAACTTACATCATTACTTAAAATGATGGGTTCATTATCAGCAGAAGAAAGACCAATTATGGGTCAGGTTGTAAACGAAACAAGAGCATTCGTTGAACAGAAAATTGCAGAAAAACAAGCAGAAATTAAAGAACTTGAACTTAAGAAAGAAATCGAAAGCACACCTGTTTTTGATATTTCTGTTCCTGCAAATTTGACTCGTGGTTCATACCACCCTATTACACTCGTTCAGCGTCAGTGCGAAAGCGTGTTCAGAACAATGGGCTTTAATATTGAAGATTACAGCGAAATTGTTACTGACTATGAATGTTTTGAGGCTCTTAACATTCCAAAAGACCACCCTGCCCGTGATATGCAGGATACTTATTATCTTGAAAACGGTCAGTTGTTAAAATCTCACACATCAGCTGCACAAAATGCTATTTATAAAAAGTATAAAGACGCACTTGTTAATGATGGTATGCCAATCAAGGCTATTTTCCCGGGCAGATGTTTTAGAAACGAAGCAACTGATGCTTGTCACGAAAACACATTCTTCCAGATGGAAGGTGTTATGGTTGACAAAGATATTTCTATTTCAAACCTTATTTACTTTATGAAAACAATGCTTTCAGAGGTATTCCAAAAAGACATCAAGGTAAGACTTCGCCCAGGTTTCTTCCCATTCGTTGAACCCGGTTTTGAACTTGATATTTCTTGCCTTATCTGTGGTGGCGAGGGTTGTCCTTCTTGTAAACACAGCGGTTGGCTTGAACTTTGCCCTTGCGGTATGATTCACCCTGAAGTTCTTAAAGCGGGTGGAATTGACCCTGAAGAATACACAGGTTTTGCATTTGGACTTGGTCTTACTCGTCTTGCAATGATGAAATATGGCGTTAAAGATATTCGTGATTTGAACAGTGGTAGTCTTAAAACACTTTCACAGTTCACAGACGACGAAAATTAAGGAAGGAGGAGTAAATTATGTTTTTATCAATGAACTGGATTAGCGATTTCGTTGACCTTACAGGTCTTGACAAAATGGAGTTAATCCGTAAATTCTCACTTTCAACTGCTGAAGTTGAAAACGAAATTTTCTTCAAGGGTAGTGATTTCAGCGGTATTGTTGTTGCAGAAATCAAATCTGTTGAAGACCATCCAAAATCAGAAAAACTCCACCTTCTTAAAGTAGATATTGGTGAAGCAGAACTCGTTGATGTTGTATGTGGTGCACCAAATGTACGCGTTGGTATGAAAACTGCATTCGCAAAGGTTGGTGCAAAGATTGGTGAAATTGAAATTGCACCTCGCCCACTTGCAGGCTTTATGTCAAACGGTATGTGCTGTTCTGAAAAGGAAATCGGCATTTCTGACGATAACTCAGGCATTATGGACATTACTGATGATGTAGTAAACGGTACTGACCTTAAAGATATCTACGAAATCGACGATATTGTTTTTGAGGTTGACAATAAGTCACTTACAAACCGTCCTGACCTTTGGGGTCATTATGGTATTGCCCGTGAATTTGCTTCCCTTGCAGGTCGCGAATTAAAACCATTACCACAGGTTGACTTATCTCAATATAACAATCTTCCAAAAGTTGATTTGAAGATTGAAGATGACCTTTGTCAGCGTTATTCTTGCTTACAGGTTGAAAACATTACAAAGAATGTAAGCCCTGTAAATATGAGAATTCGTCTTTACTACTGCGGTATGCGTGGCATTAACTTACTTGCTGACCTTACAAACTACTTGATGCTTGAAATGGGTCAACCAATGCACGCTTTCGACTCAAGAAAAGTTGAAAAAATCCGCATTAAGTGTTTTGCAGAACCTTTCACATTCCAAACTCTTGATGGTGTTGACAGAAACATTGACGAAAACACTCTTATGATTTGCAACGACAACACTCCTGTTGCTATTGCAGGTATTATGGGTGGTTTGGACTCAGAAATCGTAGAAGATACAACAACTCTGACCCTTGAATCAGCAACATTCAATGCTGCGTCAATCCGTAAATCTACTGTTCGTCTTGGTCACCGTACTGACGCTTCAAACCGTTATGAAAAGTGTCTTGACCCTGAAATGACAGTTCCTGCAATCGCAAGATTTGTTAATCTTCTTGTTAGTATTGACCCAGATGCAAAAGTTGTGTCAGCACTTACTGACGAATATGCTTATAAATACCCAAAAGTAACACTTGACTTTGACAAGGCATTTATTGACAAGTACACAGGTATTGAAATAGCAAACGATACAATCGTAAATACTCTTAACTCTCTCGGTTTCAAGGCATCTAACGATGGTGACAACTTCACAGTAGAAGTACCTTCTTGGAGAGCAACAAAAGATGTTACAATCAAGGCTGACATTGTTGAAGAAATCACTCGAATTTACGGTTACGACAACTTTGATATTCATACAGCAGCTGCACCACTCTACCCTGTTCGTGCAAAGGCAGAAAAGACAGTTGAAGACAGAATTAAGGATATTCTTGTTCACCGTTATTCACTTCACGAATTACATTCTTATGTATGGCAGTATTACGATGAATACAAGGCATTGGGTATGGATATTGAAGAAAATATCAAACTTCAAGGTGCTACAAATCCTAATATTGAAACAATCCGTAAATCAATTATTCCTACACAACTTTGTCAGGTTAAGACAAATACTAATTTCAGTACTGATTTTGGTGTGTTTGAAATCGGCAGAACTGTTGATGGTCTTAAATCTGACGGACTTTGCAACGAGAGAAAGAAACTTTGCGTTACACTTTACAGTAAAACAAAATCTCTTGAATCACTTTATGTTGAACTTGCAACAATGCTTTCAGTTATTTCTGACAACATTAAGCACAAAGCTCTTAACTTTACTCCAATGGAAGCAACACTCAGCTACGAACACCCAAGAAACCTTAACGCAATTTCTTGTGATGGCGTAGTTCTTGGTAAAATCGGTGTTGTTCACCCAACAGTTGCTAAAAAGATTGACAAGAAAGCATCTATCGTGTTTGCTGAAATTGATGTGCCTATGCTTACTGAAGTTGCAGACGCAGGCATTCACTATGAAGAGCCTTCAAAGTTCCCTAATATGGAAATTGACCTTTCATTTATGAGCGAAACATTCGCACCAATCGGCAAGGCAATCAAAGATGCTAACTGCGAACTTATTAAGAATGTGCAGGTTGTTGACACATACCGTGACGAAAACGGTAAGAGTATCACAGTAAGACTTACATTCTCTAACCCACAGAAAACTCTCACAACTGAAGAAGTTATGGAAGTTGCAAATGGTATTATTGAGGCACTTGCAAAAGAGAATATTGCACTTAAATCTTAAATTAAAAAACTCCCTTCGGGGAGTTTTTTAGTGCAGAGTGTAGAGTGCAAAGTGCAGAGTTTTCTTTGCAAACTATTCGTTCTGCACTCTGCGTTCTGCATTCTGCACTTTTTTTGTTTTTAGTATTGTTTTTTTACAAAATAAAGTATATAATATATTCAATTATTACTACGGAGGTGGCGTGAATGCTTGACCCAAACAAGACCATTCAATTTTCATTAAAGGATGAGCGTGAAGAAACAACTCGTCAGATTCTTGTTTCTGTTTATGACGCATTGGTTGAAAAAGGTTACAACCCTATTAACCAAATTGTTGGTTACATTCTTTCAGAAGACCCAACATATATCACAACTCACAATAATGCGAGAAGTCTTATCCGCCGCCTTGACAGAGATGAACTTTTACAAGACCTTGTAAAAGAATATCTTAAAAATTCAAAGAAGTAAGAGGTATAATTATGGCAGAGAAAAGTAAGTTTCTCACATATAAAGGCAAACCATTAGTTCGTAACGGTAACACTCTTTATTACGGTGACGCTTCAGAGAATTATGTTATTATGATGCAGATTCTTGCAACAAAACCTGTTGGTGATGTGGAAGTTGCATCTAAAGTGTCAATTCAGTTACTTAATACTGACCCTAATGTTAGTGCTCGTGAGAGAATTGTAAAATCAAGTGAAAAGAAAGGGCTTTATGCGGCTCTTGATATTGCAGAAGTATGGCTTAGCCGTGCATTAGCAAACTAAACAACAAACAAAGGAACGGTGGATGGGGAAATCCGCCGTTTTCTATTTTATAATGAAAGGGAAATGGATTATGTTTCACAAAATGACTATTGCAGGACTTGAGCGTCATTTACCTCTTTGTCCTCTTAACGATGAACTCAATATTGCAGGATTTGTAATTTTCGGTGACCCGGAACTTACAACTGCTTGTGCAAAGGAATTACTTGAAAAAGCCCCCGAATATGATTACATAATCACAGCAGAAGCAAAGGGCATTCCGCTTGCACACGAAATGGCAAGGCTTCAAAACAACGAAAAATATTTTGTAGCACGCAAAAAGCCAAAACTTTATATGACAGGCGTTTTTGAGTCAACTGTAAACTCAATCACAACTGAAGGTGAACAAAAACTTTATCTTGATAAGGCAGACGCTGAACTTATGAAAGGTAAGAAAATCCTTATAGTTGACGATGTTGTGTCTTTGGGACAGTCACTTGCAGCAGTTGAAAAACTCGTTAATGATGCAGGTGGTATTGTTTGCGGAAAAATGTTTATTCTTGCTGAAGGCGATGCAGCAAAGCGTGACGATATAATCTATCTTGAAGAGTTGCCACTTTTCACAAAAGACGGTAAAGCATTATAAATTATAAAAGCCTCCACTACGGAGGCTTTTTTGTTTATTTCTAATATAAATCAGTCGACAAATATCTGTCGCCGGTATCGGGAAGAAGAACTACAATATTTTTGCCTTTGTATTCTTCTTTTTCTGCAAGTGTCAACGCACCGTAAAGGGCTGCACCTGATGAAATACCAACAAGTATGCCCTCACTTTTTGCAAGGTTGCGAGCTGTATTATAAGCATTTTCTGCACTAACTTTTATAATCTTATCAATAACTTTTATGTTAAGGACTTCAGGTATAAATCCTGCACCAATACCCTGTAATTTATGAGCACCCGCACTTTCACCCGACAAAACTGCTGATGTATCAGGCTCAATTGCTACGATTTCAATATGAGGATTTTGCTCTTTAAGGTATTCCCCTACCCCTGTAATTGTTCCGCCTGTGCCGACGCCTGCCACAAAAACATCAATTTTACCGTCAGTATCATTCCAGATTTCAGGGCCTGTTGTTTTGTAGTGTGCCATAGCATTTGCGGGGTTTACAAACTGACCTGCCACAATGCTATTTGAAATTTCTTTTTGCAATTCTTCTGCCTTTGCGATTGCACCATTCATACCAAGACTACCGTCAGTAAGCACTAACTCTGCACCGTAAGCGGTCATAAGTTTTCTGCGTTCAACTGACATTGTATCAGGCATTACAATAATTACACGATATCCGCGAGAAACGCCCATAGATGCAATTCCTATACCCGTATTACCGCTTGTTGGCTCAATAATTGTTGAGCCTTTTTTTAATATGCCTTTTTCTTCAGCATCTTTAATAATTGAGTATGCAACACGGTCCTTGGCACTACCCGCAGGGTTAAAACACTCAAGTTTTGCAAAAATATTTGCATTTGTATTTGTTTTGATTTTCAGTAACGGAGTATTGCCAATTAACTCGGTTACAGAATTGTAGATTTTCATAATATCACCGAATATTATAATAGCATTTATTGAATTGTTTTACAAGTGAAAAGTTGAAAAGGTTTTATTTGACAAACTCCAATTCATCAAACAATAAAATAATTACGCATTACGAATTTCGCATTTCGCATTTGTATAATAATGACTTAAAATTTGTTCGTAGCTTAACCCTTGCTGTGCCATATAGTTTGCACCATATTGGCTCATTCCAACACCATGACCGTAACCGCAAACGGTAAAAATAAAGTTTTCATCATTATATTTCACTGCGAATGTACTGCTTTTAAGGTCAAAAAGCGTGCGGATTTCAGTACCCTTGAAACTCTTACCGCCAATTATTATTTCTTTCACCATACCCGTATCGGTATTGGTGATTTTTTCTACCCATTTTGAAGGCTCGTCACCTAATTTGGCTCCATTTTCGGTGACTTTTTTCTTGAAATCATCACTTGTGACGGTTACTTCTGATTTGTAGGCGGGAGAGAGTTTGTCTCCAACACTCTGCACAGATACAAGATACGGGTATTCACCACCCCATACATCAGTTGCGTTTTCAGTTTGTCCGTTAGAAATTGCGTGAAAAACTGCGTTTATAGGCTCATTATCATATATGATTATCACATTCATAACTTCTTCTACACATTTTTCAAGTTTTTCCCTATATGTCTTGTAATTTTCGCCCCATTTTTCTTCTTGCTCATCATCTGTCAAAAAACCTTGATGAGTTGCAGCACTATCAGTAATATCAGCCTCTGCAAGATTATCTGTTTTATGCAATTTTGTGTACTCAAGTTTAGTGTGTGCAGCAACCACCTGTGCTTTGATTGCTTCTTCGTGATAGGCGGGGTTTATTTCAGCAGCAACAACGCCGATAAGATAATCTTCAAGGCTCATTTCCGTAATATTTTTACTGCTGGCATTCATAACTTTTACGGTAGAGTTTTCTGTTTCGGTTTCTTCACTTTTTTCAGTTGTCTCGGATTCTTCTGTAATCACAAACTCTTTCTTGAATACATTGGTTGCCTTTTCAACTGAAACAAGTGGAAAAAGTATCATAGCAAGTGACAGAAAAAAGCAGATAACACTATAACTTTTCATATTTTTATATCTCCCTTTTTATTGACTTTAAGCCTTAAATGTATTAAAATATACGATGTATAATTGTATATATTGGAAAACTATCGAAATTTTCTACAAGGAGGTAAAATTTTATGTCAGAATATATTTCAAGTATCTCCAATGACGCTCTTTCAACTTTATGCGAAGAGCTTCGTAAAAATAACTATATAAATCCTGAATATTATCACAGATTTGATGTAAAGCGTGGACTTCGTAACGCAGACGGAACAGGTGTGCTTGCAGGTCTTACACGCGTATGCTCTGTTGAGGGTTATTATATGGACGACGGTGAAAAAGTGCCAAAGCACGGTCGCCTTATTTATCGCGGTATCAATATGACAGATATTGTAGAAAACTGCGAAAAAGAAAACCGCTTCGGTTACGAAGAAGTTGTATGGCTTTTAATGTTCGGTGCACTTCCTACAAAGGAACAACTTGAGCATTTTCGTCAGGTTCTTGCAACTTGTCGCGAACTTCCTGACGACTTTATTGAAGATATGATTATGAAAGCACCGTCACCTGATATTATGAACAAGGCGGCTCGTAGCGTGCTTGCTCTTTATTCTTATGACCCTAATCCTGATGATATTTCACCTGAAAATGTACTTCGTCAGTCAATTCAGCTTATTGCACAGTTGCCTACAATTATGACTGCGGCTTATCAGGTTAAGCGTCGTGCTTATGATAAAAAGAGTATGTTCTTTCACCAGAATAAAAAAGAGTTAGGTACTGCTGAAAGCATTTTGCGTTCAATAAGACCTGATAAACAGTTTACTGATGAAGAGGCAAAGCTTCTTGACATCTGTTTGATTATCCACGCTGAACACGGTGGCGGTAATAACTCAACATTCACAACTCGTTGTATCACATCAAGTGGTACTGATACATATTCAGCAATTGCAGCGGGTATAGGTTCACTTAAAGGACCTCGTCACGGTGGTGCTAATATTGCAGTTTATAAAATGGTTGAAGATATTAAAGCACATGTAAATGATATTACTGATGAAGGTCAGGTTGCCGATTATCTTACAAAGATTATGAATAAGCAGGCGGGTGACGGTAGTGGTCTTATTTACGGTATGGGCCACGCAGTTTATACACTTTCTGACCCTCGTGCTGTAATTCTTCGTCGTTATGCTGACAAGTTCTCAAAAGAACAAGGCAGAGAAGATGAGTTTAGACTTCTTAATCTTATTGAGTCTCTTACACCTGAACTTTTCGCAAAACTTCGCGGAAATAACAAGAAAATCTGTGCTAATGTGGACCTTTATTCAGGTCTTGTTTACGATATGCTTGGTATTCCAAAGGAATTATTTACACCATTATTTATGGCGGCTCGTTCAGCGGGTTGGGCAGCACACCGTATTGAAGAAATTACAACAGGTGGCAGAATAATTCGTCCTGCATACAAGAATGCTACAATTCCTCGTGCTTATGTTCCTATGAGTGAAAGAATTGTGCGTACTGACGGTATTCAGAAAGAGTATATTCCTATTGAGGAAAGGTAAGAAGAATATGAAAATTACAGGAAAATACGAAAAAATAAATCCTTTGTATTCACTTTATGTGATTTTAGGACTTGTGGCAGTTGCAGTGCCTTTCAGAATGTATCAACTTCTCAACATTATTGAAAATAATACAGGTTTTTACAGGGTTACTGACTGGTCAATTCCTCTTATGTATGTGTTAGGAGGTCTTGCAATTGTAGTACCTTATGTGCTTACAACTCTTGCAAAAAATGTTCCTGCATCAAAATCACCTTTCAAGAAAAATATGTTTTTAGCAGTTGCATCATTTGTGTTTGCAGGTGGAATTATATTTGATGTTGTTTCTTCACTTTCAACATTTTTGATTAACGCAAAAAGTTTCACTGCAGTTGGTCTTTCAATTATGGGTACAATGGACCAGGCACAGTTGCCATTACTTATTGAAAGCGTTTTCGGTATTCTTGCGGCAATTTATATAATTATTTTCGGTATTTCATTTGTTGATGGCAGAACAACATACTCACAGTATAAATTTTTAGCACTTGCACCGCTTTTCTGGGCAATGAGCAGAATAGTTATCCGTTTTGTGAGAAAAATAGCTTATGTAAATGTTTCTGACTTAATGCTTGAACTTTTCGCAATTACATTTATGATGATTTTCTTGCTTTCATTTGCAAGAATTTGTGCAGGACTTGCAAACAGCAAGGCTATGAGAACTTTGTTCGCATCAGGATTTGTAGGAATTTTCTTCTGTATTGTTTCAAACCTTCCTCGTCTTTTAATGGTAATTACAGGTAACGCTAACGCATTACCCGACGAATATCCTTTCTCACTTTGCGATTTAGGATTTGCAGTTTTCGCATTTGCATATATTTTCAATGTTGTTAAATGTGCAAAAGAGAATGATAGTGCAGAACTTCTTGGTGCAGAGGTTGAAGTTCATGACGAAATGGAAACTGATGATAATTTCTTATCGGAGTAATAAATAATGGAGTTATTCTTAAGTAATGTTTTAACAGCCTTTACACAGGTTGTAATACTTTTTCTTGTTGCTATGGTAGGTCTTATCTGCCATAAAACAGGCATATATACTGAAAAAGCGTCAAGACTTACAACCGATTTGCTTTTCTATATTGTTGCCCCCGCAATTATAATCCGTTCGTTTCTTGGAATGGAGTTTAGTCGCGATACTTTAGGGGGACTTCTTAAAGCACTTTTAGGCGGTATTTTCTTCCATATTGTTGGTATGATTTTTACGAAAATCTTATTTAATAAAAGCGATAAAGATACTGCTTGTATTTTCAAATATGCTTGTTGTTACGGTAATGTAGGTTATATGGCGTTACCTCTTGCACAGGCAGTGCTTGGTGACGAGGGCATATTCTACTGTTCAGTAATTTTAGTGCCATTTAATTTTCTTTCATTTATCCACGGTGCAGGTTTAATGAAGAAAAGGGACAAAAACGAAAAGTTTAATTTCAAAAAATTGCTTACCAATCCGGGTGTTTTAGGTGTTGCAATCGGTCTTCCGCTTTTCTTGTTACAGGTGGATTTGCCTGAGGTGATTTATGCACCCGTTTCATACCTTGCAGACCTTAATACACCACTTGCAATGGTAATGTTCGGCACATATCTTGCGGCGGCAGATTGGAAAACAATCTTTTCAGATAAAAGAATTTTTGTTTCAGCACTTGTGAAAATTATTTTAGTACCACTTATTACTGTAGTTTCACTTAAACTTATGGGATTTGGCGGTACATTACTTGTAGCTTGTGTATTAAGTGCAGCTGCACCAACTGCAAGCAATACTGTTATGTTTGCGGCAAAATATGACCGTGATACAGGTCTTGCATCAAAGGTAACATCTTTTATAAGCGTGCTTTCAATTCTTACAATGCCTGTAATGATTGCAATAGCTCAAGCGTTGCAGTAATTTTTAGATTGTTATAAAATAAAAGGAGTGATTTTATGAAACTCGTTGTAGCAATTATCAATAATGATGATGCAAATGCGGTTATGTCTAATCTTACTAAAAATGGATATCAGGCAACAAAACTTTCTACATCAGGTGGGTTTTTGCGAGCAGGCAACATCACTCTTTTAATCGGTGTTGAAGATAAAAAGGTTGATGAAGTAATTGACCTTGTTGGTGAATACAGTAGTCAACGCAAAAAAATCACACCTGTAAACAATACATATATAGGGGATTCAATGCTTTCATCAATGCCTATTGAGGTAACCGTAGGTGGTGCTACAATTTTTGTGCTTGATGTTGAGCAGTTCTATAAAATATGATGAATGAAAATTCAAAATTCAATAAGCTCAGCAGTGAGGTGATTTCGTCTGTTGAGCAAGGTAGTTTCCCTCACGGAGTGCTGATAGAATGTCAGAACGAAACTGACGGTGCAGACTTTGCCCGTTTTATTGCAAACTGTCTTGTTTGCCGAGGGGAGAAAAAGCCTTGTGGTGTGTGTAGCGATTGCCTGAAAGCACAAAAAGACGGTCATCCTGATATTTTTGAAACTGATGGTGTAATTAAAAGCAAAAGCAAGGTTTTTGCAGTTGATTCAGTTCGTCAAATCCGTGATGATGCGTTTATTGTGCCTAATGAGAGTGATTGTAAGGTATATATCCTTAAAAATGCTCATAATATGAACGACCAGGCACAGAATGCTATTCTTAAAATATTGGAAGAACCGCCTTCTTATGTGTATTTCATAATTGTAACAACTTCAAGAAGTACAATGCTTGAAACGGTGCTTTCACGCGTGCAGACTTATTCACTTTTAAGTGCAGATGAAGAAGTTACCGAGAAAGAAGCCGATACAGTTAAAAACTTTGTGAATGCACTTCTTAATGTAAATGAGTTGGCACTTATGGAGCAAACTGCGGTTTTTCAAAAAAACAACCAGTTTGCAAAGCGTGTTTTAGAACTTCTTTCAGAAGTGTTCCGCGATGCTCTTGTTCGTAAAAGCGGATACACAAGAGAAGTAAGGTTTGAACCCGAAGTCAATAAACTTCAAAAATCATTAACTGCAAAAGCACTTTTACAATCAGTAGGAGTGTGTGACGAGTTAATTGACTCAATCAACAGAAATTGTAATAATAATTTGCTCGTTGTAAGAATGTGTTATGAATTCAAACGGGCTGTAGGCAGATAAACAGGAGAAAATCTATGATTGAAACAGTTGGTATAAGATTTAAGGAAGGCGGAAAAATCTATGATTTTGACGCTGACGGTAAACAATTCAATAAAGGCGATTACGCTATAGTTGAAACTGTTCGCGGTATGGAGTGTGGTCTTGTTGCAAAGGCAAATCACGGTACTCAAGAAGACGATATTACAAAACCTCTTAAAAAAGTAATCCGTGTTGCAACAGAAGAAGATGTTAAAACTCTTGCCGAAAATAAAGAAAAAGAAAAAGAGGCATTCAAAATCTGTGAGGGCAAAATTGAGGCTCACGGGTTAGAGATGAATCTTGTTGATGTTGAATATACTTTTGACCGCAGTAAACTCCTTTTCTACTTTACTGCTGACGGACGAGTTGATTTCCGTGAACTTGTAAAGGATTTGGCATCTGCATTCAGAACAAGAATTGAACTTCGTCAGATTGGTGTCCGTGACGAATCTCGTATGGTTGGCGGATTTGGTATTTGTGGCAGACCTTTCTGCTGTAATACATTCTTAAATGACTTTCAGCCTGTTTCAATTAAAATGGCAAAAGAGCAAGGTCTTTCGCTTAATCCTACAAAAATCAGCGGTACTTGTGGCAGACTTATGTGTTGCTTAAAGTATGAGCAAGATACTTATGAGCATCTTCTTCGCGTTACACCAAAGGTTGGTGCAATTGTTGATACTCCTGACGGTAAGGGTAAAGTAATCGAAAATAATCTTATTACAGGAATGTTAAAAGTAACACTTGACCGTCGCCCTGACGCTGCCCCTGCTGTATTCCACCGCCACAGTGTTAAAATCCTTAAAGATGCTTATATAAGAGTTGAAAAAGAAGAACTTGAAGCCTTAAAGGGAATTGAATAATTTAGTACTTGATTTTTGTATTTTTTATGTTACAATGTAAATATACCAATAAAGGGAGGGTACATAACCATGGCATACAAAATTACTGATGATTGCATCGCTTGTGGTGCTTGCGTAGCTGATTGTCCAGTAGAAGCTATTTCTGAAGGAGATGGCATCTATGTAATTGACGCTGATACATGTATCGATTGTGGTGCTTGTGCAGATAGCTGTCCAGTTTCAGCTCCAGTTGCTGACTAATTTTACTTTATAAAAAAGGACCGTTGAGAAAACTCAACGGTCTTTTTTTATAGTGTAAAGTGCAAAACGCAAAATGGAGAGTGTCGGAACTGCGTTGCGGATTATAAAAGTTTCACACAGAAAGGTACTCTTGTAGGGATGGGTCTCTGTGCCCGCCCGAAAAAACAAACGGGACGCTGTGGTCAGCGTCCTCTACAAAATTATATTTCAACAATTGTGCTTTCATCAATAATTAAGTTAATCCCATATTCATTTGATACAGCCTTAATTATAATATCGACTTTATTATCGTTCGTTGTTTCACGACCATTATAATATAGTGCAGTTGTTTCTTCATCCCAAGAAACACTCATACCTGAACGATACACTTTATCAAAATTGCCACTTGAAACTTTTGCATATAAATAGTTGTTATGAATAAATATTTTTTCAATTCGGATATTTTCCATTATTTTGAAGCCTCTTTTAGTAATTTCAAAATCTTTTCTCTTGAGAAGTTATATTTCTTATTACAGAAATGGCAACAAACCTCTGTGTTTTCGTCTTCTGCCATTTCACGAAGTCCATCTTCACCTGCACCAATTAACGCTCTTGTAACGCGTTCAACGCTACAATCACATTTGTATTCAACATATTGTGTATCAAGAACTTGCATTGAAAATTCAGGGAGTACTGTTTCGCAAATCTGCTGTGGTGTAAGACCCTCTGCAAGCATTGTTGTAACAGGTTTAATGTTTTCTAATCCCTTTTCAACAAGTGTAATTGTCTCGTCATCTGCGGTAGGGAGTAACTGAATTAAAAATCCGCCTGCAAGTAAAACTTCTTCTGTTTCGGGATTTACAAGCACACCTAAAGCACAAACGGTTGGTGTCTGCTCACTTGTAGCGTAATAAGCGGTAATATCTTCTGCAACCTCGCCTGAAATGATTGGAGTCTGTGCACAGTATGGCTCCTTAAGACCTAAATCCTTAATAACAGTTAAAAATCCGTTTTTGCCGATAGCACCTGAAACATCAAGTTTGCCTTTTGAGTTAAGTGGTAAATTAACTCTTGAATCACCTACATAACCTTTAACCTGACCTTTTGAATTTGCAACTGCAACAACAGGAGAAGCTGGTCCGCCACCGCTGAGTTTAAGTGTAAGTGTGTCTTTGTCGCCTTTTAAGAGTACACCCATCATAGATGCCCCTGTAATAAGACGACCTAAAGCAGCAGAACAAACTTTGCTTGTGTTGTGAATGTTCTGCATTTCTTTAACCATTTCTGTTGAGTTAAGAGCAAGACAGTAAAGTGTACCGTCTTCTGATATCATTCTGACTAATTCGTTCATTTTAATTCATCCTTAAATATAGTCTTTATTTTTTTAGCAACAACCGTAATACGCTGAGTTTCTGCATTTACGGGATTATCGCTGTAATCGTCATAAGTATTTAACACTTCAAATCCGCAGTTTTCAAGAATTTTAAGTATTTTCTGTGGTGTGTACGCGTATTCAGAGAAACTTTCGCTGTAACGCTCGTAACACTCGTCATCTTCATTTTTAATAAAGAAATCAAGGTCAATATTTGTAGTGGCGTTTTCTTTGTCATAAGAATTCTGCCAAGCACAATAAACCTCATCCATATCATAAATAAAAGTGTTGTTGCCGAGTATATTTTCGTGCTTGTATGGTGTGTTTATATCAAAAATAAATATTCCACCCATATTCATAAAAAGTGAAACTTTTTCGATTGCTTTTTGCACTTTTTCTATTGTGTCAATATGATTTATAGTGTCAAGAACTGAAACCGCACAGTCAATAGTGCCAAACAAATCAAGGTTTTCGGCTTTTTGACACAAGAACATGGTGTTTGAGTTTTCTTCATACTTTTTCTCATTTGCCACCATAAGCATATCTTCACTTGCGTCAACGCCGATTACATCGTAACCTTTGTTTTCAAGTAAAAACGCAAGTGTACCTGTACCACAACCAAGGTCAAGCAAAAGCCCTCCGTCAACACCGTTTTTGTGTAACAGAGAGCAGATTTTATTCTGGATTTTTTCGTACTCTACATTTTCAGTTAAAATATCATAAACTGATGAAAAAATACCGTAACTCATTATTTTACTCTTTCAAAAATCTTTTCGTAACCGTCAGCACCATACTGAAGTGAACGGTTTACACGACTGATAGTTGCTGTTGAAGCACCTGTTTCTTTTACGATATCGTTATAAACTTTCTTTTCTGAAAGCATTTTTGCAACAACACAACGCTGTGCCATTGAATGAAATTCATTTACTGTGCAAAGGTCTTCAAAAAAAGCATAGCACTCGTCTTCGTTTTTTAATTCCATAATACATTTTACAAGAAAATCTGTATTTTCGTTTCTAAAATCAATTCCCATTTTTATAAACCTCCGAAAAGTTTATTTTCCTTTAACATTTTAGCACATTAAAGCTTGAAAGTAAAGAATTATTTAATTAAATTATGTGCAAAATTATTCCGGGAATTACTGAACAAGCGTAAAGAATACCGATGATTTTAAGGTTTTCTTTGAATTTAGATTTGTTGCGGAACAAAACAAGTAATCCTGCCCCTGCGTTAGTGCAAAGACCTGCAATCAGTGAGCCGAATGTAAGCGTGCCCTCAATATATAGCTGAGTTAAAAGCACAGACGATGCACAGTTAGGAATAAACCCTATAATCGCAGACAAAAGTGGTTGGAATATAGACTCTGACAACAATAAATGTGAAAGTGCGTCTGTGCCGATAAACGCTACAAAAAGGTCAATTATAACGGTGAATAAAAGTAAAAATCCAAACACTTTTACTGTGTGAATAAGTGCAGGACGCAAAATCTTACCATTTTCTTCACAACCACAATGGTCTTGCTCACAAAGGTCGTGAGAGTGGTGATGATGGTGGTGATTGTGCGTTTTTTTCTCGATAAAATAAATCAGATAACCAAAGAAAAGTGCAATTATAATTTTTGCAACAAGAAGCTTAAAAATTTCAAAACTACCGTTATGAGCAGTGGCAAGAAGTATAATTGCTTCGTCAGATGTGGCAAGAAAAACTGCAATAAGAGTGCCAAGGGTGATTATACCGCTTGAATAAAGATTTGCACTCATTACTGAAAATCCGCATTGTGGAATACAACCTAATACCGTTGCAACCATAGGACCCAAAGCACCTGCACGGGTAAAAATGTGCTTAATTTTATCCTGTGCCTTGTGTTCAAGAAATTCAATAACAAGAAACGCAACAAATAAAAAGGGGAGTATTTTAAGTGAGTGAAGCACTGACTCAAAAATCACATCAAAAAATCCTTGTGCAGAATAAATAGGTACTTCCACATGAGCGTGTAAAAATGTCATATTTTCGCACCTCCACATTTACTGCAAGTACCGTAAAGCACAGTTTTTGAACCATCAAGGGTGAATTTGTGGTCAGCAAAAATGTGACTTGCAAGTTTATCAAGAAAATCACACTCAGTATGAATTAACTCACCACAATTTGAACATTTAAGGTGATAATGATTGTGACATTCTTCACTTAATAACTGATAACAACAAGCCTCGTTTTCACCTGTAATAAACTTTCTTGCCTTGTTCTCAAGAACTAAACGGTCTAACTGACGGTAAACGGTAGTTCTGCCAATGTGACCACCATCTTTGATAAGTGCAAAATATACATCCTCTGCCGAAAAATGCTTGTGAGGATTTTTTTCTAAAAATTCATAAACTAATTTACTCTGTTTTGTCTCGTAACTCATAAAATAACCTTTCATATTTGAATTTGAAATTCATTTTCAAATTATATATGAGTATAGCAAAAAAGTCAAGTAAATTTGAGTTTGTCTAACAGACTTATAGTGTCATTCTGAGCGTAGCGAAGAATCTCAATGAGACCCTCCACTGCGTTCAGGGTGGCACATTCGTTTTCCACTTTCTATTTTACACTTATTTCGAAAACTCAATTTTGTTATTCTATAACAAGGTTTCCGTTTTCATCACAACTGCAAGTATAAGACTTGCCCTTTTCTATGGATTTTTCAAGAATTTTTTCAGACAAGGTATCTTCAATTTTGCTTTGGATTGTACGCTTTAACGGTCTTGCACCATAGATTTTGTCGTAACCTGCTTTTGAGACGAAATCAACTACACTTTCGTCAAATTTAACTGTGATTTCAATATGGCTTAAACGCTTTTCTAATGCTCCTAAAAGATTTTTCGCTATGTTTTTAATATCTTCTTCGGTAAGTCTGTTAAAAACGATTATATCGTCAATACGGTTAAGAAATTCAGGGCGGAATGTGTGTTTAAGTTCGCCCATAACCGCTTCTTTGATTTTCTCGTCAGTGCGGTCATTCTCATTTGCCACAAAACCGAATGTTGCCTTTTCTTCATTGATAAGTCTTGCACCTACATTTGATGTCATTATAATTACACAGTTCTTAAAATCTACTCGTCTGCCTTGAGAGTCAGTTAAAATACCGTCATCAAGAATTTGCAGAAGTGCATTAAAAACATCAGGGTGTGCTTTTTCAATTTCATCAAAAAGGATTACAGAATATGGCTTTCTGCGGACTTTTTCTGTTAATTGACCACCTTCATCAAACCCAACATAACCGGGTGGCGAGCCAATAAGTTTTGACACGGTGTGCTTTTCCATAAACTCACTCATATCAAGTCTTATCATAGCGTTATCGTCACCGAACATAGTAGAAGCTAAAGCCTTTGTAAGTTCAGTTTTACCCACACCCGTAGGACCACAAAAAAGGAATGTGCCAATTGGTCTTTTAGGGTCTTTAAGCCCTGCACGACCCCTACGGATTGCTTTTGCTACTGCTTTTACTGCTTTTTCTTGTCCTACAATTCGTTTATGAAGTTCATCTTCCATACGAAGCAAGCGTTCACTTTCTTCTTCGGTCATTTGTGTGGTTGGCACACCTGTCCATTCAGATACAATCTGTGCAATCTCAGCTTCTGTCACTTGTTTTTCGCGAGCGGAGTCCTCTGACTGCCACTTTGCTTTTTCTGTATTGTATTTTTGAGTAAGTTCTTTTTCTTCATCGCGAAGTGTTGCAGCACGCTCAAAATTTTGCTGATTTACTGCCATTTCTTTTTCTGCTGAAATCTGCTCTAACCTTTTTTCCATTTCTTTGATTTCAGGTGGTGGCACAGCAGAATCAAGACGAACTTTTGAAGATGCCTCGTCAATTAAGTCAATAGCTTTATCGGGCAAAAATCTGTCGCCGATATACCGTGCAGAAAGATTAACAGCACTTACTATTGCATCATCAGTAATCTTCACTTTATGGTGTGCCTCGTATTTATCGCGAATACCCTTAAGAATTTGAATTGCATCTTCAACGCTTGGCTCGTCAACAGTTACGGGCTGAAATCTGCGTTCAAGAGCAGCATCTTTTTCAATATTTTTACGGTATTCGTCAATAGTAGTAGCACCGATAAGTTGCAACTCCCCACGGGCGAGTGATGGTTTTAAGATATTCGCCACATCAACTGCACCCTCTGCACTACCTGCACCAATAAGAGTATGCACCTCGTCAATAAAAAGGATTATATCAGTTGAGTTAATAACCTCGTCAACTACACCTTTAATGCGTTCCTCAAAATCACCACGATATTTTGTGCCTGCCACCATTCCCGTTAAGTCAAGCGATAAAATTCGCTTATCTTTAAGAAGTTCAGGCACTTGACCGTTGGCAATACGAAGTGCTAACCCCTCGGCAATTGCAGTTTTACCTACACCCGGTTCACCGATTAAACAAGGATTGTTCTTGCTTCTACGGGATAAAATCTGAATAACCCTTTGTATTTCTTTTTCGCGGCCAACTACCGGGTCGATTTTATTCTCTTTTGCAAGAGCAGTTAAATCACGGGCATATTTTTGGAGTTGTGAGTTTGATTTATTGTCTTTTGATGGTTTGTTGGCGGATTTAGGATTACTTACATTGTTTGCCAAATCTTTTAAGAGTGCAGTTGTGGTTGTGCCTGCACGGGTCAAAAGTTGACACGCGTAACCGTTACCCTCACGACAAATCGAAATAAGCAAGTGTTCAGTACCCGCAAGGGATTGTTTCATTGTATTTGCAAGCATCAGGGCACTTTCAATAATATGTTTGCTTCGTGGAGTAAAATCGGCCGGGGTAAGTTCAGTTGGCATTCCCGTGCCCACCGTTTCGCGAATTAAATCGTAAACTTTTTTGTATGTTACCCCCCTGTTTGCAAGAATTTTGCCTGCAACAGAGTCAGTACTGTCTAAAAGCCCTAACAAAATATGCTCACTGCCTATATATGTGTGACCTGAATCCTCTGCCACCTCAACTGCTTTGTTAAGACACATATTTGCTTTTTCACTAAATCCTGTGAAGTTGTACATAGTTTTCACTCCTTAATAAATCATCTGCGTAGCAGATTTCATCCAAGTAAAACGAGGATTTCATCACAAAGTGATTTCATCTGTCGAAGACAGATTTCATTCAATAACTGTGTTTATAAATGAAATCATCCTACGGATGATGAAATCGAACAAATTCGATGAAATCTTTTAATAAATAAAAGATGAAATCCAATCTACGATTGGGTAAAAAACAGGCGAGAACAAGTCTCGCCCTACATTCAACCTAATTTTGCTCTTACTTCACTCGCTCTTACCGTATCTCTTTCTTGTTCAGGGAGTTTTTGTTCTGCACGGGCATTGATACTTGCCGGTTGCATTGAAATCATAAGTTCATTTATTCTTTCAATAGGTACATTTATTTTACCTGCAACCGAGCCAAGACGGACAAGTGAAAGATTTTCCATAAGTTCTTTTGTTGAGAGAAGTCGTGCCCATTTAAGAGTACCGTAAGCACGGAAGATTGCGTCGTCAGTATTGATTGACTTTAAGATTTCTTCCCGTGCTGCTCTTTCTTGTGCACAAAGTTGTAATGTGATGGACTTTAAGTTTTTAATTGCAAATTCTTCAGAAATACCAAGGGTAATCTGGTTAGAAAGTTGGTACATATCGCCTACTGCCTTGCTACCCTCGCCGAATGCACCTCTAAAAGTTAAACCAAGTTTTGAAATTGTGTTAATCAGTTTATGGATTTGGCCATTCATTGTAAGGGCGGGAAGATGAAGCATTACAGATGCTCGCATACCTGTGCCCAAATTTGTAGGACATTGAGTCAAAAAGCCTATACGCTCGTCAAAGGCATATTCAAGTTTTTCGCTGATTGATGTGTCAATTTCATCGGCTACTTGGTACGCTTCATCAAGTGCAAATCCTGACTTCATAACCTGCAAACGAATGTGGTCTTCTTCATTAAGCATAATGCAGATATCTTCTTCAGGGGTAATGAGCAAGGCTCTGCCATCTGCATCTGACGCAAATTCAGGGCTTATAATATGACGCTCTGCCATAGAAGCGGCTTCAAATCGGGCAAGCGTTTTCATTTCAACAAAGTTAAGATTATATTTGTTGTCTTTTTCAATTGCGTCCTTAATAATATTATTGATAATAATACGGTTTTTAGTATTTAATTTGTTAGGAAACGGATATTCTTTAATATTTCTTGCAAGGCGGATACGGGTGCTTACAACAATATCACTTTGCTCACCTACGCCGATATACCATTTATTACTCATTATTGCCACCTGCTTTCATTTCATTGATTTTGTCGCGAAGTTCTGCTGCTTTTTCAAAGTTTTGTTCTTCTATTGCAGATTTCAATTGCTTTTCTAAATCTTCAAGAACATTTACACTTTCAACAACATCCGTTTTAATGATTGTTGGATTTTTGCCCTCGTGGCGAGTTTTGCCATGAATACGCTGTAATGACGGCAAAAGTTTATCGTAGAAAGTTGTATAGCAGTCAGCACAACCAAGTTTTCCGCTGTTTACTATATCATTAAAAGTATTACCGCACTTTTCACAGCGAAGTGTTCTTGAACTTAAACTGCTCACCTGTGATTCGCCGAAAAACGAGCCTAATAAATCACCAAAAGTGTTACCGAATCCACCAAAAACATCAGTATAGCCTAACGCTCTTGCACAATCGGTGCAAAGGTGTGCCTCAGCAGTTTCACCGTTTACTATTCTTTTAACATGAGTTGTTGCTTCGTATTTACCACAATTTTGACATAACATAAAAAATCACTCCTTAAAAAAACTATAATATATTAAGTATCATTTGTTTGAAAATTGATGCACGAAGAATGTCACCATATTCGCGAGGAATATCGCGATAAGCGTTGCCCGTTAAGGCTGACAAGAATATTTTAGTCGTTTTTTCATCAATAAAATCACTTTCATAAAGATTTTTAAGGTGAGCACGACAAGTATTTTCATTTATACTCTGCCCTATTGAGTTAATAAGGTGCATTTTTATTGAATTTCTGTCATAACTTGCACGGGTAATTTTAATATAACCACCGCCACCGCGACGACTTTCTACAATGTAACCGTGTTCAGGGGTAAAGCGTGATGAGATTACATAGTTTATCTGACTTGGCACGCAACCAATTTGCTGTGCTAACTCGTTTCGTTGAATTTCTGTGTAGCCATCATCATTGAGCATCTCCTGAATCATATCGGCTATTATGTTGCTTATGTTCATAAAATCTCTCCTTATAGAGTTTGACTTTGACTTTCTTTGACTTTTACAATTATAATTATAGACCTTATTTTTGATTTGTCAATAGCAAAAGTCAAAAAAGGTCAAATTTGTAAAATAAAAGGCGGAGAAAATCCCCGCCATAATTATTAGTCATTCATAATTTGTCTTACATCGTCACCAATAAACTCAACAGGTGAAAATGTACCGATAATTCTTGATGCGATACTTTCAGGGTATCGACCTTTAATCTCGGTAAGGTCAAGGTTTGAACTGATAATCGTAGGTACTCCCCTGCAAATTCTACTGTTAAGAATATTATAGATTGCAGAAACGGTATAAGCAGTTGTAAACTCTGCACCTAAATCGTCAAGAATCAATAAATCTGCATCAATAAGGAGTTTTTCTGTATCAGTATCTGCTCTGCCGAACTTCTCTTTTTCCATTTTATTAAGAAAATTGATTACAGAGCCATAAATTACATTGTAACCTTTTTTTACTGCCTCATTTGCGATTGCAAGGGACAAGTGAGTTTTGCCAAGTCCTGTTCTGCCATAAAAATACAAACTTTGTGAGTCAAGGTCAAAATTCTGGGCATATTTAATACAACTGTTATATACATAACTCATTTCTTTTCTTGGTGACTCACCATCTTTAGTTTCGGGATACATTTCAATATCAAAATCTTCAAAATTTGAGAGTTCAAGAGGAGTGTTCTTATTGATTTCTTCTGCTGCATACTTTTTAAGAAGTGACATATAGCACTCGCAATATTTTGAACCATAAGAAACATTACGCTCGTCGTCACGCTCTTCAATAAGTCCTGTATCTTCACATTTTGAGCAAACATAATGAACATCAAGATAATCGTGAGGCAAGTTTAACGCTTTAAGAAGTTTTTTGCGGTCACTTTGGAGTGATTCGTTCTTTTTGCGGATATTTTTAAGAGCAGTTTCAACATCTTCTTTAGGTAAAGAAAATGCGTTTACGATTGCCATACCTGTTTTTGCAAGTTCAGATTCAATAAATTGAAATTCAGGATATTGTTCTGTAAGTTTCATTCTGTTTTCATGTGCTTTTTGTTCGGCTGTGGTTTTTCTTTCTTTGATTTCTGCACGAACTCTTTCGTGTAATTTTCTACTGTATGCCAATCTTTACGCCCCCTTTACTCTTGTTCTCTTTTTATTTTTCTTTGTACCAAAATCTTTACGGTTTTCTTTTGATTTTTCAGTTGCTTTTTCTACATCAAAAGAAGTTTCTTTCTGTTTTTCAGTTTTTTTGCTTGATTTAGTTTGGAATTTCTTTGTACCTTTTTCAATATCGGCTACTGTAAACATTTCTGCTTTTCGCCATTTTTTGATTGTTCCGTTCATGTGACATACATTTTTCCAAACAAGTCTGCCTGTCATTTTCTCGGCTTTCATAATATTAAAGGCTTTTTCGACTTCGTCAATAGTATAACCCCATCTTAACCACTCGCAGAAAAGTTCAAGCACCGCGAATGTAGGTGGAGATGTATCATTATTTGTGCGGATTGCAAGTTCACGGAAAACGGACAATGCTTTATCAGTTTCGGTTATGTAATCGTCAGCTGCTGCTTGAGTTGTAATACCATTTTCTTTCCAGTATTCTGCTATTTTTTTAATATCCTCATGGCTTGTACTGTCAATACTTTTTGCAAAATGCAAAAGGCAATTAGCAACATCAGGCTTTATACCATAACAATATACAACCGCGTGAATTGCACATTGTGTGCTATAACCTATTGTAACCCCAAGAATTTCTTGTGCTTCAAGAAAAAGTCGTTTAATTGAACTTCTGCCCTTTAATATTTTGTTGATTTCTTCTTGTGTTGGTGGCACATAACGGATTTCAGGCAAAGGCATTTTCACCTTTTCAGGCTGTGCAATCTGCTTTTCAGTTTTAACAGTTTCAGCTTTCAAGTCTGTTTCAAGAATACCGTTATCTCTCCAATACTCAACACATTCTTCTACTTCGTTTTTTGAGAGATTTGTTTTCTTCATAAGTTCTTCAATTGTAATTTCAGGATTTCTGAAAACACAAAGAATAACTTTGATTTGTTCACAGTTTGCAAATTTAAGTCCTTTGTCAACAATTTCAGTTGGCAATGAAAACATTGACGCGTAAACTTTAGGATTCACCTTGAACATACATCTCTCTCCTTTCACGAAAATACCACAATGGGCAGGGACAATAAGTATATCATATTTCACATTTTTTTGCAATCACAAGATATAGTGGTTAAGCTATGTAAAAACCGCAAACAAAAAACTCTATGGGATTACCATAGAGTTTCTTTTACATTTGAAATATTCCGTAAGTAAGGGCTGACATTATAAACCCTGCAATTAACACGCCAAGGGCTATAATCGGCAAAGATTTTTTCATTCTTATATCAAGAAGTGCTGCCATCAACGCTCCTGTCCAACCACCTGTACCGGGTAATGGAATTGCAACGAATAGAAGCAACCCCCAAGCCTCATATTTAAGGACTTTTTCTTTGTTCTTTTCTGTTTTTGCCTCGAGTTTTTCAACAATCTTTGAGAAGAACTTAAATCGACGAAGAAAATCAAAAATCTTTCTTATAAAAAGAATAATAAACGGAATAGGAATCATATTACCTAAATAACAAATAAGAAATGCTTTAAGAAACGGAATCTCCATAAGTCGTGCCGCTATCATACCGCCACGGCATTCAAGGACAGGGCAAAGGGAAATTACAAATGCTACTAATTCTTCGGGGATTTTATCTTGCAAAAACGACATAATCTCATTAACTATTGTCTCAACCATTTGTCACCCCTACCCTTTCAAGATATTCTTTTGCTTTTGTAAGCAGATATTTATCATTAGGGAATTTCAGAGAATTCATAGCCTTATCATATTTAAGCCACAAATATTCTTCAATTTCTTCACGCTGAATAATTGTACTTGTATCATCAGTAGTTGCAAGAAAAATTATAACTTTTTTCTCAATTCTACCTTGAATTGAGTATTCAGATTTATATCTGAAATCGGGCAAAAATCTTGCTCTTATACCTGTTTCTTCAAGAATTTCACGGTATGCGGTTTCTGTTTCATTTTCACCGCGTTCCATATGGCCTTTAGGGAATCCCCAATTAAGACTACGCCTGTTTTTTATAAGCAAAAATCTTGTTTCACCATTAATAATTCTATAAACAATTGCACCGCAAGAGCACTCATAAAGACAACTTATATCATAAGTGCCTTGTTTTTCGGCAAATTCAATTGCGTCTTCAATTTGATGAACAATATAGCGTTTACTTTTAGGTGCAACAACAAGAATTATTCCACCCATATTTTTTCTTTTTACAACAGCAATTACACGACCTTCAAATACTCTTACCCTGTGTGTAACGCCCATAATGTATGCACCCTTGACGGGAGAACGAGAATCAAGCCCACTCTCAACAGTACCAAAATTCAATTGATAAGGAATACCATTTTCACTGTCAAAGGAGTGCATAGGTTTCGTAACACGAACCCTTACATATTTACCTAACATATGTATCTACTCCCGAAAATTGAACCTGAAATAACCAGATTCCTCTAAAACTGTTTACCATTATACATATTTTCTTGTAATGTTGCAAGTGTATGACAAAAATTTCTTTAATTACCTTGTATTTTTTTGAAAAAAGCATTGTGATTTTTACTCGTTTGTTGTAGAATAAAATAGATATTATATGCAATTAAGGAGTGTTGGTTTTGGCTGACAATCGTTTTAACAATAACGACTTTGAAGATATTTACAGTAATACTTCAAAAAATGACGAGTTCGAAGATATTTTCAGCAATTCTTCTGACGAAGATTTTTACGAAGATGTTTCATCATTTTCGGGAAAACCTGCAAGAAAACAGAGCGAAGAATATGACGAATATTATGACGGTGACTTCACAGTAAAATACAACAGTGCTGTGCAGAATCGTCGTCGTCAGGAAATACAGTATGACGACATAAGTGATGTTTACGGTGACATTTCATCTGACACAGATTCTCGCAAAAAAAAGAAGAAAAAGAGTCACCCAATAAGAAATGCTTTTCTTGTATTTTTATGTCTTGTTATAGTTGCAGTTTCCTGCGTAGGATTTTACGGTTACAACACTGTGGACAAGTTGTTGTCTTCATTTAATACAGACGAGCCATTAGAAGAAAATCTTTACATTTCAAGTGATGAGCTTTATTCAGATGCAGACCAAATTAACATTTTGCTTGTAGGTGTTGACGCCCGTGAAGGCGACACAGACTCACGCTCTGACACTATGATGCTTGTTACTCTTGACAACAAAAACGGTCAGATTAAACTTACATCTTTCCTTCGTGACTCTTATGTTGAAATTGCAGGCAGAAACAGAAGTTCAAAACTTAACTCTGCATATTTCAGGGGTGGAATACAAATGCTTGTTGACACTCTTGAACTTAATTTCGGTGTTGAAATTCCATATTATGCCCTTGTTGACTTTGAAATTTTCACAACTATTGTTGACGAGTTGGGCGGAATCAATGTTGATGTTACAGAAAAAGAAAGTTACTATACATACCATTCAGGCAAAGTAGGTGTACCTGTTAGAATTGAAGCAGGTGAAGATGTGCTTCTTAACGGTGAGCAAGCATTGTGGTATTCAAGAATCCGTTACCTTGACTCTGACTTTATGAGAACAAAGCGTCAGCGTAAAGTTATTTCTGCAATCGTAGAAAAAGCACTTACAAAGGAAATTCCTGAACTTTTAGACCTTGCAGAAGCAGTAATACCACTTGTAAAAACAAACCTTGATTCTGACAAGATTATGGAAATCGGTATTGACGCAGTAATGGACAAGGCTTGGTCATACCCAATTGTTCAGCATCAAATTCCTGCTAACAAAACTTGGTCAAGTAAAACAATTACAGGTGTTGGCTCTTGTCTTGTTATGGATATGGAGGAAAATCGCGAACTGTTCCGTTCATTCCTTTCAGAAAAACAAGAAGTCCCTGAAGAAGAAAGCACAACCAAAGCACAGTAACACTACCGTTGGGGGTATCTATTTATGAAAAAGGCAAAAATGTCGCTTGTTTCTGAATTTACAAGTGCGAAAATTGATGAAAGAATTTATGGCTCATTTATTGAGCATTTAGGTCGTGCAGTATATGGTGGCATTTATGAGCCGGACCACCCTACTGCTGACGAAGATGGTTTTAGAACTGATGTTATTGAAAAAGTAAAAAAACTCAATGTTCCTGTTGTTCGTTATCCGGGTGGCAACTTTGTTTCAGGCTACAATTGGGAAGACGGTGTTGGACCTCGTGAACTTCGTCCTAAAAAGTTGGAACTTGCTTGGGGCGTTACCGAGCCTAATCTTTTTGGCACAAATGAATTTGCAACTTGGTGTAAAAAAGCAAACACTTCACCTATGATGGCGGTAAACCTTGGACTTCGCGGTCCTGAAGAAGCAAGAAATCTTGTTGAATACTGCAACCACAAGTCTGGCAGTTACTGGAGTGACCTCCGTCGCTCACACGGTTATGAAGACCCTCACAACATTAAACTTTGGTGTCTTGGAAACGAGATGGATGGTGACTGGCAAATTGGCCACAAAACTGCAGTTGAATATGGCAGGACAGCCGCTGAAGCAGCAAAGGTTATGAAATGGACTGATAACTCTATTGAAACCGTTCTTTGCGGTAGTGCATCTCGCGATATGGCAACATTTGGCGATTGGGAGGCTACAACTCTCGATTTGGCTTATGACAAAGTTGACTATCTTTCACTTCACATTTATTTTGATAATCGTGCAAATGACACACCATCATTTCTTGCAAAAAGTATGAAAATGGACGAGTTTATCAGTTCAGTTGTTTGCATTTGTGATTACATAAAGGCTAAAAAACGCTCAAAGCATACTGTAAACCTTTCATTTGACGAATGGAATGTTTGGTATCATTCAAACGGTGTTCATGTTGACAAATGGAGTACAGCACCGCATCAACTTGAAGACATTTACAATTTTGAAGATGCTCTTTTAGTTGCTCTTATGCTTATGACTTTATTAAAACACGCCGACCGCGTTAAAATCGGTTGTCTTGCACAGCTTGTAAATGTTATTGCACCAATTATGACTGAAAACGGTGGTGCTTGTTGGGAACAGACTATCTTCTACCCATTTATGCACTTGTCAAATTACGGTCGCGGTTACACACTTGACTCCCGCGTAATCTCACCTAAACACGATACAAAAGAATTTACAGATGTTCCTGATGTTGAAAGTATTGCTACAATCAGCGAAGATAAAGAAAGCCTTACAATCTTTGCAGTAAACAGAAATATGGAAGAAAACATTCTTTTTGATGTTTCACTTCTTGATTTTGAAAACTTTGAAGTTATTGACTGCATTGAAATGAGCGGTTATGACATTAAGGCCGAAAACAGTGCAATTCAGACTCCTGTTAAGCCATTCAAGGCAGAAAAACCTGATTTTGACGGCAAAAATCTTACAATTAACCTTAAACCGCTTTCTTGGAATGTTGTAAGACTTGCAAAAAAGAAATAAATATAGTATAATAATTTTTAATCTTTAACAAAGAAAGAGTTGATTTTATGGCTGCTAAATGTCCACAGTGCGGACACACCCTCAAACTTTGGAATTTTAAGGCAGAGTGTCCTGAATGCGGAACAAATATTCCTAATCATCAGTGGGAAAAAAGACTTAATGATGATGCTGACTTTGCGGAAAATGCTTTTGCAAAAATGCACTATAAAACAGCAAACTTCAAAAGTGCTGTTGCAGGTTCAAAACTTCGCATTGTCCGTCTTGTAATGACTTTTGTTCCTCTTATAGCACTTGTACTTCCACTTTATAACTTTACACTTACACTTCCATTCCGTGAAAGCAGTGAATCGGTTTCATTCCTCACATTCATTCTTAACTATCTTCTTAAAGTTGATATCGGAAGTGTCTTAAAACTTCTTGGCGGTGAAGTGCTTGGTGACGCAACACTTAAAGTTGTTATTGCTTGCGTGCTTTTACTTGTTGCAGTTGTTTGCGGTGTTCTTAACTTCTTTGTGCTTTTAATTGCAGGCATCAAGATGAAGTATAAATTTAATATTATTCTTAATGTTCTTGCTACTGTTTCTTGGGGCGTGGCTGCTGTATTCTTTGCACAGTTCACATCTGCTTGTACTGCTCTTGGTGGCGGAATCATTACAGAATGTAGTCTTGGTATAGGCTTTATTGTTGGTTGCGTTCTTTTTGCAGTAAACTTTGTACTTAACCTTGTTGTTGGTAAAGGTCTTAAGAAGCAACTTAACGAACAACCATCAATGGAAGAATTCATTGAAAACGAAATTGCATCTCTTCGCAAATAACCATAAAATCAATACATAAATATTATTCCCTCCCGTATATTTTACAGGAGGGATTTTTATGTTTATGTGGACTGTATCCAAGCAAAAATTCATTGGAATTTTATGTATAATCTTCGCAATTGCTGTGATTTTGGGATTATTCTTTAATACAAATATATCAGTTGGAACTACAACACGAAAACTACCAATTTATTCAGTTGATACAAATGAGAAAAAGATTGCAATTACCTTTGACGCTGCGTGGACTAATCAGGATACTGAGCAAATCATAGAAATTCTTAAAAAGCACAACGCAAAGGCTACTTTCTTTATTGTCGGGGATTGGGCAGAGAAATTCCCCGAAAGTGTAAAGGCATTTTTTGACGCAGGTCATACTATCGCCAACCATTCTGACACTCATAAAGCCTTTTCAAAATGTAGTAGGGAAGAAATAAAAGAAGAAATTGTAAACTGCAATAAAAAACTTGAAGCCATAACAGATGCACCCGTAACACTTGTCCGTGCCCCCTCAGGTGACTATACCGACCAGAGTTTAGAGGTATGCAAAGAATTGGGTATGACAATGATACAATGGAATTGTGACAGTCTTGACTACACAAAGATTTCTATAAATGAGATTGTGAATAGAGTTATAAAGGGTTCGACTAATGGTTCAATATTACTTTTTCATAATGGAGTAGACAACACCGCCCCTGCCCTTGACGAAATACTAACGCAACTTGAAAAGCAAGGTTACACTTTTGTTTCAGTTGAAGATTTAATCTATAAAGAGGATTTTTACATTGACCATACGGGTAAACAGTGTAAAAATTCATAAAATAAGTACAAACAATACAAAAAACTTAAAAATTTTTTCGTTTTTTTGTAACTTTTTCTTGAAATTCAAGCATTTTTAGGTTACAATGGATAACATAAAAAAACACTATATTTTCAAGGGGGATTTTTATGCCGACAACAAGCATTACAAAAATCAAAACAAAACAGAACAATTTGTTCCTTCGTGTTGCAAGAGGTCACTTTGCAACAAATAGTTCTCACAGCAATTACTACATTGATGTTGCTGCACAGAAATCCCGTCTTTCTGAGGCTAAAGCTATTGCTCACGAACTTTGCAAAAATCACAGATACAGCAATAAAATCGTTGACACTATTCTTTGCCTTGACGGTACTGAAGTTATAAGCACTTGTGTTGCTGATGAACTTACTAAGCACGATTATATCAACATTAACGCTCACCAGACAATTTATGTTGTTACTCCTGAAATCGTAAATGGTTCACAGATTATCTTCCGTGATAATATTGTTAATATGATTAAAGGCAAGCATGTTCTTGTTGTTGCTGTTTCAGTAGCATCAGGTAACACAGCAAAATCTGCAATTGAGGCAATTAAATACTACGGCGGTGATGTTGTAGGTGTTGCATCAATCTTCGCAACAAGCGAAACTTGTGACGGTTATGAGGTAAATTCAGTGTTTAATCCTAACGATTTACCTGACTATTTCAGCGTACCATCACACGAATGTCCACTTTGTAAAGAGGGTAAAAAACTTGACGCCCTTATTAACTGCCACGGATATTCAAAACTTTAATAAGATATTCTACAAAGCAAAAACAGGACTGAAAAGTCCTGTTTTTTGTGGTTAAAGCATTAGTAAAAAAATATACAAATTTACGAATTTCGAATTACGCATTACGAATTGAGTTCGACAAACCCCAATTTATTGACTAACAAGAATATTTGTGCTATATTTTCATTAGAGGTGTTTTACGATGAAAAGATTTATTGCGTTATTTTTATGCGTTATTTTGCTTGTCTTTTCAGTTGGATGTGGTAAAAATGAGCCTGTAAACTCTGACGAGCCATCAACTACTGAAGGTAATATTTTTGACAATCCATTTGATGAGGATTCAACAACCACTACCACAACTACGCAAACTGAAACCACAACAAAAAAAGCTGAAACAACTACAAAAAAAGAAACTACTACCAAAGAACCAGTTGATACGGGCATAAAATCCATAAAAACAAAGGATTATGAAACATCCTCTGCTACACAGACAGTTTATTACCCTGACAACATAGATGTTGTTTCAAAGCCTTACCCCGTAATCTCATGGGCAAATGGCACAATGGTTACATCAGGCTTTTATGACAAGTTACTTGTTGAAATCGCAAAAGGCGGTTATATAGTTGTTGCTTGTGACGAGTCAATGTCGGCTGACGGTACTGCACAAATTGCTTCTATTGATTTTATTTTAAGTAAAAATAATGATAAAAACGATATTTTCTATAACAAGATTGATACAAATAGAATCGGTGTTATAGGTCATTCGCAAGGTGGACGAAGTTCAGTAAACGCTGCACAGACCGATTCACGAATTGATTGTGTAGTTTCAATTGCAGGCAGTAACTTTGATTATGAGGTTGAGGGACTTAAAACTCCAACGCTCTTTTTTGCAGGCACAAGTGATATGATTGTTAGTCCAAAACAATGGATTGAACCTGCTTATGATATTGCAAAAGGGCCTGCTGTTTATGCATCGCTGAATGGCGGTATTCACACAACTTGCAGTACAAACCCTGAAAAGTATTCAAGTTATATAATTGATTGGCTTGATGGTTGGCTTAAAAATGACAAATCTGCTCTTAACACATTCAAAGACGGTGGCAAGTTATCAAAAGATAATTCGTGGGTAGATTTTAAGTGTAAGAATATATAGGTTAAAAAATTAAAGGGACTCAAACGAGTCCCTTATTTATTTATGTAACGCAGGCGTGGAATCCTGCCACTACGCGATTATACTCTTTTCATTTTTGAAAACTTTTCGCCCCAGCTGTTTGCCCAGCTTTCACAATAAAGTTTATAATATGAAACATTATTTTTTTCACGATATTTTGCAAAACAGTTGCACCAAATCATTGATGGAATTGCAACAACAGGGTAATAAAGAGGTCCTAACAACAAGCATTGCCATGTATGACCATATTCGTGAATTCTGCAATTATAAAGCCATTCTTTTTTCTCATTTTCTTCACGAATGAAAATAAATGTACCCATTGAAAGTCCGCCTTGATTCCAAGGCATATAAACAATATTTGAATAACCAAATTTTTGGTGTTTATAGCCAAGAATTTTGGTGCAAATCAAATATGCAATACCGCCTACAATATTTACTGAAAATCCCCAAGTCCATTGAACAACATAAAAGAAAATATCAAATGCTTTACTTCTTTTTACTGTTGGTGCAGTCTGGTTTATATCGATTTTATTCATAATAACTCCTCCATTATGCATTAGCCATTAACGCTTGTTTTTCTAACTCTTTTTCTATGAGAATAATATATTCACCATTCTCATTTTTTTGGAGTGTGTGACCTTGAGTTTCGTCATTATCTTTGCCTAACCAAGTATTCTCTAACTTATGACCTGTTAACTCTTCGCAACGCTCTTTTTCTTCAAGCGTCAAAGTAACACTACCGTATTTGTGCTTTGTAGCAATAGCGGCACGAATCATTGTGTGGTCGTCTTTTGTCATCTTAAAGTTTCTTAAAAGGATATAAGAAACAAGTGCACAAATCATTGGAATAACCGCAACACAAAGTCGAATACCGAAAATAGCAGAGTCAGGTTGCTCTACAAATTCAGTTGCCTCACTGTTTGTATCAAGACCAAATCCGCCAAGAATAAGAGTAACTATAAATGTATTGATACCACCTGTAACTTGTTTAACCATTGTGTTGCAAGTTGAAACAACACCCTCGCGACGACGCCCTGTAATCAACTCGTCAACATCAGTTAAATCAGGAAAAACATTGTTGCAAACAAAGCCGATACCACTCATACCGAATGGGTAGAAAACCACACCCATAAGCATTAAAACAAGCATAAATATTGATTTAGGTGTATCGGGCTGACTTGCAGTAACAATAAGTGCAATCCCTAGTCCTAAAATCATAAACGGAGTCACGATTGTACCGCACTTTTTCTTACCGTGTTTCATTGTAAGAGCGTAGTTAAGCGGGAATGCGGCTGACTCGAAAATTCCTGCAAAAGTATTAAACAACGGGTAAAATCTATACATATTTGCAAGGAATGTTACATAGTAAATGTAAGATGTTGAATAAAAACTTCTTGCAGTTTCCCAAAAGAAACTTATGCCAAAATATTGTCTGAAAGACTTGCTTTTGAATACAAGCACATATTCTTTAAGTGCAGATTTAAGGTCAAGTGGCTCATTCTTCATATCAAGTGAACTTGGCTCTTTAACAAGTTTGAATGTACCATAGATTGCTACGCTATACATAGTTGCAAGAATTATACCCGCAATAAAGAATGGCATTTTTGCATTTCTGTTAAGCCCGTCAGAAAAACCAAACACAGAAAGTAAAATAAGTAAAATAATATATGACGGAATCATTCCGCAAGAGTTGAAAATATAACTTACTGATGTATATTGTGTACGCTTATTATATTCAGGTGCAAGTTCAGGAAGCATAGCAGTATGAGGTACTGCAATAATTGTGTATGCAGTTTTATAAAGTACATAAGCAAACACAAAATATGCAACTGTCATATACGGGTGATTTTCACCGTCAAGTCCAAAGGAATTCCAAAGCATTATGTATGAAACAAATACAAAAGGAATACCCCATTTTAAGTATGCACGGTGTCTGCCATATTTTGAACGGGTACGGTCAGTAATGATACCCATAATCGGGTCGTTAATACCATCCCATACAACTGCAATCATAGTAATAAAGCCTGCATAACGAATATCAAGCCCTACAACCTTTGTAAGAAAGATACTGAAATACATACTGATTATGTAACCGCCACCACCAATAAAAATGTTGGTAAAGCAGTAATATATCATAGGCAGTACTGTATCTTTGAATGTACCCTCAACGCCTATTGCTTTTTTGAATTTTTCACCCATAATATCATCTCACTAATATGCTAAACGGTAAACAGAAATAAATCTGCTTACCGTTTATTCTTATTCAACTAAAATTGTAACAGCGTTTTCTAAAGTTTTGACCTCAACAAAATCGTGGTCGCCACCGTTTTCGCCATCAAGAGTCCAATTAACCGGTTTTTCAAAGTAAAATTTGAAGTTTTTACCGTGTCTTACTACAAGATTTTCATTGTGAAGAACATCTTTTGTAACAAACATATCACGAAGGATTGTTACAAGGTCTGCAGGGTTTTTTGGCATTTTGATAAGTGCCAATTCGTGAAGACCGTCATCAAACAAAACTCCCGCTTTTTTAAGTACAGGAAATCCCGCAACAGAATATGAGTTTGAAACACCACCATAGAAGAATTTACCCTCTATAATTTCACCGTCTTCGCACTCAATTTTTGCCTTAAATCCTTTGATTTTATGAACTTCTTTAACGGTTTCCCAATAGTATGCTCCCCTACCGATTTTATTCTTGAGTTTTTGTTTTGCCTTGTATGAAACATCACAGAAATTACCGAAGCAAGAAACATAGATAAACTGTTCATCACCATTAAAGTCGCCTATATCAACCTTCATTTCTTTACCGTTGATAACGGTATCAACCGCTTCAAGTGGATTTGTAGGAATATGCAAAGAATGTGCAAAATCGTTTGTTGTACCCATAGGAATATAACCGATTTTAGCGTTACTTTCAAGTGTCATAACACCACAGATGGTCTCTTTAAGAGTACCATCACCACCGCAGCATACAATTAAATCTTTATCTTCACCATTGTTGAGGGTTACAACAGTTGCATTTTTGTCGATTTCAGTATATCGTATTTCAACCTGATAACCCACATCCTGAAATCTATTAACGATTTCGGGAAGAAAGTCAATACCGCGTTTTTTACCTGCAATAGGATTGATAATAAGCAGAAGTTTTTTCATATCAGAACTCCAATTTTTTGTTGATGTATTCAACCAATTGGTCGATTGGCATTCTTACCTGTTCCATAGTGTCGCGGTCACGAACAGTTACACAGTTATCTGCCTCAGTAGTTTCGTCACCAACAGTTTGGAAGTCAACTGTGATGCAGAATGGTGTACCGATTTCGTCTTGTCTGCGGTAACGCTTACCGATTGAACCTGCATCGTCATATTCTACATTGAAATACTTTGAAAGCATTTCATAGATTTCGTCAGCCTTGTCGCCAAGTTTCTTTGAAAGAGGAAGAACTGCAGCCTTAACAGGAGCAAGTGCCGGATGGAAGTGCATAACAACACGAGTGTCGTTCTTTTCAGCATCTACCACTTCTTCGTCATAAGCCTCAGTTAAGAGTGCCAAGAAAAGACGCTCAACGCCCAAAGATGGCTCAATAACATAAGGGATATATCTTTCGTTTGTAACTTGGTCAATATATTCAAGGTTTTTACCACTTGTATTGCTGTGCTGAGTTAAGTCGTAGTCAGTTCTGTCAGCAATACCCCAAAGTTCGCCCCAACCAAATGGGAACAAGTATTCAAAGTCTGTTGTAGCCTTTGAATAGAAGCAAAGTTCTTCAGGGTCGTGGTCACGAAGACGAAGATTTTCAGGTTTCATACCAAGTGAATAGAGCCAATCACGGCAGAAACCACGCCAATATTCAAACCATTCAAGGTCAGTACCAGGTTTGCAGAAGAATTCAAGTTCCATCTGCTCAAATTCACGAACACGGAAAATAAACTTACCGGGAGTAATTTCGTTACGGAAAGATTTACCAATCTGTGCAACACCAAATGGAAGTTTCTTTCTTGTTGTTCTTTGAACATTCTGGAAGTTTACAAAAATACCCTGTGCAGTTTCAGGACGAAGATAAATTTCAGCAGTTGAATCTTCAGTAACACCTTGGAATGTTTTGAACATAAGGTTGAATTGACGAATATCTGTAAAGTTGTGAGCACCACAGTCAGGGCAAGGAATAGCGTGTTCTTTAATGTAGTTTGCCATTTCTTCATTTGACCAACCTGCTACATTTGTACCGTCAAAGTTTTCAATAAGATTGTCTGCTCTGTGTCTTGTTTTACACTGACAGCAGTCCATAAGTGGGTCAGAGAAACCGCCAAGGTGACCTGATGCCACCCAAGTTTGTGGGTTCATAAGAATTGCACTGTCAAGACCTACATTGTATTTGTTTTCTTGAATAAATTTCTTTCTCCAAGCCTTTTTGATGTTTTCTTTAAGTTCAACACCAAGTGGACCATAGTCCCAAGTATTTGCAAGTCCGCCATAAATTTCGCTACCTGCATATACAAAACCTCTGCCCTTACTGAGAGCCACAAGTTTATCAAGTGTTTTTTCTGTGTTAATCATAAATGATTTTCAGTCCTTTTATATATTTTGATTAATTTTTTCTTAAGTTATTCTGCAAGCCCCTGTTTTGCCTTTTCAAATGTATCCTGAACCTCTTTTTCAGGTTCTTCTGTAATAAGTGAAACCAATACAATTGAAATTGATGCAAGAATGAATGCAGGAAGAAGTTCGTAAATTGCGAATACTCCACCAAGTGGTGCAATTACATATTTCCATACAAAAATCATAACGCCACCAACAATCATGCCTGCAAGTGCACCCCATTTATTTGTGCGTTTCCAGAAAAGTGCAAACAACACAACCGGTCCGAATGCAGCACCGAAACCTGCCCAAGCAAATGAAACAATTTCAAAAACTGAGCCTTCATCTTTTGCCCAGATAACACCAACAACAGCAATAACAACTACTGTTATACGAGCAACAAGCATTGATGCTTTCTGTGAAAGAGTTTTGCCAAAGAATTCTTTAACGATATTCTGTGAAACCGCTGATGCAGCAGCAAGAAGCTGTGAGTCAGATGTTGACATTGTTGCAGCGAGAATACCTGCAAGAATTACACCAGCAAGAATTGCAAAAATTGCACCATTACCTGAAATAAGTTTTGCAATTTCAATAATAATTCTCTGTGAATTTGCATTATCAAGAGCAACTGCACCATTTTTAACAACTGCTGAGCCAATAACACCAATCAAAATTGCAATAGCCATTGAGATAAATACCCATACAGTTGCAATTCTTCGAGAAGTCTTTAACTTATTTTTATCGCCAATAGCCATAAATCTAAGAAGAATGTGTGGCATACCAAAATAACCAAGACCCCATGCAAGTAATGATGCAATTGTCAATGCGTTATATGGCTTACTTGCATTTGTGGCAGGGTCATATGTATTGAATAATTCAAGGAAACCAGGCATTGAATTTGCATTTGCAACAACACTATCCCAGCCCCCTGCATAGTTAATACCAAAGCCAACAACTACTACAAGCGCAATTGTCATAACAATCGACTGAATAAGGTCGGTTGTTGATGCCGCAAGGAAACCGCCAAGAGTTGTGTAAAGCACAATAACAATTGCACTTATTACCATCGCTGTAAAGTAATCAACACCAAAAAGGCTTGCGAAAAGTGTACCACAAGCGTTAAAACCTGACGCTGTGTAAGGTACGAAGAATACAAGAATTACAAGACCTGCAATCAATGAAAGAAGATTTTTCTTATCGCCAAATCTTTTTGAGAAAAATTCAGGAATTGTAACTGCATCAATTAACTGAGTGTAGTTTCTTATTCTTTTTGAAACAATAAACCAGTTAACCCAAGTGCCAATACCAAGACCAATTGCAGTCCAGCTTGCTTCTGCAAGACCGTAAACGAGAGCAACACCAGGAAGTCCCATAAGCAACCAGCTACTCATATCTGATGCTTCTGCACTCATTGCAGTAACAAGTGGTCCTAATTTTCTGCCACCAAGATAAAAATCATCTGTATTTTTGTTTTTCTTTGAGAATGATGCACCTATTAAAACCATCCCAAGCAAATAAACAATTATTGTGCCGATAATTAAAAACTGTGCTGTTGTCATTTCATTCATCCTTTCTTACTGTGAGAATACCCCACTATATATAAATATACCATTATATTGTAATAAAAAAATGGTACTTTGTAAAGAGTTTATCAATACAAAATACCATTAAATTCTATATTTTTATGAGTTTTTAAGGTCAGGTAGCTCGTCAAGGGTGATTACGTAGTCGTCATTATAAATTTCTTTAAGATTTTCGGCTGTGTTGTTGTCAACCAAATACTCTGTATGCCAAGCTAAAAACCATACCCAATTCGCCTTATCCTTTTTAATTTCTTCAACTGTGGGGATTGTTCCGCACTCGTGGAAGCAAACAGGCTTTTCACTTTTTACCGTCTTTTTCACCGCTTTATAAAGGTCACCGTGAGCACCAACCTCATAGGAGTCTGCCCCAGCTATATCAACGTATTCAGCACCGGGATAAAAGTCTTTATACATCTCGTTTTTGTGAGAAAAGCCCAGCACCCAGATAAGATTATCAAGTCCCCAATAATTTGTGTATCGGTCATACATTAAAATCCAAAGCTTTTTGAAATTTTCTGCACCGCCTCTGCCCCACCAGAACCAGTCACCGTCAAGCTCGTGAAACGGTCGCCACAAAACAGGAATACCCTTTTCTTGTAGCTCTTTCAAGGCTTTTGCACCTTTATCCATACCCTCAATAAGCGTGTTGTATTCTTCTGTGCCTTCAGTCAAGGCTTTGTCCCAATCCTTAATGTCGGTTTCTTTACATTCATCCCAGCTACCACTGAAATCAGAGCCACAGTGCCAACAAATTGAAACTATTCCGCCTTTTTCATACCATTCGATTGCTCGGCGGTTTACACCCTCAAAATCGTCATTCATATAGTCAAGTCCGCGGATTGCAGGATACTTCCCCGTATGCTCATAAATGTATTCGAACTCATACTGCTCACCATCAGCCCAAGTTGACTCCTGCTGACCTGAAATTATTGCATTTTCATAGGTTTCGCAAATATATGCGTACAGCTTTTTGGCATTTTCTGATGCATTTTCATTTGTGAGGGCATACTCCTTCTCACCCATACAACCGCATAAACACAAAAGGATAACCGAAAGCGAAAGTGCTATTATTTTTTTAAGATTTTTCATATTATCACCTACGCATCAGCAACAACAGACTCGTATATTCTTTCAATTTCGTCAAGATGGCTGTAATTTTCTGCCTGAATTATGAGATTTTTCGCATCATAATACGGCTTTGTAATTCTGCGGTAAACTGACACACCTTTTGTGTATGCTTTAAGTTCTTTTTTAATTTCTCGGCGCTCTTTTTCTGTGTTATATTCGCGATTTTTAATTTCTTCAGCATGTTTTTCATCAGGAAGTATAAGATTTTCTTCTCCATATTTCATAAGAAGCTTGTAAGAACGTTTTTTCTCGCGAGAAAGTTTGATTGCATCAGCTCGTATTTCTTTCTGCTCTTTTGTAGCTTTTGGCAACGCTTTTGCACGACTGCGGTCTAATGTCCAGTCAGAATAAAGATAAACCTCACCTTTGCTTGCAGTTGCTTTTGCAGTTTCAAGTTGTACTTTATATCTTTCAGTATTGAACTTTTCTAATTCTTCTCTCACAATAGGTAAGCTTTCAACAAATTCATTGTGCTTTTTGATTTCTTTGATTTCTGCTTTGCTTAAAGACTTATCAACGATTTTCTTTTGTAAACCTGCCCTTGCACCCTTAATAATGTTCATAGCATCAATAAGTTGTGCGTTGTCAAGTTCGTCGTTTCCGTAATCTTCAAACATAGCGCGAATTTTAAGCACATTTACATAACCGCGGTGTTTTTTCTCAGTCAAATCGTAGAAAAGATATGGAATAAGGTTCATTATTGAGCCTACTATTGAACAGATTATAAGCACTGTAAATAGATTGTTTCGCATTTCGTCATTATAAAGTACAGAATAGTCGTCTTTAAGACCCATTTGTTCATAAATTGCAGGAACAACAAGTCCTGTAAAGAAGCCTAAAATTGTACCGATAAGCGTAAGCGGTGTGAACAAGCCATCTACACGGACACCTGTTTTCCACTGGTGATAATCTCGCATATCCGCATTGATATTCGGAGTGTAAACATTTGAGAATGTATTTACAAATGTGTTGAGATAAACCACAATGCACATTAAAAGAACATTTTTATAAACCAACAATAAAATTGCATAAAGCACAACATTTATAGTGTTATGCACAATGAGAAGATTTCTCTTACCCATAAGTTTAATTGCAAACGGTGCTAACATCATAGCCCAGAGTGCCGCATTTGAAATAAGTGTTGTTGCAAGGCCCATATACACTTTATGAGCACCATCATCAGAATAGTTGAATGTCCAGTTTACAAGAACAGCACTTGAGCCTTCAAGGAAACCAACCCAAGAGCCTAAATTGATAATCCAGAAATATTTATTCTTTGCAACCTCGCGAAGAGAGTCCATAAGATTAACATATTCAACAGGACGCTTTGCAACAATAATTCTTTCTTTAAGTTTTGGTGTGAAAATAAAAAGAACAATAAGACCAACTATAGTAAATCCGGGATATACCACACGATAAGTCCAGATATTGTCCATACCCCAGGTAAGCCCTGCAATTGTAGGCACAACAAAAGAAGTAACTGTTGGCGCAAAAGAATAAAGAATCTGTGAAACACTGGAAACATTTGCTCTTTCTTGTGCATTTGGTGTTATAACTTGTTTATAGAATGTAAACGCCTCGTTATAGAAACCAAGAAACACAGAAAGAATCATAAAAACAATCCAGACAACAACTACTTTTGTCCAATAGTCCATTTGTTCATAAGGCAACCACACAAACAGTGTAGAGATGATTGCAATCGGAATTGGTGTTTTTAGAAGAATCGGAATAAACTTACCACCAGGCATTTTATGGTTATCGAAAAACCAGCCTCTGAAAACGCCGATTGGAATACCGACAATATTTGCAAGAATAAGCATTACCTGTAAGTGCACAGGTTGAAGTCCGATACTTGCACCTACAATAAAGTTAGAAGCACTAAGACCTATGGCATTTGCAAGCGTTGAAGCCCAGTGAATACCAAAACCAGCCACACCAAGATTCGCAATTTCTTTATATGGAACATAATTACCCTCGGCAGGAGTGTTCCAATATTGTTTTATATTACCAATTAAACTCTTGATTTTCCCCATACAAATCACCTATCTCTAAAACTTTTCATTAAATCTTTTTTCATATTCTTTTGCCAAATCCTCACGGAAATTAGGATGTGCAATATTTATAAGTGCTCTTGCTCGCTCCTTCATTGTTTTGCCTTTAAGTTGAGCAATTCCATACTCAGTTACCACATAATTTACATCATTTCTTGTAGTTGCAACTGCGGAATAATCAGTAATTTTAGGTACGATTTTTGAAATTGTACCACCTTTTGCAGATGAAGGCATTGCCATAATTGAACGACCGCCCTTACTCATTGTAGCACCACGGACAAAGTCTACTTGTCCGCCTATACCTGAAAACTGATATTCACCAATTGTATCTGACACAACTTGTCCCATAAGGTCAATTTCAATACAAGAATTAACTGAAACAAGATTGTCATTCTGTGCAATAATTAGCGGATTGTTCACATAATCCATAGGTGTCATTTCAATATCTTTATTGCCATTTAAGAAATCAAAAAGTTTCTTTGTTCCAAAGCCAAAACCAAGAATTGTTTTGCCATTATTAAAATTCTTTTTAGAGTTATTGATTACACCACTTTTGATTAAATCAACAACACCGTCACCAACCATTTCAGAATGAAGTCCCAAATCTTTTTTATGCTTTAATTCTTCACAGATTGCGTTTGGAATACCGCCAATACCAAGTTGAATACAATCACCGTCATTTATTAGTGATGCACAGTTTTTACCGATTTGCATTTCAACCTCTGTAATTGGAGGTGCAGGAACTTCAGGCAACTCCTCATCAAATTCAACAAAGTAATTGAACTCTGTTATATGCTTTCGGGTTTTACCATAAGTGTATGGCACATTTTTGTTGACCTGTGCAATTTTCACTTCACAATGAGAAAGTGTAGTTTCAATATAGTCACAGTTTGTACCGAGAGAAACATAACCCTCACTATCAGGCGGAGTAACACTCATTACAGTAACTCGTGGTTTTACAATATCACGCAATACCATTGGTGCTTCTGAAAGATAGCAAGTTGTGAAATCTGCAACGCCATCAGAAATTGCCTTGCGGTTAGTTCCCGATGCGAAAAATGAGTTATACGAAAAATGCCCTTTTACTTCTTCATCAACCCAAGGAGTTTCACCAAGCAAAAGCATATTGATTACCTGAACATTGTGAAAATCTTTATAATTCTCACGCATAGCACGAACAATAGCCCTTGGCTCACCACAACCAAAAGACATCACCACTTTGTCACCGTCTTTTATGTGGCTTATTGCAGTTCTTGCGGATACAAGTTTTTTATTGTATTCTGCTTTCCAACCCATAAAGTTACCTTTTCTTTCTAAAGTATGAAACTATTATACACTATCGGCTTTTTATATGTCAAATTTCTTATTATTTTTTTATGACTTTTACCTATATAAAAACACATTATCTTCGTGTATAATTAAATCATTGAAATACAACTATCAATGAAAGGATGTTGTTATGAACTACATAAGTAAAAAAGAAAAACGCAGTTTTATGACAGGTCTTGCGGGGCAAAATGTTGTTTACTGCTTTATTGGTGCATCTTTCTTTCAATATTTCTTGACAGATATCGCCCAATTCCCTGCACATTATGTTGCAATACTTCTTATTGCAATGAAAGTGTGGGACGGTGTTAATGACCCGATTGTCGGCTCAATCGTTGACCGTCACCGTTTTAAGAATGGCGAAAAACTTCGTCCACTTCTTAAATACACACCTGTACCCGTTGGTGTTTTCACGGTACTTATTTTCGTAGTATTCTCAACTGCTGAAGAACTTTTGTGGCTTCGTATGGGGTACTTTGTAATTATGTATCTTTGTTGGGACATAAGTTACACTATGCAAGATGTTGCAATCTGGGGTATGACTGCAGTTGTTACACCTGACTCAAATGAACGCGACAGATTTGTTCAGATGGCTCGTACAGTAGGCTCTGTTTTCTATGGTGTATTCAGTGCGGTTGTTCCTATGATTATGGAAATTGTTGCAAAACAATCAGGCAACTCACTTGCCCTTATGACCGTTTTATTCGCAGCAATTTTTGGTCTTGGTGGTGCGTTAGTCAGTGCAAAATGCTACAAGGCACAAGAAAGAGTCCGTTTAGCAGCACCTGAACAACAACAGACATCAATTCTTGAATGTTTCAAACTTCTTTTCCAGAATAAGATGCTTATGCTTATTACCCTTTCAAATCTTTTCGGTGCATTGGCATTCGGCAACTCACTTGTTACATACTTCTTCAAGTACAAAATGCCTGAAATTTCAGTTGCAGGAATCGTACTTGGGCCCTTAACCCTTACAACAGTTTATGGCGCAATCACCTATGCACCAAGCTTTTTAGGTATGATTTTTGCTGACAAGCTTAAAGTTAAATTCGGTGGTTACAGAAATCTTCTTATCTTTATTCAGATTTGTACAATCGTCGGCAAAGTGCTTGCATGGATTATTGGATTTGAAGGTAACAACATTCTCATCGGTATGATAATTATGGCTATCTGTTCAATCCCATCAGGTGCAGCAAGTATTGCACAAACTTCACTTTTCTGTGACAGTGTTGACTATATGGAATGGAAAACAGGAAAGCGTACAGAGGGTGTTACCTTTGCAATGCAGACTTTCTTTACAAAGATTTCAAGCGGTATTACAGGCGCTCTTGCTACACTTTCACTTAGCGTTCTCGGTTATGTTGCAGTTGAAGATGTTGAGGGTGCAGTTTATCTTGGCACACAGACTGAAAGTTTTGAAAATTGGATTTGGCCACTTACAATGCTTACTCCTGCAATAGCAGCAGTGCTTTACATAATCCCACTTCTGTTCATTAAATACACACCTGAACAAAAAGCACAGGTTGAAAAAGATTTAGCAGAGCGTAGAGCAAAAGTTGAAGTTACAGAATAAACACATATAACAAAACTCCTCGTAGCACACACTACGGGGAGTTTTTGTTTGGCAAATCAATTTTATCAACCTTATCTTATTCTGTCACGGTTGTGGCGATTGGGCTTACATTACTGAATTGGTTTCCACCATCGACTATTGTAAATGTTGTTGAGGTTTCACCATTTGCCATAAATCCGCCCATCATACCCATTCCGCCACCCATATTGTTAGGTGGTGTCATATTTTCCATATCTTCGGGCAATTCACCGTTTGGCATCTGTGGCACTTCCCCCTCAGGTCTTGTCATATTCTCGTCTTTTTGCGGTCTTTGCATATTTTCCATACCTTCGGGAAGTTCAGGCGGTGTTCCGTCTGCATTTGTCTGACCTTCGGGAATTTCGCCCTTATTCATATCGCCCATATTCGCTGACGATGCTGAAAGTTGAGTATCTCCTTGCCAGAATGTGTAATCACCTGCAACAAGTTCGTCACCTGCGACTAAAAGATATGTGAAATCGTTGGTTGGAGCATATTCACCTACAACCTTATTCTCTGCATCTTTAAGAGTATATGTGCTGTCACCAACCTGACGACTTGCAAAATTGAACACTGCATAAGTCTGTTCTCCGCCTGCAATTCTGTCAAGCATATTACCTGATGCAATCACGCTACCGCCATTGATATAAATACCTAAATCAGAGTCAATGCCTGCGTCACCACTTGTTGCACAAGCCTGTGAAATCACAGTACCGCCGTTAATTACAAGCCAACCGTTAGAGTCAATACCATCACCCTCACCTGTTGAGCCATTACAAATAATATTCAAAATACCGCCATTTACAGTTGTTACCGATACATTATCCTCATTTGTATTGATGCCATCATTACCCGATGTGATATTGATATTACCACCATTTACGGTCAAGTGAAGTTCGCTGTCAAGGCCCTCATTTTCAGCCTTGATATTAAGAACGCCATCGCCTTTTTCGCCACCGTCAATATTCATTGTTTTCTTTGAATAGAAAGCTGCATCATATTTGTGAAGTTTCTTACTGTCTACAACTTCTGTACCATCTTCGTTAAGCTCAATTGATTTATAAATCTTTGCAACATAAGAGCCATTGATGTTATTTTCTGTGCCATCTGCAACAATTACATTAGCACCCGCTTTACTTGTGTCAACATCCTTTGTTGCAGTTTCTTCATCAGCAACTCCGCACTCATAAACATTATAAAAAATCACCGCAGGGGCAACTGAGCAAGTAATGTCAACACCATTAAGGATTAAAGTTACTACTGCTTCGGGGTTTTCTTCTGCATCTTCACCAAGGTCAACTGCTATTTGCCCTTTTGAAAGTTCACCGCTAAGCACATATCTGCCCGGCTTTGTAATATGCACAACTGTATGGGCATCAGCCTCGGCTTGTTCGTGTTCATCTTCTTTTGTACCCTCACCATAAGTGAAATCTTGCCCTGCAAGGTAAAAGACAATGTCATTTGCAGTATATACTGCTTGTGTAGTATCATTTGTCACCGCTTTACCATCTACGGTAATCTTTTTATCGGACAATTTAATTTGAGTACCCTCAATTTTCTGCTCATTTACAAGACTACACCCTGTAAACATAAGCACCATAACAAGCACGCACGCCAAAATCTTTTTCATAATACCAAATCCTTTACCTATTTTATATCTTTATTATACATTATTATCCAAAAAAATGAATATTTAATAAATCAAATGTTAATATTTTTTGAACATATTTTGCACAGAATGTTGAGTATTGTAAATTGAAAAAGAGTCTGTGTAAAAACACAAACTCTTTTTCTGGTGGAGCATAGGGGACTTGAACCCCTGACCCCCACACTGCCAGTGTGATGCGCTCCCAACTGCGCTAATGCCCCGTATGTTGTGATTATAACATAATTTGCTTTGATTTTCAATGCTTTGAATTTTGATTATATGTCCGATTTGATTTTTTACTCAATATATGGTAAAATACTACAAGTTAAAAGGTTAGGTGATATTTTTGGAATTCCTTACTAAAGAATATACTTTCCCATCACATTCGGGATTATGTGACATATACGCTCAAAGTGCTGCACCAATTGACTATGGCTCAATTAAAGGTGTTGTTCAGATTTCACACGGTATGGCTGAATACTCAAACCGTTATGCCCGATTTGCACTTGAACTCTGCAAAGCAGGTTACGCGGTATTTGTAAGTGACCATATTGGTCACGGTTCGTCAATTACTGACAAAGAAATGCTTGGCTTTTTCGGTGAAACCGAGGGTGAAGAACATTTTGTTGAAGATTTGAAATCTTTAACTGACATTATCAAGAGTGAATATCCCGACTTACCATTCTTTATGCTTGGTCACGGTATGGGCTCACTTATTGCCCGCAAATACACCGCAAAATACGGTTATTTACTTGACGGTGTTATTTACAGCGGTACAAGTGGTGAAAACCCTGCATTAGGTATTGGCATTTCACTTGCAAATGCTCTTATCAAGCAAAACGGACCTATGCACCGTTCCGAAGTACTTGACGCAATCGCATTTGGTGCGTATAACCGTAAAACTCAAAAGCGTACTGAAAATGACTGGGCAAGTCGTGACGAAGAAGAAGTTGACAAGTTCAATGCTGACGAACTTTGCGGATATACATACACCGTTAGCGGTATGAAGGCACTTTTTACTACTCTTAAACAAGTATCTTCAAAGCGTTGGTATAACACCGTTCCTTTAAGTATGCCTATCTATTTGATTTCAGGCACTATGGACCCTGTTGGTGATTACAGCAAGGGCGTAAATGAAGTTTACAAAATGCTTAAAAAGACAGGCCACAAAAATGTGACTATGAAACTTTACGAGGGTGCTCGTCACGAAATACTTAACGAGATTAACCGCGAAGAAGTTTATGCAGATATTATCGCGTGGCTTAACGAAAAGGCTGAAAAGCACCAAGAAGAAATGAATCAGTCAGTAGTAGTTGAGTCAATTGATGAAGTAATAACCCCAACAGAAGAGGTTGTTGAAGAAACGGTTGAAGAAATTGAAGAACAACAATCCGAAGAAACAATAGAAGAAGTTAAAGAGGATACAGAAAAAACTGAAGAATAAATATAAAGACGCTGATTTTAATTCAGCGTCTTTTTTAATAATTTTTAGTCTATTTGAGTGCAAAATACGAAAAAAACCACCCTACAATTCTGCATTCTGCATTCAGAATTCTGCATTCAAAAGTCTTTCATATTCTTCTTCTGTGATTTCAACAACTCCACCGTGTTTATAGCCATATGGGAAGTTGAACAAATCAGGGCAACGGGTAAAATTCATATCACCAGGCTTTGAAGAAATAAACGGCACATATCCCATTTTTTCTTTTTCGCAACCGAAGAAATCGAAAAGTACACACCATCTGCCGTCAGGTAAAGTGAAACTCGTTCCCGCTTCATATGAGCCAGGTTTTTCAATAGTGCTCATATAATCTTCAAAAGCCTTGTCGTGCTTATAAGGTCCGTAAAGATTAGTCGATGTTGCGTGCATATTCATTGACGGATTGTGTGCGTTTTTATAGAACATATGATACACTCCGTCAATTTTGCGAATGTGTGTATCGAGAATTTCGTTGTCTTTTGTGAAGAAAAGTTTAGGCTCAGAGAATGTTTCAAAATCCTTTGTAACTGAACAGTAAATTGACATATGCTTGTAGTCATCTTCTGCCACAGTTGAGCCCCAATGGATTAAATACTCCCCTGTTTCTTCTTCAAAATACACTTCAGGTGCCCACATACAACCAAAATCGTCACGACCGAAATGTACTAACTTTTCTTCACTGAAATGTACTAAATCGTCAGTTTTCCACATACGAAGGCACTTACTACCTGTACGATTAATATTTGACCAGTCAAGGTTAAAGTTTTCATCATAACGATTAGCAACACAAAGGTCAGTTGTGAGAATTACAAACCCACCTGTATGAAGTCTTACGATTTCAATGTCACGACAACCTTTTTCGCCAAGTTTTGCAGTTAACACGAGATTTCCGTCATTAACCTTTTCCCAATTGAGTCCATCTCGGCTTATTCCAAAATAGACCTGTTCACCGTCAGGTGTGATTTTCTCTTTGAAATGTGTAAACAAATATGGCATAATAATCTCCTTAATTATTCATAATATTCTTCGTAATACTCGTCATAACCGGATATTTCTTTATGATTATCAACTTTTATAATTTCTAAATCATACTTTTCTAATAATGGCAAAATATCTTTTTCAGTTTCTTCTGCTGTATTGACCATATCCAAATCAAACATTGTGCCATCTTTGAATATAAGCACATAAGATGGTCTGTCAATACGGTCACCATACACATTATAACGAGCATCCATATAATAGATTTTTTCAATATCTTCATATTTAATTTGAATTGATGTGAACGGATTATTATCATTTGGAGTTTTGATATATGTATCATAAACACTTGTTGTAAATAATGAAAGTATTAAAACAAATACAAGTGAAATTGCAGAAAAGCTTCTAAAAATTACTTCGCCAATGTCTTTTGAAAGCTTGGACTCAAGAATTTTACTGTAACGCACTCTATCTTTGGCTTTTTTGTCACCTACAACATTGTTGATATTATCAGCAAAACCTATTGTAACGGCAAGTGCAGAAACTACTGCAAAAAGCAAGGTTACCCACCAAGGTGCACCATAATGAGCAACTGCACCTGCTGACAAAATCTTTTCAACTATAAATGTAGAAATCAAGAAAATAGGAAGAGTTACACCTAACGAAAAGACAAGAGATTTGAATGAAAACACATTACTGTTGAGAATGTACGGTTTTGCTTCTCTGTATGAAAAACATTCGTCAGTAATTGGCCTAAAATCTGCATTTTCAGGCTTTTTAATATATTCTAACAATCGTTTTTCGTAATCAAACAACAGATTTTTAGACTGTAATTTTTCATACTTTTTAATGGCGTCTTCACGATTACCACAACACAGATTATAATAGGCATCAAGCGTTGTCATTCGCTGAAGAAAAGTCATTGTTTCGCCCATTTCAATCATCATTACATACATATCAGTTTCGTTGTAATCTTCCTCTTTAAGAGAATATATACCTTTTATACTTTCAAACTGATAACGGCGCATTTCTTCGTGACGAAAAGTTGTTACAATCTTTTCAAAATCTCCGATATGAGAGTCAATCACCTTTGTAAGTGCGTCAAAACAGCAATTCATTCGTTCTTCTGACTCAATATAAGGGAAGTAACAAGCTCTGTAATCGTCAATACCTAAAAAGGCAAGAAGTTCAGGAATATGATAAAAATGGTTTGTATTTTTATTAAGATAAATACGGGCAAAAATGGTGCTTGGTAAATCAAAAGCACCTCTTTTTTTACTGTAAATAAACTGAATTTTTATTGTAGGTAAACTAATCGAAAAGAAGGTTGTTTTCTTTTCAGATGTGGTTTTTGTGCCAAGCGCACTTATACTTTTTGCGTATTCTTCACACCTTGCAAGAAATACTTTTTCAAATTCATTAAAAGACATACCCTTGCCCCCTTTCAATTAAAAACAAGTACCACAATATTCATAACCGTCATTGATATAAGATTTTATTTCTGTTCCACTAACGGTCTTTTTATTCTTTTCACTCATATTTTTAGCACCTGAGCAAGTTGGCTTGTGGATTTTCTTTGAAGATGTATTCAGCACATACTGTGATGCGTTTATATCATCTTCTGCCTTGGTGGTAGTTTCAGTATCTAACTGACTTTTACCTGTTGCGTAGTCAATTATAACCCCCGGTTGCACATTATAGCAATACACATTAAAGCAGATTCCATCGCCATTATCTTCAACGGAATACGCCTCCATCTGCACTCCACTTGCAACGAGATTTTTACCATCAAAAATCGGTGTTACGCGGTATAAAACATGATTTTCAGTTTCTTTTACATAGTCGGCAATCATATTTTCAAAAGGCAACATACCCTCTGTATTCATATAACGGGTGCCTGTAATAAGATTACGGGTATTTGCATTTTCACCCGTCAACTGAAATCCGATTAAATGACATCTGTTATACAGATATTTACCGTCAACAAAATCGTATTTTGCAGTTACCCAACCCGTAGGCTTTACCTGACCGATACTACCTCGGTCTTCTGTTGGCATAATCTCAACGCCAACGCACGCATAAGTTACTCCGCATCTGCCAAGATAATCAAGCTCTGCATATTTTTCAAATGCATTTGTAGTGTAGTCATCACTTGTGAATGACGGTTGATTGTCATTGATTGCTATGTACGGACTACCCGAAAATGCGGGAATGTCTTTAAGAGTTACTGTTGTGCTTTGTGCAAGAGTTGTGCTTTCTGCCTGACTATTGGCGATTTGCGATTCACCCTCGTCATAATAAAGTTGAGGGTCTTTGCCACAACCACTTAAAATGAGTATTGATACAAGAATTATTGAAATCAGCGATAAATACTTTTTCATAATTACCTCACATATCTTTCTCTTGTGATTTTTTCGTGGGACGAGCCTATAAAATCTGCTGTTTCGGCTAAACTCCAGCCATCAAGAGAAATGTTAAAATAAGTGTCTGCAGGGTACACCCTATTCCATTTATATACTATTATTTCTTCAATATTTTCTTCATTTGGAATAGTGTTTTCTGCAAAAACAAAACCATTCTCAATACTTTCAAAATCTTCACAGATTACTACCGAATTTTCAGGGAATAGTGTTGCAGAATAATCGTTAGTGTAAAGTTTTTCGCCTTTACAGAGTTCGAGCATATTCTCAATTAAAATCTTATCACGACTTTGCCTACGCTTGTTAAAAAGCATACCGTTTTTGTCGTCAAGACAAACTATAAGTTTCATAAAATCACCAAAATAATTTTATCATATATAAAAATATCTTTCAATAATAATTGTTTATTATCTGTACGAAATATGGTATAATCACAAAAGAAAGTTGGTGAGAAAATGAAAAGATTTGCAAAAGTATATGTTGAAATTTCAAATATCTGTAACCTTAAATGCTCGTTTTGTCCAGGCACTAAAAGAAGTCCCAAAAGAATGAATGTGCAAGAGTTCAAAACAGTATTAGAAAAAATCAAGGACTATACTGATTACATTTATTTTCATCTTCTTGGGGAGCCACTTTGCCACCCTAACCTTGAAACATTTTTGAGAATTGCCGAAGATATGAATTTTAAGGTAATTATCACAACAAATGGCACTCTTTTAAGTAAAAATAAAGGTATTCTTTTGAAATCGAAATCTCATTACAAAACTGTGATTTCTCTCCACTCATTCGAGGCGAATGAGAACAAAAACGCTTTTGAAAACTACTTAAATGATTGTTTTGAGTATGCAAAAAGTGCCGAAAATGAAAAAATTGTTGTTCTGCGACTTTGGAACAACGGTGGTAAAGATAGTTTGAATAATGAAATATTGAATGTCCTCGAAAATTATTTCCCAAAACCTTGGGTAGTTGAGCGAAACGGTACACGAATCGGCGAAAAAATCTATATTCAATATGGGGATAAATTCGACTGGCCTACACTTGAAAATAATGATATAAACGAAAAAGTTTTTTGTTATGGTCTTCGCGACCAGATTGGCGTTTTGGCCGACGGCACGGTTGTCCCCTGTTGCCTTGACAATAACGGCGAAATAAATCTTGGTAATATTTTTGAAAAAGATTTAGAAGAAATTATAAACTCCCCAAAAGCACAAAACATTTATAACGGATTTTCAAATAGAAATGCCTGCGAAGAACTCTGTAAAAGATGCAGTTTTGTAAGGAAGTTTTGAATATATAAAAAGACTGACTTTGCCATGTGCAAAATCAGTCTTTTTCATTATAAATTATTCTTCAATTCTTTTTCGTTTTGCGAAAATTATAATCATCATTGTAATTGAAACAAATGCAATCACCACAACAGGAGCGACAATTACTGTTTTATCAATATCCGTGTCAGGATTTTTTTCATTATTATTTACGCTATCGTTTTCTGTATTATTTTCGCTATCCTGAGCAGGTGGATTTGCATTTTCATTGTTATCTCCACCAACAACTTCACCATCTGTGTCATTATTAGGTGTATCTGCGATTTCATCATCAGAAGAATTCACAGAAGGTAATGCTTCAATAATCTTGTTTGCAATATAAATGTGACCGTCTGCGTCAGGGTGACTTTCAACATAAGTTGTACCGGCTGTATCAACATAAGTGTAGCCGAATTTTTCTGCACCCTCAATCATTGGTGTATTACCAACTGTCATAATAAAATCAACAATAGTTGTTACAACTTCAGATTGAGTTACTGCATCAGTACTGATTGGTTCGCCCTCTTCACCATTATAGCCATAATATTTACCTTTTACGCTGTTGTCACTCATACCAAGTACCATAAGAGTAACATCAGGATTCAAGTCATAAATATCTTGAATCATAATATCCCAGTTTTTATAGAAATTGCTAAGGCCATCTGAAAGTGCTGACGGAAGTGTTGCAACCAATTCAGGAAGTGCCCCTGCAAGATGAACAATTTCAACAAGGCTTTTAATTGTTTCAACATCCATAGTGCCACCTTCAACAATACCCTGCAACTGTTCTGTATATTCATCTGCTACATTTTCTTTTTCAAAAATATCTGAAACAACCCAACCAAGATATGCACCCCAGTCATTACCACCGACGCCAAGAGTAATAAGGTCAGCTTCAGCAACTGCCTTTTTATATGCTGTACGGTATTCTTCACTACCTGCATCACCAACAGTATTCAACTGTGCAGGATGGAACATATAGTCATCTGCTTCGTCAAAATCGTCTTCAAGCATATAACGGATTTCTACAGTTCTATATCCAGGTGCTGCAAAAGCAGTCATTGTATCAGCTTCAATAATCGCTTTTGTAAGAACATCAGCATAAGAACCGGGAACTCTGCAATAAACTGTTTCTTGATATGTTTTGTTGTAAGCGTCATCTTCATCACACATAACATCACGGTAACCACTTGCAACACTATCACCGAGAAGAAGATAATTTTCAAACTGTCCTCTATGCTCATTAACAGCATCTTGATTAAGTTCTATCGCAAAACAAGTTAATGTGCTTGTAATTATAGCAAACACAAGCATAAAGGCAAATGATGTTTTTAAGATTTTTTTCATTTTTATTCCCCCACCAGATTATATTAACCCCAAATAGATGATAGCACTACGCTGGGTAAATGTCAATGTGTTTTATGGTTAATTTTGGTAATATGCATACGCTTTTACAATAGATAAAATTTGAAAAACCCATCCTTTTGGATGGGTTTTCTCTTGGAGGTGGCAATCGGATTTGAACCGATGAATCAGGGTTTTGCAGACCCACGCCTTACCACTTGGCTATGCCACCATATTAAATTTGATAAAAATAGGACACAAGAAACTGGGAGAATTCTGTGTCCTGTTTTTTTATGGAGCGGATGACGAGGCTCGAACTCGCTACCTCCACCTTGGCAAGGTGGCGCTCTACCAGATGAGCTACATCCGCATACAAATTGGTGCCTCCGATCGGAATCGAACCAATGACACGAGGATTTTCAGTCCTCTGCTCTACCAACTGAGCTACAGAGGCAAAAAATGGCGACCCGGAACGGGCTCGAACCGTCGACCTCTAGCGTGACAGGCTAGCGTTCTAACCAACTGAACTACCGG